>NZ_JBLWVE010000001.1:0-745312 GCF_048268645.1 Brumimicrobium sp. | reverse complement strand
GCTATCGAAACCCTGATAATAGGTCTAAAAACCTTAATTTCCATTTGATACCTGTTCAGAAATAACCGATAAGAGATTTAATCAGGGGATAGGCCTCGAATACCTTGCGCCGCGAATAATTCACTCTTATCGGTTGGTTGTCATTCATTATTATTAAGCTCAAGATAAACATATTCTAAAAGCTCTAAATAAATAACAATACAAACTAAGGGATACCGCGAGATTTCATCTCGTGGTGAGACTTTCCAAAATTTTGTGTTTACGCTGAAATTCACCCATTTATTTTTTAGGTTCAATTCTTTCTTCAAAGTTAATAAAAATCATTGAAGACCCTTCCGTAAACTCCTTCTTCGATATTGAAATTTCTATTAACAACCAATACTTTTACGCTATAAAATATATCAATTCTGAAGGGATTCATAGCATCCCCAATATTAAAAGTATAGTTTATTGATGCGAAAATTATTGAATCATCAACTCCTCCACCAATTGTTCTAAATCATCTCCGTGTATCCCTTTAGCGATAATCACTCCTTCCTCATCAATCAAGTAATTCATGGGTAAGGCGGTAACAGAATATGCATAAGCTGCAGGAGTAGTAAACCCTTCTAAAGACGAAACGTTTGTCCATGTTCGACTGTCTTTTTCTAGAGCGCCAAGCCAATGCTTTTCGTTGGTATCTAAAGAAATGCTGTAGATCTCAAATCCTTGATTGTTGTATTTGTTGTATAATCGTTTAAGGACGGGGCCCTCTCTTCGACATGGACCACACCAGCTTGCCCAGAATTCAACTAGAGTAAGTTTTTTACTGACATCAGAAAGTTTTACCTCATCTCCTTTCGGGGTTTTTAACGCAATGTCTGAAACAGTTCCCCCAATAGAAGTTTGTTGGAGTCGTGTTACTTTTTCACGCAAAACATGAGAAATTGATAAGTCTAGGTGTTTTGTTTCAAAAGCGGTGACTAATTCATTATAAAACTCAATGTTTTCTTCGCCTTTCCAGCGAATGGAAGTTGGATAAAGTGCAAGGCTTGTCCCCATTTTATCTTTTATGAAAGTATTCAGCTCTTCAAGGTGTAGATCATAATTGCTGATTTCTAACTTTCCTAAGGAATCAATTTTTAATGGATCAGGATTTTCATTTTTGCTCTCGGCGGTAATTTCTCTTCTTATTGTCCGAACCAAACGCTCTAAAGATGCTGCACGAAAGGTCTCATATTCTAAAAGTAAATCCGTGTCTTTTGAACCTGTAACTTCAGTTCCTGTGGCGTCGATATTAATTTTTACACTTTGGCCTTGACCCAAAACTAAGGGTACACTTAACTTTTCGTTTACAATGAGACGGTAAAAATGTGGTTCTTCATTAAAACTTACCTTAAACTTTCCTGCTGCATCAAGAAAAATCGTATCAATAAATGTTGTTTCCTTTTTCTCAATATTACTTTCTTGTTGAAGCAAGAGGAAATTTCGTTCAGGGTTTTCAATTTGACCTTCCAGTGTGAAAGTAGACACTTTTTCATTATTACAAGCTACAAAAAGCAATACACTAAGGGAAAAAAGTAGATATCTCATCGTTTTAAATTATGAAGTAATTCTCGTTAAAAGTTATGTGTTGGAATAAAACACATGAAGTTAATGAATGTTCTGAATTATAAAATACGGACATAAAAAAAATGCGAAGTATTTCTACCTCGCATTTCTAAAGCTTAAGCTTTCAACACTTATTTCACAATCAACTTATGAACTGTATTTCCAACATTTACAAAGTAAATCCCTGGAGAAAGGTCATTTATATCGATTTTCAAATCTCCTTTTACACCATTGGCGGCTAGACTTTTAACAGTTTTACCTTGAAAAGAAGTGATTTTTATTTCCTTAACGTCTATTTCATCCCAAACAATATTTAATTGATTTGTAGCAGGGTTTGGATAGATTTTTACATCACTTTGCTTTATCTCCACATCACCTACCGAAAGGACTTCATCGTAAGGAATAACATCCCAACTAAACATTGGTTTCCCTTCATTTTGATTTGATAAAACATTCGTTTTGAATTCTTTGTTAATTCTAACAGCTAACCTTGCATCCGAAGACAATAATTGTTCTCCCTGCTTAAGCAAAGGTTGAACTACCCATGATAGGTTAGAGTATACATTTCTGTATCCAAGAATTGTTTCTAAGGACAGCTGTTGATGAATGAATGCACCTTCGTCATAATTAGGCATGCCATCATTTTGACCGCCATAAACGTAAATTACATGTTGACCACCTAAAACATAATTACCATCATTGTCCATTAATCGATCAGAAGGATTCCAAATCATATCTGCTCCATTATCATCAGTCATGGTTGAGTTTTCTCCAAAAACGATATTCAATCTTCGTCCTGTTTCAACATCAATAGCATAGCCTGGAAACCAACCCATTCCTGTACCGGTGCCATCAGGGTTTCCTTCCTTATCTACAGATGGACTTTGACGCAAGAAACCTGCCTTTGCTCCATTTACAGAGTTCAATTCATCTTTATTCAGTTCTACCACTGGACTTCTTGTCCATTTACTTTTATCATTAGTAAAAACGATATCGATACTGGGTTGATAAACTGTAGGTAAATCAAGATGTACTATAGATGACAGTAAGCTGTAACTACCAACCGAACTTGCTAAAGCTACAGGTGTTAAATCACACTCACCGAATCGCGCCAAGTTACTTGGAGAAACAATTCCACCCGCAAGTTTCGTGAATAAATTATTCGGATCCTTATAGTTTGAAGAATAACATGCAGGGTTATGAATGCTATCTCCTGGAATTGCGTTATTCGAACCATCAAAGCTTCCAGACATAATCCAGTTCACAGGAGACATACCATTCGCATTTTTTACTCCTGTTAACCAGCTGTTATTTTCATCTTCAAATGATAGTTTTGCTTCTAATGGTTTTGCGGCCTTATCTCTTTCTGCACAAAACTGATCTCCAGTTGAACAAAAATAATCCATTTGCTTAATTCTTATGGCCATTCCCCACTGTGGTATATCAAGCTCATTGCCAACATTAATGGCTGAATTTGAGTTTACAGAGTCGATTAAAACTCCACCTGCAGTATCATAGTGATAAACCGTCCAATGGGCAGTATCTATATCAACATAATTATTAAATTTCAAAATGAAATGACCTGTCGCATGGGTAATCGTATCTGTTAAATAGGCTTCAATTGGTCCTTCTCCTCTTTGATATCCTACTCTTTTCACGGCAGTACTGTCCAAAATATTTTGTTCTGTTTGAGCATTTATTTTCACGGCACGAGACATATTTCCTTCTCCGTCTAGACGTGTTATTTCAAAACTCAATCTAGCATTCTCTTGAGTTAAATCAAAATCATCTGATATTCCAGTTCCCACCTGATTACAAGAATAAACTGTATTGTCGTAGTAGTTCTGTACTAAGTCAGCATAATCAAGTATTCCTTGCACATTTTCCAATTGATTTCCTTGGCGATTAACTATCACAGCATAACTGTAGGTCAACACGTCACCTGGTTGAAAAACCTCATCATCAGTAGTCATAAAAAACCTTCTATCGCCAGGTGTATTTGAAGTTCCACTTCCATCAATATCATGTTCTGTCCATCCTGTTCCTAAATAAGGATTACCATCATAGATATGTTGTGTAGGAGTTAAAGTAGAACCTGAAGAACCAGGAAATCCAGTACCCCCATTTACCCAATCAGCACCATTTTTCCATTTTCCATTCATGTAATTCCAGTAATCCGCTGGCGTACTAGGATCATCATTGGCAGGAGTACCTAAATCTGACCTATTAAAATAACCTGAATATTGTGTGCCTCTATTTAAACTCACAATTCCTATAGCAGGCGGGTTGCTTTGGTATCCTGGCGCATCCTGTTGACCCGAGTCAAAATTAGGACCGTTGTATGCATAAATCATATTTTTTGCAGGAGCCGACCCAATGTAGTCATCTTCAAAAGAACCAATATCAGGATCGAGGTAAAAAGCAACTTTAAAATCATTAAATGAATTTTGTCCTCTGTTATACACTTTCATATCAATAAAAGTAGTAGAATCAACAAAGTCATTTGAAGCAATATGATATAACATTATATGTACTTCGGCCCCTACTTTATCGCCTCCTGAATTGTTGTGAGGTTTATCTTCATGTATTATTTGGTAAACAGCTTCGTCTCCTTTAATACATGGGTAATCCCCTTCATAAGGTTCATAAACACCATTGTTATTGAGGTCTACAAAAGGGGCTAACTGTGCAGCAACTCCTATTGAAGGGTTGCCATTTCCAGGCCATTCAGCGATTCCAGCTGGGGCAACATAACCGGGTTGATTATAATTATCTATGTGATAAATAATTTCTGATTTTTTCACTTTCCATATCCCACTTTCATATGCATAAACATATGCAGTATCATAATAAGCGTTCGTTGAAGAGTATGGACCTCTGTAGAAATCACTATCAAACAGGTTTGCCGCTAGTTTCAATTCCCCATTCTGATTCGTTCCTCCAAACCAAAACCCACCGTAATAAAGGAGATGATTTCCACTTCCTGCAGCAACTTCGTAGCCGGATGATGAGGAACCTTTTTTATGAAATAGTGTTCCATCATCTTCAATTGTGGCTGCGACACTATTTCCATTAAGCACAGTCTGATTTTGTTGTCCGTTTAAAAGATGAAAAACAGAAAGTGACAAGGTTAATAAACATAGATTTAATTTTTTCATACGTAATAGTTTTAAATATAATTAGTAATAAAAAGCAAGTAGTTTGCTGTGAAAATACAACATTAACCTAAAACAATGTAAATGAACTTCTTAAAAACACTTTCTAATGATTAAACTATCACGATTGCTTATTCTTCTGTTGTAAATCAACCAAACTCCTAAATCAAGTTAAAATAACCTACAAAATCACGTCAAATTGAGATATCCATAGTATTTTTGAGGAAAATTTATAAAAATGGCGAAGAACTTCATAGAGGAATTGACATGGAGAGGCATGATTCACGATAGCATGCCTGGTGCAGAAGAGCATTTACTAGAGAAAATGAGGGCTGCTTATGTGGGGATTGACCCAACAGCGGACTCATTACACATTGGCCATTTGGTGAGCATTATGATGTTACGTCACTTTCAACGTGCTGGTCACAAACCGGTAGCACTTTTAGGTGGAGCAACAGGAATGATTGGAGATCCATCAATGAAATCTCAAGAGCGTAACTTGCTCAATGAGGAAGAATTGAAACACAATCAAAATGCAATCAAAAACCAATTGAGTAAATTTCTAAACTTTGATACTGAGGATGAAAATGCTGCAGTATTAGTGAATAATTATGATTGGATGAAGGATTTTTCATTCCTTGAATTTATTCGAGATGTAGGAAAACACCTTACGGTGAACTACATGATGGCAAAAGATTCTGTTAAGAAAAGATTGACAGGTGAAAATGCTGAAGGAATGTCTTTCACTGAATTCTCATATCAATTGGTACAAGGTTATGATTTCTTACATTTATATAATAACAAGGAGGTAACCATGCAAATGGGTGGTTCAGACCAATGGGGTAACATTACCACTGGTACTGAATTGATTCGCCGTGTTTCGGGTGGAAAAGCTTTTGCTTTAACTTGTCCATTGATTACAAAGGCAGACGGTACTAAGTTTGGAAAAACAGAAGGTGGTAACATCTGGCTAGATCCTGAACGTACTTCTCCTTATGAATTTTACCAATACTGGGTAAATACAACTGATGAAGATGCTGAGCGTTATATAAAGATATTTACCTTCCTTTCAAAAGAAGAAATTGACACGCTTGTTGCTGCTCATAACGAAGCTCCTCACTTGCGTCAATTGCAAAAGAAGTTGGCTGAAATCATTACCATTACGGTTCACTCTGAAGAAGATTTAAAAACAGCTATTGCTGCTTCAAATATTTTATTTGGAAAATCGACAGAAGAGGACTTAAGATCACTCTCAGTAAAGGATTTCCTTGCTGTATTTGAAGGAATTCCACAAGCAACTTTATCAAAAGATGAATTGAAAGAAGGGGTTGGAATTATCGATGCACTTTCAGCTAAAACAGGTTTCCTAGAGTCGAATGGTCAAGCCAGAAGAGAATTGAAAGGAAATGCAATCAGCGTGAATAAATCTAAAGTAAAGGAGGATTTTACGTTAACAGAAGAACAATTAATTAGTGATAAATTTATCCTTTTAGGAAAAGGAAAGAAGAATAATTATTTGATCATCGTTGAATAAGTTTTTTTCGTTACTCATTTAAAGGAGTTCAAGCAATTGAGCTTCTTTTTTGTGGGTGTGATTCGAAGTGTAATCCTCCCCCCTTGGCGCCGTCAGCTGACGGAGAAGACGTAGAGACTCACTTTTATGGGTTTTGATGATGATTTGGAAGAGAAAGTTTTCTCTTAAAAAACAAAGCATAGTCCCGAGCAATTCCTCCTTTGGAGTTATACCGTTAAAAAACAAATACATAAGGGGGATAAAGGGGGAGGATCTTAAAACCCAAAACTTTGTGCCTTGTAAGTAAAAGATTTCTTTTAAAAACCTACCCCACCAACTCCTTCATCTCTTTATAATGATAAATTTCCACGCCTTTTTTGTTCAATTTTGCTGCAGCAACCATTGCTTTGGCGACATTCTCTCCTTCAATGGGCTTCGACTTTCCAGGCATAAGGAATTTCAAAACTTTCCCAAAGAATTGACCAATGTCTTCGGCCAGTCTCTTTTCTTTGCGGTCTCCTAGCAAAAGGGAAGGTCTAAAAATAGACAATGAATGAAAACCTACAGTGGGATGCATCTTGGCGATGAGTGCTTCTTCTACTTCACCTTTTAACTTCAAATAAAATCCTCTTTTTGAACTGTCTGCACCTAATGAAGAAACGATAAGAAATTGTTTACACCCATATTTTATACTGTGCTTTGCTGCGTTTATTGGAATATCAAAATCAATTGAGCGATACAGTTTTTTATCTCCTTTCACCTTCTTTTGCGTTGTTCCAATAGCACAGAAGACCAGGTCACTTCCTTCCATTGCAGCTTTAAATTGAAACTCGTCTGCAAAGTCAATCACTACTACCTTCACTTTTGGATGAGCTATTTCTAGTGGACGCCTAACGATAACCCTAACTTCTTCGAAATAAGAATCATTTTGTAATAACTCGAGTATATGTCCGCCAATTAATCCTGTTGCGCCAAGTAGAGTTGCAGTTCTCTTCATGTTCTTTTAGTTGATTTTAATCTTAAATGATAAATGTAAACATAATTCAAATGGATTCATGATTTAGACAAGTACTCATCATTAAACTTACATATAAATCACCTTTACTTCAATTTCTTTATCTTTATTTAAAAGAAAAGATGCTTTTTCAAAATTGGGTCGATTCGTTAAACCTATACTTTTATAATTTGAAAACCCTACTCCTTCAACCGGTAAAACCCACCCCTTGTCTATTACGCCGTTAGAATTTTCATCATGTAGAATGTTTACAGCATAAGTTCCTCCTTTTAACACGCGAAAAGTAAACTCTGCAGTTTTATTCTTAATCTTGACTTTTCCAGATTTATATAGCTTCTCGAATTTTTCATCGGGAATACTTCCTTTTTCATTGTACAGTGAAAACTGAACGATTCCAGTGTTATTTCTAAGCTCTTTGACAATCACTTTTAAATCGTAATAGTCATTATTCTGACTCAATACAGAAAACGAAAGCACTGAAAACATTACGATAGTTAGTATTTCTCTCATTTCTTTTCTTTTTGAAACCTCAATTTCACTCCGTCAACAAAAGCGTAAACTACAGGAACTAAATACACTGTTAAAATCAATGATGACAATAGTCCACCAATAATAACCCAAGCTAAACCATTTTTCCATTCACTTCCTGAACCAGTTGCTAATGCAATAGGCAGCATCCCAATAACCATTGATAATGTGGTCATTAGAATCGGTCTTAACCGTCCTTTTCCAGATTCAATCAAAGCTGTTTTGTAATCTTTTCCAGTGGCTTTTATCTGGTTGGCAAAATCGACGATTAAAATTCCGTTTTTCGTCACGAGTCCCATCAACATAATTAGTCCTAGTAAGGCAAATAAACTCAGGTGACTCAGAGATAAGTTCAGTGCCAAGAAAGCGCCGATTAATGCCACTGGAATGGAGAATAAAACCACAAATGGATAAACATAACTGTCGTATAGTGCAACAAGAATGAGGTAGATTAACAGAAAAGAGATCAGCAATACATTCGCTAAAGCTCCAAAACTATCATTTTGTCTTTTCACATCACTTCCCCATGTCATTTCAATTCCTGCTGGTAAGGGATGCTCTTTGACATAAGCTACAACCTCATCAGCTACAGTTCCAGAAGGTTTCCCCAATGCATTTGCTGTAATTGTAACCGCTGGTTGTCTGTCTTTTCGTTCCAATAAAGAAGGTGAACTGTTCTTTTCTACTTTGGCAAATTGCTTTACCTCTATTGGCATTCCTTTCGGATTAATAATCGGTAAATTCGAAACATCTTTTGCATTTTCACGATTAAAACTGGCCAGTTGAACACGCACAGGATATTCATTTCCGTCTTCAGTAATAGAGGCGTCATCGTTTCCATTGAAAGAGGTACGCAAACTCATTCCAACATAAGCCGTGGTCAATCCGAAGCGTTGCATTAAGTTTTTGTCGGGTATCACACGGTATTCAGGACTTCCTTCTTCAACTGAAAGCAAAATATTATCTGTTCCTGGAATGTTCTCCAAGACTCCATGCAAATGATCTGCAGTTTCCATTACCAAATCTAAATCAGCTCCACTTAAGGTAATTTCAATAGGTGCTGTTCTGGGAACTAATCCCATAGCAATAATTGAATATTTGATTCCAGTAAAACGATCTTCTAATTCTGTTCTCAATTGGCGCATATAAGACTCTGTGGAAACATCTCCTTTCTTATCGTTGAGTTGAATGGTCATTTCTGTTCGGTAAGCGGATCCTACACCAAGGCTTCCGATTCCTGTGCTTGGACCTCCCACGTTACTGAATAAACTTTCAACGGCATCTTGTTGCAATATAAAATCTTCTATTTCCGCAGAAACGTTATTGTTGGCATGGATGGAGGTGTTTTTATCAAATTCTAAGCCCAGTAAAAACTTTCCTTGATCTCCTGTGGCAATTAACTCTTTTCCGATAATTCCTTGTTTCATTATTACACCCGTTAATGCAAATAAAGCCAGCACAAATCCTACAAATATCAATTTATGGTTAAGTACCCATTTCAATTGACGGCCGTACATTTCTTGTAATCTATCCAGCTGAACTTCAAACCACAATAAGAATTTATTGAAGAAATTGGTCGCTTGTAAATCCTCTTTCTTTCCAACTCTCGAAGCCAGCCAAGGTGTCAATGTAAACCCGACCAATAAACTCGTTAAAGTGGAGGTGATAATCACAACAGAAAATTGTTTTAACATATCTGCAACGAAAACTTGAAGGAAGAGAATTGGAACGAAAACCACGATATCCACAAGTGTAATTGATAAAGCGGAAAACCCAATTTCCATTCGTCCATCCATTGCTGCTTTGCGTTTTTCTTTTCCACGATCAAGATGAACTTGAATATTTTCTAAAACGACTGTAGCATCATCCACCAAAACTCCAATAATTAGAGACATGGCTAATAAAGTCATGAGATTTAATGTATATCCTAAAATCCACATCATGGCAAAAGCAGTTACCAAAGACGTTGGAATGGCAATTAAAACAATGAGTGAATTTCTAAAGCTTCGAAGGAATAAAAGCATCACTAAAGACACTAGAATTACTGCCAATATTAAGTCAAATACAACTGAATTCACCGCTTCAATTGTGTTATCTGTACTGTCATCTGCAATAACGAATTGGACATTTTCTTCGTCATAAGTTGCTGCAATTTTATCGAATCGTTCTCGCACATTTCGCGATACATCCACGGCATTGGCATCTCCTTGTTTTTTCAATAGAATTCCTATTCCTTCTTTTCCGTTGTAGCGACTCACAGAAGTAATTTCAACCGTTTTATCTTCTACTTTGGCAATATCTTTTACATAAATCGGATTTCCAGGCATCGGCATAGCCACTTGAACATTTTCTATTTCTTCAAGTGTGTTAAACTTTCCTTTTAACCGCAGTGTGTTATCAAATTCTTCAGTTCGAATGTTTCCTGCTGGAATATCTACACCGGATTGATTAATTGCTTGGACAACTTGAAGAATTGAAACTTTATGTTGCTTCAATAAATGAGGTTGAATATTCACTTGAACTTCTCGTTCTCTTCCTCCTAGTAATGTCAGCTCTGCCACTCCTTGAATTTGTTGAATCTGAGGGAGAAAATCATTTTTCATTTTTTGATAAAACTCAGTAGCCGGCATATCACTCGTTGCACTGATCGACATAATCGGTAAGTCATTTGGAGAAACTTTACTCATTTCAGGACTTAAAATATCGGCGGGTAAATCTTTTCGAATGTTATCAATATACCGCTGCGCATCCTGCATGGTATTGTCAAGATTAACACCATATTTTAGGTTGACGATGATTACCGATGCATTGGGCAAAGACTTCGTAACTAAGTAATCTATACCTTCAAGATTTGAAAGTGCATCTTCGATTTTCTCACTGACTGATGTTTCAACTTCTTCAGGATCTGCTCCTGGATATCCAGTTTTAATCACCACAACAGGTTGATTAAAATCAGGCATTAACTCATAGCTCAAGTTTTTAAAGCCTATCCATCCCAAAAGGGTAAAAACACCAAACATAACAATGATGAGCGAAGGTCGTTTTATGGAAATTTCTGTAATATTCATCTTTTTTCAATTAAAAATTATGAATTACGAATTACGAATTGGCGAAGTACATCTTGAATTCGTAATTCGTAATTGAACTATTCGTAATTCACATTTATTCCGTCGAACAAATTCACAAATCCTCTACTCACGATTTTGTCTCCTGCCGAAAGTCCTTCTCCTACTAAAACAGAGGCCCCTTCAGTGGATAGTATTTGTACAGGAACCAGAACAGCTTTGTTGTTTTTTACGACATAAACTTTTGCATCATCGAGTTGACCTTGAATTACAGAAAGTGGCAGCACAATTCCACTTTTTTCAGTTTTCTTCTCTAGAACTACTTGTCCGAACATTCCTGCTCGAATTGGAGTTTCTTTTTCGTTTTTAACTTCAATTTCTACAGGATAACGCGCTGCAGGATTGGCTTTACTTCCAATAGCAACAACTTTCCCTGTGAAATCGACATGTGGATATTGATCGGCTTTTAAAATCACCTCATCATTTAAACCCAACTGATTCACTTCACCTTCTGCAACATAAGCTGTAAAACGTAAAATATTCATTTGACTTAGCTGAAGCAATGGAACTCCAGGTGCAGCAAAAGCTCCAATTTCTACAAACTTCTGAGTGATTGTCCCGTCAAATGGTGCACGAATTGTTGTTTTATTAATCTGTTCCTCAATGGTTCTTCGCTGAATTATCGCAGACTGCAATTGCAATTGAATTTTATCCAATTTCGCTTTTTGTATCGCATCTGCTTCGGTCAAAATTGTGTAGCGTTCAAAATCCTTTTCTAAGTCTTGAACTTGAATTTTCACACTCTCTAATTGTAATTTCAAAAGAGAATTATCCAATTCAATGAGGATTTGTCCTTTTTTCACTTCACTTCCTAAGTCAACTCTAACTGCATCAATCTTTCCTTGAATATCTGCGTTTAATTTCACTTCACGATTCGCCATAAAGTTCCCATCAATGGTTTGGCGGGTATCCATATTAGAAACTTCTGCAGTAATTGCTTCAACTTTAATGGTTTTATTTTTATCGTAATGAAAAACAATAGCTTCTGTTTTTGCTTTATTTTTCGTCAGCTGAAATACGGTTAACCCGATAAGCCCGACAAGTACAACAATCGTAATTATATTTTTCATGATTTCTTTATTCGTGTTATTTAATCAATAAGTTTCCAGACTCTTTTTTCAACTTTAAATCTGCTTTAAGGTATTCTATTATAGTCGCTAAATATTCCATTTGAGCTTTGTTTACTTCGTTTTCTGCCATGATAACATCGGTTAAAGAAACTAGTCCTTCACGGTGTTGCAGAATCGTTTGATCATAAATAGACTCTGCTAATTTCAACTGCTCTTCTACCATTTCCATAGCAGTATTTGCATTGTTCTTTTCCTTTATGGCATTTTCAATATTGACTTCAGCCTGATCTTGCATCAATTCCAATTGTATTGAAGTAGCGTCAATCTCTAATTGTTTGTGCTGAATTTTTCGTTTGGTGACCATCCCATTAAAGAGTGGCATAGAAAGTTGAATTCCTGCTAAACCTTTGGGATAAAAATTAAGAAATCGATTCGGTTCTTGATCGTAGCCGTATCCTGTTGTTCCATAAGTTGCAAAAGCATTTAAAGAAGGTAAGTAACGTGATTTGTTTAAGGTGTTGATTTGGGTATATAATAATTCTGCCCTTGCCTCTGCTAGTTGAACTGAAAGCGAACTCGTAGCTTCATAATTTTCAATCTTTTTAAAAGCAATTGATTGGTCGATATCAATACTTTCTGATAAAGGTCTGCCCATTAAAAACTTGAGCACATTCAATACACGTTCGTACTTCACAGAACTTGTTTCTCGTTCTTTTTCCAGTTGAAGCAGTTTTAATCGCGCCCTTTTCACATCTGTCCCAGTTAATAACTCCTGTGTTTGAAGTAATTCAACATTCTTGAGCAATTGTTTCGCATTAACAATATTGGAATCAATAAAGTCTAAACTTCGGGCAATAATTTGAGCGTTATAGTACACCGATGAAACTTCAAAAAACACTTCTTCTTTTGACTTCAGGTTTTGAATGCGTGTGAGTTCTGTCGCTGCCTTCGTGGTTTTAATGTTTCCATATAATTCTGGATTATAAATCGGAATAGCCAATGTTAAATCAGCATTTAAATGATGGGGAACACCAAACTGAGCCTCTTTGAATTGACCATCGGGACCACCAAAAACACTCATTGGCATTAGTTGATAAGGCAAATCGGTAAAGTATTTATAATCTGCATTCAGATTTAATTTTGGCATTCGATATCCTTTCACAACATTTTCTTGCTGGAGGCTCGACTCCATCTCCAAAGCGTTAATTCTTAATCGCTTGTTGTGCACTTCTGCTGAATCAATACACTGTTCTAAGGTCCACACTTCTTGTGCTTGAAGAAAACTTAAATTCAAAACAAAGAGCATTGAAAACAAAAGCTTGTGAGCGCTAACTAACTTCATTGTGCAAATTTTTTTAGTTTATACAGTATTATTTTCCACTGATCATTTCAGAAGAAATTCCTTTTTTATTGGTGTATTCTGCTATTACTATCCCTACAAAATGAAGCAAAATAAATAGTGGAAACCAATATATTCCGAGTTTATGAACTGTTTCAATGGGATCTTTTAACTCAGGGAAGAAACCTTGTTTTAAGGAGACTCCAGTAACAATAGAAATAAAAGCAAAAACATAAAAGAACACATAAGTACTTCCTTGTAATCGCTCTTTTACAGACAAATTTTTATTGAATGGGTTGGGAAATTTAATTCCTTTAAATACCATATAAATAATACGTACTAGAAAAGCAAAAATCATTACATAGGCAAAAATGATGTGCCACTCCCACATTGGTTCACGGATTGCTTTAGCAATAACAATCATTTCCTCTTCTCCGAGCACTTGAGTTTTACTACCAATAATAGAAGCCATGTGGTGTTTATTCATCCAGAACAACCGTAGAAAGCCAGTGATAAGTAGCATAGTCATCGCTACAGCAATTGTCCAGTGTAAAAACCTGTGGAGTGGAGTGAATTTTTGTTTTGATTCCATACCTATTTTTTTTCAATCATTTTTAAAATTCCATTGAGGACTTTCATTCCATCTTTTTCAACACTCGATTTATTTCCAGAAAGCTTCCATTTCATTACTGCCATTCTCATTCCACCTGTAATAATTGTGGTCATTGTTCCAGGCTTTATCAATGTGCTGTATTGATTTTTGCTTTGTCCTGTTTTGATGTTTTCGTGAACCACTTTATGCATGGAGTCAATAATTTCTGACACTTTATTACTCAAAGAATTATCAAAATGGAATATACTTTCAGCAAAAATCACACTAACAATTGCTGGTTTTTGTTCAAAAGTAACCAACTGTGAATTAAATATCTTTCTCAAACGATCCCCAGCCTTTTCATCTTTTTCAAAAGATAGTTGACTGATTCTTTCTTCCATTTCATTTTTAAAATAGACCAATAAACCCAAAAGAATTTCATTTTTCCCAGCAAAATGTCGGTAAAGTGCTGGCTCTGACAAATTAATATCCGCAGCTAAGGTCTTGATCGTTAGGTTCTGAATCCCATGCTTATCAATACGTTGCGTTGCCGCTTCCATAATTTCAATCTGTCTTGCTGTAAACTCCATATTAGTCAATTATTAAAACGCTGTTAGTTAGTATTCACTCACAAATGTAACGCAAATGTTTTAATTAGCAAATATTTTACAAAAAAAGATATTACTTAATATGGAATGCGCTTGTACAGAATCTAAAAAATGAAGTGATGCATCACATCCCTCTCTCTTCAGTTATAAGCTGATAACTACACTAAACAAAAAAACTTTACCCGAAGCACAATTAAATGCACTTCGAATAAAGTTTATAACTTAGGATTGGTAATAATTAAAGTTGCTCTACAGTAATTAAACTGTACTTATTGAAAGTACTCATGGTACATTGCATAAGACGCTTCTAGCTCTTCAACAATGTGGTTTGCCTCCTCCACATTTTTCGCCTCGCTTAAAGCATTTGTCAACTCTAAATGTGGATGTAACCATTTGTGTAGTTCATCATGACTAACACCTTGCATAGTACAACTAGAAATAAGCTGATTATTTTGTTCTGCTACATTTTCAGCTAAACTTAAATAATCTTCATCTCCACTTTCTACATAGGCCTTAACGAAAGTTTCACCTTCGTGTACAAAGGGCTTCATCTCTTCATTGACAAGCCATTTCTCACCGTTGTTGAGTGCAATTGCTTCGCCATCATCATGTGAATGAGCATGATCTTCAGCCTCAGGATGTTCTTCACCTTCAGTTTTTTCAACTTGCTCCGTTTGAACCTCTTCAGCTTCTGAGGTTTCTGTTGTATTGTCACAGCTTGTTAAAAAGCCAAGACTAAAAATACCTAGTGTTAAAATTACGTGTTTCATACTATTTGTTTTTTATTAAAGTTAAATTAGTTTCAATCATGTTCTTACCATATCTGATGATATCAAATTCAAAATTAGAACTTCGCCATTTATACATCAACAACCTTATCGACCCCATCACTACATGAATTAGATCTTCAGTGGTGACAGATTGTGTGAAATCACCTTCTTTTTGCCCCTGTAACACAACAGGCATGAGGTACTTCATTTTCACTTGCATGATTTTAGCAATTGATTGGTTAATCTTCTTACTCTCTTCAAACTGACCATCAGAAAACACTGCAACTGAAAAATGTGGATACTGATTGAAAAAACTTAGTTGGCTTTCAAACAGCGCTTTAAAATTGTCTTCAGGCGAATTGTTTTCATTAGCAGCTACTTTGAATCTTTGTTCCATATTCTCAGCCAAGTAATTCAGCATACCAACAATAATTTCTTCTTTACTAGAAAAGTGACGATAAACAGCACTTTCAGAGAATTTCATTTCTTTGGCTAGATTTTTTATCGTTAATCCATGGATGCCTGAACGGGTTAAAATCTTTCCCGCTGCTGTGATAATTTCAAATTGTCTTTCTGTAATATTCATTTGTTTGTGAATGGTCACTCACAAAGGTAGTAAAAAATTATTGACAAATCATTCGTAACAAGAAAGAAACGAAAATTTGAAGCCAAAAAAAAACGGATGAACAACAATGTTCACCCGCTTTCAATGTATAATAAAGATTGTTTATTTCACTTTCATTCCTTTAACAACTCTATCCTTACGTTGGTTTTTCTTCCAGTTTTTAAGTTTTACCATAAGGTATGCCGAGGCACTTCCACGTACGGCGTAATAAACCGAACCTCCGTAATCCAACTCTCCTTTTCCATTCGCCCACTGAGCAACAAGATAGAACCTACCATTGGCAATGTTTTGACGTTCTGCAAATCTCAGAACACGTCCGCCACCTAATTCAAATCGAATTTGAACTGTTCCATCTTCTTCCATTTGCTCAAAAACACAAGGTCTATTTGCAGGAATAACAATACGTTCAGAAGTTGATCGCTCGGAAGTAACTAATTCTCCTGAACTTCCAGTTGTAGCCACTGATTGTTGTTTGTCACTACGCTCTAATATAATTGTCTCTGAAGTATAAAATTGAACTTTCTTCATTTTATCTTCTGACAAGTCAAAATCAGCTTTAATTTTGGTAGTATATGGCACTTTTGTGGCACAGCTTCCAAGTAAAACGATTGTAAATAATGCGATTAAAACTTTCATTATAAGTGTATTTTAATTTATTCGTTTAAAGAGTACGAAAATAAGAACAAATTATGTTCCAAAACAACTAATTGACCAATAAATTACATCCCCTCATGTCACTTTGGTCGAATCTACCGAGTATTTTAAATTTATTAACATCTTTTACGCCCAGATCATCGGTAGCGATAAAAGAGCAACTGTAATAATTTGCAAGGTCAATAATATTAACTCCACCCGTTCTTCCATCGGGCAATAAGTGAAAAGGATCATTAACATCACGTATTAAAATCCTCATCCATTGTGGCATTTTAAAATACTCACTTCCATCTGTGTAGGCTTGGGACAACAATTCTGTCATTCCATATTCTGAATAGATTTCTGAGACATTTAGTCCTTCCTTTAAAATTTGATGAAGTTCTTCTTTAATCATTTCCTTGCGCCTCCCCTTCATTCCGCCAGTTTCAAGAATTTTAGCTCCAGAAAGATCGACCTTCTTTTCTGCAAAATCCAACAATGCATAAGACACTCCAAACAAAATAATTTGTTTTTCTTCTTGCTTGGCTTTTGCAATGGCCTGAATAAGTGAATCTGGATCCGACAAATAAAAACCAGACAATGGATGGTTCGATTCTTTTATGAGCTGATCGACCATGTAGACCAAAGACGATTCTCCTTGTTGCACATAATTGGGCAATAAAGCCATAATAATTGAATCTTTAGGGTCCGACATTTGCTCCTTAAAGGTATGAAGAAATGAACGCTCATAGATTTCTGGAAAGGCCACAAAATGTTGACTTCGTGTTCCTATCGTTGTTCCCGAGCTTTTAAATAACAATAAGTCTTCTCCTAAAAATTCTTCTGATAAAATTTTATGAGTTTTAAAAAACGATATAGGAAGAAAGGGTATTTCTGTATAATGTTTAGGTTGTGTTCGTCCTAAAGCATCACAAAAACTTCGATAAATAGGAAGGTTTTTATATTGATATTCGAAAACATTTAATGCTGCCCGGTTAAAGTCAGCTTCTGATTTGATATCAAAAATGGAGTTTATTGTTGGATTACTTTGCAGCACTGCGTTTATTTTAAATCTGGGTTCAAAAATACACAAACAGATTGTTCTTAAAAAGAATAAGAGCCTAGAACTGGCGTTCTAAGCTCTTATCACACTAATCAACCTAACCTACTACTACTTCAGCAAAGATACAACTTTTTTAGGGAACAGAAATGATTTTTAAAAGAAATTTAAAATGGGTAGGATGACAAGAAAAAATTGAATTCAAAAATTCAATTTAAAAGGAGGTGTGTTCATCGGACATTTTGGTCTACTTATCGAATTTATTACAAATTTAATCGTTAATTCATAAGACTAAACCAAAAACGAAACAGACAAACACCTCATAATTTCTCATTTAGCTTTCCAATATTGAATAATTTTATCAGTGTATATTTATCTAATTTTAAGTCGAATAAGTCAAAACTTTCAAAATTGTCACGTAAATATCCCTCAACATAAAAACCGTAGCCTTTGTATTTTAAAATCGTGATGAAATCAAAAAGCAGAAAAATAGCATAGTGAATTATAACTATAGAATTTGTACATTTATATTTCATATGATTAAATTATCAAAATATCTACTGTTGATTGTTCTGACGATGAGTCTCTCGTCTTGTTTTGAATTAATTGAAGACACAACGCTTCATGCAGATGGGAGTGGATCCTATAAACTGACATTAAACCTCAGCTCGAGTACAACAAGAATAAACTCAATCATGGCCATGGACACCATTGATGGAAAAAAAGTTCCTTCTCGTCAAGAATTGAAAACTAAAATGCAAGAATACATTTCTATGCTTAACTCAAAAGAAGGGATTTCATATGCTGAAGGCTCTTTAAACACGGAGAATTGGATCATCAAGCTCGATTTAAACTTTGCCTCTTTAGCGCATTTAAAAGCTGGGTTGATTGATTTAAGTAAAGACATTAATCAACACGAAACTTCAGAAGAAGTGAACCAACTAAAGTTAAGTTATGTCAATGGAGTTTACCAAAGGGAACTGGGCGCTTTTATTCCTGAAAAATGGAAGAAAGAAGTCAAATCGGACGAGGATTTTTCACGCCTCAAAGAAGGGAAATGTATTTTTATACAACGATTTGACCAAGAAGTTTCTGAAGTGAGTTCTACAAACGCCCGCATTTCAAAGAGTAAAAAAGCAGTTATGCTTCAACTTTCACCACTTGAAATCGTTAACAATCCACAAAAAATAGATTATTCAATAAAAACTGTTCATTAACTAATCGATAAACGATTACTATTAATTAATTTCGCTCTCAAATTCAATACAATGAAAAGAATATTATCACTGCTGCTTTTTACATTTAGCCTGGGTATTTCAAATGCCCAAATTCAATATGTTCCCGACTCAGTTTATTTCGTAATGGAGGTAGACCTAGGAAAGGTTGTCAAATCTATTTCTCTTGAAGAAATCGACAAGTTGGAAGTTACGAAAAGCATCTTGAGTGAATTGAACAATACTCCAGAAAATGACATTCAACTTTCAGATTTAGGTGTTGACTTTAATTCTAAACTTATCGCTTACCTTGCTGAAAAGGACAATCATTCCAACACAACGGTCATTATCCCAATAAAAGACATGAATAAATTCATTCAAACCTTTGATGATTTTGATCAGTTGACTTTGAAAAAGGAAAAGCTTTTGATAAAAGAGGACTTAATCATTTCAATGGTCGGAAATACATGTGTCATTACTCAATTGGATTGGAAGAATTATTATTTTTCTTCTTTAACAGAAGACCTCTACACTGAAAAAGGCTGGGAACTACCGGAAGATTATTATTTTATTTATGGTTATGATTTTATCGACTTTGAAGATGAGGAATACTATGATGAGGAAATCTACTATGAAGAAGAAGTTTATGAAATTGAGGATGCAGTTGATGCTGAGGAGACTGAAAGCATTGAAGAAGATTACTTTGAAGAAGAAGATTACAATTATGAAGAAGACGCCTACATTGTTGATGAAGAAGATCTAAAGTATCAAGAAGAGTTAAAAGAAAGACTTCGCGAAGTTTTAGATTCAATCAAAACAAGCGAAGAAGAGTTAGTCATTAATGAGCACCTGACATTTTTAAAAAACCCTAAGAATAACCTACTTGCGAATGATCCTATCTTTAAGGATGTAAGTTCACAAGTTTCAGACGCTAAAATATTTTTGAATCCTTTCTTAAATCCAGAAACCACGAATGGTTTTGAATTCATGCCTTTTAGAAGAATATTGATTCCAGAATTTGATGAGCTTAGACAATTTGCCTTCCTCAACTTCAATACTGAAGGGATTCAAATTGATTGGAAATTAAAAAGCTCGGAAAAACTCGGAAAAGTGTATAATAAAGCGGCATCTGGAAAACTCAATAAAGACCTATTAAAATATATTCCTGATAATGCACAAGGTTTTGGAGTTTACAATGTAAATACATTCGGTGCGTATGAGCAATTAAAAGAAACATACTTGCCTATTTTAGATGCTTCTGACGATGGAAGAGATGTTTTAGCAGGAGCAGTTTGGTCGACCATTGATGAATTCATCAATATGGAGGCGATAAGCTCTGTGTATCCTCCAGAAATTCTTTTTTCATATGCAGGTTTGAAAGAAGTAGAATTGCCTAAAGTTACTTATGATTATGACGAAGAAACTTTTCAATATACAGAAGTAGACACTACTTATATTGAGCATATTCCAATGGTTAATTTCGTAATAGCAAACGAACGTGCTTATCTATTGAAAAAGTACTTCAATGCAATCATGAAGTTTGAAGAGGACTTAATTGTTGATAATGGAAATTATTACACCATACACGAAGACCCGATGAATATTGGTTTCCCTTATTATATAGCAATAATCGAGGACATCATTCTAATTACCAACGATGAAGAAACAGTGATCGATCATTTAGATGGATATTCAAAAAAAGCTTTTCATAAATCGATTTACAAGAAAGCCAAGAAGTCTAAAATGTTTTATGCTCACTTAGACCTAACACAACTCAATAAGGATCTTATTAATGTCTTTGGAAGAGGTGACGAATTACTGACGCGTTTTGAGGACAAAACAGCGAAGATAGATTTTGAAATGACTTCATCAAGTAAAGACCAAATGAACTTCAGCATGAAAATGAAGACCAATGAAAAATATAAAAATGGTGCTCATTTTCTGTTTGACCTACTCAATGAAATCCATAACATGGGTAAATAAATAAGCCCTAGACAAGATGAAGTTTTACATAAAAATCGCTATTGCATTCTTCTCTCTTCTTTTTGGAGTTGTGGTTTTGATGGATTACTTCACCATACAGAAAAAGCCAAAACAGTTTCTTCTGATAGATAAAATTGAAGAAAGTGGTATAGCTCTTCATGCCGATCTTTCTGAAGTATTTCAAGATTTAGATACCTATAGTAAAGTCTCTGACCTAAATTTAGGAGAAAGAATTATTTACAATCAGGTGAAATATGAGTTCCTTAAATCTGGTCTGAACATCAACAAAGTGTTTGTTACGTTTAACCCTGTTCAAAGCGAATCATTTTCTTTTTATGCTGAAATTCGCGACCATGAAATGTTCCAAAAAACTTTTCAGAGGCTCACCAAAATGTTTGATCTAAAATCCGCTGAGGTACCTTTCTTTTATTCTTCCCCCAATGCAAGCGTAAGTATAGAAAAACACCAAAAGTACATCAAGGTCAACTTTGGCAAAAATGCGGGGAATTTAACTCCAAAAAAAGTCACAAATGCTAGTCCTTTGATTAAAGAGTTATTAAAAAACCCTGGGATTGGCGTAATCAACACTACTGGAACACCTCAATTAGACTCCAATGACTATGCAGTGTTTTCTTATGAATACAATGAGCACTACCACCTCAACGTTGAATGGAAAGTTAAATCGGGGCACCCTTTACAACCAAAAGAAAGTACTCTTCCTACCTATTCGTCGGTGAAAGATAATATAGTAGCATATACAAACATAGATTTACACAAGTTTCATCAAAATTTGAATCCATATCTCAAGGAAAAAGGCCTTGTATTTCTAAAAAATCAGTCTCAAGCTACCCAAGATTTTTTAGCCTTGTGGAATGGCATAGCTTCTCTTCAAATAGGTGGTAAAACAACCCGTAAAACCATTGAATTCGTCACAGAGTTTGATGATGATTTTAATCAAATAGAAAAAAAGATTGTTAAAATTGACAGCCTCCCTGACCTCGGTTTTTATTGGGAAACCCAAGATCCGAAAAAGTCAATGGACTTACTCTTGAAGATGCCAAATGTTAAGCTACATGAAAAACAACTTCAACTTGCATTGTTCCCACCGCTCAATGTTCAACTTGATCAAAAAGCAATTAAGGCGGCTTCAAAACCCAGCAATTATGTTTCGTCTTCTAGTGCGTACATTCTTTACCTTAATTCTAATCACAACATTGCAGAAGGAAACCTAAAAATAAAAAGCGTCTCAAAAGAGCTTGTTCAATTAGAGTTCACCTTAAACAATCCTACTATTCCTAAAAAATCAAGCCTCCCATCCTTTTGGTAAATAAATATAGTCCAATCACTTAGCTCCTCCATTTATAGTTTTTATTACTTTTTTATTATACTTTTATCAGTACATTAAAAAACGCTAATATGAAAACTATCTTATTTACACTTTTGGGGCTACTCCCCCTTTCAATCTTATCTCAGCAAACCATTACCTCTGTCTCGAATGGAGTAGCCACCAACCCACTTGTTTGGGATTGCTCTTGCTTTCCAAATACTTTTGACAACGTAATTGTAAATCACGACATTGTGATGACTACTGACTGGCTCATTAACAATGGTGGTTCGGTCACTGTTAATTCGGGAGGAAGATTAACACAAGACACCCAAAGCTTTTCTATTCTAATTGATGGAAATGGTTCTAATTTTGTAAACCATGGAACCACTGAAATGACCAGTTTTGCAGTAACCAGCGGAGCAGAAGTTACAAACCATCACATCATCAGTCTAGATACAGCTTTATGGGTCGGAACAGGCTCAACATATACCAATCACGGAAGTACTATTGATTTAGACAGCACTTATAATCAAGGAACATTTATCAATAACGGCACACTTAAAGAAGGTGATTTATTGAATGATGGGACATTTACAAATACTGGGTATGTGTTAGCCGACTCTTTAGCCAATAGAGGAACTTTCACCTCAAGTGCTGGAAATATAAAAGCCTTTGCCTTCGGTAACAATGCGGACTTTGAACTCAGTGGAACTTCATTCATGCACATCACCAATGATGCATACAATGATGGCCAGTTGACCCTAACTATGGGGAGAGATTTGTATATAGGCAATGATTTCGCAAACATCAATTCAGGTTCTGGTTCAACAGTAACCAACGATGGGATGGTTCAAGTTTCAAACGATTTTCTTAACACGGCAATTCTGGAAGGTTCTGGCGTGTTCTGCATGAGTAACCTCAGTACAAACACGGGTTCTGTGCTTGGTACTTTAGACATCTGTGACAATACTGGAATGGGATATTTCGACCTAAATACAGGTACAATTGCACCTGGCGTTACAGATTGTATATCGGGTTGTAGCGTAGCTACTGATCAAGAAGCCTTAGGTCAACTCACTGTATTCCCTAATCCTGTAGTGAACACACTTCATATAGATGGAACTATTGAAGGTGACTTCAGAATTGTAGATTTAGCAGGAAAAGAAATTCTTAGTGGAGAAATACAATCAGAAATCGACATGAGTAATTTCTCACCGGCAGTTTATTACATCCATTTTTATACTCAAAACGGAGCTTCTACAATAAAATTTATTAAACAATAAGGGGTTATCTCAAATTATGCATCTCCAAGAAACAACTTTTTCAATTCAGTTGCATCTTGGGGATTCATTTTTCCTGCAAGAATTAAACTTAATTGCTTACGACGAAGTGCACCCGCAAAGCGTTCTTTTTCCTCATCAGTTTCTGGAATAAGCTCTGGAACACTTATCGCTCCACCGTTTTGATCTACTGCCACAAAAGTATAAATAGCCTCACTGTGTTTGATGCGTTCACCAGAAACCTGGTTTTCAACATAAACATCAATAAAAATCTCCATTGAACTATTAAAAGCGCGAGAGATACTGGCTTCTACGGTTACCACATCTGACTCTTTAATTGCCGATCCAAAAGAAACATTATTTACAGATGCTGTTACCACCACTCTCCGGCTATGTCTTTGTGCACAAATTGCAGCTGTAACATCCATCCATCCAAGTAGCGCACCTCCAAATAAATTCCCATGTGGATTAGTATCGTTTGGTAATACTATTTTTGTAGTTACCGTTTTAGATTCTGAAGGTGTTTTTGCTTTCATTTGAAATATTTTTCACAAAACTAATACAAGCAAAAGACATACGACTAATTCTTGCAAAGATATTTTCATCTCATTGTGAAATGTTGTGAATTGACCATTCAATCTATATTTCTTGGTTAAACTTGTCTTGATTCACTAAAATATTAAAGAATCCTTTAACTTTGCTTGTTATGAGTTACACCGTATTAAAAGCATTACACATTATTTTTATGGTCAGCTGGTTTGCTGGACTATTCTACATCGTACGTTTGTTTATTTACCATACAGAAGCACAAGAAAAAAACGAGCAAGAAAGAACCATTTTATCTGCTCAGTTTAAAATCATGGAGCGCAAGTTATGGTGGATCATCACCACACCAGCAATGATTTTAACTGTAGTTTTTGGAACGTGGATGTTAATCAAAAACCCGGCACTCTTAAAAGTGGGTTGGATGCACATTAAATTAACTTTCATTGTGCTTTTGCTGTCCTATCATTTTATTTGTCAAAAACTCATGAAAAAACTCGAACGAAATGAGTTTTCATGGAGTTCAAATCAACTGAGATTGTGGAATGAGGTTGCTACACTTGCCTTGGTCGCTATTGTTTTTTTGGTCATAATGAAAAACAGTTTAAACTGGATCTATGGCACAGTCGGTTTCTTTGCCACAGCAGTTGCACTAATGATTGGAATAAAAATTTACAAACGTTACAGAAATAAGTAAAATGACATATATTGATACTCACGCACACCTTTATGTTGATCAATTCGATGAAGATAGGGATGCTATGATTCAACGTGCTCTAGACAATGGTGTGCGAAAATTATTTCTTCCAAATATTGACCTTTCTTCCATCAAAAAAATGGAGCAAATGGTGCTTGACTATCCCGATGTTTGTTATTCCATGATGGGCATACATCCTTGCGACGTTCAAAAAGATTGGAAAACTCAATTTGAGGAGGTAAAAACACATTACAAAAAAGGTCACCATATCGCAATTGGAGAAATCGGCATTGATCTGTATTGGGACAAAAGTTTACAGGCCGAACAAACGGCTTCATTTCGTGCGCAAATCAATTGGGCAAAAGAGGAAGGACTTCCGATAGTTATCCATTGTCGTGAGGCATTCGATGAAATATTTGAAGTACTTGACCAAGAAAATGACGAGCGCCTTTACGGTGTGTTCCACTGTTTTACTGGCAACGAAGAGCAAGCTCAACGCCTATTGAATTATGGCGGTTTTAAACTGGGCATTGGCGGGGTGGTGACCTTTAAAAATAGTGGTGTCGATAGAGCGATAAAGAACATTGATTTAAAACACATCGTATTAGAAACCGACGCACCTTATCTTGCTCCATCGCCATTTAGAGGGAAAAGAAATGAAAGTGCTTATATTCCATATATTGCAAAAAAACTTTCTGACATTCACGGCATAAGCGAAGAAGAAGTAGGAAGAATTACAACGCAAAATGCTTTAACCGTATTTAATATAAAAGCATAATCATGAAGCAATCAAAAGTTTTATTGATCTATACAGGTGGAACCATTGGAATGATAGAGGATCCTGAAACAGGTGCACTTACGGCATTTGATTTTGATCATTTAAGCGACCAAATCCCTGAACTTTCACGCATCAATGCAGAATTAAAAGTCGTTTCGATGGGAATGCCTATTGACTCATCAGACATGAACCCGATGATTTGGCAAGACATTGCACAACAAGTTGTTGATCAATATGAATTATTTGATGGATTTGTTGTTCTGCATGGTTCAGACACAATGGCCTTTACTGCGAGTGCATTAAGTTATATGTTACAAGGAATTAAAAAACCCGTTATTCTTACCGGATCTCAACTGCCTATCGGTACAATTCGTACAGATGGTAAAGAAAATTTGATTACCTCGATAGAAATTGCAGCATCAAAAGACAAAAACGATGAGAGCATAATTCAAGAAGTTGCAATTTATTTTGAGTACTCTTTATACCGAGGCAATAGAACTTCTAAAGTTTCAGCACACGCGTTTGAAGCTTTTGTTTCTCCAAATTATTTAGAATTGGCAGTTGCTGGTGTTGACATTAAATACAATTCATCCGCATTTTATAAAACAACTCTTCCCGAATTAGATTATAAATTTAAAATGGATGACAGGGTAGCTTTAATGAAGATATTCCCTGGATTTTCTACTCATGTCTACAAAAGTATGTTTGACATAGAAAAGGTAAAAGCGGTGGTGATTGAATCTTTTGGCGCTGGAAACGTACCAAACAACACCGAATTCTTTAAAATGATAAAGGATTATATCGAAGCTGGGGGAATTGTGATCAACATTACGCAATGTTCTTCAGGAAGCGTTTCTTTAGGAAAGTATGCCAACAGCACCATGCTAAAAGAAATAGGTGTTTTAAGTGGTGAAGATTTAACCACTGAAGCAGCAATAACAAAGATTATGTACTTGTTGGGGAATTACACCCAAACGGAAGACATCAATCGCCTAATGCAATCCTCTTTGGTAGGTGAACTAACAGAATACACGCTGTAAAGAAAATACCGGAACTACAATAAAAACAAATTATTTTTGGTCCCATAAAAAAGCCGTCTTCATTTCTCAAGACGGCTTTTTAGTATTCTAAATTGGAGATATGGTTTCTATCCTTATTTTAATAAGTGTCTACATAATCTCTCTTATGTATTATTAGGTCTATCCTTAATAAAGTAGAAATTCCTCGGCGTTTTCATTCTTCCATAGAATAAAAAGGCCGAGGAATCTCTTTCAAACAGTTTTTGGAACTTCTACTTATATAGACTTCCAATAAATACTTGGTAGAACTGAACTATCTAATTCCGTATCTTCTTAGTTTTCTGTTGTCAATTACATCCGCTGACTTGATAATAGACGCACGGTGTTGACTCTGAAGTGTAGTTCTGTACTGAGACTTCAACTGCTCAATTTCTGCTGAGTAATCAGTTGTTTCTCCTGCTGGTGTTGTTTGATCTACTCTTAAAACAAACACACCGTTCGAACCTTTAACAGGTACTGACATTTCTCCATCTACTAATCCAGAGAATGCAGTTCCAATAATTTGAGGCTCACGTCCTACAGCAACGTTACTTGCAGAGAAAGTAAGTCCTTCATTGTTTACTTTCACTCCTAAATCTTTAGCCAATGCTTGAAGATCATCGTTACCTAACATTTTATCAATAAGGTATTGTGCTTGCTTTTCTTTTCTTAGTTCTGCACGCATTTGGTCTTTCACCAAGTTTAAGGTAGGAACACCTTCTTTTACGATATCAGAAACAAAGGCTACAATAATACGGTTTTGGTCACGGATAGGTGATGAACTAATGTCCCCAGCCTTAACTCCGTCTTCATAAGCTAAACGCAATAATCTACCTTCAGCAATTTCATTGAATCCTGCAACACTTGGGTTCTCATCTTGAATCGTTGCAAAACGAACATTGTATCCATTGTTAACAACGAAAGTATCAAAGATATTTGCTTTTTCTTCAAGCGATTTACCGCTGAACATATCATCTAAATCGTAAATGTAATTTGATGCGATACTGTTTACTTGATCTGCAGTAGTTTTTGTGGCTTCAACCGCTTTTACAACTTCGGCAAGAATAGGTCGTTTTGTAGCTTCACGATCTAACACTTCAACGATATGAATACCGTAACTTGTTTTAACCGTACCTAAAGAACCGATTGGTTTATTGAATGAAAAGTCATTAAAAGGAGCAACCATTGTTCCTGGTGCAAACTTCTCATATTTACCTCCATTGTTCTTTGATCCTGGATCTTGACTAAATTCAACAACCATTTCCTCAAAATTCTTCTTCGCTTTGATTACTCTTAAGATACTATCGGCTTTTGCTTGTGCTGCATCAAACTCTTCTGGTGTTCCTGCATTCAACAAAATGTGACGTACAGTTGCTGTTTTTTCATCTCCAAAACCTAAAACTTTAGAAATTGTAGCACCATTTTGTCCGATGTATGGCCCTACTACATCACCTACTTTTGCGGCTTCCATCTCTGCGGCAACTGAAAGTGGATAAGTTGGTCCTTGTTGCGCTGATCCAGCTGGACGAGCCATTGAAGTAGAGTCATTCGCAAATCTTTTTACCGTACTGAATCTCAACACAAATAAAGAATCATTTTTTGCTTCTTGAAACTTAGGTTTCAATTTCGATAAATAATCAATTGCATTAAGCGTATCCGAAGAGCTTGGTTCAATAGGAAGAGCAAAGTAAGAAATCTTACGACTTGCTTTTTGATTGTATTTTTTATCGTTTTTGTGTTCATTGAAGTATTTCTCAACCTCTTCGTCTGTTGGTTCCGAAATTGCGTCGTTTGGAACTTGCGTAAAGTTTTGGAAAACGTAAGAAACAGTTTTTACAGTATTCTTTGCATTGTACTCGTGTTTACCTTCTAAAGTTGTTGAATGAACACCAGCCGATAAAAGAGTATTGTACTTCTCATTCAAACGTACTTGACGGATATAATCCATAATATCGTTGTACTGTTGAATGTTGTCTGGATCGTTAGAATCTAAAAGACCTTCTAAAGCATTCCTCAATTGATCTGGGGCAAATTCGCCGGTAACAGAATCAGTAAACTGCATTGAAATACTTGAAGGAGTATAACCGTTTTCGCCATAAAGAATGTTTTCAATCTCTATCTCGTCAACAATCAATCCGATTTTCTCATATTCTTTCTCCATCAATCCCTCAACCACAGCAGTACTCCATGCTTGTTGCACAGCAGATTGCTCATCCGCTTCAGTATATGTTGGTTGAACTGTAGGATTTTTCTGTTGCTTATCTTGCATAATGTTATTACGCGCGTTGTTAAGGAAAAGATTGTATTCTTGTTCGTCAACCTTTTCACCGTTAACGGTTCCAATACCATAGACATCCTCTTGAGGTCCTCCCCCCATGGAGCCTAAGTCACCTATAATAAATGCAAGCATTGCAATACCTATTACTGCAATCAAAAGCCACGATTTCTCGCGTATTTTTCCAATTAATGCCATTTCTTCAGTTTAATTTAAGGTTGCGAATATAATATTATGTATCAAAATATGAAAGGATAAAGCAGCATAAAAATTCATTCTTACTGATTTGTAAGAATCTTAAGACGAATAACTTCAATTCTTCGGTCGGTAACAGCTTCTATTCTCATGCTGTATTTCTCCAGTTCTAGGATGGTTCCTTCTTCAGGAATAGACTCTAAATAATGTAGCACCAAGCCCCCCAAGGTCTCATATTCACTAGACTCTTCAAGGTCTAAGCCATAAGCTTCATTCAGATGGTCAATATCTTGACGGGCAGAGAATAAGTAAGTCGTTTCATCGACCTGTTGTTCAAGCAATTCGTCGACATCATGTTCATCTTCAATATCACCAAAAATCTCTTCTACAACGTCTTCAATTGTAATTAAACCAGATGTTCCTCCATATTCATCAACAACAATAGCGATATTCCCATGTTGTTTAGCGAATAATTCCAATAAATCTTTGGCCAAAACAGCTTCTGGTACAAAGGCAATCGGAATTAGAATTTCTTTAATGCGTTTGGGCTTCTTAAAAAGTTCAAAACTATGAACGTAACCAATTATATTATCGATGGTATCTCTATAGATCAACACCTTAGACAAACCTGTATCTATAAATATATTTTTTAATTCTTCGATTGAGCTTTCAATATCTAAAGCAATAATATCTGTTCTTGGGATCATACAGTCCCTGGCCTTAACCTCAGAAAACCCTATTGCATTTTGGAGAATTTGCATCTCATTGTCTAACTCTCCCTCTTCTTCCATTCTTTCGTTAAGATCTCGCACATAGTGATCAAGGTCTATTTTGGAAAAGGCGACCTCTCCATTTGAGGTATCCATGCCGAATAAACGCAAAACACCATTACTGATGGTCATTGTAAAAATGGTTAATGGATATAAAAGGGCGTAAATTACCATCAATGGAAATGAAAGTAATTGCAACACTCTATTGGGGTTAATTTGGAATGTTGCTTTAGGCAAAAACTCTGCCGTTACAAGTATTAGAAGTGTTGACAATACAGTTTGAACCAACAAAGTAGCGACTTCGCTCTGCCCAACCATTGGTGCAATCCATGGCTCCATCAATTGTGCCATCCAAATCCCATACACTACCAATGCAATGTTATTCCCCAAAAGCATAGTCGCAATAAATCGACTATCATTCTTCACGAAGTTTGACAGGATTTTCCCTGAAAAGGAACCTTTCTTATTGTCCAATTCAATTTTTAAACGATTGGCGCTCAAGAAAGCGATCTCCATACCAGAAAAAAAGGCTGAAGCGGTGATGGCGATAATGATGATAATTATACTCGCGGGGTCCATATTTAATATTAAGGTACTAAATTTAAAAAAAATAATGGGCTATAATAAGTCTTGCCCAATATCTTTTCGATAGTACGCTCCTTCGAACTCAATATTTTTTATACTGCTATACGTAGTCTCAATTGCTGATTCAATGTCTTTCCCGAAAGAAGTTACAGCCAAGACACGGCCTCCTGCTGTTGTTACCGCTGGACCATCCGCCGCTGTTCCCGCATGAAATACTAAACTTTCAGTAGCCGCATTTAAACCGTAGATTGTTTTTCCTTTTTGATATTTCTCAGGATAACCACCAGAAACCATCATCACAGTAACTGCAGAACGTGGGTCCAATTCAACATCACGCTCTGAAAGCGTTTTGCTAGCAACACCTTCAAATAAGTCCACTAAGTCTGATTTCAATCTGGGTAAAATAACTTCTGTTTCAGGATCTCCCAAGCGGCAATTGTATTCTATTACATAAGGTTCTCCACCAACATTAATAATTCCAATAAAAATGAATCCGTTGTACTCAATTCCATCAGCTTTTAACCCCTTAATGGTTGGTACAATTATTTGGTTATATACTTTATCTGAGAACTTCCCTTCTGCAAATGGGACTGGAGAAACTGCACCCATCCCTCCTGTGTTAAGTCCTGTATCTCCTTCTCCAATTCGTTTATAATCTTTTGCTTCTGGAAGGACTTTAAAACCATCTCCATCAGTCAAAACGAAAGAAGACATCTCTACTCCTTTTAAAAATTCTTCAATCACTACTTTCGCTCCAGCTCCACCAAACTTATTGTCCAATAACATGGATGAAAACTCTTTCTTCGCTTCGTGTAAATCTTCAAGAATCAACACTCCTTTTCCTGCTGCTAAGCCATCCGCTTTTAATACATAAGGTGGTTTTAAAGCGTCCAAAAAGGCAAAACCTTCTTTAATTGTAGCTTTGGTAAATGTTTTATGTTTTGCCGTTGGAATGTTGTGGCGATTCATAAAATCTTTAGCGAAATCTTTACTCCCCTCCAATTGAGAAGCTTCTTTATTTGGGCCAATTACTGCCACTTTAGAAAGCGCTTCATCTGCTTTAAAAAAATCAGCAATCCCGGCTACAAGTGGAGCTTCTGGTCCCACTACAACCATGTTAATGTTTTTTTCAAGCACCGTTTTTTTCACTGCCTCAAAATCACAAGGATCAATTGATATGTTGTCGCCGAAGGCTCGCGTTCCAGCATTACCTGGCGCAATAAAAAGAGAATCTAAAGCACTGCTTCTTGATAATTTCCATGCTAAAGCATGCTCTCTTCCTCCTGAACCTAAAAGTAATATTCTCATTGCTATCTATTTTGAGCTGCAAAGTTAATATTTCGAGAGTATAGAACTCAATAACTTTGTAACTTTTCACAATTATAATACGATAAACAGTATAAAGTCATTAAATTTGTTCGCAAATTCATAGTTTTCAACTGCTATAACTATAGTTAAATATGAAATAAATCGTCATTTTAACCGTAGTGTTGAGAACCAGAAAAAAATCTTGTAATGAAAAGTTTGTGCACATTTACTTTTATCCTTTTTAGCTTACTCTTTTTCACTTCTTGCGGTCAACGTAAGCAAGCTAAAAATGAATTAACCCGAATAGAAAATCAGGACACAGTTCAGGTTGAAAAAAACTTACTTTTTGGATTTGACCTAGCGGAATACGAAGTGCATTTTGATACGGTAAAAAAAGGTTGGACTTGGAACAATTTATTTGCTAATTTTGAAATCGACCAGCACACCATCAATACAACCGCTGAAAATTTAAAAGACAGCTTAATTGGATTAAAATATATCGTAGCTGGAAAGCCGTTCACAACTTTTAAAGCGAAAAAAGGAAACAAGGACACACCAACCTACTTGGTTTATGAACCGGATGCTTTTTCTTACATCTCATTTGATTTTAGTACAGATTCTGTACAAGTTAAAAAAGAGTTTCGACCTGTAGAAATTAAGGAAAAGATGGTGAGTGGTGTCATCCAGAAAAACTCGAACCTCTCTGTTGAAATGGGTAAGAATTTTGAATCCTATATGATGACCGCTTCACTCACTGATGCTATCGAAGGGATTTATGCTTGGAGTGTTGACTTCTTTAAACTTCAGGTTGGTGATAAATTCGTTGTGGTTTATGATGAGAAAAGCGTTGATGGAAAACCTTATGCAGTTGACAAAATTAATTATGTATGGTTTGAACATGCAGACCAAGGTCTATATGCTTTTAACTATACCGATTCTACAGGTGAAGTTTCTGGGTTTTATGATCAACTAGGAAATGAAATGAAACGACCTTTCTTAATGTCACCCCTCAAGTTTTCTAGAATCAGTTCTTCGTTTAACATGAACAGACTTCACCCAATTTACAAAACAAGAAGACCCCATTTAGGGACAGATTATGCAGCTCCAACAGGGACCCCCATCTTGGCTACTGCTGATGGAACAATCTCAAGGGCTTCTCGTAGTCGTGGAAATGGAATTTATGTAAAGATTCGCCACAACAAAACTTACGACACACAATATTTACACATGAGTAAAATTGCCGATGGCATTAGAGAAGGTGTACGTGTAAAGCAAGGTGATGTTATAGGATATGTTGGTTCAACAGGAGCAGCAACAGGTCCACATGTTTGTTATCGATTCTGGAAAAACGGAAAACAAATCAATCATCGTGCTGAGAAATTCCCTAAGTCAGAACCGATGAAAGAGGAGGTCAAACCTTTGTATTTAGAACATATTTCGCCGCTAAAAGAAAGATTAGAGTCTGAAATCACAAAATTAAAGCAGAGCGCTGAAACAGCGCCTGAAGCATAATTTAATTCAATACGCGTGAAAGTAATAATTGTAGGTGGTGGTTTATCCGGAATTTGCCTAGCGCATGAATTAGAGAATCATAAAATAGATTTTAGAATCATAGACGAGAACGTCAACTACAGTTCAAAAGTAGCCGCAGGAATGATTAACCCAATGACTTTCCGGCGTATGATTAAAACCTGGAAAGGCGATGAACTAATTCCAACTCTAAAGTCATTTTATCCGAAGATTGAAAACAAAATCGGTCATCGATTCTTCTTTCCCATAAAATTGAGACGCGCTTTTGCCTCGGCACATGAAAGAGAACTTTGGATTCAACGGCTAGCTGAAGCGGAATATTCGGCCTATGTAAATCCTGTTGAGTCTGTGGAGGACACTCCTGATTATTTTCACGACACTTTTGGAAATGCATTCATCAACACGCCAGGATATGTTGACGCTAAAAAATTTATGCAGCACAACCACGAATACTTTCTTCAAAATAAGAAACTCGAATACGCTTCCTTTAATTTTGATGAATTAGACATAAAATCCAAAACCTATCAAGGTAAAACATTTACACACCTCATCTTTGCTGAAGGTTATCGCGGGGAAGACAATCCTTTCTTCAATTATCTTCCTTTTAAGAATGCGAAAGGAGAAGTGCTCACCATCGAATCGGATATTTTTCAAAAAGATGAAATATTGAATCGAAAGTGTTTTCTTTTACCTACACAATATGATAATTTTAAATTGGGGTCTACCTACAAATGGAACACTAAAGACCCTTCTATCACTCAAGAAGCAAAAGATGAGCTTTTAGAAACCTATAAAGGATTAAGCGATGTTTCAATCAAAATTATTGATCATGAAGCAGGCATTCGTCCAGCTGCAGCAGACCGGCGTCCAATGATTGGAGAACATCCCGAACTAAAAGGGCTTTACATTTTCAATGGAATGGGCGCAAAAGGTTATATGATTGCTCCTTACTTTGCCATTGAATTCATCAATTTCATCGTTGGCCAAGGGGAACTTGATAGAGAAGTTAATATTCAAAGGTTTTACAAGAAGCATTATAAAAAATGAGTTTACTCAGGAATTAAAAATTAAATCAAATTTCCAACATTTTCAAACTTTGCTTGTTACCTTTGTATAGAAATATGAATCATAAAATTTAAAATTATGTATCCAGCAGAATTAGTAGCTCCAATGAAAGAAGATTTAACTTCAGTGGGCTTTGAAGATTTAACAACACCAGAACAAGTAGATAACATCATAAAAAACACAAAAGGAACTTTATTAATGGTAGTCAACAGCGTATGCGGTTGTGCTGCAGGCAATATGCGTCCTGGAGTAAAAGAATCTCTAAAAGGAGAGGTAAAACCAGATGCTTTGGCAACTGTTTTTGCAGGTGTTGATGGTGAAGCTACAAACCAAGCAAGAAAATACTTTTTGCCTTACCCTCCGTCTTCGCCTTCAGTAGCAGTATTTAAAGATGGTAAATTAGTTCACTTCCTAGAGCGTCACCACATTGAGGGTGTTACTGCTCAAATGATTTCTGACAATCTTCAAGAAGCTTATAAAGAATTCGCTTAGTTAACTTTAAGCACACATACAAAAAGAGGTGATTCATGTGAGTCACCTCTTTTTGTTTCTAATAAATTGGTTTTACCACGAATTTAATGGAAGTCTATGATAAGTAGAAGTTCCAAAAACTGTTTGAAAGAGATACTATTTGACAATGATTTTCTTTGTACCTAATTGATTTCCTGAGTGAATATTTACAAAGTAAACTCCTGACTCCAAATACCCCACAGGTACCGTCAATATTTTCGCTTGAATTGGATCTTGATTACTAAAGACAACTTCACCCGCTTGATTTATTATTTCAATATTCTCAATATTTCCTTCATCTAACTCAATGTTTATTTTTTCCGAACTAGGATTTGGAAATATTTTAAATTCTGCTGCTGATTCTATAGTATTGACACCGCTTGTTGTATAAATGTCTTCATAATAGAAAGTAAATCTCTGACCACCTTCAGAATTGTCAAAAACCCAGGAATTACTTAATTCATCCCATTCATTTGAATATACACTGGTCAATAATTGATCATTATAGATAAAATTAGTTTTTCTGTATCGCTTAAACGCTTCTGTTGTAGCGTCCCAAGTTGAACTTACAAGCGCTGTAGGTACATTATCAACATAGGCTATCTCAGCAAGATAACTAGGTTCTATTGATTGGTTTAAATCGTCCTTCTGATTTAAGTAAAATTCAACAATGTTACCATTTACATCATACGAATAAACTTTCTTAAAGTGTAATTCTAACCCATTCCCATCCAAGTTTTGATACTTATAGACCGTGTCACAAAAACCTTCAATATTATAGTGATACACTGTACTGTCCATTAGTTGGGCATTCCACTCACTTGATATACTATCCCATCCCTGCGTCAAGCGTTCTTCTAAAACAAGACCGTTATAAATAAATGAATCTTTTAGTTTAGGTCGCCATTGTTGATTTGCTATACCCTCATAATGAACTGCATCAATCATATTAGAGTTGTTATCGTACTCCATTTCTAATTTAACAATGGGCTTCCATACATCATCTAATGTATAAAAAAAATACTCAACCGAATTAAGATCACCATTCGCAGCATATTCAAATTCATATTTTTTATTTGGTTTCCATTCATTTAGATAATTAAGGAATAATGATTCCCGCTTCAACACTTCACCATTTAAACCTAATTCATAAAACGTTTTTTCTATTTCTTTAAAATAATACCCCAGTTCATTCCATCTATATTTGACACTATTGGTTTTTACATCACTTAAATACAATTTTTTTTCTACATAGTCAGCCACAGGTTTTATATAATCATAATGTGCCCCAAAAAATAAAAATCTATATTCATGGTGATCTGTTGAGCCTGTACCTTCTCCATAAGACCATAAATAGCGTAGCGAATCAAGGGGACATAAGCACCCGCTTCATCAGAAACCTCGCCATGAACAGCCTTTAATCTGTAGGTGTTTTGTGCAAATAAGGAAGTCCAACTGTAAAACCATTGAACGACTAAAAGTAGTATTGTAATTTTTATAATTCTCATAGTGTTATTATTTTTAAAGGCAAGTTACAAAACACTTTTCGGAATATAACGCACTCATCAATAGTTCTTTAAATAAATATACAAGTGTAATTAGCGATATAGATCTTACAATCGACTCAAAGCATACTTCTTCCCAGGCAAGCTCATTACAATTCCTTTCAATTCTAAGCCCAACAATAAACTACTCAATAGGTGTACGGGCTTCTTTAATCGAACAGAAAGCACATCAAGTGAAATTTTCTCAAACTCTTTAATGGTCGTCACTATGGTTTTCTCATCTCCCTCAAGTCCTTCAAATAAATTGGTTTGAACACTTTTCTCATTGGATTCTTTTTCCCACTCCATTAAACGAACTAAATCTTTTCCACTGGTGATCAAATGCGCTTTATCGCTGGCAATAAGATGGTTACAACCCATAGAGAAAGGACGCTCAACATTTCCTGGAAAAGCATATACATCTCTATTGTAATCATTGGCTAAAAGAGCAGTAATTAACGACCCCCCTCTTTCACCACTTTCTACAACAATGGTTGCATCAGTCATACCCGCTACTATTCGATTGCGTTGTGGGAAGTTTTCCCTATCAGGTTTGGTGTTTTGTGGAAACTCTGTGAGCACACCACAACCTTCTGTTTCCACCATCTTTTTAGCAAGTTTTTTATGCTGAACAGGGTAGATTCGATCTAAACCATGTCCTAAAACTCCAATAGTAGGAATGCCAAGTTCTAGGCACTTTGTATGCGCATATCCGTCAACACCATAGGCCAAGCCAGATACCACCTGAACATTATACGGTGCAATGGTAGCAAGTAACTCATTGATCAATTGTTTCCCATAACTGGTCATGTTCCGGGTTCCAACTATGGCAATTGACTTCCTCGGATTAAAATCAAAATTTCCACGGTGATACATCAAGACAGGACTATCTCCACACTCTTTGAGTCGTCGGGGATAATGTTGATCCGTAAAGAATGTAGTATCGATCCCATTCTTATGAACAAAATCAACAATTGAAACTGCTTTCTCTAATGCGATATCTCTATTGAGTTCTCTGAAACGTTCTTTTGCAAAACCTGGAATTTCAGTGCGCAAGTTTATAGTAGCATCGAATATATTCTCGACACTTCCGAGATAAGCCAATAGGACTTTAGCGTTTTTGACACCAATGCCCTCCATGAGGGTGAGTGCCACTTGGTGATTAAGGCGGTTGTTTTTCAAAATTTTTATTTTACATTTAGGTTATTCTAAGTTAAAGTAATTTATTCTTAAAATGAAACACAATGCGACTTTTCTTTTCTCAAATGATTCAGTCTACTTTTATTTTAAATAATATCTTTAACCGCGAATTCAAGATAGTGAAGTTGTAGCTTCAAACTCAATGTTGATTCACAATTAGAATACACAAAAAATTTCATCATGAAAAAGCTCGCCATAATTCCAGCAAGATACGCTTCCTCAAGATTCCCAGGGAAACCTTTAATTGACCTCGATGGAAAGTCAATGATTCAGCGTGTGTTTGAAGGTGTTCTTAATTCCAATCAATTTGATGAAGTTGTGGTGGCAACAGATGATGAACGCATTGCAAGTCATGTAAAAACCATTGGCGGTAAAGCCATCATTACAAAAGCATCTCATGAAAGTGGAACGGACCGATGTGGAGAGGTTATCGAAAGCTTCACCGATTTTGATATTGTAGTCAACATTCAAGGTGATGAACCCTTGGTAGATGCTGAACAATTGCGTGTGTTATTAAAAGCATTCGAAGATTCGGCTGTTGAAATTGCTACGCTTGGTTCTCCTAAAATAACCTCCTTGGACATTCAAGATGCGAACAGAATTAAGGTTGTAGTTGATCATCAATCTGATGCTTTATATTTTTCCAGAAGTCCGATTCCTTTCGAACGAAACAAAGAAAACTACCCTTTCTTAAAGCACATTGGCCTTTATGGTTTTCGCACAAAAACCTTAAGCAAATTGGTTCACCTTGCACCTACTCATCTTGAGAAAACTGAAAGTTTAGAACAACTAAGATGGATGTACTATGGGTATAAAATCCGTGTGATTGAAACTCCAATCGAAACGCCTAATATTGACACTCCAGAAGATGTTGAGATCGTTTTAAAGCAATTGAGAGCCCTGTAAGCAATAAACAAAAGGTTAAAATTGATTTCACCGGCTATCTTTCACTAGAAAAATTGTATTTTAAGCGCTTTCAAAAAACAAGCTATCAATCATTTATAATTTTGAAACCAGAATCCTTTCATTTTTCATCGTCGAAGCGAAACTTTAAAATTTAAAATCCGTATATTTGTTATTATGACTCATTTGGATGCTATACTCGGTACTTTACTTTTACGCAACAACTGCGTGATCATCCCTTCCTTTGGAGGGTTTGTAGCAAATAATGTATCTGCTAAAGTTGACGTTAAAAATGGATTAATTACTCCACCAACCAAAGCCCTAAGTTTCAATAAAAACTTGAGCAATAATGATGGTTTAATTGTTCATCACTTGGCCAAGGAAAAGCATATTTCTTTTGATGAAGCTCAGCAGCTTATTGCTTTGGAGGTTCAGCAAATCAAAGCGAGTCTTAAGGAAGAAAAAAGGGTACATTTCCACAATGTTGGATTTTTGTACATCAACAGTGCAGGTAAAATCGCTTTCGAGCAAGACCGTTTCTTCAACTTACTTTTATCCTCATACGGTTTAGGTGCGGTTCAATTTATAACAGAGCAAGAAGAAAGAAAAACAACAAAATCTGCAGTGGTAACTTCTGAGCCTAAATCAACGGAACAGAAAACAAGCATTGAAACACCTTCGCCAGTAGAAAAAGTAATTGGTCAAACCCTTACTGAAGAAACTGAAGCAAAAGAGGAGGTAAAAGAAATTCAACACCCTGCAACAGCAGAGAAGAGTTCAAGAAAACTCATCAGTAAAATAATCAAATACACTGCTGTCGCAGCGTTAGTTCCAGTATTGTTTTATAGTTACTGGATTCCTATGAAAACAGATGTGCTACAATCCGGTGTTGTTTATTTAGAGGATTTCAATCCTTTCAACAAGAATGAAAACTTTAAATACACGCCAGAAGTAAATCCAACTCCTTTAACCATAGATTCTGTTCAACCTTTAAATACACTTTCTTCAATCGTTGAAAACCTAAGCTCGACAACTCCTGTTTTTGCTTACCCTTTAGACGATGATTTATTTGTTCATGTAAAAAGAAAAGTGGTTGCGGATGAAACTGCAGTACTTTCAAATGTGGAAGTTTCTAAACACAAAACGGCTGCTGTTTCTAACAAAAACAAGTACCACGCTATCGTGGGATGTTTCAGCAATGCAGAAAATGCAAGCGAACTTATTGCGGAATTAAAAGCGCAAGGATTTGATGCTTATCAAGTAGATGTTAAAGGAGGATTGCACCGAATTGCCGCAGGAGGTACAAACAAAAGAAACGAAATGAACTCTTTGCGTCAACAACTGAACGATGCCAACCTATCTTCTTGGGTTCTTAAAAAATAACATAATACTCAAAATTAAACTTTTATGAAAAAAATAATCATTGCCTTTGTAGCTATTTCTGCAGGGCTTTTCAGCTATGGACAAAACACAACTAACATCGAAGGATCCTCATATTCCTTCACGAAAATTGCACATTTAGACGCTACCCCTGTATTGTCTCAAGGATATACAGGAACTTGTTGGAGCTTCTCTGCATTGTCGTTTTTTGAATCTGAAATGATTAGAAAAGGAATAAAAAACCCGCCTATTTTATCTCAAATGTATGTTGCACGTAAAGCTTATGAAGGAAAAGCGGAAAATTACATTAGAATGGATGGTAAAGCCAACTTTTCAGAAGGAGGGGCTTTTCATGACATTCCTTATGTTTTTGAAAGATACGGAATAGTACCTAACGAAGTCTACCAAGGATTAAATTACGGTACCGATCGCCACAACCATCAACAAGTGTTTAAAAGTTTAAATGGGTACATGGGTGGAGTTTTAGACTATGTTCAAGGAAAAGGAAGCGCTCCACTATCAAGCGCTTGGAAGTTAGGTCTTAACGGAATTCTTGATGCTTATTTTGGTGAAGACCCAACAAAATTCACCTATGAAGGAAAAGAATATACTCCAAGATCATTTGCTGAGTCTACAAAGTTGAATATGGATGAGTACATTTCTTTAACGTCATTTACTCACTTCCCAATGCACGAAGAAGTTCAATTGATGATTCAAGACAACTGGGCATGGGGAAAAAGCCATAACGTTTCAATGGATGAATTACTCGAAGCTACTGTTCATGCCCTAGAAAATGGATATACTGTTGCATGGGCGTCTGACGTTTCTGAAAAAGGATTTAACTTTGGGAAAGGTTTAGCTATCGTTCCTGAAGATGAAAGCACGATTAAAGTTAAAGGTCGTGACAATTCTAATTTCTCCGATGCTGGAGCAGACAAAGAATCTGATGCTTTCTTAACTCCTGTTAAAGAAATTACGGTTACTCCAGAAATGCGTCAAGAAGGATACGAAAATAAAACAACTACAGATGATCACGGAATGCACATCACAGGTTTATACGAAGAAGCAAACGGAACACGTTATTTCTTAGTGAAAAACTCTTGGGGAACAGGAAACTACCCTCAAGGATACCTTTATGTTTCTGAAAATTACTTCAAATTAAAAACAATCAACGTTTACCTTCATAAGGACGCACTTCCAAAGAAGTTGATGAAAAGTTTAAAGAAATAGGTCGTAAATTTATAAAATCAGATTTATCACATTAATAATGTTTTTCAAGCTAACTTCTCCCCCTCTTAATTCATTCGACAGTTAATGGAGGAAGTAAAAATGATTACTGTAACTCAATAAAAAGATGACAATTACAAAAACATATACGATTTTCTCATTACTTGCTTTGGCACTTTTCTCTTCATGTGCTAATGGTGAAAAAAGAAACGAGAACAAGGAAGTCGTTAACATTGAAAATGATGATTTACGCTATCCTCATGAACTTTTGGAATCCTTCGAGGACAGGCCTTTTATGTTTTACAATGTCGAAAATCTTTTTGATACGATTAATGATCCTGAAACCTTGGATGACGCCTTTCTTCCTGATAGCGAAAAACAATGGACACAGAAAAGATACACTGACAAACTAGAAAAACTGGCCGCTGTCTTAACTCATCCTTCTAAAAACAATCCCTTGTTTGTTGGATTTGCAGAAATAGAAAATCGTTTTGTGGTATTGGACTTAATGAAAACTGGACGTTTGGCGGAAACGAAATACCGTGTTGTCCATCATGACGCTCCAGATGTTAGAGGAATTGACGTTGCTTTGGCCTATGACCACGACAGATTCATGGTTCAATATGAAGAAGCCATTGATTTGTCAATTCCTGAGGAACCAAATTACAAAACACGTGATATTTTATATGTGAAGGGATTGATTAAGGACAGTGTTGACTTACACTTATTTGTAAATCACTGGTCGTCTCGAAGAAAAGGAGCGAAAGAAAGTGAATACAAAAGAATAAACGCCGCAAAGACACTGCTGTATAAAACAGATTCAATTCGCAATGTAAACCCAAACGCTAAAATCATTATTATGGGTGATTTTAACGATTATCCAAATAATAAATCCATTCGTGAAGTTTTGGGTGCTGGTCATTCTGAAAAAGAAGATCATTTTGTCAACTTAACTTTGCCACTACATGAGCAAGGCCTTGGAACTTATAACTACCGTGGTGATTGGGGAATGTTAGATCAATTTATTGTTTCACCGAGTTTAGTCAACCCAGGAAAAGGTTTACAAATTAAAGGCGGTAAGGCTCATATTGTAAATGACGATAAGTTCATGCACTTCTTTGATAGCGGCGACAAAACACCCAACAAGACCTATGGTGGACCAAGATATCTTGGCGGTTATTCAGACCATTTAGCGATTTATGGGTATTTGACGGTGATAAAAAACTAGTTTTATTTTGTACCAGAGGTATCAGCACGTCAGTTCTGCCCTAACCTTGTTTCAGCACGTCAGTTCGAGTGCCTTCGGTGACTGAGCGACAGTCGAAGTCAGCGGAGGTGTATCAGCACGTCAGTTCGAGTACCGAAGCGCAGCGGAGGTGTATCGAGAACCGTGCGGAGTTTGAAAAGCACTTCGTGTTTTACCTCTCTTTGTCTGTTCTCGATACAATTTTATTTCGTTTCTCTACATAAAATCACTTGAACTGACGGGAACAATACAATTTTATTTCGTTTCTCTACATAAAATCACTCGAACTGACGGGAACGATACAAACTTTTCATTAACTTCAGTATATGCAAGAATCATTTTTATACATATTGAGATGTTGTGATGGAAGCTATTACACAGGAATGACAAATAATTTAAATCGTAGACGTTATGAGCATAATTCAGGTTTAAATCCTAAATCTTAAACTTTTTACAAACGACCAATAGAGTTGATGTATTACACCTCTTTTACCAATATCTACGATACCATTAACCGAGAAAAGCAAATAAAAAGTTGGTCGAAAGGCAAAAAAGAGGCTTTAATTGATGGTCGGATAGAGGATCTACCGAATTTAGCTAAAAAAGATTTTGAGAAAAGTAATTACGTCTTTTCGAGTGCCTGCGGTGACTAAGCGATAGTCGAAGTCAACGAAGGTTCATCAGCACGTCAGTTCGAGTGCCGTAACAAAGTGAAGGTGTATCGAGAACCGTGCGGTGATTAAATCCAATCCTCCTTATAAAGCATCATTACAAAACATAAACAAGCAAAGCATAAACGATGATCCAACCATCAATGATTCCAGAATAATACATTTCGTGGCGTTCGGTTCGACTACCAATAATTAGGATTGCTAAAACCAAATAACAAAGATAAAACCACCAAAAACTAATCACCGTTGGGAAGGAACAGTACAAACTCAAGGCACTTAAAATCAAAAATAATAGTGCAATAATCTTCGCTCCTTTCACACCTAAAATTTGCGGAATGGTGGATTTGTGTTTTCCATCATAGACCAAATCCCGGATATCAAAAGGAACTGTTGCTGCGAGAATAAAGAAGAAGATGGACAATCCTAAACCCATTGGGAAATCCGTCGTTTCTGCAATTCGCATATACGGCCAATAAACAGAAACAAGCACCCATTGTACTGCAATTAGATAAATCTTAGCATAAGGAATATCGCGCAGTGCCATAGACTTCGGATGAATTTTCATGGCGTAAAGCACACCTATCACAGCACTAAAAGCGAGAAACCAAAAGTCGATATTCCAACCTAAAACTGCGAAATAGATCGCCACCGATCCAATAATTCCAATTAAAGCTAGCATTTTAATCAAAAAAGTGTGATTTTCTAACCAAACATGCCGTTCAGAAGATTTAATTTTTATTTCTCCCAAACGAAGAATGCGTTGAATGTTATAAATGAAAAGGGTAGCAAAAAACACGGTAAAGCCAATTCCAACATCATGCGGATTTCCCAATTTTACAGCGCAAGCATAGGCCAAAGATCCAGCTGAAATACTGATTAAAATGTTGCTGTATATTAGATATTGAAGTAAACGCATAATTAGTTTGTAAAATTACGGGAACCGAGCTTGCGAGCTCAACGAAGTTAATAATTTGGTTCAACTACAATAATGTTTTAGGCCATTACTTTTATCGAGATAAATCCTTATATTTGAGAGCTAACTTTCACAACTACCTACATTTTGATGAAACAAACCCACTTTACCTCAATAATACATTAGCATAAATTATGATCACAGGAGAATTAAAATCACAAGTTGATAAAATATGGGAAGCTTTCTGGACTGGAGGAGTTTCCAATCCGATGACTGTTATTGAGCAGTTTACTTACTTGCTCTTTATTCGTCGATTGGATGAAAGACAATTGCTAGAGGAAAAGAAAGCCAACATGATTGGCGGTGAAGTTAAAAACGCTTTTTTTACGAAAGAACAGCGTGAACTGCGTTGGAATTATTTCAAGAATTTGGAATCTGAAACCATGTTCAATCTTTTCACTAAAACGACAGAAGATAGACCGCTTACCGTTTTTGATCACATGAAAGAACTCGGTGCAAAAGCAGGTGTGTTTGCGCAGTACATGAAAGGGGCAACTTTTATGATTCCAACACCAAAACTGTTGGACCAAGTGGTGCAAATGATTGATAAAATCAAAATGGATGACCGCGATACCAAAGGAGATTTATACGAATATTTACTTTCTAAAATTGCTTCTGCAGGAACAAACGGACAATTTCGTACACCTCGTCATGTCATTCGTATGATGGTAGATATGGTACAACCCAAAAAAGACGATGTAATTTGTGATCCTTCTTGTGGAACTGCTGGATTCTTGGTTTCTACGGGAGAATATTTGTATGAAAATCATGATGATTGGTTTATGGACCAAAATTTTCGTGACCATTTCAATAATAAAATGTTTAACGGATTAGAATTCGACAATACCATGTTGCGAATTGGTGCGATGAACTTACAATTGCACGGAATTGAAAATCCTGAATTGATTGGCGTTGATGCACTCAGCGAAGCCAATAAAATCACCGAAAAGTATTCTTTGATTCTAGCCAATCCTCCTTTTAAAGGCAGTTTAGACTACGACGGTGTAGAACCTTCATTATTGAGCGTAGCCAAAACCAAAAAGACAGAATTGCTCTTTTTGAGTTTAATGCTAAGAATGCTGAAAACAGGTGGAAGAGCAGCGGTTATCGTTCCAGATGGAGTGTTATTTGGAAGTTCAAAGGCCCACAAAGCCATTCGTCAGGAAATAATTGAACAACACAAATTAGACGCAGTAATTTCCATGCCTAGTGGAGTATTTAAACCGTATGCAGGAGTAAGCACCGCAGTACTTTTCTTTACCAAAACCAATTCTGGAGGAACAGACAATGTTTGGTTTTACGACATGGAAGCCGATGGCTACAGTTTAGACGATAAAAGAGCAGAAATAAAGAACAACGATATTCCTGACATTATAGCTCGTTTCAGAGCACTTCCCCCTTCGGAGGGGGATAAAGGGGGAGGAACTGAACAAAAGCGTAGCCGCACCGACAAATCCTTCCTCGTTCCTTTCGACGAAATAAAGGCCAACGATTGGGATTTATCCATCAACCGTTACAAGGAAATTGTGTACGAAGAAATTGAATACGCACCACCTGCAGAAATCATTGCAGACATCAAGCAATTGGATAAGGAAAGAACTGAGGCATTGAAAGAATTAGAAAATTTGTTGGGATGATGGAAGTTGTGAAATTTAAAGAAATAGCAGAGATAATAACTGGTTCAACACCCTCTACGAAAAATTCAAACTTCTATGACGGTATGTACCTTTTTGTTTCACCAGCAGATCTTGGCTCTAATAAGTGGATTAATAAAAGCAAAAAACATTTGTCTCAATCTGGTTTTGAAGTATCAAGGGTGATACCTAAAAATGCGACATTACTCTGCTGTATCGGTGCAACAATTGGCAAGGTAGGAATTGCAGGGACTGATCTAACTACAAATCAGCAAATCAATAGTATAGTTTTTGATAAGAATAAAGTGGATCCAGAATATGGATATTATTACTGTACAACTCTTAAAGAAACCTTAATAAGTAAAAGTCATTCAACTACATTACCCATAATAAGCAAAGGAAAACTTTCTGAATTAAAAATCCCTCTCCCTCCTCTCCCCACACAAAAAAAGATTGCCGCAATACTTGATGCCGCAGATGCTTACCGTCAAAAAACAAAGGCACTCATTGAGAAATACGATGAATTAACGCAAAGTTTGTTTTTGGATATGTTTGGGGATCCTGTGGTGAATGAGAAGGGATGGGAGAAGAAGCCGATGGGAGAATTGATGAAAATTGTTCGTGGTGGCTCACCAAGACCTATTGACAAATTCTTAGGAGGTAAATATCCATGGATTAAAATTGGTGATGCGACTAAAGGTGATGACATATATTTAGAGAAAACTAAACAGCATATAATTGAAGAAGGCTTAAAAAAGACTCGCTTGTTACCTAAAGGAAGTTTAATTTTTGCAAATTGTGGTGTAAGTTTAGGATTTGCTAGAATTATACAATTTGAAGGATGCATCCATGATGGTTGGTTAGCATTTTCTGAATTAGATGACACTGTATTAAATGAGCTTTTTTTATTAAAGGCACTAAACTCAATTACGAGATATTTTAGAGAAACAGCTCCAGATGGAACTCAGCCTAATTTAAATTCTTCGATTATGAAAAGTTTCAATATAATTCTTCCACCTATAGAGTTACAAAACAAATTTGAGGTCAGTTTAAAAGTAATAATTAAACAAAAAGCACAAGCCCAAGAGAGTTTAGAAAAAGCGGAGGAATTGTTTAATAGTTTGTTGGGAAGGGCATTTAAAGGGGAGTTGAAAGTTTAGTAAATATTGATTAATATGAAGTCTAAAGACATCCTAGAAATAGAAAAAATTGCAGCTATTGGAGAGGAGATAGAAGCTTCCTTTAAATTTATTAAAGAAGGTATAAAGACACTTGACAATCAAACTTCTCCTACTTCAAGTAACCATGTCTCTTTACAATTGTTGTCTTCTGGCTTCGAAAGATTAGTCAAAATATTACTTCTACTCAAAGAGAAACATCTTACAGGGGAGTTTCCACAAACAGAAGGAAAAAAGAATTATTTCGGTCAATTTGATAATGGTCATGGGATTAAGAAAATGGTAGAAAATCTTGTTTCTTATTCAGAAGGAGTTGAGGTAATGAATAAAACACCAATGGTACTTGAAGATTTAGATTATCTAAAAAATGATACCCGTTTTAATACATTTCTTGAAGTAATTACTGATTTCTCAAAATTTCAGCGCTATTACTATATCGATACAATTGTAAAAAAAGAGAAACAAGAAAATAACTCTTTTGAAAAATTCAAATCTTTAATCTTTTCCTATTCTGATGATATTGATGTCTCAAAATTAACATATGACGAAGAAGATAGGTTTGTAATTAATTCTACAATAATAACTATTGAAAAAGGCGTTAGAGCTATTTCGCGCTTTTTTACACACGGTCTTGGACAAGAAGGTCAGAGACACTTTGGAGATTTCGCAAAATTTATATTGTTAAAAGATGAAGATTTGGGTGTAAAAAAATATCTAATCCCTAAAATAAACCCTCAAAAAGAATATACGCCTTGGCGAAGTAACGAAATGAAATATTTCAAGATTAAACTTCTCGCTAAATCAAAAATTATAAATTCTTCAGAACATGAATCTTGGCCTTTCTTGGTAGATAATGTGAAAGTAATGAATTACAAGAACGGGAGATATTGTTTGATTAAAATTGGAAAAGAGATTTTCGCTTTAAACGGAAAAGCAATTGGTGAATTTAAATTACCAAGATACCATGTCTCGAAACTAGTAAAACCAAGAGCAACGGAAAATTATTTACTTGATATTGCTCTAAAACTTTGAGTTAGCATACCACACAACTAAAAACACCATGAAAACACACCTCAAAACCTCCCTCTTATTCATTCTCAACATCACCTTAATTTTCAGTCAAGAAAACACAATTGAGGAAATCTATAAATTGAATGGAAATGTAAAGTCCGTTCGGTATGATTCGTATTTGGCTGAGAAAACAACAGAAGGGTATGAAATCATTGAAAAAGGTTGGGAAGATGTAGAGAAAGCGGACAAATTTATTGAATTCAATAAAAATGGGAAGATCATTAAGATTTCATTCTACGATAAAGCTGCAAAATTAGAAAGAGAACATGAATACATTTACAAAGACAGTAATCTGATTCAATCGGCCACAAAATACCATAAATCAACCTATGTTTATGATAGTTTAGACAGGGTGATCAAGGCTAAGATATTTGATAGAGCACCAGAAGAGATAAAATCAACGAATATTAATGAATTAGCCAAGAAAGAAAAGATTTTAGTGAAGTATGAATATGATGAGCATGGAAATTTAAAGTATCGCATTGCGAACAACATGAAGGATGGACATAGTTCGAAAACAAGTTATACTTACAATAAAAAAGGCCTTCTCCAAAAAGAGGAAACAACAATAGATGATTATAAAGAATGGTATTGGTATGAATATGACACAAATGGTAGGATCATCAATAAAAAATGGATGGACAATGTGGATGGATTAATTGAAAATGAAATTCATCAATATTCCGATAATGAACTTGTGTTTACACTTTGGGAAAACTATTTTGAAGGAGAATTAGAAGGCAAAATAACCTATGAATATAAGAATGGTGTTGAAGTTGAGATTAATGAATATGATATGGAAGACCAAACTCAGATTACTTGGAAATACGATTATGAATTTGATGCACAGAACAACTGGATTAAAAAGATAGTGCATACTTACAAAGGTGAGTACTTTATTGTAAATAGGGAAATTGAGTATTTTGGTGATGGAGGGGAGTAACTAATAGAGATAAAATATTGTTAGTCAAATTTATGTTAAGTTTTTTCGTTATATTTATATAAGTACAATCGTTAAATAAACACAAAGAAGATTAACTTATAAGTGAATTTTCTTGGAATTAACTTAAAAGTGAATACATTTGCAACCATCATAACCGCTAAATCGTTTAATAAGGTAACTTATTATACGGTAAAATTCGAAAACGAGGATTATTCTGAATTTGAGAAGTTTATTATTAAGCATAAGAGTTTAAAAGAAGTTCACAATGAGTACAATGATTTAATGTCACTAATTAAAAGATTAGGAAATGAAATTGGAGCACTTGAGCGTTATTTTTCAAGAAAAGAACGAAAAGCAGAAGCACTTCCTCCAGAATGGAATAAACTAAAATCACATGAAAGAAAACTACATGTCAAATATCATCACAACCTTCGTTTGTATTGTATGCGCATAAGCGATGAAGTTGTGTTTTTGTTTAATGGTGGGGTAAAAACATCAGGTAGAATCACAGCAGAAGAATGTAAGGTAGTTCGTCAATACTTTAGAATGGCAAACAAACTTGCTTCATGCATTGAGGAAGCGATGAAAGACAAAGAACTAAGCTTTCATGGAAAAAAAATAGAAATAGAAGAAGATTACGAATTAATACTTTGAAGAATGAGCGATTTAATCACAAATGCATTTAATGAGATTGATCCTAGAAACGAAAAGTTTATAGAGAAAAACACAGATATAGTAGAGGAGATTTATGCCTTAATGGAACAACATGGAGTCAACTCTCAAAAAGAACTGGCTAAATTGCTAGGGAAAAAAGAGTCAGAAGTGAGTAAACTTTTAACAGGTGTTCAAAATATGACCTTGCGTTCGATTACGAATTTGGAAGTTGCGCTGGGAACAGATATCATTATGACGGCATCTAAGGCAAAAGAAAAATTTGAGAAAACAAATTACATGATTTGTTTTAAACAAGTTCAGACGGTTTCAAATAATGAAATTCCTGCTACTAATAATCATTTTCAAATGGAGAAGATGAATAATTTTAAACAAAAAATAGCTTGATGAAAGCAAAAGTTGATGCTAAGAAAATAAATTTACTCTTTGTAAAGACTCTAAAGTCGAACATTGAGGTAGGTTCTAATTTTATTAAAAAAGAAGGTCAAGAATATCATCTATCACTTGGCCAAGAATCTGGTTTAAATCTCGATGAAAAAAAAGTAGCTTTTACACTTAAAGTTTTAATTGAGTTCCCTAATTCAATTAAAGACGCAAAAGCACAAGCTGAATTTGTGCTGCAGTTTTTATTTGAAGTAAAAAACCTAGATGAATTAGCTAAAGTAGAGGATGATGGGGCAATCACAGTTTCAGGAGAACTATCATTAACTTTAGCTGGCATAGCCTATTCAACAGCTAGAGGTATAATACTCAATACAACAGAACAAAGTACAATTCGAGGTATTTTACTTCCTGTAATTAGTCCAGCAAAACTATTCACTGAAGGAAAAATTCAACTTTAGGAATTATTATTTGACTGATTTAGAAATCACATTTTCTATCGCATATAAAATCAAGTCTAAAATGAAAACGTATTATTCCATAGTGTCCATTGCAACAAATTCAATATTGAATGAAAAATCCAACATTGGATTGCTTTGCGTTACTCCAGAGAATACTTTCTTTCATTTTTCTGAAGTGAAGTTTAACATTATTGCGAAGTTACTTTCCAAGAATGGAAAAAAGTTAGCTTTATCTGCTATACAAGGAATGGCAGAGCAGATTAATCGCAGACCTCAAGAAGAGGGTGATTTTTCCAATGAAAAACAAGAAAAGCTATCTGCTGTTTCTGAATCCTACATTTCGTATCTGAGCAGATACAACAATAACTTAGTTCAATACTCTTCACCAGTTACCATTGATGTAGAAGTGAATGGTGAGGTCTTTAAAACTTTGTTTAGAAAGTACATTTATGGAAAAGAAGCTTTTGAATAGTCCTTTTGATTCCATTTCTATAGATGTAGCCGAAAGAATTATCACCTACCGGAAAAAAGGCCTTCCTCCAATTGAAGAGGAGGTCATTCATCACTAATTAGATCTGTCAATTCTCCAAAAGTGGTTTCATCCACTTTAATATATTAACCTTTTATTAGAATTTAAAATTACTACCTAACTATAAAGCCGTTGAAACGGCTAATCTTCCAGGATTTGATTCCATTGAATGTGGGATAAATCCCACATCAATAGAATCTATTTAAAAACTAATCGCGGAGAGCATTATCAAGCATCAAAAATTTAGAGGGTGTAAATGATCCCACAATTTGACGATATCCTCAACCCATCCTCTCCAATCATAATTATAATTTTACTATATTTGTATCAATATGCTTTCCCCGCTTCCCACAGAACAGCGCGCTCAGGGAAAGCCTTGTTTTTTACAACTACGTGAATGACCAATTTCCACTTTCTCCAAGAATGGCCTGAGATACAACAGGAATGCACAAATGCGGAAGCGCATGTGTATAAGCAACCACGTTTCTCGGCAATCCTTTGTCGTAGTGCGTTGGAGAAGATGGTGCATTGGATTTATGAAAACGATAGTAATCTTGAATTACCTTATGATACAAAGCTCAGTTCGCTAATTCATGAATATGAGTTTTCGGCAAATATAGGAGATGCCTTATTTCGTCAAATTAATCTTATTCGCAAGATTGGAAACTCGGGCGCACATGGTAAAAAAGTAAGTCCTTATAGCGCAACAATTGCCATAAAAGCCTTGCATTCTTTCGCTGCTTATCTTTCTCAATATTATGGAGAAGAAATCCATACCATTGATTTATTTGATGAGTCTCTACTCAAACAGGAAAGCGAAGAAAAGTTACTTAAACAACAATTAGAGCTTTTACAAAAACAACTAGAAGCCCAAGAAGACGCCTTCCGCAAGGAACAGCGTGCATTGAAAGAGAAAATCAATGATTCTGAGGAGGAAAAGGAAAAGCTAAAAGCAGCACAGCAAAAACCAACACAACGCCGTGAGGAACGTCAGAAGAATTTAGAACTCAACAAAGCGATTCCAGCGAACATTCCAGAAAGTGTTACACGCAAAGTGTATATCGATATACTGCTCAAAGAAGCGGGTTGGGATAATTTGCGTGAAGGTTACGAACTAGAATACGAAGTAACAGGCATGCCCAAGAACATTAATCGAAGTGGTTTAGGCTACGTAGATTATGTCTTGTGGGGCGATGACGGTTTGCCTCTTGCTGTTGTTGAAGCGAAGAAAACCATGATTGGAGCAGATAAAGGTCGTCAACAGGCGGTTTTATATGCTGATTGTTTGGAACAAATGCATGGACAACGACCGGTAATATTTTACACCAATGGTTTTGAATCCTATTTATGGGACGATGCTTTTTGGACACCACGCTCAATTGATGGTTTTTACACCAAAGACGAATTACAATTGATGATAGACCGCCGTTCTTCACGAAAAGATTTGCGTCAGTTTCAAATTGATCCAGATATTGCCGGAAGACCTTATCAAATTGAAGCCGTTCAGAGAATTGCAGAGCGTTTTTGTGGAGAAGTAAACGGAACAATAAAAGGCCGTTACAGAAGAGGATTGTTGGTTATGGCCACAGGTTCGGGAAAAACAAGAACTGCGGCTTCAATCATAGATATGTTAACCAAATGCAATTGGGCCAAGCGTATTTTGTTTTTAGCCGACCGAAATGCATTGGTTACCCAAGCAAAGAAATCGATCAGTACCAATTTACCGCATTTATCAAGCATTGATCTCACCAAGGAAAAAGAAGACAACGGAACACGTATGGTGTTTTCTACTTATCCGACCATAATGAACAAAATTGATAGCGTAAAATCGGATGATGAACGATTTTACGGAGTTGGTCATTTTGACGTGATTTTTATCGATGAGGCTCACCGTTCCGTTTATCAAAAATACAAAGCTATTTTCGATTATTTCGATGCCATGGTTGTGGGTTTAACGGCTACACCGAAAAAAGATGTTGATCATAATACGTATGAATTATTTGACATTGAAGACGATAATCCAACTTTCGCTTATGAATTGAATCAAGCGGTTAATGATAAATATCTGGTGCCACCAAAAGCAGCATCTGTGCCGTTGAAGTTTATGCGTGAAGGAATTAAATATAAAGATTTAACACCTGCTGAGCAAAAGGAATACGAAGAGAAGTTTGGAGACCCTACAGACAGTCAAATCGATGAAATAGGGAGTGACGCCCTATATAAATGGCTATTCAACACCAATACGGTTGACAAAGTGCTAGATCATTTGATGTCTAACGGCATTAAAGTAGAAGGAGGTGATAAAATTGGAAAAACAATCATATTTGCTAAAAATCATAATCATGCTGTATTCATAGAAGAACGGTTTAACAAAAATTATCCAGAATTTGGAGGAAATCTTTTACGTGTCATTGATAATTACGAACCAAAAGCCCAAGATTTATTAGACAGATTTTGTAATGATATCAAGGAAGAAGATCCTCAAATTGCTGTTTCAGTGGATATGATGGATACCGGAGTAGATGCGCCACGTGTGGTAAATCTTGTTTTCTTTAAACCTGTAAAATCTGCCTCTAAATTTTGGCAAATGATAGGTCGTGGGACACGCTTGCGTCCTGATTTATTTGGTCCTGGCGAGCACAAAACTGAATTTCTTATTTTCGATTTCTGTGAGAATTTCGAGTTCTTCGATGAGCATCCAGATGGAATAGAAACCAGAGCATCAAAACCTGTTTCTCAGAAAATATTTGAAGCCAAATTAGAAGTTGCTCAATTAATTGACGAAGCAGCGAACGCCACCGAAGAAGATAAGCAATTACGTATTCAGTATTTAGATGAATTGCACAATTCTATAGCAACACTTGTTCAAGAAAGGTTTGTGGTAAGAAAAGAACTGCGAAAGGTAAATGAATATACGGACAGAGAACGTTGGAATCAATTGACAAAAGGAGACGTAATTGACATTTGTTCACATTTATCACATTTACCTGAACCAGAAGGCAATGATGAATTAGCCAGGCGCTTTGATTTACTGGCTTTGACTATTCAATTGTGTATGCTCACAAATTCTGATGATACGAAATACATCAATCGTGTGGTAAATGTAGCCACAGGATTAAGTAAACTATCGAACGTTCCTGTCGTGAATTTACAAATGCCATTAATTGAGAGTCTTCAAACAGAAGTGTATTGGATTAATAAATCGCTGCATCGTGTTGAAGAAATGCGCAGTGCACTTAGAGATTTAGTAAAATATATTGAATACGAAAAAATAGAAAACGTTTATACTTCCTTTGAAGACGAAATCGACACCTCAAATATTGAAGTGAGGGACGTTGTTCCGCAGTATCAAAACATGCAGAGCTACAAAGACAGAGTAGCAAAGTATCTTCGTGAAAACAAAGATCATTTGGTGATTCATAAAATCACTCATAATGTACCGATTACCAAAAAGGAATTGCTACAATTGGAAAACCTATTGTTTGATAACGAAAACATTGGTACAAGAGAAGAATACGAGTCAAATTATGGAAATCAACCTTTGGGCACTTTCATACGCAGCATCCTAGGAATGAATATTGAAGCAGCCAATGCCGTCTTTGCAGAATTCATAAATTCAACAACCCTTTCTGCGAATCAAATGACTTTTATCAATAAAATCGTTCAATTTCTTACAAAAAATGGACGTATTGATAAACACATGCTCTTCGAACCGCCATTTACAGAACAACATCAAGATGGAATTATTGGAATTTTCGATGATGCGCAAGCCACTAAGATTATTTCTATTGTTCAAAAAGTAAATGAATACACTGGTGATGGAACTGGGTAATGTTCTTAACAAAAAGAAAATGTTTCCCAAAATTCGCAATTAACTTCTTTGAAGGCTAAAGCCGTTCGTAATTATCAATTCCACCACCCACCCCACCCTCAAAAACAAGTCATTGTCAGATATTTATCAAAGCTTATCTAATATTCTTAAAATATTTTATTCTCGATACTATAAAGCTTATATTTGCAGTCTCAAATAAACTGTAATAAATGAGCGCATTTTCAAAACGACACATAGGTCCTTCACAGGATGAGAAATCGGCGATGTTAGCTGAAATCGGAGTAAATTCTATAGACGAATTAATGGAACTTACCGTTCCTAAAGATATTCGTTTAAAGAATGAATTAAACATTGATACTGCCCTAACGGAAAAGCAGTATTTAGATCATATTGGTGATTTAGCAGTAAAAAACAAAGTATTCAAGTCTTATATTGGATTAGGATATAGTGAAACAAATGTTCCACCAGTTATTCAGCGTAACGTATTGGAGAATCCAGGATGGTATACTGCATATACACCTTATCAAGCGGAAATCGCTCAAGGAAGATTGGAAGCATTGTTGAACTTCCAAACCATGATCATTGATTTGACAGGTTTAGAAATTGCTAACGCTTCTTTACTGGACGAATCAACTGCAGCAGCAGAAGCAATGATTATGTTCTATAATGCTAGAGCAAGAGCTGATGTGAAAGCAGGTAAAAACAAGTTCTTCGTTTCTGAATTTGCATATCCACAAACCATTGATGTCATTAAAGGTAGAGCAAAGCACTTAGGAATCGAATTGATTTTTGGTGACCCAACCAACTTTGACTTGACAGACGATAAGATTTTTGGAGCATTGGTTCAATATCCAGATGTTTACGGTCGGGTAAAAGACCTCAGAGGATTCGTTGAGAAATTGTCAAAAAATGATGTGAAAGTTGCTGTTGCAGCAGATATTATGTCATTGGTTTTATTGGAAGCTCCAGGAAAAATGGGAGTTGATGTCGTTTGTGGTTCAACACAGCGATTTGGTGTACCAATGGGATACGGAGGACCACACGCAGCTTACTTTGCAACACGTGAAGAATATAAAAGACATATTCCAGGTAGAATTATCGGGGTATCAAAAGATGCTGATGGTAATGTAGCCTACAGAATGGCGCTTCAAACTCGAGAGCAACACATTAAAAGAGATAGAGCAACATCAAATATTTGTACAGCTCAGGCTTTATTGGCGGTTATGGCTGGAATGTATGCGGTTTACCACGGTCCAAATGGATTAAGAGCAATTGCACAGAACATTCACAACCAAACGGCAACAATTCATAAATCAATTGAAAAGGCAGGTTATAAAATTTTACACAATGACTATTTCGATACAATTTGGGTAGAAACTCCAGCTGGATTGACTTGTGAAAAGCTAAAAACAATAGCTGAAGAGCACCACATTAACTTGCGTTATGTGAATGAGAATCAATTTACAATCAGCGTTGGTGAAAGAACCAATGATGCGGAAGTAAAAGGATTAGTTGCTGTACTTGAATTGGCTGCAAATGTAAAAAGTACAGAGGTTGAATTCACAACTTCATTGGTAAACCAAGATTTAGCTCGTAAAACGGAGATTTTAACGCACGAAGTGTTCAACACTTATCATTCTGAAACAAAGATGATGCGTTACATGAAATGGTTAGAAAACAAAGATCTGTCATTGGTTCATTCGATGATTGCTTTGGGTTCATGTACAATGAAATTAAACGCTGCGGCTCAATTGATGCCGATTACATGGCCAGAGTTTTCAAATATTCATCCTTTTGCTCCGGTGAATCAAGCAGCTGGATACCATGAAATGCTAAGACAATTAGAAAAAGACCTTTGTGAAATCACAGGGTTCCATGCCATGTCTATGCAACCCAACTCAGGTGCGCAAGGAGAATATGCTGGATTAATGGTCATTAAAGCATACCACGAATCAAACGGTGAGGGAGATAGAAATATATGTTTAATTCCTTCATCAGCACACGGAACCAACCCTGCTTCAGCAGTAATGGCTGGATTTAAAGTGGTGGTTACAAAATGTGACGACGCTGGAAATATTGATATTGAGGATTTAAGAAAAAATGCTGAAAAATACAGTGAGAAGTTAGGTGCAGTAATGATTACTTATCCTTCAACGCATGGAGTATTCGAAGCAGGAATTAAAGAAATTACTCAGATTATTCATGATCACGGTGGACAAGTTTACATGGATGGAGCAAACATGAACGCACAGGTTGGATTAACAAATCCAGGAAATATCGGTGCAGATGTTTGTCACTTGAACTTGCATAAAACATTTGCAATTCCTCACGGAGGTGGTGGACCAGGAATGGGACCAATTGGTGTTGCAAAGCACTTGGCTCCTTTTATACCAGGAAACGCACTTGTTGAAAATGTTGGAGGTGAAAAGGCGATTCACGGTATTTCTGCAGCTCCTTATGGTAGCGCATTAATTCTTTTGATTTCCTACGGATACATTAAGATGTTGGGAACAAAAGGCTTGAAACATGCAACAGAAATGGCCATTGTTAATGCCAACTACATCAAGGCACGTTTAAAGAAACATTATCCAATTTTATATTCTGGAGAAAACAATACCGTTGCTCACGAAATGATCCTGGATTGTAGAGAATTTAAACGTTCAGCTAACGTTGAAGTAGCAGACATTGCAAAGCGTTTAATCGATTATGGATTCCATTCTCCAACGGTTTCTTTCCCTGTAGCAGGAACGTTAATGGTTGAACCAACTGAATCGGAAGACAAAGCTGAGTTAGACCGTTTCTGTGAAGCGATGATTAACATTCGAAAAGAAATTCAGTTCATTGAAGAAGGAAAAGCGGATCAAGAAAGTAACCTATTGAAAAATGCACCGCATACCGCTGAGTGTATGATCAATCAAGATTGGAAGTATGACTACACTCCTAAGGAAGCAGCATATCCATTAGACTACTTGGTACGCAACAAATTCTGGGTACCGGTTCGTCGTGTTGATGACGCATACGGAGATAGAAACCTAATGTGTTCATGTCCTGCAATTTCGTCTTATGACATTGAGGAGGAAGAAGCATTAGCTTAAATTATAAATTCACTATGGCAAAGAGGGGTTTTGATCCCTCTTTGCTTTTTTAAATAAACACAATGGACTACGCAGTAGAGATTAAATTCAAAGCATTAGTTGCCGAACTTAATGAAAGGTTTGGCGGAGGATTAGATGTACAATCTATTTTGTTTCTTATCGGTGTTCAAGAACTAGGTAAAGGATATAAAAACTTCAACAAGCGCGAAAAAACTGAACTAATGCACGTGGCAGTCTGTACTGTTTTAGAGCCTTATGGTTTTTATAAAACTATCGGTAGAGATGAGGACAACTGGCCTCACTTTGAATTTTTAAAGGAATTACCTCCTTTAGACGAGCGTCAACAACAACATTTAATGAAAGAAGCAATTTTGGCTTATTTTAAAGCTGAAAACAATGAAAGTCCAGACAATATTGAAATTCCTGAGGTACTCAGGTATTTTGAACAATAATACTTAACCGTGTTTTTTCACGCCTTCCCTTTGGGATGAATTCTTTATATAGTTTAAAAAGGCACTTATTAATGGATGCGGTGCTTCTTTTGTACTACACACTTGGGGTAAACTCATGGAAGCAACACAAAACTGTCGTGATTTCAAACTGATCACCTCAGGTTCATCAAACTGATTGACTCCTTCAACATCAATTACCTCTTCTTTTAACACTTTCAAAATATCGGGATATATTGAATACCGAGAATTGGTTAATTCTAATCGATTTGAATGTTGATAAAGCTTTTTTAAGGACTCTGTTATAGGAATTACTTCTACCTTCTCAAAATGATCTTCCGCGGCTAAATTGTTAGAGATGACTTTCTCTTGACTAGGATTTAAATTGTACATTTTAATCACAACTTCCAAAAAGGTTTTAAAACCAAGACCCGTAATAAGAATTGGTACTTGAGCCTCCAATATTGTCTTCAGCACTTCATTGAGAAAAAAAGCATTTTCATAAGGACCTGGAGCAAGTAGCACCCCATCGAAACCACTGTATTTATTAACTTTCAGACCAGCTGCCTCATGAACACGAATCCAATAATAATTAACCTCCACTTCTAAAAGATGAGCAGCATGTTCTATCGCCAAATTTGTGGCATGATGAGCATTGTACGTAAAGTTAAAGTCTCCTATTATTGCAATTTTCAGGGCTTCCTTCATAGTTCAAAACAAAAATTCAAAGGAAAAGGTATTAAAAAAAAATGGTCATTCCTATAAAGAACGACCATTATCTATATAAATTCGAGTGTTTTATCTTTTGAAATATCCTTCAAAAACAGCGTTTTGAAATACAATTGTATCTGTAGGTGCTGTAATGTCATCAAATAAAGAAACATTAAACGATGCTGTAAACTTCATATAATCTCCGTTTTCATCTGACTCTTGAACCAAAGAAGTAAAAGTAAAATCTTGTGGAAGCGTTGAGTTTTCACTACTCATCCAAACACCCCCTTGACCATCTCTAAAAACAATTTCCACACCTCCATCTGCACCTTCTTTATAATCTGGAGAAACATTGTTGTTGAAATATGCAGTAAATGCATCTAACGAAGGAACAATGCTTGCGTCTGCATTGAAATTTAATTTTCCTAATCCAATTTGGATGAAATCTAATTGTTGCTCCGATTTAATGGACGAGAAATAAATAATTTTAGAAGGTTGAGGCGTTGGCAAAATCTCTTTTGCTTGGGTCGCATCACAATAATATCCATTTACATCTTTGATGATTTCATAGCTCGATCCTTGCAGTGATGCAGTGAATGATGCAGGTAAATCAACTTCTGGTGTAGGAGGAGGAATAACTTCATGTTTGATACAAGAAGTAAACATAAACATCCCTAATATAAACGATAATCCTGTAAATTGTTTCATAATAATATATGTTATATAGCTAATATACGTAAAGATTAAGCAAAAGGTTGTGATATCATACCATTTTCTTTTGTTAAAAAAAGCAATCTATTTAATTTCACTAATAAAAGAAGGTATTTCAAGCTTAAGCTTTTGGGCTGTCTGAAGTACAATTTCTTTCTGATAAGGCAACAATAAGGTCTCTTGATTGATGAAGTCAGTTATTTTACGATTGGATAAAAAATAATTACTTAGATTTTCACCGTATTCGTTTTTTACAACTTCTTTGATTGGTAAAAAGAAGGTTTCCTTAAAGTATTGCTGGCGCTTTCGACGCTGACCTGCAGCTTGCCTTTCATCTGACGACAATGGAGGAATACTGGATTGACCCATGGTAATTCTATTCTCAGAGATTTCCTTATCTGCTTCATCTAAAAGTGATGCGATCTTACTTTGAACTTCATCCGATTTGAATTTTGGGTGAATCCCTTTCAAACTTTTCCATTGCTCAACTTTCTTAGGGGCAGTAGAAAGTTCGAAAATTACCTTTTTATCCAATACCTTATAGGTCGGACGATTCAATAATTCAGCAAGAGTTTCTCGGTAATCCATCAATTTTGTAAATCGAATCCATTCACGCATGGACAATAACTTTTGGTCCTTCTTAGTCAAGTATTCAGCAACAGAACCATTTGACCAATCATAATTTTCAAATGCTTCCATCTCTTGTGCTAACCATGAAGTCTTACCCTCAGCTTCAATTCTTTTCTTTAACTCTTCACTTAGTGCTGGAAGATAGAGCACATCTTCTGCTGCATAATGATTTTGCTTTTCAGTTAAAGGACGTTGAAACCAGTTGCTCTTTTGTTGGCTTGATTTTTCAGTGATATAACGATCATCTTCCAATATCACAGCCAAGGTATTGTTTAAAGAAAGTGTATCATAGTTCAATAACCTAGTGGCTACTGCAAGGTCCAAAATATTATTGGGTTTTGCACCCAAATGATGAAGTAATCGCATGTCTTCATTGAAGGCAAAACATACAATCTGAATGTCTTTATTTTCCAGAACAGGAAAAATAAGCTCAATCTCTATTTCTGTTAAGGGGTCAATTAAATAACAAATCTCCCCATCAAAAATTTGCATTAAGCAAAGATTAAAACCATATCTAAAATGGTTTTTATCGAATTCCAGGTCAATATATATTTCTTTTTTTGTAGACAAGATGGAAATGGCCTTCTCAAAGCTTTCTTTATGGTCTATATATTGAATGTTCGGCTTCATCAATGATCTCTTGACATCAGGTATTTTGCTAATCCTAGCAATTCTTTTTTATTTTCTTCTGGAACGTTAATTCGATTCATTTTTTCGAGTGCATTTTGATAAAACAACTCTTTTTGCGCTTCTGCCACTTCTTTAATTCCCAATTGATCAAAAATTGCAGTTACTTTCTGAACTTTATCTTCTTCATTGCCTTCAAGTAATTGTTGGTCAAGGGCCTTTTTAGTCTCCTCATCTGCAAGCTCATAAGCTTTAAGCAACATAAAAGTTTTTTTATTCGAAAGAATGTCACCTCCTACTTGTTTTCCAAATTTCTTTGGGTCGGCATATACATCTAAAATATCATCATGCATTTGAAAAGCCAATCCGATATTCACACCAAAATCATAAATATTTTGAATGTCATCTCGACTGTCAACACCAGCAACGATTGCTCCCATTTCTAAGGCCGCACCGAGTAAAACAGATGTTTTCAAACGGATCATCTCAATATAAGCGTCAATAGTAACGGTTGATAAAGATTCGAAATCCATATCCATCTGTTGACCTTCACAAACCTCTCTGGCTGTTCTTGAGAAAACAGCTAGTAATGGAGCCAATACAGCAGGTTCATGCTGAGCTAAAAGTGCATAAGCTTCTACAAAAAGAACATCTCCTGATAATATAGCAATGTCTTTGTTCCATTTTTCATGAACAGTTTGTTGCCCTCTTCTCAGTGGCGCATCATCCATAATATCGTCATGGATCAAAGTAAAGTTGTGAAATAGCTCAACCGCCATTGCAGCGTTTACCGCTTTAATTCCAGGTTGACCAAATAAACTACAGGCCAGCATCGTTAGTGAAGGTCGTGTTCGTTTTCCGCCTAAGGTCAAAAAGTAGCGTAACGGGTCGTAAAGATTTTTTGGACTTTCAGGAAGGGTTAACTTCTGAATCCTTTCTTCCAATATATTTTGATATGCTTGTATTTGCTGCATTAATATTTCAATTAAATCCTAAGTATTACGCTTTTATTCTTGCCCCCTAACGTGATGAGGATCACTTGGGTCGTAATCAATCCTTGTTCTTGGGTCTACTTCAAGATCCGACAATTCAATGTCAATTTCTTCATCATATATGTTGATGAAAGGCTCACGGAAAGCCTTTGTTGCAATACGATTTTCTAAGGTCAACAACAGTGAAGGGAGCACAGTTAAGTTGGTAAGCATCGCCACCAACATTGTTAAAGAAACCAATAAACCTAGCGCTTTTGTTCCTCCGAATTGGGAGAAAGCAAACATTGAGAATCCAAAAAACAAGACAATCGAAGTATAGAACATACTTAAACCTGTTTCATATAAAGCATTGATCACACATGCTCGTTGGTCATAGCTTCTAACTTTAAGTTCTTGACGGTATTTGGCCAAGAAGTGAATGGTGTCATCGACAGATATACCAAAGGCAATACTAAACACTAGAATTGTGGATGGCTTAACAGGAATAGCAAAGAGTCCCATAATTCCAGCAGTAATAATCAAAGGAATAAAGTTAGGTACCAAGGAGATAATCACCATTCGCCAAGAACGGAATAAGAAAGCCATTAATATGGCAATAATAAATACCGCAATGGTTAAACTAGTCAATAGATTTTTGATGAGATATTGCGTTCCTTCAGCTGCAACAACAGAAGTACCTGTAACTAAATACTCTAATTTCTCATCATCAATTGCTTTTTCTAGCGCTGCTCTAAACTCAGACTTTTCATAGTAAGAAGAAAGTAAAGCAGGGTCTAAATCAAATTGAAATAACAACGAATCGTTTCCATCGGCAATGTTATAACTGGTGTTGTTTCTATAGGCATTTGACAAAGCAAAAATAGAGTCAGCATAAGTGTATTTTCCATTTGTATATTCCTCAAAATAAGTCATCGCTTTTGCGTGGTGTGGATTCAAAATGGTATCCATCATTGCAGAGACTTTCTTTATTTTCTCATCAATTTCATAAGAACCTAAATCGAGTACTTGCATTCTCACACGGTAAGTTGTATTGGTGGTATCTATCAATTCTTTAAGTGAAAGTCCAACTGCAGAAACAGGGAACATTTTTTCTGAAACAGCCAACACTTCTTTGCTCACTTCATTTTCTGCCAAGAAATTTGAAATTTGAGTTTCATTTGGAAGAGTAGGCAGGGAAATAGAGTCTAAACTATCTGCTACCGGTTCGAACTGCATGATGCGTTTGGCCAATTTTGGGTTGTCTAACATGATTGAATCGGCATAGTTCAAATTCCCTTTCCTCAAAGAATCTTGGAATCCATAAACACGCTGTGTTTTCTCTATATCGCTTTGGAAATTCTCAACATATCCTTTCAAACGCAACATGTCTCTACGTTCAATCAACTTGTACATCTCAGGATTATTGCCATAATATGCCATGTTGATTAACTTCATAAAGTTCACCAATGAAATAGATTTACTAAACTCGCTATCTTTCTCTATTTCATTTTGAATGGCCTCCACTTTTTGTAGCGTTGCTCGATCAAATTTACGGGCATCTTTTTTATAATTGATCAAGATTTCAAAAGGAATGGCTCCTTTAAAATTTTCTTCTATAAAATGAATGTCTTGTAAAATCGGGTCAGATTCGGGTAAATCACTTGTTAAATTACCAGTGGCTTCCATTTTAGTGGCTCCAAAAATTGCTATTGCAACAACTCCAATAGTTACAGCGTAAATGATTTTTCTATGCGTTGTAGTAATGTATACAAGCTTGTTTACAATGGTTACCGAAAACTTCTTTTCTAAATGTTTTAGGTGTCGTGGTTTTGGATGTTTGGTTAAAGAAAATAAAATAGGGATAATACAAATCGAAAGAATAAATACAAACATTATATTCAATGAAGCAGTCGTTCCGAACTCTACCAGTTTTTCTGAGTTTGTAAACATAAATGTTGAAAATCCTAAGGCAGTCGTTAAATTCGTTAGAAAAGTAGCGTTTCCTACTTTTGCAATAACACGAGAAATGGCCTTAATTTTATTTCCATGATCTTTGACCTCCTGATGAAATTTATTGAGTAGGAATATACAATTGGGAATTCCAATAACAATCATAAGGGGCGGAATCAACGCCATAAGAATAGACAGTTTAAAGCCCATCAATCCAATACTACCCAAAGACCAAATTACAGCGGTAAAAACGACCAGATTACAGAATAATACTACCCTGAAAGAACGGAAGAATATATAAAGCAAAAGAGAAGTTACAAATATGGCAAGTCCTATGAAAATATACATTTCACTCACGACTCTTTTCCCCATCACTACACGAATGTGCGGAAGACCAGCGAAGTGCATTTTACCAAATACATGTTCATATCCTAGTGCAATAGCTTCTGCGTCTAAAACAACATCTGATTTATTTTGATCACTTAAGAAAGCTTCGTCGATACTAATCATCATCAAAGAAACATTCGTTGAGTCATTGTACAAGACACCGTCATACAAAGGGATTCTTCGGATCTCTTGACGTATTTCCTCGATGGATTTCTCTTGGAATTCCTCGTCAATAAACACAGGATTTGCTTCAAACTTACCTTCTTCTGTATTGTTATTTATGGTAAATAAATCAGCTTCTGACAAAACAGAATTTACACCATCCAACTTGGCGATAGAATCACCGAGTTGTTTCCACATTAAAAAGTTTTCTTCTGTATAAAGTTTGTCGGTTTTTATAGCTAATACCAAGGCACCGCCATCTTCACCAAACATCTCCTTAAGCTGTAAATAATCATCCTGAGCAGGTGATTTTTTTGGAAGCATGTTACCATACTTGTTATCCATTTCTAAACTCGTAAAAGCGAAATAGCCAAAAAATATAGTCAAGCCAGCTATTATTGAAATAATAACTATCCTGTTTCTCAAAATGAGTTGGGAAAGTTTAAACCACATGAAGCTAATTTATAATTAAACAAACAAAGTTAAAACAAAATGATAGAAGTCAATAAAATTGAAACTTATTTAAACAAATTCGATTCTATTAAGATGGTTTCTTACATTTCTTACATACACCTTTAGCTTGTATTTCTTGCTCTTCGACAATAAATCCTGGAATTTTTACCTGAGGAAGCTCATCGCTTTCAACACAGTAAACCTCATCACACATACGACACTGAAAATGAATGTGGTTATGCTCATGTAAACCTTCTTCATGGTCACAAACCCTATCACACAAGGCCAATTTTCTAATGTCTCCCGGCATTACAATTTCATGAATGACACCTTTATTTGTAAAAGACTTTATTGTTCTGTACAAAGTTATACGATCAAACTCAACTAGCGCTTCTTCAATATCTTGTATCGAAATTGCATGCTCATTTTCTAGAAAGATCTCCAACACTTCTTTACGAAAAGGAGTGACGCGTAAATTTTTATCTCGTAAAATATCCATTTCTGTAGATGCAATATTGTTGCATTTAGTTATATTTGCATTCAAATTCAAACCAATGCAAGCAAAAGTAGCGATTTTAATTTACTTAATGCTCTCTTTTAGTCTCTCAGCACAAGAGATTAAAGGGAAGGTCATTGACACAGACACAAAACAGCCTGTTCCCTACGCCAAAGTAGGGTTCCCTAGTATTAATGTATTTACTGATGCGGATAGCCTTGGCGGATTTAAATTTAAATACTTGCCACAATCACACTTAAAAATAAAAGTCAGTGCGTTTGACTATAAAGCATTGGTTAAAGATATTGATTTAGCCAGCGATGAACTGTTAATTATTGAACTCACTCCTTTACACACTGTATTCGAAGAAGTACAAGTTACAGCCTCAGAAGGAAAGGTACAAAGGGAAAACATTACTTCCATTGCTGTTGTTTCAAAAGATGAACTTTTTCAAACTGGCGCCACGACCTTAGGCGAATCCTTAATCCAAATTCCAGGTGTACAATCTTCTTCCGTAGGAATGGGAATTAGCAAACCAATTATTAGGGGCTTATCTGGAATGCGCGTGGTTACCTACAACAACGGATTACGAATTGAAAACCAACAATGGGGAGACGATCATGGGATGGCAGCTTCCGAACTTGGATTAGGTAAAGTTGAAGTAGTGAAAGGTCCCTCTTCTCTGCTTTATGGCGCTGATGCTTTGGGAGGTGTAATTCACTTTTTGGATGAAAAATACATTCGAAAAGATAAGGATGAATTATACATTTCCTCAAAATTTGAATCCAACTCAATGGGAACAACCAACGAAATTGGATACCGTACGCACAAAGGAAAATGGAGGGCCAACATCCACGCCAACTATATCAACCATGCCGATTTTCAATTACCTGATGGAAATTTCATCAAAAATTCCAGATTCTGGTCTACCAATTTCAAATCAAGTATAGGCTACCGCCACAAGAATTTTCAATTGAACATTCGCTACCAACTTTCGCACCGACGATTAGGAATTCCAGGACATTCGCACAACGCTCAACCCGATGTGCTTGACTTTATTTCCAATAAAAGACAAAGAAAAGGCACACTTCCCGCACAATATAATTTTGACCATTTTTTATTGATTGAAAACACGATATTCTTCAACCGCTCCAACCTTCTGTTAGAAATTGGAAATACCAACAGCGACTTAAAAGAATTTGATGAAAAGGTGACCTTGCCATTCACCCATTTGAACGTCAACAATACAAGCTATAATTTCCGTTATTCCTACAAGCTTTTAGAAAATATGAGTTTAAAAACTGGAGTGCAAGGAATGGCGAAAATAAACAGGAATAGATTCCCTAGTTCTTCCTTACTTATTCCAGATGCCAATACCCTCGACAATGGTGTTTATGCCTTGATGGATTATGAATACAAAAAATGGAGATTTCAAGGAGGTTTAAGGTATGATATCCGTTTTTTAAACGTTTTAAGTGCGGCTGATTTGGACAGCTCTTTAGTAAACAACATCAACACTGACGGGCTTAAACGCAATTTCCAAGGAATTAATTATTCTGCAGGCTTTGTGCGTAACGCAAAACTCACTTCTGTTCGTTTTAACGCCTCGAGTGGATACCGTGCTCCTCATTTAGCTGAGCTTCAGGCAGACGGATTTCACCATGGTTCGTTGCGCTACGAAAAAGGAAGTCAAACTTTAAAAGCAGAACATGCCATTCAATTTGATGCGGCTTTAGAACTTCACTTTGATCATTTAGAATTAATTATTAATCCTTATTACAATCGCATTAGTGATTTCATTTACTTGGTTCAAACAGATGAGTTCGAAGGGAGTTTTCCAGTCTATGAATACAAGCAAACTGATCTTGCCCATTTATTTGGTGGTGAAGTAGGTTTCCATTATCACCCTCACAGTATACACCGCCTACACATCAATTCAAACTTTTCTGTAACTATAGCGGAAACCAATAATGGTGATCCTATTGGTTTAATGCCTCAACCCAATGTCAACACATCGATAAGGTTTGACATTAACAACAATCACAAGATAAGTTTTAAACATGTTGTTTTAGAGCACATATATCACCTTCCTCAAAACAGGGTTGGACCGAACGAAACTTTTTCTGTCGATTACCATTTAGTGAACTTAGCAACACAATTTACTATAGGTGATTTAAAACGCTTATCTGCATCAACGGGAATAAGAAATTTACTCAACACTCAATATCAAGGGCATTTATCTTCATTGAAGAACCTAGGTTTATCGCAACCAGGAATAAATGTCTTTTTCAGTCTGAAATATCAAATCAAATAAATTATGAAAAATAAATTTTTATTAAGCGGATTAATCATTGCTGGATTATCCTTAACCTCTTGTAAGAAATGTGCTGAGTGTCATTATGATGCTCCAAACGGAATTGTTGAAATTGGTGAGTACTGTGGTGACGACCTAGAAGACATAGAGCAGTCCGGTTATACCAAAGATGGAGTAAATTACGAAGTGCACTGCCACGACCATTAGTTTTAATCATTAAAGACCATGATATAAAAGATCTCTCCATCACAAAAGTCAAAGGTTTATAACTATGATTGAGATGATGGTCATTTATGATCGAGGTTGGAAGAAGTGGAAATGTTTCTCCTCTTTCTTCCAATCTTTTCCTCTTTTTACTTTACTTCCACTACAGGAAGGGGCAATAAATTACAACACATCGAATTAGAGTTTCTAAGTTCCTATCCTTATCTTTGCGCAAAAATATTGTGCACATGTTAGTTGGATTTAAAAATACTTTCTGTTCGAACTTAGCTTTGCTATTGCTTTTCGTAATTGGTTTTGGATTAAGCTCTTCAACCTTAAGTGCACAAGCCAACCTCTTCAATCACTTTTCTGACGTTGAATTGCGAATCGACACGAACATTTATAAATACACTACAGATCGTATATATGTAGAAAATGAATGGAAAATTTCATTTGAATATCAAGAAAGTAATCCAATTGTTGAATTTCGTTTGTATCCTAAATTAAAAAATGGTGAAGTTACACCGCTCGGCCTAGAGGCAGCTAACGGTTATAAAATACTTGACTCTTTGAACCTCAGAATAGATGGATATTACCATTGTAAAGTTCAGTTTCAGGATTTATCAAATGCTTCTTTTCTCAACCTTAACATCGTTCAAGAAGAACAAGTTATTCCAATAGCACTTTTTCCATACACACATACCTATGCTACAATTTACCCTGGAGAAGGAGATTTATACATTGGTGACGAAAAAACATTCGAATTGGTGACCAACAATCCTGACAATATCATTATTGACCCATTATGGAAACAAAGAGATGGCTATGAGTATAGAATACATAGTCATAACAATAAGATTTGGCTGTCTTTTATTCCCACCAACACAGGAAATTTAGAAATTGATTTTACCATTGATTTATACCGTCCAAACATTGTAAACAGAAGACCAAAATACAAACTAGATAAACAGAGCTTTACTTTTAATGTCAGGGGATCTCGTTTGAAGTTTTTAACTTTTGAAAACAAGGAGGTAATCTGGGAAACGAAAAACCCAAAAGGGGTTGAATTACAAATAGACAACCACCGCTTATTGGCCATCAATAAAACCTATCGTATTGAAGCGACAGATGAAGCGGGAGGTCCATTAATTGCAGAGTTATTTACCATTCGAAGACTAAGTAATGACAAGGTGCTTTGTATGTTTAGACCTTATAATTATCATAAAATTTCATCTGGTTATCTTTACATTAAAGACGGAGATGTAGCCAAGTTCATTACCAACATCAACATAGTTCCTGAACCGAAAATTAATGAAGTGAGTATCCTAAGACAAGGTGGAAGTTGGGTGAAATCTAAACAAATTTACCCTGGAGAAACAGTAGAAATACGATTAGAAGGAGAAGGTTTAAGCAGGACAAATTTCCAGTTTGAAGACTTAGTAGACATTTCAACAGACAGCCTCATTAAAAACGAAACTGTTTCTCACTTTGTGCTTAAGGTTCCGATCGACATTAGGAAAAAGAGCATCAATATTTACTCTGGAAATGTAAAGACAGGTGTGATGCTTGACATTATAGAATTCCAGCGACCAAAAGAATTGGATTTCGTAATTGTTGAATATGGTGGAACACCAGTCGTTGCCAAAGAGGCTAGTCAACCGATTTTACATGAGAAAACCATTGGTGATGTGAATGTACAGTTCGACAATTTATTCATCGACGATGCATTTGAGTTGTATGGGAAACAATTTTTAGAAATTGAAATTCGCATTACAGACAGCAGAAACAAATTGGTTGAAAAACAAATCATTGATGATATTGTCGTGTGTCCAGGCTCAAGTTCTCCACGAAGCTTTTCATATACAAGTGCTACAGGTTGTATGAATGAACCAATATCGGTAAATGACTATTTATCAAATAAAACGCATAGTTTGGAAGATTGGGCAAAAATCGAATTGATCATTAAGCACCGTAAAAATGTTTATGGTGGTCAAGGATATACCAGTCGGGTGGAAATCATAAAAGCCCGATACGTAACATTTGATGTCGATTTATCCATCCCCGCAGGTTTAATTATCAAAAAGGTAGGAGAGCCAGGTTTCCCGGGATTAAGCGGAATATCACTTTCTATGCTTGCTCAATTTTCTTTCTATCAGAGAGGAGAAATTCAAAAACTACGTCCATTTAAAGTTGGTGCAGGATTCTTAGCGAAGAATGCTTTCAACTTTAATCCTGATGCGGAAAGAGACTTAGGTATTGTATTGTTGGGTTCTGTTTATCCCACCAAGAAGAACCGTAGATTTTCATTTCCTTTGTATGTCGGAATGGGGTACTTTTTAAATGAATCAAAATTCTTCTTCTTAATTGGTCCAGGAGTCAGTATTAATTTCTAATTGAAACTGTAACCCCTAACACAATTGGGAATCAAAAATCGAGGGCATTCTAGCTACAAATAATTGCTTGTACTTCAATCGTTATTTAGAGAACTTGTACTTAATAATACAATAGATTGCCCTAAACCCATCTTTCCATCCAATTTTTTTCCCTTCTTCATAGGTTCTACCGTAGTATGAAATACCTACTTCATAGATTTTAACTTTAGGAACCCTAGCAAGTTTGGCTGTAATTTCTGGTTCTATACCAAAACGATTTTCTTTAATGGTGATTTTTTTTGCAATAGATGTACGGATCAACTTATAACAGGTTTCCATGTCTGTTAAATTCAGATTTGTCATCATGTTTGATAAACGCGTTAAAAACTTATTCCCAATTGAATGCCAAAAGAACAAGATTCTGTGGGGGTGATGACCGACAAAACGAGAACCATAAACGGCATCTGCATCATCCATAAACACGGGTTTTAATAGCAAGTTATACTCATTTGGGTCATATTCTAAATCAGCATCTTGAATAATCATATAATCGCCTGTGCATTCTTGAATAGCGCGATTAATGGCAGCACCTTTACCTCTATTTCTATCTTGTGAAAACAATTGAATGCTAAAGTCAGGATTGTTTTTCATATATTCTTCAATCTTAAGCACAGTATCATCGCTTGAGCAGTCATTGACAATAATCACTTCTTTTTCGATGTCATTTACTAATTTAACATCCTTTACCCTATCTAATATAAGGTGAATTGTTCTTGCTTCGTTGTATGCAGGGATAAGTATAGATAGTTTCTTGATGCTCATTTAAAATTGCGTTAATTTTTAGACGAATATATTGATTTATATAAATAGAGGGTTTGTTTTTTATTAAAAAAGATTACTTCAGAATTAAAGCGGGGTTTAATCCTTTGTTTCAATAAGTTCTAAAATCTGAAAAACACCATTTTTCAAACCAATTTTCTCATGTTTTCGATTCCATATATAGGTTCGAATTTCGTGTTCATTGGGCTCCAATCTTTCCACTGCATAATTAAAGTTCAATAAGAACTCTTTTTTCTTTCCATGATACCATCGTTCGTTTGTATAGGAATGATTCACCACTTGATCATTTTCATCGAATGTAGAATAGGTCATTATAGCAAACTCTCGAAATTTATTTTCAGCTTCTACATCACCATGAATATGAAATTGTAGTTTTCTATTTCTTAAGGAGTCAGGAATAATAAAACTAACAAGAGATACAAATTCTTTTTGCGTTTCAGAAATGTTTAAAGGCAATTCATAAATCACTTTCTTTTGATAAGGAGATTTACGCTTATATGCGATGTGCGTACTCTCGGGGGTATGTGCTATAACATCATATTCATCCAAATTCTCAATTCCTTCAAGCAAAGGAGTCTTATGAATTGCTATATCTGTTACTTTATTGAATTCACGCCCAACAATAACGTAGTTATTCGAATCTACGCTTCTAGAATGGTGGGCCCATGTCAATTGCTGCATTGGATAAATAGAAATAGTTGAATAGCTATCTACATGTTTTTGTACTTCGTCGAAAAACGTTTGAGCCATTCGGTCATCTGGAGAAAATATCGAGGTGGAAAGATTCGTTTTAGGAATCATTACAATAGGAAAAAAGAGCATTCCTACAAGCATCCAATTCATAGCCTTAATTTCATTAAGCACAAATCCCATCATTAAAAGAAAAAGGGTAACCAAATACATGCCTACGCGATCCTCTGGATAGTTTACATCCATAAGTTTAGCCATCAGGAGAATTGCTGCACAATTTCCGAAGAGAAACCAAGCCATAAGCGTTGAAGACTTTCTAAAAAATTTGATTCCTCCTAAGCTTTTCCAACGGCGTACGAAATAGAAAATAAGTACAGCAATAAGTGCTAAGGAGGCATACTTCAACCAATCAGCATCATAGAAAATTACGTATCGCGATAAAGTTTTTCCTGTTACTTCCCAAAAACCATCTAAACTACCATAATACAAAGCTCCACTTTCCTTTAATTGAAGGCCATAAAAGATATTAGGAAGCATTGCTAATGCCAATAAGATATAATTTGAGACCAAGAGCAGGTGCTGTTTTATACTCAACTCCTTTTTATGGAGCAATTGCATCAATACAAATAGCAAACCCATTAAAATTAAGGACAGAATAAAATTGAGGTTAGCATAAACAGACAAGCCCATAAAGAATGAAGCCCAAAATGCCGACCTCAAATGAAGGTGAACAACAAAATCACGAACATAAGATAGTGAAAAGATGAAAAGCCCCATGGAAAGACCATAGCCTCTTGTATACGAGAAATAATCTAAGATAAAAGGAATACAAGTTGTGCCTAGAAGAATCAACATTTTGTTGAGGTCCGATTGAATGGGTTTGATCAAGCGATAAATTCCCCAGAAAAAAAGAATAAATGCAAAAACATTAGGTAAGCGAACAAAGAAAAACTGATCTCCAAAAATCAAATACATCCAATGCCCTAAAATGCTATTTAACCAATGATTATTGGCATCTAGCATTACATCAGGCCCCCAAAACAACCCCGATTCTATATAATAGAAAAAAGTTGCGGCCTCATCGTGAAGTGGTTCAAGGAAATAGGCGCGTAATAAAAGGTAGGTTATCAAGAGTCCAAAAAGCACCCATGTAAAAACAGGATAAATTTTGGACTCATTACTGTTCAAAGTATTCATTATTCTCTTTTTCTTACGGTTAATTGTTCAATTCTTTTCTCGAATTTTTCACCTTTAAAAATGCGTTGAACAAAAATTCCTGGGGTATGAATTTCATTCGGGTCTAATTCTCCTGCAGGAACGAGTTCTTCAACTTCTGCAATCGTAATTTTACCCGCCATTGCCATAACAGGATTAAAGTTTCTTGCGGTTCCTTTATAGATAAGATTTCCTTCTGTATCCCCTTTCCAAGCTTTTACGATTGCATAATCTGCAGTTAAAGCCGTTTCCAAAATGTGAGGTTTACCGTTGAATTCTCTTACTTCCTTCCCTTCGGCGACTTCTGTTCCGTATCCTGCTGGGGTAAAAAATGCTGGAATTCCTGTTCCTCCTGCACGACAACGTTCTGCCAATGAACCTTGAGGAATAAGATCTACTTCTAGTTCTCCTGAAAGCATTTGTCTTTCAAACTCGTCATTCTCTCCCACATAAGAAGAAATCATTTTTTTAATTTGTTTCTTCTGGAGTAATAATCCTAATCCAAAATCATCAACTCCTGCATTATTTGAAATACAAGTCAAATCTTTGATCCCCATTTTAACTAAGTGAGCAATCGTATTTTCTGGAATACCGCATAATCCAAAACCACCCAGCATTAAAGTCATTCCTGAGGCAATGCCCTCACATGCTTCTTCTACATTATTAACAGACTTATTCATACTACTATATATTTTTATATGCCAAATCCTGGATCGGCTTCTGAACCAGAAGTTTGGTTGTTATTTTGACAATTATACATTGAACTTGAAAAACCATAAGGTTCTTCAAAATCATCGGTTGAGATATGGATGTTTGGGTCTTTATAAACCTCTTGCATCATATATCCGTATATTGGTAGAGCCAAACGTGCTCCTTGCCCCCATTCCATCGAACGGAAACGAATGGCCATATCTTCAGCACCTACCCAAACACCCGTTACAAGGTCGGGCGTAAGCGCCATAAACCAACCATCTGAATTGTTTTGAGTTGTTCCTGTTTTACCCGCGGTAGGCTGAGTTATACCTCCCCAATCACCTCTCCAGGTTCCACGTAAGCTTGCTGCCGTTCCTTGTGTTACCACTTTTTGCATCATTTTCAATGTGGCATAGGCTAACTCCTCAGACATTGCTTCTCTCGCAATCGGTTGATGTTCATAAATTACATTTCCATTTCTATCCTCAATGCGAATAATAGAAGTTGGTTGAGTATAAATTCCACCATTCACAAAAGCAGATTGTGCCCCCACCATTTCCAATAAAGATAAATCCATTACTCCCAAGCACATTGCAGGAACAATATCCTCTTCACGAACATTAATATTCAAGTCCCTCATTAATTTTGCCACTGCTCGAGGACCAGCAACACCACCCATTCTTGACATTACGGAAACGGTTATATTGTTCATCGAACTCGCCAATCCTTTTTCAAATGCAACTGGCTTCCCGTCCATTTTAGACCCAGCATTCTTAGGACACCAAGACTTCATATCTTCAGGTCGTGATCCTGTTTGAACATCTACACAGTATGAAATATTTGGAGTGGTTTCACAGGGTGTAATCACACCAAACTGCATTCCTGCTGAATAAATAAAAGGTTTGATTGTCGAACCCACTTGTCTTTTCCCCTGAGCAACATGGTCGTAGGCAAAGTGATTAATATCTGGTCCTCCAACCCAAGCCTTAATGAAACCGGTTTGTGGTTCAACTGAAACTAAACCTGCTCGCATAATATTTTTATAATAGCGGATCGAATCATTAGGGGTCATAACCGTATCAATCTCACCATTCCAAGAAAAGACTTTCATTGTAGTCGCTTTATCAAAAGACGCTTCAATTTCACTATCGGGAATTCCAGCAGCTCTCATTTTAATATAACGTTCAGAACGTTTTCTTGCGCTGTTCATTAAGTTTTCAACAACATCTTCTTTTATATTGTAGGCAAATGGATAATTCTTTGACCTCAAATTATTTTTTGTGAATGGTTCTTGAATATTTTTCTTCAAGTGTTTCGTCAATGCATTTTCAGCATGCTTTTGAATATCGGCGTTAATGGTCGTATAGATCTTTAAACCGTCTTCATATATGCTGTATGCTTCTCCGTTTGGTTTTTTATATTTCAACTCACCATTGTCCAATTTTTCACTTAGAATATTAGAAATTGAACCCCTTAAAGATTCTCTAAAATAAGGTGCAAGACCTTCCTTATGATCAACTGTTTGGTAATCTGTTTGAATAGGCAAAACTTTCAAACTATCGTATTCTTCTTTGGTTATTTTACTGGTCAATGCAGGATTATCCTTAGCCGAGTTCTCATACCATTTATACAACACTGTGTTTCTTCGGGTAATGGCTCTTAGAGAGTCTTTTTCACGTTCTGCTCTCACCTCTTCGGCTGTAACTTTGTCTTTTGAAACATTATTTCTTCGGGCAATTCTATCTTCATAATTGGTTACTGTAAACCCGTATGGATTGTAAAGTCCGGGATTTTTACACATTCCTACCAAAATAGCCGCTTCTTCAGGGGATAATTCAGATGCTTTTTTATTGAAATAAACTTTTGAGGCACTCGAAATACCAACAGCATTGTATAGGAAATCGAATTGATTCAAATACATGGTCAGAATTTCATTTTTGGTGTATCTCTTTTCTAACCGAAGTGCAATTACGTTTTCCTTTACTTTTTCATAAAGTCGACGTTCTATACCGCTCATTTTTTCAAGTCGTTTCTGTTCTTCGGTTGGTCCGGCTCCAGATTGTTGCGCTTGCCTTCTTTCGTCTCTTTCTTTTAGGGTAAAAATTAATTTGGCCAATTGTTGGGTAACGGTGGAAGCTCCTCCCGCTTCTCCCATGTTAATAATGGCTCGTCCAACAGCTTTGATGTCAATCCCAGAATGTGTTTCGAAACGTTCATCTTCTGTTGATATGAGTGCTGAAATAACGTAAGGTGAAATTTCATTATAAGATACACTTGTACGATTCACCTTCCAATACTTACCTAGTTCAGTCACTCCATCATCAGCAAAGACCGTTGTTGCCAATAGTTCCTCTTGGTTTTCAAGCATAGAAACAGAGGGTAGAGATTCGTTATCTGTCTTAACGTATCTTAGATAAATAATTGAGAAAAAAGGAAGTAAACCAACAAGCCACAACAATACAATAAGACTTGTAGAGATGGATTTTTTAAATTTCGGTTTTTCTGTTTTTGCTTTTTTTGACATCAGTATACATTATAAAAGATAAATTTAAACATAATTGCCAAAATCTATCGGCGAACGCAATAGATTTATAATTTTTTCGCATCTAGTACAGTGAATCTCATTTCATAATAAATAAAAATCGCCTTGCTTTCACAAGACGATTTTCAGTTTTACTTATAAAAGCAATTTATTTTTTTCCTTTTTTTGCATCTTTAATGTACTGTTCAATAGCCAACGACATTGAAGGTACTTGTGGTTGCGGCGCATTGATGTCTAATCTAAGATTGTTATCCACAACTGCTTTTGCTGTTGTAGGTCCAAACGCTGCAATTAAGGTTTTATTCTGTTTAAAGTCAGGGAAGTTTTTCAACAATGATTCTATTCCAGAAGGAGAGAAAAACACCAAAACATCATACTGCACACTTTCTAAATCAGATAAATCTGAAGCTACCGTTCTGTACAATACAACTTTTTTATATTCAATTTTCTCTGCATCTAATGCATTTGGAATGCTGTCTCTCAAGATATCAGAACAAGGAAGTAAAAACACTTCTTTCTTATGTTTTTTGATAGCATCCATTAAATCATGGATGGTTTGTTTTCCATGAAAAATCTTTCTTTTTCTGTAAGTAACATACTTTTGCAAGTAATAAGCAACAGCTTCTGAGATACAAAAGTATTTCATTTCTGTTGGCACCTCAAACCTACACTCTTCAGCCATGCGGAAATAATGATCCACAGCGGTTTTAGAAGTTAAAATAACAGCAGTATGTTCTGCATAATTAACCTTTTGGTTTCTAAATTCAGACTTATCAACACCTTCAACATGAATGAATGGTCTGAAGTCAACTTGCAGATTATATTTTTCCGCCAAGGAAATATAAGGGTTCTTATTGCTCTCTGGCTCTGGCTGTGACACTAAAATCGTTCGAATACTCAAAATTTAGCAGTAATTTAGTTCCTTAATAACTCGAATTATCCTATAAAACCTGGTGATACAAGAAGATATACCGCAAGTATCGGCCAGATTTCCAAGCCGCAAAGGTACAAAATTATATAATACCACAACACTTTATTCTTAAGTGCTATAAATATACTTCTCACTATTCGTATAAAATGAAACAATAAAAACACAACAGTCAAGGTCTTAGGAAGGTAAGTTGACAATTCAGGATTAAGGATCCAAATAAATAAAATTGGAATCATCACAATTCCGATTGAATGCGTGGTAAAATTCAGCAATAAAAACAAATCCTTCAGTTTTTTCAATTCTCCGCTCAAGGTTCCAGCAATAAATAAAGCAAAAGATTGATAGAAGTAATAGGCCATTGGTAAAATCACCATCCAAGAATGACCCACCTTGAAATACACCAACAACATATACACTGTAATTCCAGAGACTGCAAAATAGTTTATTAATAGAATCCAGTTTGTTGCCCCAAAAAAACTTATTTCTCCCTTAGAAAAAGGAACAGAAGACGGAGCTTTAAAGAAGGCATCTTTAAGGTGAACAAAAACGAACTCTTTTTGAAACTTCAGGATGGAAATGATAGCAATAGAAAACAACAGGGCATAAATTATCCAGTAAGGAAATAATTGGTTACGTGCTATTAATTCTATCTCGTTCATTTTACATTCACACTATTTGTGGTATTGATTTCAAATCTATAAAATGAAACCCTCATTTGACATTAAAAATACAAAAATATAAGAAGCAATCTTTCTCTTCTTATAAATCTCGAAAAAGACGAGATAATTCTTTAAATTTGACCTTGAATTAAAAAGTAGAACATGAAGTCAGATTTATACACGCACCCGGATTACTATGGAATGGATGATTTACTCTCCGATGAACATAAGTTAATTCGTGATACTGCGAGAGATTGGGTAAAGAAGGAGGTATCTCCAATTATCGATGAACATTATGAAAACGCTACTTTCCCAATGCACATTTTAAGTGGCTTAGGAGAAATTGGTGCGTTTGGACCTTATATTCCTGAAGAATATGGAGGAGCAGGTTTAGACCAAATTTCATATGGTTTAATTATGCAAGAATTAGAACGATGTGACAGCGGTTTACGCTCCACAGCATCAGTTCAGAGTTCTTTAGTGATGTATCCTATTTACAAATATGGTTCAGAAGAGCACAAACAGAAGTTCTTACCGAAGCTTGCTTCAGGAGAGATGATTGGTTGTTTCGGACTTACTGAACCTGATCATGGGTCGGACCCAGGAAGTATGATTACCAACTTTAAAGATATGGGAGACCATTATTTATTGAATGGTGCGAAAATGTGGATTTCAAATGCTCCATTTGCAGACATTGCTGTAGTTTGGGCTAAAAACGAAGAAGGAAGAATTCACGGACTAATCGTTGAAAGAGGAATGGAAGGATTCTCAACTCCAGAAATGCATGGCAAACTATCTTTACGTGCTTCTGCAACAGGAGAGTTGATTTTTGAAGATGTGAAGGTTCCTAAGGAAAACCTACTTCCAGGAAGAAGTGGATTAGGTGCACCTTTATCGTGCTTAGATTCTGCCCGTTTTGGAATTGCATGGGGTGCTTTAGGTGCTGCAATGGATTGCTATGATCAAGCATTGCGTTATTCAAAAGAGAGAACACAATTTAATGTTCCAATTGGTGCATTCCAATTAATGCAAAAGAAGTTGGCTGAAATGATTACTGAAATCACAAAAGCACAATTATTAACTTTCCGTTTAGGTCAATTAAGAAACGAAGGTAAAGCAACTTCTGCTCAAATCTCAATGGCCAAACGTAACAACGTGGAAATCGCATTAAACATTGCACGTGAAGCAAGACAAATGCACGGTGGAATGGGAATTACTTCAGAATACTCAATGATGCGCCACATGGCCAACCTTGAATCTGTTGTAACTTATGAAGGTACACATGACATTCACTTGTTAATTACAGGAATGGACGTTACTGGAATTCCAGCATTTACCCGTGAAATGCCAGAAAAGAAATAAACATAAAAGAAAGATTTAAAGAAAGGACTGTTGCGATTAAGTGACAGTCCTTTTTGGTGAAGCACACTAAAAACACAAAATTCTTATTTCTTTTTGCAATTAATGAAGGATAATATTATTTTTGCAATCGCTTTGTTGTAATGACAACGCTTTTAGGTAAAATCTATACCGGTCCTATAACTCAGCTGGTTAGAGTATCTGACTCATAATCAGAAAGTCGCAGGTTCAAGTCCTGCTGGGACCACGTTAAAAAAGCACTTACAGAAATGTAGGTGCTTTTTTTATTTTAGCAGCTTTTAAGGAGACTCCTGTTCATATTCAAATTAAAATTCACTAATATTGATGGAGTAAACATTAACCCAGATAAAACCATTAATTGAATAAACTATGGAAATAACAGGAAAAATCAAACTGATTAAAGAAACACAAACGATTGGAGACAAGGGATTCCAAAAACGTGAAGTTGTGGTCACATTAGAAGAACAGTATCCGCAACACATATTGGTAGAGTTTACCCAAGACCGATGCTCCCTGTTGGACGGATTTAAGGTTGGACAAGACGTAAAGATCGGCATCAATATTAGAGGGAGAGAATGGATTAACCCAAAAGGTGAAGCAATTTATTTCAACACGATTCAAGGATGGAGAATTGAAGCATTAGGAGGACAAGCTCCGACTGCAGGCAATGATACCCCACCTCCTGCTCCTGCGCCAGTAGACTTAAGCGACGATGATGATGGGGATTTACCTTTCTAACTGAACCACTATAGACTGAAAGTGCCAAGGGGTTAGATCAGAATAAAATTCTCTAACGTCTGATAAAGTTTTTAAAAGACAAAACGAGATGCACTAATCCCGAGACCTGTCGGGAGGATAGTTTTAACTCTATTTGAAATCAATAAAAATTCCGCGCAAAAAAAAGCAAAACTTTCGTTTTGCTTTTTTAACTATTAAGGGTTTCGAAGAACTTAACGTAAGACAAAGTTAATTCTCACCTTTTTGGTTGAACGAACATTCTCTCCGTTTTTACTTCCTGGGATCCAATTAGGCGATGCTTTAACCACACGAATTGCTTCTTCTTGAAGTGCTTTTGGTAGGTTTTGGTTCAATACCTTAACATCAGTTACACTTCCATCGAGTTCAACAACGAAGCTCACGTAAGCTGTTCCTGACTCATTAAAGATTATACTTTCTTCGGGATACTTCAATTCTCCACCTAAAAATTCAGTCCAATTTCCATCAAATTTTGCTACAAAATCTGGATAATTTACAACTTCGGTCAAGGTAGGAGCATCCCCTATATTCACATTAAATGGGTCTACAATAACAGGATCTTTAGCCGTGCTAGAAATAACAATTTTCGGGTCTAGGTTCGAACTTTTAATCGGGTCAACATTCGACAAGAAATCATTAGGAACAATTGGTGTTGTTGGTGTTTGATTAGGAAGTTTTTGAACTTCTGGAATTTCGATGATGGGTTCATCGATTTTCTCTTCGAACACAACAGGCACTTCAGCAATTTGATCTACCGTGGTTTTTTTTGTTAAATAAACAGGTGTTTTGTAGGTAAACGCCATTAAAGTGACTGTTCCTACAATAAATAAACCCAACTGAAAATATACTTTTCTGTTGGGTTCTAATTCGAATTTTGGATTCTTGTTTTCCATCGTACTGTGTTTTATAATGATGATGAAAAAGAAGCAAGTATTGTACCAATCAAGGTAGACCTTTGCCAATCAATGTTTCATGGCGTAAAAAATCGACTATTGATCCAAAAGTTTAAATCCTTTACCATGAATATTCATGATTTCTATATTCTCATCTTCTTTTAAAATCTTTCTTAATTTGGCAATGTAAACATCCATACTACGTCCATTAAAGTAGTTGTCGTCTCCCCAAATCGCTCTTAAAGCCGCTTGTCGATCTAAGATTTGATTCTTGTTTTTCGCCAACAATTTCAACAACTGACTTTCTTTGGTCGTTAATTTATTCTCCTCTCCATCGATATTGATGATTCTTTTTTGAGGATCAAAAGTAAAGCGTCCAATAGTGAATGTATCATCCAATGGAGAATCATCCGTATTTGTTCGTTTTAGAATCGCTTCAATACGTGCGACCAATTCTTCCATACTAAATGGTTTCGTAAGGTAATCATCTGCACCAATAGCGAACCCTTCAAGTTTATCTTCCTTCATTGACTTGGCTGTAAGGAAAAGAATTGGAATTTTAGCATCAATTTGACGTATTTCTTTGGCTACAGTAAATCCATCCATCTCTGGCATCATTACATCAAGAATAACAAAATGATATGTGTCTTGATTGAATTTCTCAAGGGCCTGCTTTCCATCTCTTGCCAAATCCACCTTAAATCCTTTTGCTTTTATAAAAGACTCCAGCAACAATCCTAGGTTATTGTCATCTTCTGCTAAAAGTATTTTAATTGCGTTACTCATTTTCTTTTAAATTTTTAATTAGTAGTATAAAGGTTGTTCCTTCACCGTATTTACTTTTTACGTTGATCTCCCAACCCTGCATGTCAACAATTGCTTTTACATAGTTCAACCCTAGACCATATCCTTTAACGTTGTGAACGTTACCAGTAGGTACTCGGTATAATTTATCGAAAATTTTATCCAAATGTTCGTTCTTTATTCCAATTCCTTTATCTCGGACGGTTAAACGGTAATTTCCGTTGGATAACTTTTCAGTTTTTACTAAAATATCTACCTCGTCTTTACTGTACTTTATTGCATTATCAATTAAATTAGAAATCAAATTATTGGTGTGCACTGGATCACCTACAAATGGTAACAATCCCATTACTTGATCTAACTTTATTCCGCCATTGGTAATACGTATTTTTGCTTTCCCTACAACTTGTGATACAATTTCATTTAATTCTAATTGATCCTTTTTCATTTTAATGTCACCTCGATCGAGCACTGCACTTTTTAATATTTGCTCAACCAGACCTCCCAAGCGTTTGTTCTCTTCATCAATCATTTTTATAAAAGGAGCCATTGTGTTGGTACCTTCTTTATTCATATCTGAATCAGACATTGCTTCACACGCTAATGAAATAGTGCTTATTGGTGTCTTAAACTCATGGGTCATGTTGGAAATAAAATCACTTTTAACTTCTGCTAATCTTCGTTGGTTAAGAATTGTTTTAAACATCACATAAAACGAGATCACAATAAGAATCACTAACAAAATACTCACGGTTAAAGTCAACCACATCTCGTTAAACAAAACCGTATTCTTTTTTGGAAACTCAACATGGAGCATCAAGTCCTCATCAAAAATATTCCCAGGAAACAATCTTACTTTTTTAGTTTTCTCGGGATTGATAGAAAGATTATAGCGATCAGTATAAGATGGGAAGGTGACAATTTCATTTTCTTCATCAAATATCCCGTAATTAAAACTTGTTTCTAGTCCTTCTACTTCAAAAGTTTTTGAAATCATAGAATCCAAAAACGCCAAATTAATTCTCTCCGTAGGTTTAATTTGATCACTGTTTCTAAAAGCAGAAATCATCATTTCATTAATGTACTTCGACTTCTTAAATAAGCTGTTGATTACACGTTTATCCAATTGAAAAGCCAAGTCATTAGAATCTTGCTGATTCGTGGTCTTCGCTCCTTTTTTCATGTAAGTCGACAATTCACTGATGTCTCTTGCCAAAACACTATGTTTTGCGGTAACATGAGTTAAAGAATCATACGAATCTCCTGTGATATGAAGATATTTTACATCTCTACCGTCTTCATAAATCAAGGTGTCTTTTATAGAAACAGACTCTCTAACAGGCACAAGATTTTGAAACTCTTGCTTCAATGCCATTTTGTACTGTCCGCTAAAGTCCTTTCCAAAAAATGAGGTATAGCGTTCTAAGTCTGAAGCTTTTTCGTGACGAATAGCCACCTTAGACAAAACGTTATCCATGTGACTACTTAGTTCTTCAGACTTCTTTTCATACAACTGAAAAGCCTGATATAACTGCAGGAAAACCAACACCAAAGACGCGGTACTGATCAAGAATACTATATGTTTTAATTTAATCTTTCTCACTTTAGCGTTCTAAATTACTAGTATCTCTTGCTAATCCTGCTAGCTTAACCTTTTTTAACAACGAAAAAGAGAGGAAAGTCAAGATGCGAGCTCCTCTTTCTTCCGTCGATTTTAGTAATTTAATTATTGAACGATCAGTTTCTTTGTGGTAAGATTTCCACTTTCATTAATAATTGAAATTGTATAAACTCCATTGGCCAACGCAGACACATCAACATTTAATGAACTTTGTCCAACAATAGATTGCTGAATCAGGGTTCTACCAGATAAATCTGTAACCATTACCTTCCCTAGATTTAAGGTTTCTGCAAAATCTATATTGACAACATGGTTTGCTGGATTTGGATAAATATTAAAACGTATTTCAGTGAGTTCCTCAAGATGTGTAAAGTCAAGAATTTCATCTGTTGAAGTACTATAACATCCATGCTCGTTAACAGCAGTTACTGAATAAGTTCCCGTTTCAAAAGGATTTACCTCTGTTCCTCTTAAACTTGGAACAACTGTATTGTTCATATTCCAATGATAAACGTGTCCAAGGTCAGTTGTACTCAAAGTCAGCGGATCGTTTAAATCTACAATGATGTTGGGTTGTGCTGGATTACTGTAAACCGTTACTGATTCATAAGAAACAATATGAAAAGTATCTTTTTCAATCGTATAACTAAAATTTAAAGAACCATTATTTCCAATTTGTGTAGTAGAACCTAGATTTGTTTCAGCCGGCAAAGAGATTGCTGTTGTGGCAGTATTTTCATCACCATTGATGCAATTATCATCTGTTGTTCCCCAAGCATTGTCGCTATCATCATCCATCACTCTAATTTGATATGGTGGATTATTCAACAATACATCCATATTATAGTTTTGTGGAAGGTCTGCACTATTAGGGCTTGGCTCGGTTGAGTATACAACAGTATTGTCTGCATCAATAACATGAATGTAGATGTCTGGATTTCCATATCCAATTGCATCGTCACATCCCACGTTATTGATTACCACATTTTTCAGTCTAAATCCAATTGTATCAAAAATTTGAGTCAATGCTACTTGATATGTTCCTGCGCCATTATAGGTTTGTGTTACTGGAGTTTCAAAAGAAGAAGAGTTTCCATTTCCAAAACTCCATTGGTAATCAACTCCTGTTGTTTGACCAGCAATAGGTGTGTAATTTATTGGATTGTCTATGGTAAAATCAACATCAACAGTTTCACAACCCATAGCAGGAGAGATAGAGAAAACTCCGTTTGAAGAAGAAGACAGTTCAATCTCTAAGTCAAACTGAACTGTATGAACCGTTTCAACATTATTCGCTAAAACTGCATTTGAATTAATTTTCACTTCAAACTGACCCGACTCTGCAGGAGTTCCAGAAATAAGTAGACAAGCAAATGGATCTTGTTGGGGCAAATAAACACAAGAAGTTGATTCGTTACTGCACTCCCAAGTCAGTCCCATTGGCAATTCTACGCTTGTAATTTGAAAAGAAGAATAGTTCACCCCTGCATCAGCAGTAGGAAATAGAACTGTAAACTCTTGACTAAACGTGGTGCCTTTTATTCCATTTGGAGAAACAGAAGGATAGACGCCTGGGTTGTTTTGAGAATAATCGATTGTACAAACTTGCGCATAAGAAAAAGTCGCAAGCATTAAAAGCGCGAGGCTTGATAGAGCTTTCATAATGTAGTAGAATTAATAATTAGTAATCAAAGATATAAAATAAAAATGGAGCACGGAGGAGATTATCACAAAAAAGAGATCATGTCCACACCTTTGCTCCTTCTGAACAATTTTTACAAATATCAATTTCTGATCTATTGTTAAACACCTGCTTTCTAAACGCTTGATACTTTGGGTGTCGCCATATCGTAAAAAACTCTGTTTTTGTCACATCTCCTAAGACATGTTGAGCATCTTTATCGAAACAACAAGGCACCACTTTTCCATCCCAAGTTAACACGGTAGAAGACCACATACGCCAACAATGATTGCTAAGGGCATACTTGCTTTTATAGGTTCCATCCTTCATTTTTTTATAGCGTGCATATTTTTCATTTTTAGGCATTAAAGGGTTACCGTTTTTATAATAATATAATTGGGCGGTTTTCAACCTTACCTCATCTACTCCCAACTCTTTTCCTAATTTAAACACTTCGTCTACTTCGTGTTCATTGGGACGCACGACCAAAAACTGAAAAATCAAATGCGGTGTTTTACTGTTTAGTTTATTTTTGGCTTCAATGATGTTTTTAGTTCCTGAAATCACTTTTTCCAACTCCCCTTTTCTTCGGTATTGTTCATAGGTATCTTGGGTTAATCCATCAATAGAAATAATCAAACGATCCAGACCAGACTGAACAATTTCTTCGGCTTTTTTTGAAGTGATAAAGTGGGCATTTGTTGAAGTAGCAGTATAAATATTCCTTTGGTGCGCTTCCTTTATGAGTTCCAAAAAATCGGGGTGTAAAAAAGGCTCACCTTGAAAGTAGTAATTAATATAGAACAGCTGATTTCCCAACTGATTCAACATGTGTTGATGCACTTTCAAATCTAACCTTCCAGTTGGCCGAGTGAATTGTTTTAAACCGCTAGGACATTCAGGACAACCTAAGTTACACGCGGTTGTAGGCTCAATACTTGCGGCATACGGTAATCCTTTTCCTTGGGTTTTCTTAAAAAATTTAGCATTCAAAAAAGAGGCGTACAAGAGTCCCAGATTCCACAATCTTGAAAATGAGAGTTTATTGATTATATTTATTTGGTCCTTCCACATACGATAACAAAGTTAAGTTAAGCGATGTGAAAGCAAAACAAACTTTTAGAAATTAAATGTTACAGATATTTTATAGACAAAATTATCACTCATTTTGGGCAATTCATAAGGTCCATATCTATAAAACACACCTGCTCCAACTCCCATGATGTTATTAAAAACCAAAAGGTTATCCACGATCAAACCCGATTCATAATAACCTTTTTCAGGAGTTTGAAAGTTAAAACCTTTATGGTCGGTACGGTTATTCATGGTTCCAAATCCGGCAGCACTATGCACAACAAAAGTTGGTTTTGTCCATTCCAGCTTGCTTTTTATAGGCAAGAAAGTAAATCGCATAAAAAGTGCTGAGTGTTGATCACTAAAAAACTCAGCAGGTTGCATTGTTTCAAAAGTATTGGCCACTGATAAACTAAACCCTTTTTCTGTTCCTTCTTGGATTTGACTTAATGTTAATGGAACATTTCCAATCGTCATTCCACTTTTACTAACAAAACTTAAATCTCCAACTCCACGAATTTTAAAATTTTGGTGGACACTTAAATTCAGTCGGAAGTAATCATAATTTGATTCAAAAACTCCACTCAATCCTTTTGTCCCTTTAAGGGTTATTTTAGGCCATTTAGTTCCTAAAGAAACCCTACGATTTTCAAGAATCATCACTTTTTCACGAATGTTCCAGTTGAACACAAAGCCCAATTCTGCGATATCAAAATTGTCCAACGTTCCATTTTGACTAAACAAAGGCATATACTGGTAATCGTCTGTAAAAGTAAATCGTTTATAATTACCAAAAAGTTGCAACTTAATATTCTGTCTGATTAATCCGCTAAGTTTTACACCTGCAAAGCGTTCTCTATCCATTAAATTCACGAAGAAGTTACGATAAATGCCTTGATTAATAAGATTAAAAGCATCGTCATACATATCTGTACCTCCTCTTTCGTGTAAATCATCGCTGTAATGTAGATTCAGTTTGATTAATCTTTTTTGGTGTAAGGTGAATGTTAGGTCCCCTCCCCATTTCCATTCTTTATCCCTAAGACCATAAGCAAAATAACCACCAAGTTGAACAACTTTGCTCATTCTTCGATTGGTTTCTAGACCTAATCCTAAACGAAATCCTTCTTGTCCATTATAATTTACGATCTCATCAATTGGAACACTGAACTTCCCTAAAGGGATTTTTCCTGTAGACAGTATTTTTAATGCGTCAAGCATAAGTTCAAGATTCGATTCTTTCGCAACACTATCAACAATGGTATAAGTTTCCTTTTCCTTCCCGGTTTCAGTTTCACCACGTGCTCCTTCAATTGCAGCTGTTTGTTCTCCAGCGCCTTCTTCAACCTCTACAGAAACAGGATTAAAACCACGCTTCAGCTCTTGATCAAATTTAACATTTGAAATATACAAAGAACTACGTCCGATTAGGTTACCATAACCCATGATATCAATGCCGAAATCAATTTCTGTACTGATTTTTTTGGGGAACCATTTTTTATTGTTTACAACATCATATTCTTGAATAATACGTGCATTAAACAAGCTTCCATCTTCATACGGAGAAGCAATAACACGTTCGATGGCCCAATCTTTTGTATGGATGTATAAATAACCCTCTAAGCCTTCAAAGTTTTTCCCTTTTCTTGGCCTATATTTTATCGTATATGTAGTGTCTTGAGTACCTTGATGCACCAACGTATCTTCTAAAATAAATAGATAACGCCTTAAACCTCCTGGAGCAATTGGATTGACGTACTCTTTCTGATTTAACTCAAAGTTATTATCGTAGAAAGAAAAAGATTGAAACTGATTGACTATGGTCGCAAATAATGGGTCTTTTATTCCTGAAACATTATAGGCTGTAACCACCTCTTTATCGTAGCTTGGTGGATTGAATTCTCGTGTAGCTTTTGTTTCTGTAAGAAATAAATATTGTCGATCGAGCAATTCTAATGCACTAATCATGGTAGTATCACGAATTGTATCGCGGTCCACACCTTCATTTAACTCTCCAGTTACATAAAGTTTAGAATAAGAATCATAGGTAAAGGAATTGTTTTTTAATGGATTGTTCATGGATTTATTATCCATTACATTCTGTATGATTCTATGGGCAGGGTTTTCACCTGGAGTAATCACAACTTCATCATAAACTTGTGCATCTGGAGACATGTAAACTCTCGGGTTTTTGATTAACACAGCACCAGAAATTATGGTGTCTTTGTAATCAAAAAATCGAAATGAATACTTTCTAGATACATCAATATCTATGTTTAATTTCCCGTCAATATCGGCGATAAAAGCAGCATTTGTTCCATCGCTAACTTTGGCAAAGGCAACAGGGCTTTCTGTTTGAATATCTATTACTTGAACCGCAGTTTTTTGCGATAATAGAGAAGTAGATAAAACAATGAAAACGAAGTTTAGTAGTAGTTGTTTCTTCATTATTGCTTTTGTAAGTCTAATACTTCAATTTTAAAATGTAAATCTGAGTAAGGTGGTATTTGTGCTCCCCTTCCATTTTTACCATAAGCTAAAAAGTAAGGAATGTATAAATCAATTTTAGTCCCTTTCTTACTCATCCCAACTCCTTCGTTAAACCCTGGGATTAAACCGTTAACAAGGTATTGGAAGTCAAACGGGGCATTTCGGTCATAAGAAGAGTCGAATTTATCACCCAACACAAATTTACCCAGGTAATGTAAACTTACTTTATCGCCTTTTTCAGCAACTTCTCCTTCTCCTTCTTCATGGATATAATAAACTAATCCTGATTCAGTTTGCAATGCTGATGGTTCGATTTCTTTCACTAAATCATAAAAATATGATTTATATTCTTCTTGTGTTTTGGCTTCCGCCTCTATCATTCGCACTTTATTTTGTGCTTTCAGTTTTTCCGCTTCCAGTCTTTCTTTTTCTTTAACTGCTTTCAATCGGCTGTATTCTTTTTTGAAAATTTTGGAAGGATTGTAAAACCATTTATACTTTAATCCTTTTTTCACAATCTTGATTTCATGAATTGTGTCTCCCTGAACAATGGCATCAACTACATCTTGACCTTCTAAGACTTGTCCAAAAACAGTATGTCTAGTATTCAAGTGTGGAGTGGCTAAATGGGTAATAAAGAACTGACTCCCATTGGTGTTTGGACCTGCGTTGGCCATTGATAAAGAACCTTTTCCATGACGAATACCATTGTCTGCTTCATCCCAAAAACTATATCCAGGACCTCCAGAACCAGTCCCTGTTGGGTCTCCTCCTTGAATCATAAAGTTATCAATAACCCTATGGAAAACGACGCCATCATAATAAGGTTCCGTATATTTAATTGAATCACCTACTTTTAGTTTCCCCATTGCAAGTCCAGCAAAGTTGGCTACCGTTAATGGCGCTTCATCTTGATAAAGCTCTAGAAAAATATCTCCTTTCGAAGTTGAAATATTGGCATATAAGCCTTTTTCAAGTTCCAAATCTTTACTTTGACCGAAAGATGTAGAAACGAACAATACAATAGTAACAAGTGTGAAAATTAAACGCATATCAAAAAATTTTATCCAAAAATAAGAAAAGTCTTGGTTTTACATCACTTAAATTCTGTTGGAGTTAATTATTCAATAGTGAATTCATTTATTTGTAGACGGAATGTGTGAATAATATTACTTTTGCCTAAATGAAACCAAAAAAGATCATCGTTTCTGTAACCAATGACTTGTATACCGATCAAAGGGTACACAAGGTTTGTTCTTTTCTTCATGATAACGGGTATCAAGTACTTTTGGTCGGTAGAAAACTGAAGGACAGTCAACCGATAACTGATCGACCCTACAGTATAAAACGTTTTAAACTCGTTTTTACACGAGGGGCATTGTTTTATGCCAATTATAACATGCGCTTATTTTGGTTTTTACTTTTCAGTAAGTTTGATGTGCTGTTGAGTAACGATTTAGACTCTTTGTTGGCTAATTATTGCGCACATAAATTCAAAAGAAAGTCACGCTTGGTTTATGACACCCACGAATTGTTTACAGAAGTTCCGGAGTTAACAGCTCGACCAAAAGTAAGGAAAGTTTGGTTGGCCATTGAACAAAAGATTTTCCCCAAGTTAGAAGTTGTTTACACCGTCAATCAATCCATTGCCGATATTTATTCAAAAAAATATGAAAAAGAAGTCCGAGTAGTAAGGAATGTCTCGAAACTTTGGCAACCCAAAACCATTCTCAGCAAAAAGGAATTAAATCTACCCGAGGATAAACACATTATCATACTTCAAGGCTCTGGAATTAATGTTGACCGAGGAGGTGAGGAAGCGGTTTTGGCCATGAAAGAAGTTGAGCAGGGCCTGTTTCTCATCGTTGGAAGTGGTGATGTAATACCACAATTAAAGCAATTAACAAAAGAACATCATCTTGAAGATAAAGTTCGTTTCATTGGCAGGGTTCCTTATGATCAAATGATGAATTATACTTATCACGCAGATCTAGGTTTGAGCCTAGACAAGGACACCAATCCAAACTATAGATTCTCCTTGCCCAACAAGATTTTCGATTACATTCATACCACTACTCCAGTAATCAGTTCCGATTTAGTAGAATTAAGACGAGTAATCGAAAAACATAACGTAGGCCGAATTATTCCTGAACACAGTGCTAAAGGAGTAGCACAAACCATCAATTCACTTTTAAAAGATCCTGTTTTACTCGAGCAACTCAAAGCAAATTGCAAGCAAGCTGCCCAAATCGAAAACTGGGTACATGAAAGTAAAGTTTTAGAGGAGATCTATCTTTAATCTAAAAACAGCACATTAAGCATCAGCCTTACAATGATTTCTTAAAATAATAGGACCTAATTACTGTTATTAATAATGGAGTGTTTAAAATTATCTGCAATCATTGAATAATGCAGGTAAACATTATCGAACTTTGTATCGAATGAATCAATAGTAGAAGTAGAGTTATGCGTTTAATATTAGGAGTTTTGACATTAGTAATTGGACTTGGATCATGTGTTCCAGCCAAAAAGTACAATGATTTATTAGCAAAAGAACAAAATTGCAGTGAAGAATTAAAAAAATACAAGACCTCCTCATTAGATTATGAGGCGCAATTAAAAACTGTACAAACCAGGGCCAATTTAATGCAGAAAGACATTACTCAATTAAAATCTGATACAACAGAATTGGGTAAATCTTACCGTTCATTGCAAGCAAAATACCAACAAGCTATTTCCATGGGGGCTTCATTCGAAAAGCAACTGGATAAAATAAAAGACAGTGATGCTAAGCACTTAGCAAGAATGCGTGCAGATTTAGAAGCAAAAATCATTGAGACGCAACGCAAGGAAGACGCACTATTAAGTTTAGAAAAAGAGTTAAAAAATAAGCAAGTACTACTTGCAGACCGTGAACAAAGAGTGGCAGAACTTGAGGAAATGATCAGCCGTCAAGAAATGGCCGTAAAAGCATTAGAATCTAAAATTGCACAAGCGCTGCGCGGATTCGAAAACAAAGGATTAAAAGTAGAAGAGCGCAATGGAAAAATATACGTTAGCCTTGAAGCAAAATTATTGTTTGCCTCAGGGAGTACTTTTGTTGAAGCTGAAGGAAGAAAAGCGATTATTCAATTAGCTAGAGCAATTGAAGGTGATGATCAATTAGAAATTATTGTTGAAGGTCATACCGACACAGACCGACTGGCAAGTGGTACACACCCAAAAAACAACTGGGAACTGTCTGTTCTTCGTGCAACCTCAGTGGTAGGAATTATGACTGAGAACACAGATATAAACCCAGCAATTTTATCTGCCTCTGGTCGTTCTCAATATCATCCTGTTGATGCAAATGACAAATCAAAAAACAGAAGAATTGAAGTCATTATTGCTCCAAGATTAGATGCTTTATTCGAATTAATTTCAAAATAACACTATAGGTCTCTTCGCTTTAAAGTGAAATAAGCAACAAGGAAAAACAATACCATATAAGCCAAGCAAACGGCTATATTTATTGGAGTATCTAGAATTACTGGAACATTTCCGTTTCTTTCTTGTCCTGCTGCTATCATTTCCTTGAGAATAGGGAATGGAGTTAGCTTGGAGAAGGCATTCATTGGCATGTAAGCATAGAAAGTTTGAAAGCCACCCAATGAAATTGAAATTCCAATGATTGTTTCTGTGATAAAAGAAAGGATAAACAAGGTGATTGAAACAGCTGTTCTTTTAACTAAAACCGCTATAAAAAATGCGAAACTAAAATAGCACATGGTTTGAATAAAGTACAAGCCTATGCTGTCAATTCCACTCATAAAAGTGCTTTCTGTTGTAGTGTTTGCCAAACCAAAAAGCAGCCCTGTCAAGAAAGTGTACAACGTTATGATAATGGAAAAAGATAACAACACAAGGAACTTTCCAAGAATTGCTTTTTTTATCGATAATCCATCAATTACATGTTGTCTTAGTGTTTTATAGGTGTATTCATTGCTGATAATTATCACTGCTAAAACCCCCATGAGGATATTAAAATAACTCGCTGAATAAGTTGCAACTGCCCAAACATCTGGAAATGTAAAAGGAGAGTAGTCCTTTGGCAAGAAGAAAGTCATGAAATTCGTGATGAATTTCGAAATGGTGTAAATCGCTACGGGAGAAATTACCGCATAAATCAAAAAGATAATTTGCAATGATTTTAACTTGCGTAGCTTGATAAATTCTATGGTAAGTAGCTGTTTCATGAGTTGACAATTTCTAAGAATGTTGATTCTAAATTTTTCCTATAGAGCATCAAGGTATTCAAATAAACTCCTTTTTCTGCAAGCATTTTATTGACTAAAGCATTGGGGATATCACCATCAACACTCACCAAAATATTTGGCGCTAAATCTTGTAAAAACTTCAACGCTGGAATTTCGGTGATGGCAAACTTTAATTCTTCGATGTTATCGGACCCGATACATAAAACCTTGTCTTGAATCATTATTTCGTCTAATGTTGCTTCTGTGATCAACTCTCCATCTTTTAAAATAGCAACATGTGTACACATCTTCTCTATTTCATCCAAAATATGTGAGGCAATAATGATTGTTTTTCCTTCTGCTGCAATATCCAAAATTAAATCTCGAATTTCTGCAATTCCTTGAGGGTCTAATCCATTGGTAGGTTCATCTAAAACAAGGACCTCTGGATCTGCAAGAATTGCACTTGCAATGGCTAAACGTTGTTTCATTCCTAAAGAATAGGTCTTGAATTGAGCCTTTTTCCTTTTCCAAAGATCCACGCGCCTCAACACCCTCTCAATGCGTTCAGAAATATTGTCTAAAGACTTAATGGTAGCCACAATCTTTAAATTGTCAATGGCATTTAGATAGGGATAGAAATTTGGCGTTTCTAAAAGCGCACCAATGTTTTTACGGTTTACGTCTAATTCTCCTTTTCCAAACCAACTAAAACTGCCTCCATCAGATTGTATAACTCCGAGGATAATCCCTAAGGTTGTTGTTTTTCCACTTCCGTTTGGACCAAGTATTCCATAGATTTGACCTTCTTGAACAGTGATGCTTAGTCCTTTTAGAGCTTCAACTTTTTTATAAGACTTCCGAATTTCTTCAGTCTTTAGAATTTCATTCATTTGAGTAGATGTTTGAACTAAAAGTAATGCAATTACTTGAAAAAAGTAAATTAAAAATCAAAAGAGTGATCATTCCATAATTGGGTACGTATACCTCCATACATAATCACATGTGCTTTATACCCTTGCTTAGAAAGGTTGTTTACTTCAATTCCTGGACGAACAAAAGCATTTATTTTTAATTTCTTAAACAATTCATAATTGATTTCTGCAGAAAAATGAAGTCGATTGATTTTTCCATTCCCCCCAATCTTATATCCATATTCGTAAGGTCGATCTGTATAAGGTTGGTACACATCAGAACCAAAAGACAAGGTATCATTGCTATCTCCTCCTCCTTGTTGGACAAAAAACAGTCTCCCTTTGATTGTTAATTGAGGAGTAAATTTAAGACTTGTCTCAGCATAAACTTCTACAAAATTAGAACCCAATGGATGTGCTAAAGGCCTACCTTGATTCCCATAGTTGGTTGATTCATTTAGGTGCGAATAGATGAATGGACGGGCAAAGTTGAGCTCTGTTAGCCACCTTAAATTTCCAATTGATAAGTCCGCTTTCCCTTTTAATCCAATTTGACCACTGTACTTATTGGCCCACCATCGACTACGACTTGTAAGTTCTTTGAGTACAAAATCATCAATCGCCAATTGACCGTAAATCATAAACTGCTCAAATGAATAGCTGGTGTTTAAGCCTATCAAAAGTCTGTCTTGAGAACCTAATCCATATTCTGTTGGACGATAAAACAAAAATGGATTTAAGTAAGCAACCTCATATCCTCTGTTCAGTAAGGTATCTTTAGGTGCGAAAACCACCGATTCAAACACTCCGATTTGTAGATTTTTGGTCACTTTGTAATTAAAAAAATGTGTTGATGCGAACTTACGTGTGAATTGTGCATTTTGATCTTCTTTAAAAAACTGGTAGATGTTAACCATTTCAATCTTCCAAATTTTGGTTCTTAACTGAACAAATGGATAAGGCGCTCCATAATCTCCTAAGAGCATTGATCTTTTTCCTTGACCTATAAAATTTTGATCTATTCCAGCCTGAATATTAATGAAATCGTAAGGCGTGTAACTTAAACGCATACGAGGCTGTAACCCGAGCGTATAGTCTTGGTTTTTATTTTCCCAAAAATCAGTATGATAAACACCTGAATAAGCGAAGTCATTCCCCCCGTGGCCGCTATAATTTCCATTAAGTATTAATCTTGCATAAAACTTTCGTGAAAATTGACCTGTGATTCCAAAGCCCGCTCCATTCAAAAAGGAATTTGAATTGTATTGGTCTGTAAGGTAGGACCCCATAAAGTTCACCACTGGAAAAACACGCAGGTAATTGGATGAATATTTTTTCTGTTTAGAAACCCACGGCAAAGAATAGCCAACTTCTTCAGGTGAAGAAAGAGAGGGGAAAATAGGACCTGAAGCTATTGAATCATTTCCATAAAAAGGGTCATAATTAAGGTAATTCACTTCTGATTGAATTGCTTCCTGTCCAAAAACGAACAAAACATGGAATAAAAATGCTATGGATAGTCTCTTTTTCATTAGAAGTCAAAGTATTGATTCCTTAATGCTGAACGCAAGCCGAATGAAATAACACCATAGCTCACATCTCCTCCTAAAACAGAAGAACTGGAGCGATAATTGGCATTCACAAAAACCCTTAATTGAGATGCTGGATTCACCTCATACCCCAACTCTACATTTCCATTTAAAACGCTGGTGTCATCATCGCTAAATGCCATTACCTTGGATTTGAATAAATTACTTTTTCCATCCATGGGTTGATACGATTCATAGTACACCAATGCAGCTTCAACAAAAAGACCTTTCCATTGATATCCTGCGCGAACAACAAATTCATCAAATCCATTACCTAAGGTATGGGCCAAAGGCAGATTAAAATGAGTATAGGCCATACGTTGATTATTGGCAGCATAAAGGTGACTAGAAGCATGATTAAACTCAATTTGAAAACGTAAGTTTTTTATTCCAAAAGTATTCCCCGTTCTGTAGCCCAATTGAAAACCATATTCTAGATTAGAGAAATCATCGCTTACCGCTTGTCCATATATCATATGGTTTTTATGAAAGCGCCAAGCTAAATTTAATCCTACAATGTTTTTCATGTCAGCAATTTCACTGCCCATCGCAAGGGAATTTACACCTATTACTGGCTGGTAAAACATTGGATTAACCCTTTGACTCGACATTGCTTCATCCCTTAAATAAACAGTTGATTCGAAAAGGCCAATCACCAAAGAAGGAGCTGGACGATAACTTAAGTAATGAACTCCTATTCCTTTTCTTTCGTAGGGCGACTCCACCATAGTAGAATGAACCTTTCTTCTTAAATTCAACTGCTTTCCACGAATGAAAGTATAACTTAAATGCTTCGTAATTTCCCAATCGATAGAAAGGTGGGTGTAGTTGTAAGAATTATCAGACAATAACAAAGAGCGGTGACCCCATCCAAAAAACCTCGGAGCATTTCCAAACTGGATCGACAATTGTTTTATAGGTGTTAAGCGCACATAACTTATGGCTGAAGCATAATCAAAACCATTAGATTTAAAAGGTTTAGTTCTTCCTCCGTTTGGAACAACGGCATTGCTTTGTGTATATGTTCCGTTACTTGGATAATACTCCCCTCTTTCTGTAAAATAATCACTTTGATAGTTCACAAATCGCGCTTGATTCTCGTAAAACGCAGTATAAAAAGACAGTTTGTTTTTAAGATGACCAAAAGCTTGAACACCTCGAGTGTTATGAAAAAGATAATCGGATGTGTTTTGCAATTGCTCTTTTCCAATGGACATATTCAACAAAGGATCAACCGCCAAGAAGAAGTCTTCGCCTGACTTTTGAACAAAGTGTTCTGTAAATAATTTTCTAGCGACCCAGGAACGGGTTGTATCTTTTCCTGGAAGACTAAAGTTGGCATCTGAATAAGAAATTGGAAAAAATCCATTTCCTATAACGCTTTGATTTTCTTCTGAAAACAACACTTTATCCTTGATATTACTTGCTGGAGAAATGAGTATTTCCTGACTCCAAGTAAAAAAGCTCATCAAAAAGATAACACACAGCAAAACTTCATGTCGATGAGTTGAAATCATTGTTGGAAGGAATCTAGAGAAATATTAAGGAGTGAATTTGAAGCAATAAAATGAGGGTTTTTCAAGTTTTCCTTATTGTAAACAAGCGGTTTTCCGGTATTGACATTGATTACTTTACCACCTATGGCTTCGTAAATAGCTTGTCCTGCTGCAATATCCCATTCCATTGTTGGTGCAAACCTTGGATAAACATCGGCTCTGTTATTAACCAACTCGAAAAACTTTAAGGCCGAGCCCATAGCGGTGCGTTCCACTGGACCATACTCAACTTCAATTTCATCTACTAACTTTTGAAGATTCCCAGAGTAATGACTTCTGGAAGAGATTAATTGAATGGGAGAATTGGTTGAAGAAAGATACTTTAGTGGTTCCCATTTCCTTGGTTCAAGTGCATTTTCAAATGAAGTTTGAAAAGCGCCACTTTTTTCGTTTCCAAGAATAATTTCTTTGTTAATTGGGGAAGCAATGAGTCCAAAAACGGGTTTCGAATTTTCTATAAGCGCAATATTTACAACAAATTCACCATTCTTTTTAATGAATTCTTTTGTACCATCAAGTGGGTCAACACACCACAAATGTTTCCAAGACTTGCGAACAGAAAAGGGATGTTTTTCTGCTTCTTCACCAGTAATGGGGATTCCTGTAGGAAGTAAATGTTTCCTAATGATTTTTGAAGCTGATAAATCTGCGATCGTTACAGGACTTCCGTCCTCTTTTTCTATGCGTTCAAAATCTCCAGCATAGATCTTCATTATGGCTTCTGAAGCTTCTAAGGCGGCAGTAATAGTTACTTTATATTGCTTAAAAAGATCAGTCATTCATCAAGTTTGTAACCAAAGAACTCGCTCCGATTCTCAATAATTCTGGTGTTATAAATGCGCCACCAAGGTGTTTTTCTACCACTTCTAGGTATCTCAATGCGTCATCGTAGGTACGAACACCTCCACTTATTTTAAGTCCAACCGTATGTGAAGGGCTTAACTTGGAGATGACTTTAGCCATAACATCAACGGCTTCAATAGTAGCACCAGGAAATTCTTTTCCAGTAGAAGTTTTGATGAAATCTGCACCACCTTCAATGGCCAATTCACTTGCCAACTTAATGCGATCTGATGTTTTTAAGTATCCTGTTTCCAGAATAACCTTTAGACATTTATTGGGCATTAGACCTTTAAATGCTTTGACTTCATTCACTAAATGATCATAATCACCATCATCAAATGCACCTAAATTGAGTACAATATCGACCTCATCAACACCTGCCTCCAGTGCCAATTCACATTCATTCAACTTCGTGGATAAAAAACCTTGTGAATTTGGAAAGTTTCCTGCTACAACTGCGGTTTTGATTGAAGTATTTTGAAGCGTATTCACAGCTTGAGCGGCAAAATTAGGATAAAGACAAATCGCAGCGACTTGGAAACCCTTCGTTTTGTATGAAAGTGCTTGATCAAGAAATTGGTCTATACTTTTTACAGAATCATAAGCATTAAGCGAGGTTAAATCAACTAAACCGCATACTTCTTTTTTTGTCCACATATCCTTTCCTTTTTTCACTGTCCAAGTTACACATTTTTGCTTATAAAAAAAGTCTACCGTGAGATAGACTTTTCATGTATTAAAATACAATATTATTGAAGAATAAAGTTAATTGGAATACGGCATCTTGCACGTACCGGTTCACCATTTGACTCAGCAGGTTGCCATTTAGGCATTTTCCTCACTACTCGTCTAGCTTCTATATCAATTTCTTTCGACACACCTCTTAACACTTTTACTTGTTCGATCGATCCATCTTTATTCACAACAAACTCGATAAAAACACGACCTTGGTCACCAAGCTCCATTGCGATTTCTGGATATTTAATGTTATCTGCAAGGAATTGTTTCATTGCAGCCGCTCCTCCTGGGAATCCTGCCTCAACATCTGGATAATCAACAATTTCAGCTGGTGGAGCTGGAATATCTGGTTCTTCTTCGATTTTCTCAAGCTTAATGTCTGGCTTAATGTCCTCATCTTTACTTTCAATGACTTCGATTTCCTCTGTTGGTTCTTCTTGAACTTCTAAATCTTGAACTTCTTGAACAACAGGTTCTGGTTCATCTTCTTCAACGAGTTCTTCTTGTTCTGGAATCTCTTGAACAGCTTGATTATCTCTATCTCCTAAAACAATTTCAACTTTGTTTTTAAATGAAAAAGATAATGTAATCAAACTTCCTACGATAAAAAACCCTAAAAATATTAGAGGTACTCTCAAGCGTTCATTATCAACTTCTGGATTTTTTTTAACTGCCATATTCTAATTTTTTACTTTTACTTAAAGTTCTAAACCTACAAAAATCGTTCCTTTAATTGCTACCGTAATCTTGATAGATAATTTTAAATAAAACTATTCCAAAAATACAACCAATTCCATTAGCAATCAAGTCCAATACTTCAAAATGTCGTGTTAAAATAACAAATTCTTGAATGAGCTCTATGATTAAACTCAGGAAAAACCCACCAAAAACACTTATTTTAAAAGCATTACGACGCAGTAAAATAGAAACATTTTGTCTTTTCAAACCAATGGCCCAAAACAAACTCATCAATGTATACATTATAAAATGAGCAATTTTATCTACCCCTTCAATTTGAATTTCTTTCAAATTCACATTTGAGCTAGGGACCAAACTTATGACCACCACGAAGGCAGTCCAAATCAAACTTGGTAGTATAAACCGTAACACGATTTACTGACCAATCATTTCTTTATATTCTGCAGCGCTCATCAATTCATCCAAACCATCAGCGTCTGTATACTTCACTTTAATCATCCATCCTTCTCCGTAAGGGTCAGAGTTCACTAATTCTGGATTAGCCTCTAACTCTTCGTTAAATTCAACCACCTCACCAGCTACAGGCATAAATAGATCTGAAACAGTTTTCACGGCCTCAATTGATCCAAAAACCTCTTCGCGGTCAAGCGACTCACCTTCAGTTTCTACCTCTACAAATACGATATCTCCCAACTCGCTTTGAGCAAAGTCAGTTACACCTATTGTAACCATATCACCTTCTACTAAACACCATTCGTGATCTTTGGTGTATTTTAAACCCTCTGGAATATTCATAGTTCTTAAATTTTGGACTCAAATGTAAAATTTTTATATCAAATTACTTGAGTTTTTACAATTAATTTAGTGTTTAGACTCCTTTTAAGTTAGAACATGTAAGAATTCCAGAAAAAAGCAACTTCTAAAGCGACCCAAAGAAATTAAAACTCAGCTGCCTGCTAAAAAAACATAAATTTCATACATCATTGTAGCAAATTTATATTTTTGTCTATTATGGTAAACAGTGATCAAATAAAATCCCTTAAAGAACGCATAGACAAATTGTTTGTTTATCTATCTATTGATGAGAAAAAGAGAAAAATTCACGAGAATGAATTGAAAGCTCAAGACCCTCAATTTTGGGATGATCCTAAAAAAGCCGAAATTGTTTTAAAAGAAAATCGTCAACTAAAGTTTTGGGTTGATTCAACAACATCTTTAAAACAAAAAACCGAAGACTTAGAAGTACTCATTGAGTTTTACAATGACGGAGCGGGTTCCGTAGAAGAAATTGACAGCCTGCAGGAGAGCATAATTACCGAACTCGAAGAGTTGGAATTAAAAAATATGCTTTCAGGTGAAGAAGATAGTCTTAACGCTGTATTGCAAATTACTGCAGGTGCAGGAGGTACAGAAAGTTGTGATTGGGCGAATATGCTCATGCGAATGTACATGATGTGGGGAGAGAAAAACGGTTACAAACTTAAAGAACTCAATTATCAAGAAGGAGAAGTTGCAGGAATCAAGACCGTAACTATTGAATTTGATGGTGATTTTGCTTTTGGATATTTAAAAGGTGAGAATGGCGTGCATCGTTTAGTAAGAATTTCTCCTTTTGATTCCAATGCGAAACGACACACCTCTTTTGCTTCCGTCTATGTCTATCCTTTGGTAGATGATTCTATTGAAATAGACATCAACCCTGCTGATATCAACTTCGAGACCTTTAGGTCTGGAGGAAAAGGTGGTCAAAATGTAAACAAAGTAGAGACTGCGGTTCGTTTACGCCATGAGCCAAGTGGGATTGTAATTGAAAACTCCGAATCAAGGTCGCAATTAGGAAATAAAGAGAAAGCCATGCAGCTATTGAAATCTCAGCTGTATGAACTGGAGTTGCGCAAACGAATGGAAAAGAGGGCTGAAATTGAATCGGAAAAGAAAAATATAGAGTGGGGCTCACAAATTAGAAACTATGTTATGCATCCTTACAAATTGGTTAAGGACGTCCGCACAGGTCATGAAACAGGAAATGTTGATGATGTAATGGACGGAGATATAAATGAGTTTTTAAAAGCCTACTTAATGGAATTTGGTGCGTAAGCCAACAATGCTAGAATGTTAAATTAATTTTGTATTATTAAAATAAAACGCAAAATATGTCAGAAGAAACGCAAAACACAGAAATAGATAACGGCAAAAAGAAATCGAGTGCTGGGTTATGGATACTCATCACTATCTTGGCTTTATTAGGTGCTGGGATTTTAGGCTGGATGTATTCAAAAGAATCAAAGGCTTATGAAAGTTGTCAAGCAACAAATGCACAATTAGAGCAGGAAATGAAAGCCATGAATGACGCTTTGGGTGGATACATTGATGGAGCAACTAATGATTTAAAACAAGACTTCCAAAACATGTTGTCGACTTACGACAAGCTGATTGAAAAAGACGCTTCTAAATCAGATAGTCTTCAAGCACAAAAAGACAGTATCAACATTTTATTGGCAGAATTAAAAGACAATAGAAACAGAAGTTATTATGAAATCAACAAATTAAAAAAGCGTAACGAACGTTTACGTGAAATCATGAACCGTTACTTAATTACCATTGATTCATTAAACACTTTAAATATTGATTTAACGTCTAAGCTTGATAAAACAAGTTCTGCATTGGATGAAACACAATCTGAACGTGATGAATTAAGAAAGCAGAATGAACAAAATGCTGAGCTACTTACTAAAGGCGCAAAGTTGAATGCTTTCAACTTTAACAGTGAGGCATTGCGTTATCAAACATTTGGTGGAAGCACAAAATCGGTAAATAGAGCGGCAAGGGCGGAAATACTATCGAGTACCTTCACAATTGGGGAAAACAAAATTGCAAGAACAGGAAACAAGACCATTTTCATGCAGATTACAGACCCTAATGGACAAGTTATATACCGTCGTCCAAACGATGTAACACAAGTTGCGGGTAGTGAAATTCTCTACACAGGAAAACGTGAAATCAACTATCAAGGACAACTCATCGACATGACAATAGTCTACAACCTTGAAGGAAATGAAATTCCAAGTGGTAATTATGTTGTTAAGATATTTGCAGATGGAGCACTAATTGGTAAAGACACATTCACATTAAAATAGAATGTGGAATAAACTCAGTTTTATAGCGTATTTAGCATCACTAACAACTTTGTTGGTGATGCTATTTCGTTTTAACCCATTTGGCTTAAGTGGCTTTGCATTAGTGCTAGGAGTATTCACTTTTGGTTTAACAGGGTTTATCTTTTCCATACTGTCCAATTATTTTGATCCAGATAAAAAGCAGAAAAAAAACAAGGTTCAAACCTTAGTATTTTACATTGGAATGATTGTCGTATTTACGGGAATAATGACCCATATTATGCATTGGCCATTCACGGTTGAGCTTTTCATAGGAGGGTTAATAATCATTGCTAGTTCATTCTTTGTTAAGTCAGAACAAGCATCACCAGAGGATGATCTCCTGGATGATCAAATGTAGCTTTCTAATCTCTCCAGTTGGTTTATATCACTAAGTCTTCAAGAATAGCCAAAAGGACGACACATTAGCAAATAATTAACAGGTATACTTCTCAATTCCGCTAATAATTGGATATTTTTGAATAAAAAATAAAAAATGAGAGTTTTACTTACGTTTATTGTGCTTGTCATTGGAATTTTTACGGCTTACTATCTTACAAAGCAATCGATGGAACAAAAGCAGCTTCCGGTAATTCAACCTAGAGACGTTAATGCTGAAATGATTAATCCAGAGCTTGCAAACATTGGAATTGGTCACAGAATAGGGAAGTTCGAATTTCTCAATCAGAACGGTGAAAAAATTACCCATGAAGACGTACAAGGTAAAATTTTCGTAGCCGAATATTTCTTCACCACTTGTTTAACGATTTGTCCAGTCATGACAGAAGAAATGAAACGTGTACAAGAACGTTTTAAGGGTAATCAAGATGTAAAGATTTTAAGTTTCACCGTAGATCCAGAACAAGACGATGTTGCGGTAATGAAAGCTTATGCAGAAAATCATAATGCTGTTGCCGGACAATGGCATTTTTTAACGGGACCTAAAGAAGACCTATACAGCTTAGCACGAAATTCATTTTTCGTTTTAAAACCTGCTGAAGCGAAAAACCTTGGTGATGCTGGCTCTGATTTTATTCACACCAATAACTTTGTCTTAGTAGACAGAGAAATGAGAATCAGAGGGTATTATGACGGTACAAGCACCGAGGACATCAATATTCTGATGGATGATATTGATCTTTTATTAAATGAAAAATAGGCACAGTAAAATACCATGCCTATTTACAAATATGTTTAACGCTCTGCTAAATTATTGCTGAGCTAAGTCATTTTGTTCTGTTTTAGTATCGATGTCTCCATATGCATCACAGTTTTGTTTTGAAGATCCACAAGAAGAGGCGATTGATACAAAAAATACTCCGACAATAGCCCACGGCATAATTCTTTTCATAGCTTTTTATAGTTTTAGTTTTTGTTTGAAGGTGTAAATATATAGATAATCGTGAAACAAAAAGAATTTTTTTTGCTTGATTTACAAAAGATAAAGAAATAAAGAAATGAAATTAACGTTAAAAGCTGTTAAATGACACGTATTGTAACGCTTTTTATATTTTTAATTCCTTTGCTACTTTTGGGGCAAAATTCTTTTCATTTGTCATTTATTTCACAAAATCATGACGATTTTTCAAAAAAGAATCAAAAATTTGATACTGAGCAAGAACTATTAGATTTTTTGGAGAAAACCAGAAGTAAGCAAATAAAAAAAGGCTATGTCTTGGCCTCAATAGATCAAGTTAAATGGCAAAATGACACTGCTTTTGTTGTTTTTTATCAGGGTGAAAAATTTGAGAAAATAAACATCTCTTATGATCAGGAAGATGCATATATCATCAGCAAGACCCCAAGAATGAGCGAACGTTTAATTTCCAAACTCCCTTTCAAGCCACAACTCGTAGAAGAATTACTGAGTGGGTTAAATAACTATTTAAATGAGAATGGCTACCCCTTCTCAAAAGTTTACCTCAAGGTAGACACCATCCGACCTGGAACATCAACAGCTCAACTGAAAATCGATAAAGGACCATTGGTTAAATTTACCAAAGTGTCCATCAAAGGTGAATCAAAAGTAAGGGAAAAGTTTATTCACAACGCCATTTCCATAACAGAAGGGGACTATTATGACCACAACCTATTGAAAAGTATTTCTGGAAAAATAGAGCAAATTCAATTCGTTAAAGAAATCCGTCCACATGAATTGCTTTTTACACCTGAAGGAGCCGAATTATATCTTTATTTGGAAAGTGTTCCCGTGAGTTTAATCAATGGAATTGTCGGATTACAGCCCAATCCAACAACAGAAAAGACTACTGTAACCGGAGATGTACGATTAAAGTTATTGAACATTGTAAAACGAGGAGAAGAACTTCAAATCAATTGGAAAAGTCTGCAACCCAAGACTCAAGAATTGGATTTAAACTTCAATTTTCCATTTCTATTCAACACTCCTTTTGGAATTGACACAAAATTTGATCTATACAAACAAGACAGCACCTATTTAACCACAAATGTCAACTTAGGGATACGGTATTTTCTTTCAGGCGGAAGCTATATAAAGGTATTTTATCAAGCGGAAAACTCCAATTTACTTTCAGGTGCAGCAAATATTTCCAATAATAACCTTTCCTCGGTTTCCAGCAATAACTATGGATTAGGATTGTACAGAAACAATGTAGATTACTTGCCAAATCCCAGTAAAGGTTTCCGAATGTCATTAGATGTATCAGCAGGAAGAAGAAAAAGCAGGCCTACTGAAGCAGACACCCTTTCTATTTCAACTACATTCAAAGGGAACTTAAGTCTTGAAATGTTTATTCCCATAACACCTAGGAATGTTATGAGAATTGCCAATTCAACACGCAGCTATTACGCCCCAAACATTTATCAGAATGAACTGTTTCGATTCGGCGGACTCAATTCACAAAGGGGTTTTAACGAAGAAGTTTTATATGCGACTACTTTAACCACTTTTACTGCAGAATATCGTTTCTTAGTCGATCGCAATTCCCATGCTTTTGCTTTTTTTGACCAGTCATTTTATGAAAACAACGCAAAGGATTATGTCCAAGACCAACCTTTTGGATTTGGATTAGGCTTCAGTTTTGGTACCAATTTGGGAATCTTCTCAATTTCCTATGCCTTAGGGAAGCAATTCAACAACCCCATTCAACTGAGGGATGGAAAGGTACATTTTGGATATATCGCTTACTTTTAGGCAAAAAAAATCGCCTCCGATAAACCGAAGGCGATAATACTATTGATTGTATAACTTAGTTTTATTTCAGTTCAATCATTACTGGGCAATGATCTGATCCCATGATGTCGTTAAGTATTTCAGCACTTTTAACCTTGTCGATAATAGACTCGCTCACTAAAAAATAGTCAATCCGCCAGCCAACGTTTCTAGCTCTTGCTCCACCTCTATAACTCCACCAAGAATATTTCACTTCTTCAGGATGAAAATAACGGAAAGTATCTACAAGTCCATTACTTGTAAAAGCATTCATTCCATCGATTTCTTTTTGGGTGTATCCAGCGCTCTTATCATAATTTGCTTTGGGACGTGCTAAGTCAATATCTCTGTGTGCAACATTAAAATCACCACAAACAATCACTGGTTTTTTCGCCTCTAGGTCTTTTAGAAACTTCAAAAAGGAAGCATCCCAAGTTGTTCGATAATCCAATCTTTTTAAGTCACTTCCTGAATTGGGAACATAGACAACAGTGAGGTAGTAATCTTTAAACTCAGCTGTAATCACACGGCCTTCTTGATCATGTTCTTCTACTCCAATATCATAAATAACATCCAAAGGTTTTTCTTTACTCATGATAGCAGTACCTGAATACCCCTTTTTCACTGCAGAGTTAGAAACAATATGATAATCCTTAAAAAGGGCTAATGCTTCCTGCACTTGATCGTCTTGTGCTTTTGTTTCTTGTAAACACAAAACATCAGGATTCAAAGCTTTCATATCTGCTTCGAAATCTTTTTTCATGATGGCACGAATACCATTCACATTAAAAGAAACTAACTTCGCCATAATACTATTGGTTTTTAGACATGATTAAAATCCTTGAACTCCGTTTACTGTTGTATATTTCAGGATGTTCTTTTTATCGGGATGAATTCGTGCAAAAGCAGATTGAACAGCAATTGTACCTTCGTGGAAACCACATAGAATCAATTTTAATTTCCCAACATAAGTATTTACATCTCCAATTGCATAAATGCCTGGAATATTTGTTGAATAATCTGTGGTATCAACTTTAATTGCATTTTTCTCAATTTCTAAGCCCCAATCTGCAATTGGACCCAATGAAGGTTTCAAACCAAACAAAGGAATAAAATGGTCTGTTGGCACCACCACATCACCTTCAGTTTTGTGTCTGATGGTCACATTTTCAACTTTTCCATCACCACCAATTCCAACAACTTCTCTATCCGTTAAAAGATTAATTTTACCCGCTTCGGCTAAGTCCATCACTTTTTGTACAGAGTCTAAGTGTCCTCTGAAAGAACTTCTTCTGTGTACCAATGAAACTTTCGATGCAATATTTTTTTCCACCAAGAAAATTGCCCAGTCCAATGCCGAGTCACCACCACCAGAAATCACACACTCTTTTCCACGGTAAAATTCAGGGTCTTTGATGATGTATTCCACACCTTTATCTTCGTATTCCTCTAAATTTTCGATAGGTGGTTTACGCGGCTCAAATACACCTAATCCACCGGCAATCATAACAATTGGAGCTTCGTGTTGGGTTCCTTTATCTGTGGTTACAATAAACTTATTTTCTTCTACCTTTTCAATTTTCACAGCCGCTTCTCCTAGCGTAAATCCGGGTTTAAATGGCGCTGCTTGTTCCATAAGGTTATCCACTAGGTCTCCAGCTAAAATAGAAGGAAATCCTGGGATGTCATAAATCGGTTTTTTAGGGTATATCTCAGAACATTGACCTCCTGGTTGTGGCAATGAATCAATTAAATGACATTTTAACTTTAATAATCCTGCCTCAAAAATAGTGAACAATCCAACTGGACCGGCACCTATTATAATTATATCTGTTTTAATCATATTCTTATGTATAAATCATATTGGTTCACAAAATTAACCATTCTTTGTTTAACACATATAAGCTTCTATTGTTTTCCTCTAAAATGATGATTTATCTCATTCATTTTTCGTTTAAACTAGCTTATTCAAAGATGGTCTGCATTACTTGAAGGGATTTTGGAGTTTTAAAACCACTAATGTGAATTTTATAATAACTGATCAAGTGATCTACGATATGCCTTCTATGGGTTTTATGAATATGTTTTGCCAACATTTCTGTTTTTTGACTGTCTAACAATTGAATTAGAATAGGAACAACTTCATCATTAACAAATATGTGACTACTTGGGGTTTGATTTGAAATCACACCATCTTGTAAGTCGAAAGTTAATCCATTTGGATTTTCTACATTTATTCCAATCCCTATTTCATCAGCCAGTTTAAGGAGGAACCAGATGGGATAGTTGGTCAATTCGTCGGAATCATCAATCCATTTGATTTCATGTTCTAAAAACGTGTACATTTCAGGATCTTTATCACTTCTTTGAAGCACGTAAGACAGCACCTCAGTCATAAAAAAAGCCAATCCACTTTTTAGCGGATGATAAGGAATAGTTTGCGGTACAAAAAGCGAATTAATTTCTGTAATTTTACCCAAATCACTATCTTCCCTTCGATAGGCAGTAATTTCGACGATACTTAAAGCTTGTAAAGTATTTCCTTTTTTCTTTTTGCCTCCCTGAAAGATGTAGGCTTGAAATCCATCTTCTAAAGTAAAAAAGTGTAGAATAAGACTCGTTTCGCTGTAGTTGAGTTTTTTAAGGAGAATACCACTTTGAATTCCTTTCATGGCAATCAGTTTATCAAAACCACTTTTCCAACTTTTCTACCTTTAAAGTCGGGATCATCAACACTTGTCCAAATCAGATAAACCCCTGTGGCTGCGCGTTGACCATCCATTGTTTCTCCATTCCATGTTGCTGTCCCACCGTTTGAGTGTGTTCTATAGACCAGTTTTCCAGAAACATCCGTAATTTTCACATCTGAATCATAAGCGATACCTTGTATGGTAATTGGGCCATGATAATCAGGTTTAACAGGGTTTGGAAAAACGATAACATTGGTATATTCTAGATCCCCTTGCGAGGCATCAGAACGATAAGAAATCAATCCAGATTCAGTAATAAAGTATACCTCACCATTGTTATGGTCAATGGCTATATCTAAAATAGAGTTGCTCAACAACGGACTATTTTCAGCAGTAAAATTACGCACCACTTCTAGGCCGTCAGGAGAAAGTAAAAACACTCCAGAACTAGCAGTACCAATCCACTTTCTATTGGCTCCATCGATTTCAATAGAAGTAATATGAGTTGTACCAAGAACAATTTCAACATTTTCTCCAAACTCAATCAGTAGTTTTTGAAAGTTATACTGACCTGCCGAGGCATCAAACACATTGCTAGAATTATACAAAACACGCATTCCTTCCGGCGTTCCGACCCAAATATTATTATCGAAATCTACCGCAATAGCCTCAATATCTGAAGAAGGCAAATCACCACTATTTACACCCGTATTCAAAATTCTATAGCGATCATCACCAGCATCGGAAATACTTTCTCCATGATTAAAAGCAACGATTCCAGCTCCACCAACACTCATCCATTTGGTGTCATTCCCATCAATAACCAACCTTTTGGTTATTTTATTCTTAGGTGAGGTTCCTGTTTCAAAATCATACCAAACACCCTCCTTACTTCGTACTTTCAAAGGTCTGTTGGCGTTAGCGTTGGCTACCCAAAGGTTACCTTGATCATCATATTCCAAATCGGAAATGTAACCCCAACCTACATTACCTGTTTCTTCAATCAAACTGTTAGCAAAAACAAATGTATCGCTCACAACACCATTTTTGGTAATTACCAAAGGAACACCGGCATAACTTCCGTAGGCTACCTCATCAGGGTCTGTTGGGTTTATGGCAGTACATATAAAGTCCCATGAATCACTGTTGGCAATCATTGGATCATCATAAATAACCGTTGAACTCCACTCTCCTTCTAACATAGTTGCTCCACCTTTCAAGCTAAAAGAAGGGCTTTTACCGCTAAAACCACCTGTAGCAATGGCCAGTTTATTCTTTACCCATTTAGCTCTAAAAGCATCATTGAAGCGTGGACCTTCAAAACTAAGTCTTTGTGCCATAAAAGCATTCCTGGCCTTCACTAGCCCCCATCTTTCGTCGGCAATGAAATAATCTCCATTGACAAAGATTGCATTTTTTGGACTAGGGAAACCAATTCCTTGATATTGAAACACATTTTCTTCTAAAACGAATGCATTATCATAGCTCAATACAGAACCCATAACAGACACCAAGAATTTATTTTCATTTGCTCTTAAACCTCTAATTTCAATATTGTCCAAGAAAACTTCTGGTGAATTATTGACGAGCTTAAAGAGTGTATCAACTTCGTAGGCATCATCATTATAAGAGAGGAACAACTCGTTATTAAAAACCTCTATGTTTTCATAAGCACCAAACGCTGTATAATCAGCTATGTTTTGAAGGACATTCCATTGTCCTGGATCAGCTAAAAAAGAATTATCTGCACTGCTCACATATATATTTGAAGCTGTTAAGACATAAATACTGTCTTGATAAAACGCAATATCTAAGAACTCTTCTTCCGAACTAGAAGGATGGTAGGTATCTCGAATTTCTCTTTTGTTTAAGTTCACTACAACAACTCCAACTCCAGTGGCCAAATAGGCACTTCCATCGTTGACCACAATTTTATTGATCTTTTTAATTCCGTTTACTGTAGATTGTACAATTGCTGGTAGATTATATACTGAATTATTTTTGATCAAGTCTAAATTTCCATTTTCATACCCAACAAGAAGGTTTGCAGAACCTTCGTCGTAAGCAATTGCAGAAGGTGAAACATCAGAAAGGTAGTTAGCCACGGTCCATATAGATTGTTCTCCAGCATCTAAATCATGTTCTAACAAACCATTCTCCATTATTGCATAAACCGCATCTTTTCCTTTCACTGCATCAATAGCTGAATACGGGGATATATGCATTCTCCATTCTCCCATACCAATTTGAGCGTATCCAATGATGGACAAAGACAAGGCAATAAATAGTGTTCCGATTTTTCTCATGGTGAACTTTTAACGCTTAAATTTCAAAAATATTTGAATTTTCGGTTTAAATATAAGGAAAACATCTGCTATGATTGTTCAATTCTATCCTTCCAATTCATTCTCCTATATAATGACAAGCGAAAGTGAAAGCAAATCTATAAGAAATTCGTAACTTTATAGCATGAAATTTACAGCGCTCGGATTAGACGATCAACTATTAGAAGCAATTGGGTACATGGGGTTTGAAAATGCCACCCCAATTCAAGAACAAGCCATCCCTGAAATCATTAAGGGCCGGGATATAATTGGTTGTGCCCAAACAGGAACCGGAAAAACAGGAGCTTTTGTGTTACCTATTCTTCATAAAATAGCACAAAACCCAACAGAGAAAATAAATACATTAATCATCGTCCCAACACGTGAATTAGCAGTTCAAATTGAACAACAGATTCAAGGTCTTTCCTATTTCGTTTCTGTCAGTTCAAAAGCTATTTATGGTGGTGGTGATGGAAAAGACTGGTCTGAACAGAAAGAGGCCTTAGTAAGCGGAACAAATATTATTGTTGCCACACCAGGAAAATTATTGTCTCATCTAAAAATGGGGTATACAGATTTTTCGGGCTTAGAACACTTAATTTTAGATGAAGCCGACCGAATGTTGGACATGGGATTCATTGATGATTTGACCATGATTTTCAAAAAACTGCCAAAACAACGACAAAACTTAATGTTTAGTGCTACTATGGCACCAGAAATAAGAAAATTTGCACGTACACTTTTAAAGGACCCTGTAGAAATTAATTTGGCACTTTCAAAACCTGCCGAAGGTGTTAAACAATCTGTTTATTTAGCATTTGACGAGCAAAAGAATCCACTTTTAAAGCACATTTTAGATGAAAGAAAAGAATACAAACGCATCATCATTTTCTCTTCTACAAAAGAAAAGGTAGGTACCATTGTAAGGTATTTGAAGAAGAATGGTTTTAAAGCCAGTGGAATTTCTTCAAACTTAGAACAAGAAGAACGTGAAGAGGTATTGCGTGGATTTAAATCGGGTAGAATTTCTTTACTTGTTGCTACAGACGTAATGAGTCGTGGAATCGACATTAAGGAAATCAATATGGTCATTAATTATGATGTGCCAAGAGATGCTGAAGATTATGTTCATAGAGTTGGAAGAACTGCGCGTGCAAATACTAAAGGAGAAGCAACTTCTTTGATTAATCCGAAGGACATGTCAAAGCTTTCTAAAATTCAGAAGTTGATTGGCTCAAAAATCCCTGTTTCGCCTTTACCAGAAGAACTTGGGCCAGCTCCAGAGTGGAGGGAGAAATCAAAGTCTAAGCCGGGTGGTAAACACAAAAAAAAGTGGAATAAAAAGAAGCCAAAATCAAACCAACCAAATAATAAAAAGAACAATAAAACTCAAAAATGAAAAAAATAGCTTTTTTAATTAGTGGTATATTTTTTATCTCTTCATGTACATCTGAACAAAAAATTGAGGGAGAAAATGTCGCTGCTCAAAAGGAAGAGGTGACAACAGCAGCAGAAAAAGCAGATGATCTTCCAGAAGCCAAGTGGAACGGTGAATACTTAAAAGTCGTTGACGGTGATGAGCCGAAAATTAAAAGAAAAAGTCAAGGTTCTGACTTCTACAGCATGGGAAATGTATCTTTAATTATTGAAGGAGATTCAATTAAATTTAAATTGTTTGAACGTAAGAAAAATGTCTTGACCTTTACTACTGAACGCATAAATGCCTTTATTAAAAGTGCGTTTAATGAAGATGTTCATCTTACTTTTAAGAAAACTGACATTGTTACTCAACACAAAGGCGAATATAAAGCTGATCCAACTGGAAAGTCTATGAATTCAGTAAAAATGACTGTAATATCAGGTGAAAAGGAATATTCTTTACAGGATGGAGTGGTTGAAATTATAAGTTTCTCTCCAAGACTTGGAACTTTAGAACTTAAAATTGATGGAACTTTCAAAGCCAAAGACGGTTCGAAAAAGCAAGGGAAAGGAGCTATTAAAATGAACTTTGAACATGCGGTGATGACGGTAAGTTAAAACATTACCAGTATCTAAATACAATGAAAAAGGGTAGATTCGATCTACCCTTTATAATTTACAATAGTTCAATCGAAAAAGTTGGATTCTTACAATTCATCTAAAGCCATTGTGTTTTCTTCCCACGACTCCATCACCTGATCTAATTCGGTTTTGAGTGCATCGTATTCCTTTAAGGTCTTAGCTGCATTTTCCTCATCTGTATAGTCAAGGCTTGCAATCACTTTATCCATTTTAGCGATGTCTTTTTCAAGTTGCTCTATGCGTTGTTCTGCTTTTCGAATAGCATTTTTCAATCGATTGGTTTCTTTCTTTTGAGCTTTTTCTTCTTCGTATGAAAGTTCTGACTTCTTTTCTTCAACTACTTTAACCTCTTCTGCAACCTTCTTTTTATTACTTTTACCTAGTTGTTGTGCCTGCTCGAATGCGTCAGATTTTTTTCTTAAATATTCTTGAACTGTATAATGGTGAATTTTTAAGTTCTTGTTTTCTATGTCCCAAATTCGATTGGTCAATCCTTCCAAGAATTCACGGTCGTGAGAAACAATAATAAAAGTTCCTTCGTATTGTTTTAAAGCTTGTTTTAACACGGCCTTGCTTTGAATATCAAGGTGGTTGGTCGGCTCATCCAAAATTAAAACGTTTGAAGGACTCAACAACAACTGACAAAGTGCCAATCGGGTCCGTTCTCCTCCTGATAAGACCCCAACTTGTTTGTCAACATCCTCACCGCTAAACAAAAATGCTCCTAAAATAGAACGCAATTGTTTTCTAATTTCTCCTTTTGCGACTGAATCAACAGTTTCGAGGACGGTCATTTTTGGATCTAATTTATCCGCTTGGTCCTGCGCAAAATAAGTTACTTCAACATTGTGACCGTAGGTTACCGTTCCTTCACCATCTTCAGTCTTCATTATTCGTTTCAACAATGTTGACTTCCCCACACCGTTGGGTCCCAGCAAAGCGATTTTCTCTCCTCGACCAACGCTTAGGTTTACATTTTTAAATAAGTTTAAGTCGCCATACGATTTACCAAGATTCTCCATTTCCAAAACGGTCTTTCCAGGCTGAACACTTAATGGGAAGGTTATTCTCATTTGCGAAACCTCATCTGTTTCCACCTCGATGAGTTCTGTTCTTTCCAACTTCTTCATTAAGGACTGTGCAAATGAAGCTTTACTTGCTTTTGCACGGAACTTATCAATCAACTCTTCTGTACGTTTGATTTCTTTTTCTTGCTGTTTTTGAGCATTGATCAACACTTCAATCTCTTCTGCCCTCTTTTCTTTATAAATTGAATAAGGATAGGGAAAATTTAAGATCTTACTATTGGTGATTTCCAGTGTTTTCTTGGTTACATTATCCAAGAAATAACGGTCATGCGAAATAGTAATCAAAGCGCCTTCAAAACGTTTTAAATAGGTTTCTAACCAGCCAATGGAAATAATATCTAAGTGGTTTGTTGGCTCATCCAGCAATAACACAGAAGGATTATTGATCAAGATTCTTGCTAACTCTGCCCTCATTTTCCACCCTCCAGAAAATTGATTTAATGGTTGTGTAAAAACACTTTCTTGAAATCCTAATCCGAGTAAAGTAGAAGTGATTTTCTCTTCCCATTGATACCCCTCAAACAGATTAAATTGTTCGTTGGCGAAGTTTAAATCGTCGAGCAATTGCAAATATGAATCGCTTTCGTAATCCGTTCGGGTTGTTAGTTGGTGATTAATATCATCGATTTGAGTTCTAATTCTATTCAAGTTCTCATTAGAAAAATCTAAATAATCAAATACACTTTGGTTGGTATCGATAACGATATCTTGGGTCAAGTAACCAATTGTAGCATCTTTTACTTTATGAATTCTCCCTTCCGTAGGCTGTTCTTTTCCAGACAGCAAACGCAACAATGTTGATTTACCCGCTCCGTTTTTCCCTACAAGTCCAATTTTGTCTCCAGCATTGATTTGTAAACTGACTTCTTTAAATAAATACCCTTGTGGTAAGTGAAAGCTTAAATTCTCGATATTAATCATGGCGCAAAGGTACTAAAAAGATAAGAACACCACTTGTAAAACATGCCTTACAAAGCGATAAAAAAGTATAAATCAGGAACATTCCTTTGTAAAGAATTCCCTTCCATTCAACAAAAGGCTTTGAAATTCAAGAATGTTGTACGTACAAATGTGCATAAGCTCAACGGAAAGCCCTTTTATTCTTGGAGGCAAAACAAAGAAGACAAGACATGGGAAAGGGTTCCAATGGAGAATGCGGACGGTGATTTACTCGGTGTTGTTGAAGGCGAAGATGAATTTGAGTATTACTATACTGTTGAATTACCAGAAATTGATGGGGAAGGTAGAGTTTGGATTCCAATTGCTCAATCAGACCCTTTCCAAACCATTGAAATTCTATCATTAAACGTACCGACAAAAGAACAGTATTTAACTGATGATCAATTCAACAACAAGTCGCTTTATTTAGAGTTAGATGAAAGTCATAGCCATAAAGAGATTTCAATTGCATACCGTGTTAAACGCTTAGAGAAAAATCCTTATCCAGCAGAAGACGGAGAGAGTTTAGAGCAATATTTAAAATCGAATACGCTAATCCCTGTAGACGATAGATTTAAGGAAATAGAATTGAGCTTTCTCATGGGAGAGATCTTAATTTTAATCCTGGACCAGCTTCTGGGAATATTAATTTTATGGCTTACCCTATTATGGAGATTGATGAATTTATCGTTAGACCAAAAACGACTTTTACTTTTGAAAGAAAGGTAAAGACATAAAAAAACCACTTCTAAATAGAAGTGGTTCTTAATTCGTAAAGAATTTATCTTAAGCTTGTGCTTCAACTTCTTCAGCAACAACTTCTTCAACTACTGCTTCGTCACCTTCAGCAGTAACTGTTGTGTCTTCTGTTACCACTTCCTCTTCGATTACTTCTTCTTCAACAACCTCTTCCTCAGTCACAACCTCTTCGGTTACAACTTCTTCAGCAGCTTCTGTTTCACCACATGCTGTTAATCCAGCAGACATTCCGATTACCAATGTTGCCATCAATACTGTTCTTACACTCTTTTTCATTAGTTTCATTATAATTAAATTTCGGTAAATATAATACAACTGAAAGATTTACAAAACCAAATTAAAAAAAATTGAAATTGAGCGTAAAAAAAACGCCAACCCTTCTTCTGTCATATAGTTCAGAAAAGAGTTAGCGTTTAAAAAAAGTGCTCTAAACACTCTTCTAGTTTGCTACTTTTTGAAGTAATTTACCTAATTGATCAGTGTAGTTTTCTGCTGCGTTTAATTTTCCTTGAACCACTGTAGCTTCTCCAGACTTTCCTTCTTCCTCTAGGGTTTTCAATTCATTTTTCAAATTTGATACAGTTTCGTCTGCTCCTCGCTTAAGGTTTAAAACACTCATTGGCAACACCATATTAATGTAGGCGCCTCCGTTATTAGAGAGTTGCTCAAAAACAGGTAAATACTGCTCTTGTACCTTTATTTCTTGCGCTTTTACAGCTGCTGTAAAATTCAACAATCCTCCAATAGCATCATACCCAGAAATATCTCCACTTGTAATTGCGTTTGCCATAAATTCTAAATGAGATTCATCACCATGGTTTTTATAAATCCCAATGATTTGCGCTTTAAGTGCTGATGAACGTTCTGTTTCTAATGTTTTTGCCAATTTCAGAGCGTTTTGTAAATCTGCTTCGTTTCCTTTCGTTAATCCATTCAGTGCACGAGAAATAACATGATAAGAGCTGTCTTTTTCGATGGCATGGGTTAAAAGCACTCTTGTTGTTTCTGCATATTCTCCTCTAAAGAAATCAGAAGCCAAAGCTGTTAAGGCGGCTCCACGTACATGTGAATTTTTATCGGTTTTTGCCATCTTTTGAAGAAGTTCAAATGCTTCTGCCTTTCGATCTGAACCGATTTTGTCTAGTTTAGAAATAGCCAATTGACGGATGTACCAGAATTCATCTTTCAAAGCATCGATAATCAATTGTTTTCCTTCTGGCTTTCTTAAACGTGACCCATAAGTAATTGCTTGCTCTCTATCTTTGTACCTTGGAGCGTTATAATATTGGTGTACATACCATTCACGAGGTTTATCATGACTATATCCTCCCAAAATCGTTCTGTCTTCATCAACTACTATATTCTCTAGTTCACCTTCATAAGCAAAAGTAAACCTGTTGATGTTTTTGTCTACAACTACTTCATGCGTAGTTTTCTTTCCTCCAGCGTATACTCCAATTTTCATCGGTAATTTGTATAACGGTGCTTTTTCTAAATCCTGTTTCTGATCAATACGAACAGTAACTTCTCCTCCTGAAACTTCTTGCGAAATGTCTAATTTTGGATGATGTGAAGAAAGGAACCACTGATTAAAGAACCAGTTTAAATCTTCACCAGAAACTTCCTCAAAGGCCAAACGTAAATGATGAATTTCAGCAGCTGTATAGGCATTATCGTTAAGGTATTTCTTCAGGCCTTCGTAAAAAGCATCGTCGCCTAAATAATAGCGTAGCATATGTAAAATTCTCCCCCCTTTATTATAAGAATGCCCATCAAACATATCTTCCTTTTCATCGTAATCATACCAAATCATGTCATGGTGTCCCATTTGTTCTGCAGATTGATAATAACCATTGGCTTCTTTTTCAGCAACATAATCCGCATGATCTCTTCCATTGTAGTGTTCATCCCATAAATATTGAGAGTAATTTGCAAAAGCCTCATTTAATGGAAGGTTGGCCCAACTCTCACAAGTCACGAGGTTACCAAACCAATGGTGAAATAATTCATGGGCAATAATAGAATGATCGTCTGAATCGATGAGTTCACGTTTAGTTTTATAGACAAAGTCTCCGAAAACAACAGCCCCAGTATTTTCCATTGCTCCAGATACATACTCACGTACCACAACTTGGTGGTACTTGTCCCATTTATAATCGACACCTAACAACTCTGAGAAAAACTCCATCATTGCAGGAGTTTCCCCGAAAATAGCTTGAGCATGCTCTTCCCATTCAGGCTCTACGTAGTAGTGTACAGGAATTACAGTACCATCTGGCTTTGTATATGAATCTTCAACAACAGCAAATTCTCCAATTGCCATCATAAATAAATAGGGAACGTGTTTTAATTCTTGCTTCCAATAATCTGTTCTGGTTCCATCCTTATGTTTTGTCGATGAAATAAATTTCCCGTTCGAAAGTGTCTTGTATTTGTCTTCAACAGTAATGAAGATTTCTTGTGTGGTTTTCTGATTCGGTCGATCGATGGTTGGAAACCAAACTGAACTTGCTTCGGTTTCTCCTTGGGTCCAAATATGAGGCATTTGATTTTCATTTTCTCCTTTTGGGTTAATGAAGTACAAACCTTTATCGCTGCTAATTGCACTTGACCCACCTTCTACTTTTTCTTCCGGTTTTGCAACATAATCAATCACCACTGTATACTCCTCATCTCTAGTGTACTCTCTATCTAGTTTAATTCTTAAAAAGTTAGCATCGTTGTATTTATATTTCAGTGGCTTTCCATTCAACTCAACAGACTTAATTTCCATTGCCTTTGCGTCAAGAATTAGACTATCAGTTGCATAAAAGTGTGGCGAAAGCGTCAATGTAGCTAATCCTTTCAACTGAGACTTATCCCAATCAAAACTCACTTCTAATTTGGTATGCTTTAATGCGGTTAAAATTGTTGCCGAAGGGTTGTAACGTGGTCTTTCAATGATTTCTTCAACTTCTTCTGCTTCAGAATTATCAATGATTTCACCTTTTTCACCAACAACTTCAGTTCTTTGTTCTGCAGGTTGATTTTTAGAAGGTTTCCCTTTGGTTGCCCCACATGAGTATAAAAACCCTATGGATACAATGATGGTCAAAATTCTTTTCATAAAACGTAATTGTTATTTTTGATAAACAAAAATGACGATTTTATTCGAAATAGATAGAAAAAGAAGGAAGTAAGGTGACATTTTAAGATAAACTGTTTAAAAAATCCATAGATGGAAGGAAGACACCTCAAATTTCAAATAGAAAAATTATATTTGTAAAGATTGTTTAAACTAAAAAGACATAAAATGGCAGGGGCTAAATATATAGTTGACGGAAATGAGGTTAAAGGAGAAAAAGGCTTTAGCTCAATAGAGTGGGTTGATGACACTTATTTTACCATTCATTTTATGGGAAAAAAATTCCATGGAGAGATAGTTGAGGCAGCAACTGAAGACCAAAAAATGACCATTAAAGTCAATCAACGTACGTTTGAAGTAAAGAAAGAACGTGCAATTGATGAATTGATTCGTCAAATGGGATTAGACAAGAAAAAAGTGAGAAAACTCCATCAATTAAAATCACCAATGCCTGGAAGAATTTTAAATTTTGCAGTAGAAATCGGAGACGAAGTTACATTAGGCTCACCACTATTAACGCTTGAGGCGATGAAAATGGAAAATGTGATTAAAGCTGAAGGAGAAGGGAAAGTAAAGGCGATTAACAAATCAGAAGAAACAGTTGTAGAAAAAGGAGAATTACTTATTGAGTTTGAATAAGTCTGATAGCTTCTCTTTTTGATAGCGCTTGCAATTCATTTTGATTAACAAAATTCAAAACCCATTGAGCATCTGTTCTGCTGTATTCACGCAGTATCCAACCGATGGCTTTTTTAATGAAAAATTCTTTTGAATCTTTCAAAGTTAAAATTGTAGAACTCATTAACTCTAAATCTATTTCCGTTTTGTATTTCAATTGAAACAGCAAAGCACTACGCTGGAACCAAATATCTCCAGTAGAAAGCCATTTTTGAACTATTTTCTCTCGTTGATCAGGAAACTTTTTAAAATAGACAGCCAATGGTTTAGTAGCAATAAAATCTACAGTGTCCCACCACGCATTGTGACCTATCAGACATTCAATCACTGAAATATCAGACACTTCTAATTGCTGCTTATATTTAAAAAAAAGTTCTTGTGCAAAATAATGCAGTTCACGTTGGGGTGCATCCCACAATTTCAATACGATTTCAAACGCATCAGTTTTATTTGGTAAATTCTCTTTCAATAAAAACGGTTTTTGTAATTCTCGGCGAAGCGGTGTTTTTAGTCCAAAAAATTCAAATCTATTTTTCATATAGGCCTTTTGTCCCTCTGCAATTTTCGGATTAGAATTCTCTTCAAAAACGGATGTGATTGGATGTTGCATAACACGAAATTAAGCATTAATTCACATAATTTCTTTTCTTTTTCCCCAATCTATTTAAAACTCATATAAAATCATTAAACCCATGTACAATAGAGGTTTCATAGGTATGTAGTCCATTTGTAGACGTTCAATTTCACCTGTTTCAATCAACAAAGACGTATTTTTGAACTAAAACTATATAATGATGAATAAAATACTCAAAACAATTGCAAGTGCGGCAATTCTGTTTTCGGCTCAATTTGCTTTTTCGCAAACACCCGGAGACACCTCGATAGTTCAAGGTTTTAATTTCAATAGCCTTGTTAGAGATACTCAAATTACGTTCCCTGTTTATGATGCCGATAAAATCGAGCGTATTTGGATGAAATACACCATGCGTTGTAAAGATGGATTAATTTCTACTTCAAGCAATAGAAATAGAGGATGCGGTGAATGGGACTATTCCTGTAACACATACATTGTTGATTCTACAAGAATAGATTCTACAAAAGCCACAATTGACAAGTACTTTGTTTATCCTCAAGCAAGTGCAGACAATCAATACAGTACGACACCAACATTTAACATATACGATTACGAAGGCTACGATGTACAAATTACAAGTACAACAAGCGAATCAAGCTTTCCAATTACCGCTGGTGGAACTGAAACATCACCACTTCTTTCTCATCAAATAAAAGGTGGAAAGTCTTTTACTTTGCTCACCGCTGCACACCTTTCTAGTTTAACGGTAGGTGACATCAACGCATTAAGCTTGTTCAGCAATGGTAGCACCTTAGGATTGAATCACCTTAAAATTCAAATGAAGGAGGTGCCTTTTCTTAGCCTTGACAGTATTCCTTATGCAGACTTAACAGGTGGAGACACTGTATATCAAGGCGATTGGAACCTTGTAGATGGTGAAAATAAAATTCCATTTTTTCAACCTTATCAGTGGGCAGGTGGAAATCTATTAATTGAAATCACCTCTTCAACAAGTAATGGTTCTGCACCAATTGCTTTAACCGCTACGGATATCTCAGCGAAGCAATCTCTACACAGCAACGCCAATCAATTTGCACAATTCTTCCCTGGAAATTACATCAAGGTTCCAGGGTATTTAGGCGTTACCGGAAGTACTGACAGAACCATTGAAGCATGGGTTAAAACAACAGGAACAGAAGTCGATGTAATGTCCTGGGGAGAATCCCAAGAAGGAGGAAGATTCACCGTGAAGATAGATCAGAATGGACGTCCAAGAGTGGAAGTTCACAATGGGTCTGTAGAAGGAAACCAGGTTGTTAATGACGGAGAATGGCATCATATCGCTATTTCTTTGACAGGGATAAGCCTTACTGGAACAAAGTTTTATGTTGATGGAGCTTTAGTGAACAGCATCAACATGAACAATGTAGTAGTCAACACAGGTGCTCATAACGAAGTTGAAATTTCAAGAGGCGACTGGAACAACTACTTTAATGGAGGAATGGATGACATCAGAATCTGGAGCTCTGCACTAGACCCAACTACCATTGCAAAATACTTCAATACACGCGTAGATAGTGACCACCCAAATTATGCTGACTTAGAATTGAATTACGTGTTTGATGGATCTTCATCCACAGTTACAGACTTATCCCCAAATGGAAACAATGGTGAGTTCTTAGGTGGTGCTATATATGGAACTATGTCTGCAGGAACAGACTATTTTGACTTTGTTCCAAGTACTATTATTCCAGACATTACATTACACCAGGCAGATTATGTTTTAGACATTTCAACCGTAACCAAACAAGATTCGGTGGTAAAAGACAACTACATTGTTGTTGAAAACTACTTTTCTGCCACAACAGGATTTGATTCTGATATTTCTTCTAATTATTTAGAATATTACCCAAAAGCACACACCCATTTCTCAATGACAAGCAATGACATTTTGAGCGATGATCTTACCACAATTGTTAACTCAACAATTGATTATTTCAGAAGAGAACCGAGTCAATTGGAATTGCTATCATTAGTTACGCCATACGGAATAGGATTAGACTTGGGTGATGAAGGAGTTGCTTGGTATTTTGATGTTACAGATTTCTATCCAGTATTAAAAGGCAATAGAGGTTTGAGAATGACAAGAGGTGGAGAATGGCAAGAAGACATAGACATTCAATTCTTATTTGTTCATGGAACACCTACTAGAGAAGTATTAGACATGCGTCAAATATGGAAGGTGGGACATAATTCATATGCCGATATTCAAGCAAACAAAGTTTACGAACCAAGAACAATAGAATTACCAAGCAATACAGACGCTGCTAAAGTTAGATCTGCAATTACAGGACATGGACAAGAAGGAGAATTTATTCCACGCCAGCACAGCCTGAACATTAACAGTGGTGCATTGGTTAACACTTGGCAAGTTTGGAAAGCATGTGCAGAAAATCCAATCTATCCGCAAGGAGGAACATGGGTTTATGACCGTGCAGGATGGTGTCCAGGTATGCCAACACAAATGGAAGAATGGGACGTAACCGGCTTCATCAACAACGACCAAGTAGAAGTAGATTACAGTGTTGCTCCAGCGTCTGGGGACTCAAGATACATTGTAAATCATCAAATTGTAGCCTATGGCACACCGAATTTCACAACTGACGCAAGAATTGTGATGGTAGAAGCGCCCAACAATGCGATTTCATTTGGACGAATCAATCCAACATGTTATCAACCAAAAATTGTGGTTCAAAACAACGGAACAGCTGAAATTACTTCATTGAAAATCACTTACAAAATCAATGATGGCACAGAAGCTACATTCGATTGGACAGGTTCACTTTCTTACTTAGCAAAAGAAAGTATTAGTTTGCCAGTTCCAGCAGGATTCTGGACTACAGCAGTTGACAATCAAAGCAACAAGTTTACCGCAACAATCTCTACTGTAAACGGAGCTGCAGACGAATATGCGTTGAATAACACCTACAACTCTATGTTTGAAGTTGTTGAAATTATGCAGCCAGAATTTGTCTTAGAGGTTAAAACTAACTCAAAAGGGTATGAAAACAATTACCGTATTGAAGATTTAAATGGAAATGTAATTTTAGAAAGAAATTCACTTTCGAACAACACTGTTTATACCGACACCTTACAATTAACAGCAGGATGCTACAGATACTTCATCGAAGATGCAGGAAATAATGGAATTAGCTGGTGGGCCAATAACGATGGAACAGGCTATATGCGATTTAAAACACTTACAGGCAGCTGGATTAAAAACATGGAAGCAGACTTTGGTGGAAGTTATGCTTTTGAGTTCAGTGTTACTCAAAATGCCTCGCTTGAGAATCAAACCATTTACACTCCAACGTATAACCTTTACCCTATTCCAGCAAATGAGGTGATTAATATTGACATCAAAGGGAATGAAGAAGGTACATACACTGTTTATAATGCTTATGGACAAACATTAGAAGGAGGATCTATCTCAGCCTTAAAGGACAATCCAGAAATATCAATCAAAGGTTGGGATAAAGCTATTTACTTTATTCACTTCAACACAGAAAATCAAACGATAGTGAAGAAGTTTATCAAAAATTAAAGTGCAATGGTTTTTTAAAGAAAACCACTACTTTAGCCCAATAGAAAATGACGAAGTTTTATTTAAATATCGTTTTTCTGTTGGGCTTTTTATTTGCTCAATCTGAAAGTATCGCTCAAGTTTCACACAACTCTGTTGAACTTGATTGGAAAACTATTCAATCTCAAACAGAATCAGGTTCTATACAAGAAGTAAAAACCTCTTTTAATGCCTTTGCTAAAAAAGCAATTCAAAACAATGCCTCCGAGATACTCATCGATAAAATTCTATTGATTGACAACTACTTTGAAAAGGTAGGAGAATTTGCAGAGAAAATATTCTGGTATCAATATGCGATAGATTCATTATGCAACAATGAATACATTCGTTGTGTTGAAGTCCGTAGGCGATTTGCAGAACTTTATGGTTCAATAGAACAATATGACAAGGCCATAAAACTGCACAAAGACAACTTACTGTTTCTGAAAAGCAAACAGTTTAATGATGCTGTTTCACTTGAGAATTCTTTGATTGCAAGGTATTATCATTTCAGCAAAGACATGCGGCAATCAGAGATCTATTACCTCAACTCTCTGGAATCAGCCAAAAAAGCCAATAGTCTATTTTATATCATCCTGGCCTATAATAATCTTGGCTTCTTCTATTCACAGAATAATGATTTCGAACAATCAGAAAAATACTACCTTCAAGGAATAAAAACGCTAGAGTCAAAAGACAGCATTAAAGCACAACAAAAAGCACAACTAGCACTTCTCAAAGGAAATTTAGGAGGAAATTATTTACTAAATCAAGAGCAACTTGAAAAAGGTATCCTATACTTAAATGAAGACATTCATTTTAACCTCGAGCAAGGAGAATTAGATTTAGCATTGAATGCTTCCATAGAATTGGCCAAATATTACTATAGTATCAAGGACTTTCAAAAAGCCAATGAAACCATTTTAAACTGCATTGGTCATCCGAGAATTCAAAATCGAGAACACCCCAACAATGAACTATTGGTTTTAAATTATTACTGGCTATTCAAGGCACATCTTGAACAACAAAAAAACACGGAAGCTTTACATTATTTCAAAGCCTACGACTCTCTAAAAACAGTTCGAGATGAAGCGCGAGAAGCAAGAAGAACTACCATTGAAAAAAGTTTACTCGAAAATATCTTGAACGTTCAGTTGAATTATCAAAATCAACAAATACAATTAAAAGAGAAGGAAAACGAAGTTTTAGTAGAGAAAAATAAGCTTTATTTTTATCAAGTAACAATCGGTTTAATTCTTTTACTTTCGTTGCTTCTTTTCCTCTTTTTTTATGGGAGAAAAAGAATATCATTGCTACGGATAAAAAAAGAACTTGCAGAAAACAAGTTCGAAGTAGAGAAAATCGCTAAAGAAAAAGCGAATATTGAACTCAAGTACAAAAATAAGGACCTCACAGATTTCGCCATTGACATCTCAAGAAAGCAAGAAGTGTTAACAGAGGTCAAATCAAAGCTCGGAGCTATTTTGGAGGGAGAATGGAAAGATGAATCGATCAAGAAAGCCATTAAATCGCTCATTTTTTACACCAATAACAACCTTATTATTGATGAACAATTAAAGGAGTTCCAAGAAAATGTGGATGAAATCAACTACAAATTTCTAGACACTCTACAAAAGAAATATCCCAACCTTACCGAGCTCGATAAAAACGTATGTGGCTTAATTCGTTTAGGCCTTTCCAACAAGGAAATTGCTACGATGCGAAATGTAAGTTACAAAGCTGTTCGCATGTCTCGTTATCGCATTCGTAAGAAGCTGAATCTTCCTGCTGAAGTTGATTTGGTGGAGTTTTTAAAAGGAATAGGGTAGAAACTTTATCAATCTCTTCATGTATTGTTATTGTATAGTTTGTACAGCCATTCAAAACATACTTAATCCAACTAGCAGGAGACTCAAAATTACCTTTTTTAGTCACGGACTACCAATTAAGAATATAACTAACAAACACAAAATCAGGGTTTACCCTATGAAGGATCAAAAGTTATGAGATTATCTTTGGTTGCAGTTGTAAGCAATTATAAATAACTTAATACACCATATTGATGAAAAATATTCTAATGCAAGTAATAATCAGTATTTTTGGTTTGAGTGTTTTTTCACAGACCAAAATTGAATTGGTAAAAGAATTCGATTCAACTGAGAGTACACATATATCAAACTTTATAAAACATAATGGTCGACTTATGTTTTTTGTAGAAAACACCGATAAGATACAGCTTTGGTCAAGTGATGGAAGTCAAAAAGGAACTATATTAGAAAACATTATTAATCCAAATGGAAAACTCAACTTTAATCCGTCGCCAATTACTATTAATGAGAATCTATATTTTTTAGAACATAATGAAACCGGAGAGACAATAGTTTGGATGCGAAAGAAAGGAGAAAATAACTTAACAAGAATATCACTGACAAATCAATCCATAAAAATAAACTCCAAATTACAACCTGCCACAAATGAACAGTTCTACTTTTCGACAATTGATCAGCATAAAAATCAACTTTGGGTCAGTAATGGAACAAAAGAAGGCACAAAATTATTAAAAGATATAAATCCAAATTTGACTTTCTTAACAGAATTAAACCGGAAGGTATATTTCTCAGCAAATGATGGCAATGGAGACCAGCCATGGGTTTCTGATGGAACCCCTACTGGAACTATGGTTTTAAAGATGATCGAAGAAAATCCAGGTGCTCAACCTATTGGATTAACTGCCTACAATAATAAACTCGTTTTTACTGCATATAGTATGGAGTATGAATACGGTTACGGTCCGTTATGGATATCAGATGGTACATCCGAAGGAACAAAGATTATCAAAGATATTATTGTTAACGGATGGAGTTTTGCGCAGCTTCACGATAAACTATATTTTACTGCTTCAGAAAAAAATGATCATCTACAACTTTGGGTAACTGACGGAACCACTAAAGGAACAAAACTTGTAAAAACAATAAACCCAAATGGTAGTAGCAACGCGATGGGATTCACCGAATTCAATGGGAAACTGTACTTCTCCGCTGATGACGGAAAGGGATCACAACTATGGGTGACTGACGGAACAACTGAAGGGACAACCTTGCTAAAAACAATTAAATCTGACGGTAATAGCGCTCCTCAGAGCTTCTCTCAACTAGGAAGTAAGCTATATTTCATTGCAAGAAGTAACAAAAGTGGAATCCAATTATTCGAAACTGATGGAACAGAAAAAGGAACAAAATTAATTTCTCCTGTCAATCCCTTAGCACATGAATGTTGTCTCCCAAATAAAGATCAGTTATTCTACTTTAACAATGCTTTATATTTTTCCGCAGACTATGGAAATGGAATTCATTTATATAAAATCACAAATTAACCTTTATCAAAGTTAGCTTTTAAACATAGTTTAATCTTGTTTAGAACGTAAATAATTTTCTTGGTTTTGATAATGCAAGAAAAATAACCCTTCCCAATTGTTAAATTCTACAATAATTTCTTTGTAATTATTTTATTCTTTAAATTAGTGGAATATTAAACTATACTCTACACTAATTTGACAATAAAAATTATGAAGTCTATATTATACTACGCGCTCATTATCATAGGATTAATCTTCGGAAATACCGCCATTGCACAGCAAGGTGATATTATCCCTACTGCCTGCGCAACTGCCACATACACATTAGATCCAGGAACAAGCATACATTTTTATGACGATGGTGGACCGGGAGGAAACTGCAGTAGTGATGGATATGCAAACAACTATGCCAATGGCAACTGCGAAACAATAACGACTATTTGTCCTGCAGCATGTGAATCTTTAAATGTTGAATTCCTGGTTTTGTCTATGTACGGTACATCGTCAGGATGGGATTGGATGGTTATCTATGAAGGTGTGGGTACAACTGGTACAATATTGTTTGACAATAGAGCTGGAGGCCCTGACAACCCGAGAGGAACAGATTGTAACTTTATGAATAACAACGATGTCCTGGACCTTACCACCCTCCAAGATCAATGTTTGACTTTTCGATTTTATGCTACTAGTGTAGTTAACAAAGAAGGTTGGGACGCCATTGTAACCTCCTCACCAGTTGCAGGTTCAGGGGCAGTAAACGTTGATGTTACAAATCCTACTTGTAGTGCTGACGGCTCTGCGCAAATTACGAACTATGACAATAATGCAACTTATACTTTTACTCCTGCTGGACCAACAATAGGTAGTAATGGAGAAATTAATGGTGCTGTGTTTGGACAACAATACACTGTAGAAGAAGGCGGCGGAGGCTGTGCAACGAGTTTCCAAATTGATGAACAATTAATCACTCCAGATGCGCCAACTTTTGATATTACAGATCCTGACTGTTTCGTAGACGGTTCTGCTGAAATTTTAAATTATGATGCTGGTTCAACTTATACTTTTACGCCCACAGGTCCTTCAGTTGATGCCTCTGGTTTAATCACAGGAGCCGCATTCGGCCAAAATTACGCTGTTGAAGTAGATAATGGTGACTGTACTGCATCTTCCAACTTCCAAGTTGAAGAGCAGTTTCTTAACCCAGAACCATCTTTCTTTGGTGACACACTTATGGGATGTAGTCCACATACTGTGACCTTTACAGATACCTCTACTTTCCTTAACGCATCTTGTCTTTGGGATTTTGGAGATGGAAACACCAGCACTTCCTGCGGTACCGTTACACACACCTATACGCAATCTGGAACTTTTGACGTTACTTTAACTATGGAATTTGCAAATGGTTGTGTTGGAGATACCACACTAACAAGTTATATTGAGGTGGCAGATGGTCCAATCGCTAACTTCTCCGCAAATCCGATGACAACAGACTTTAACAACACAGAGGTTGACTTTACAAATGAATCTACAAATGCGACTAATTACATTTGGGATTTTGGTGACTTCTCAGCTCAAAGCAATGATGTTAATCCTGTTCATGAATTTCCAAATGGAGTTGCCAATGAATATACAGTAACACTGTATGCAATTGGAGATTTTGGCTGTATGGACTCAACAAATTTAACCATCATTATTAACAATCCCGATATTGAAATATCTATTCCAAATATCTTTACTCCAAATAGTGATAACGAGAATGATTTCTTTCAATTGATTAATGTTCAAAATATTTCCGAATTGGATCTTGTTATCTTAAATCGTTGGGGGAATGTTGTTTTTGAAAGTAGTGATATAGACTTTAAATGGAATGGCTCAGTATTAAACAATGGTGCAGAATGCTCAGATGGTACCTACTTCTATAAAATTACAGCTAAAGACTTGAACGGAGAAGAAGTTTTAAAACATGGTTTTGTTCAATTGTCGAGAGGTGAAAAGTAAGAAAATAAATAATTGATAGCTTCATGAACATGCACACAATACACCTATAAGTTTAAACCTTATTGCTGACGATTTGAACCTAGCTCATCAATTGAGATGGTTAACTATAGGATATTAAATGAATTGAACACTGACCATCAATGGTCTATTCGAATTCGTATTCAAAAATGTAAAATCTATTTGATGTCGAATACCTAAAAAAACCGTTGTTTTTATTCTTCAATAACCTCTTCTCTTGAAATGATTTTAAACCCTTTTAACGTGTAACCTGTAGCAGCTGCAACTTCTTTAAAGTTGTCTTCTGTATAAACAGTTTTAGATTCAATAAAGAACACTCCTTCTACATACTCTTTATGGTCTTCTTCAAAATGTCTTGAAAAATCTTCTAGTACTTCTTGCGGTGATTTATTGTTTAATGACTCTACCTCAAAAGCGTATTTATTTTGTGAAAATGTAAAAAATGAAATCACGGTGAAGAAAGCTGTAATCAAAAAGTTATTTGAGTTCATAATAAATAATGTTTAAAGTTACCTACGAATATAATAAATAATCGATTAAAAAACCCCATTCATAAAATAGTAAATCTATTCAGAGACTATACATACACGTATGAACTTAAAAAAAATTATCTTTGCTTTTTCAAAAACAAACAGCAACAAGCATGGAATACGATTTTAGCACGATAGAGAAAAAGTGGAGAAAGCACTGGCAAGAAAACAACACTTATGATTCCAAGATGGATTCTACTAAACCGAAATACTATGGTTTAACAATGTTTCCTTATCCTTCTGGTGCTGGACTGCATGTTGGTCATCCACTTGGTTATATCGCTTCTGATATTTATGCGCGTTATAAAAGATTGAAAGGATTCAACGTTTTACATCCAATGGGATACGATTCTTTTGGTTTGCCTGCAGAGCAATATGCTATTCAAACAGGTCAACACCCAGCGGTAACGACCGAAGAGAATTTAAAAAGATACAGAGAGCAATTAGACTTAATCGGTTTCTCATTCGATTGGTCCAGAGAAGTGAGGACTTCAGACCCACAGTATTACAAATGGACGCAATGGATTTTTAAGCAATTATTCGCTGCTTATTATTGTAATGATGCTGATCAAGCAATGCCTATTGAAAACCTAGTTGCTGTCTTTGAAAGTGAAGGGAATACAAAAGTAAACGCAGTCAATGACTGCGAAATAGAATTTACCGCCGACGAATGGAAATCATTTGATGAAAAAAAGCAAGCGGAGATATTGATGGATTACCGCTTAACCTATTTAGCAGATTCATGGGTGAACTGGTGTCCTGCACTTAGTACTGTTTTGGCCAATGACGAAATTGTAAATGGTGTCTCTGAACGCGGTGGACATCCAGTAGAACAAAAATTAATGCGTCAATGGTCAATGCGAATTACTGCTTATGCAGAACGTTTGTTGAAAGGTTTAGACCAGTTAGATTGGTCGGATGCAGTAAAAGATATACAACGCAATTGGATAGGTAAATCGGTTGGTGCTTCTGTTTATTTTCAAGTGGCTGACCACGATGAGGAAATTCAAGTCTTTACAACACGACCAGACACAATTTTCGGTGTTTCATTTATGGTTTTAGCCCCAGAACATGAATTAGTTGCCAAAATTACGACTGAGGAATACAAAGAAGACATCAAAAAATATCAGCAAAAAGCAGGATTGAAATCGGAACGCGACCGTATGTCGGACACAAAAACGATCTCTGGACAATTCACTGGAGCTTATGCTATTCACCCTTTAAGTGGTGAGAAAATTCAAATATGGATAGGTGATTATGTTTTGGCTTCTTACGGAACAGGCGCTGTAATGGCGGTTCCTTGTGGAGACCAACGCGACTGGGATTTTGCAAATCACTTTAATATTCCGATTAAGAATATCTTTGCTGATGTTTCAATCGAAGAAAATGCTTACACAGAAAAGAAAGGAAAAATCGCCAATTCTGATTTCTTAGATGGATTAGAAGTAACAGAAGCAATTAAAAAAGCAATTGAAGTTCTTGAAGAGAAAAAAATCGGTGAAGCCAAGACTAATTTCCGCTTGCGTGATGCTGTTTTCTCTCGTCAACGTTATTGGGGAGAACCTTTTCCTGTGTATTATGACAATGGAATTGCAAAAACAATTGAAGACCAATATTTACCTATAGAATTGCCTGAAGTAGATAAGTATTTACCTACTCCTGACGGTAAACCTCCATTGGGAAATGCTTCCAATTGGTATTGGGACAGCGAGAAGAACAAATTAACAAGTAAAGACAGAGCTGAAGAAGCTAACGTTCATCCGATGGAGTTAAACACCATGCCAGGCTGGGCAGGAAGCTCTTGGTATTTTTTGCGCTACATGGATCCACACAACGAAAAAGCATTTGTTGCTAAAGAAAAAGTGGACTATTGGAATAACGTAGATTTATACATCGGTGGTGCTGAACACGCAACAGGACACCTACTCTATTCTCGTTTCTGGTCAATGTTCTTACATGATTTTGGATTTATTCCTTTCGAAGAACCTTTCAAAAAAATGATTAACCAAGGGATGATCTTGGGGAGAAGTAATTTTGTTTACCGCGATAAAGAAAGTGGTAAATTCATCAGTTTTGGAAAGCGTAAAGAATTTAAAACTTCAAGAATCCACGTTGACATCAACATTGTCAACAACGATATTCTTGATACAGAAGCATTCAAAGCGTCACGTCCTGAATATGCCAACGCTGAATTCATTTTAGAAGACGACGGAACTTACCTTTGCGGAAATGAAGTTGAAAAGATGTCAAAATCTAAATTCAACGTGCAAAATCCAGATGATTTAATAGAAAAATACGGTGCAGACACCTTGAGAATGTACGAAATGTTCTTAGGTCCACTTGAGCAAGCAAAGCCATGGGACATCAAAGGTATCAATGGAGTAAATAACTTCTTGCGTAAGTTGTGGAGGTTATTCCATGATCAAGAAGGAAACGTACTAATTACTGAAGGGGAACCAGACGCCAAAGCTCTAAAAACCATCCACAAAACAATCAAGAAAGTACAAGAGGATATGGACAGATATGTGTTCAACACTTCCGTTTCTGCAATGATGATTTGTGTGAATGAATTGACAGAGCAAAAGTGCAATAACAAAACTGTTTTACAGGACTTAGTTGTGCTATTAGCGCCATATGCTCCACATATTGCTGAAGAATTATGGGTGGTTTTAGGAAACGAGGCCGGTACTTTAAGCGATGCTAATTACCCTGTTTTCAACGAAGACTATTTGGTAGAAGATGCCTTTGAATATCCAGTAAGTTTTAACGGAAAAATGCGTTTCAAGGTGGAGTTGCCGAACAGTTTATCGAAAGAAGAAATAGAAAAGGAAATTTTAAGTTTGGAAAAATCACAAAAGTATTTGGAGGGTAAAACGCCAAAGAAAGTGATTGTTGTTCCAGGAAGAATTGTCAACATTGTAGTGTAGATTAATTTAAAATAACTTTGAAGGGAGGATGATTCTAATCATTCTCCTTTTTTGTTTTGGATCTACCACAAAGCAATAGTTTAAGAGGGTAAAGAACAATACAACGCTTTACCAAACCTTCTTGCAATTGTAAAAGTTGAGGTCAGACCTTTTTATCTTTAACCGAATAAATTAATAAGTCCCTTTTTCTTCACTTAATAACATCCGTTCTTTCAACCACCAACCAACAATTCCCCCCAACAATATCTTAATTACTCCCCCAACAATAAAGGGATTAAATCCATACACTATTGCCTTTGATAAACCTAGGGTTAAGGACAGTTTCAAAACTCCAAAAAGAAGAATTAAAAAGGTTCCAAAAAACATAGCCGAGAGCGAGGCCCAAATTGTGTTTTCAAACTTTCCTGAAACACATCCACTAAACATTCCGCCAACAAGAAAACCGACTAGATATCCCCCACTATTACTTGTAAAAGACGCCCATCCACTACTGCCTTCGGCGAAAATAGGCATTCCCAACAAGCCCAAAATCAAATAAAGTAAAATCGTTATCATGCCCTCTTTTGTTCCTAAAACATAAGGCACCAATAAAACCCCAAAACTTTGTCCAGTAATTGGAATGTTCACCTCCATAATGCTTAACTCCATTTGGAATTGAGTAAAAAGGATCAGAAAAAGAAATCCGATTAAAATACGTAGGCTCATTAACATAGTACAAATGTATAAAATGAATTTTTGAGGTTTCTATTTGCTACTTATTATAAACTGCTTTAATTCGTCAAAAAACGGAAAGCCTTTTCATATTTTTGGCCTCGTTTTTGAATTCCCGAATATAAATATATTGTTTCACTATTAAAACTACGCATCATGAAGAAATTAATTACAATTTTACTCGTCGTCTTAGCATTCAATGCAACTGCTCAAAATCATGGTAGTAAGTCAAATATAGTGATTATGGATAAAACTGGAGATCCTTTTTATTTGATTATCGATGATGTTGTACAGAATATAATTCCCAACTATCAATTAAAGGTTGTTGGTTTACCGGCATCTTATCATGAAATCAAATTGTTGTATACAAACGGTGTAATCATTCAAGTGAAAGAACACGTTACACTTCAGCAGCACAAGCAATATACTGGATTTGTAAACTGGATTGGCGGCAATAAAAAACTCAACTGGATAGAAGTGGTAAATATAAACCAGTCTATGTATGGCCAAAATGTGTTAGTGGTTCAATACGCAGGAAAGAACACCAACACATGTCATTTGTGTACTGGCGTAAATCCACCAGGACAGCATTATCACCCTGATGGAACAATACACAATAATTATACAGGAAATGGCGCTCACTATCCACCCAATGGGAATTATCCACCCAATGGAAATGGCCAATATCCTCCGCATGGGAACTACAATCCTAATTGTGTTGTTGCGGTGCCCACCATTCAACCGATTTTAGATGAGATGGAAAACTTAAATTTTGCTGATAAAAAAATGGAATACGCGAAAGATGCTTTGGCCAATAAATGCATCACGGCTGATCAAGCTTATCAAATCGTTGAGTCTTTTACTTTCGACAGTGACCGCGTAAAAATTGCAAAATACTGTTATGATAGGATGACAGATCAAATATATGCAAACAAGTTGCTTGACTTATTTCCTTACTCAGGAACAAGAAATGAAGTTAGAAAGTACTTCACGAAGTAAAAGTGCTCTAAATGAAATTTTATGCCCTCGTCATGACTCGCCACAATGGGTGAGAAAGACGAGGGTTTTTCTTTGGCTTGAGTTACTAAGCAAAATAAAACAGTAGAAATACAGTAATCAATAAAACCATTTACTATTATTGTACACAATACTTTAATTCTTTAACTCACAATGAAACAACTTTCAAATCGTTGGATTTTATTCCTCATTTTAATGGTTGCAGTTGTTTTACGCGTGTTCAATCTCTCGGAAATTCCTTTTACACATGATGAATTTAGCGCTTTATCTCGGTTAAATTTCGACAGTTTCTCTGCACTAATTCATGAGGGAGTAAAAATCGATGGACATCCGGCAGGGGTACAAGTATTCTTATATTATTGGACGAAAATTTTTGGCATTTCTACAATTGCTGTGAAGTTCCCTTTTATTATTGCTGGAGTGATTTCTGTATATCTTACCTTTTCCATTGGAGAAAAATGGATGAATGAAACTGTCGGATTATTAAGTGCTGCAACTGTTTCTTGTCTTCAATATACAGTGCTGTTTAGCCAAATTGCACGACCTTATATTAGTGGACTGTTTTTTTCCTTGTTAATGGTGTTTTTCCTTACAAAACTAATTCAACATCCAAAGCGAAATTTTCTATTGAATGGATGTTTTTTCATCATTTCAGGTGCTTTATGTGCATATAACCACCATTTTAGTCTCTTATTTGCAGCGATTGTTGGAGTTAGTGGTTTATTTTTTATTCAGAAGGCCTTTCTTATTCGCTATTGTTTATTAGGCTTAGGCATTTTTGGGCTTTATATTCCGCATTTAGAAATTTTCTTTTATCAATTAAACGTGGCTGGTGTTGAAGAATGGTTAGCAAAGCCTACACCCGTTTTTTTCTTGAATTACATCTCCTATATTTTTAATTATTCCTACATCTTTATAATGGTAGTATTGGGAATTGCATTGGGTTTTTTAGTCACCAAAAAACATGTAAAAATCAATCTCAAAAATTACCTTTTGTTTCTTACGTGGTTTTTAACTCCTCTTCTTATTGGGTATTTCTACTCGACAAACGTAAATGCGGTACTACAATATTCAGTACTAATATTCAGTTTTACTTATCTTTTGTTTCTCCTCTTTGGACATTTACCCAACTGTTCTCCAAAAACAAATCTAATTCTTGTTGCACTAATTTTATTGACAGGAACACTTTCCTTAGTTTATGAACGTCAACATTACAAGTACTTTTATCAATCTCCATATTTGGAAATCCTCAATGATTTACAAGTGGCCAATGAGAAAGAAAACGTACTTTCTGTTGTGCAATCGGTAGAACACATTAATGCATATTATATGAACCAAATGAGGTTTGATTCCAACTACACTTGGTATGATCAATTTGAATCTATACCCGATTTTAAACAATTCCTTATAGATAATGCTGAACATCATAGCTATTTTTATTTAGGCTGTTTACATCATATCGATCCTCTTGTTGTTCCTATTATACAAGAATTTTATCCGAGTATTGAACTACAAAAGAACTATTTTGGGGGAAGCTCTTATCTTTTTTCTAAAAATCCAAGTCCGTCAAAACTTGTTTCGACTTTAGACTTTGAAAAGGACTCACTGCCGAGTTGGAGTTATAATACGTCATCTATAATAGATACAGTTTCGTATGCTGGAAAAAGAAGTTATCAAATAAATCCTGATGAAGAATGGGGGCCAGGCTTTGAAGCGAACTTAGGTCGTTTTCTTTTAAAAGACCATGCGTTCATTGACCTTTCTGTAAAAATAAAGGCTAACCAACCACCAACGGCAACTTTAGTTTTGACCTTAGAAAATGAGGGCGAAACAATACTGTGGAGAGGATATGATTTTGACCAACAGTTAAATCTTCAACAACAAGGGGCTGAATCGGCAACTTTCCATGGAACAATTGAAATTCCAAAAGAACACCTTAACAATCCGAACCTTAAGTTTAAAACCTACATTTGGAATAAAGACAAGAATACTTTTTTAGTTGAAGATTACAAAATAAAATTAAGAAAAGGGAATCCTATCATTTATGGTATTGTTAATAAGCTATAAATTCCAAATCTAAAGAGAGTTTAATACATCCAAGAATCTTTCTCTACTCATTCTAGACAAAGGGATTTCTGTTCCATCCTTCATGATAATTGTACCTCCATCACCTCGATCATAGCGCTCTAAATAATTGATGTTTATTATATGAGATCGGTGACAACGAATGAAATCTGGCATACACAAGGTGTCTTCATAATCTTTTAAGGTCCTTGAAGTAAACACCTTTCTTCCGTCATTGAGGTAAAAATAAGTATAGTTTCTATCCGATTGACAATGCACAATGTCTTTCACATCAAAAACGAACATTGATCCTTTGGTACGAATTACGATTCTCTTATTGTTGTGTTTTAAGTTGTTGAGTAGTTCTTCATACCGAACAGAAAGATCGGACTTTGTTTGAATTGCATCAATAGCATTGCCTAGAGCGCTTTCCAACTCATCCATCTCTACCGGTTTCAAGATATAATCCAATGCAGAGAATTTTATTGCACGAATAGCAAATTCTTGATGGGCAGTTACAAAAATGACTTCGAAATTCCTCTTTTTCAAACGATCAAGCACATCAAAACCAGAACCATCAGACATTTGAATGTCTAAGAGTACGATATTTGGTTCATGTTTTTGGATTGCACGTAATCCAGATTCAACACCTTCCGCTTCACCAACGACTTCAAGCGGAAAATCAGCATTACTCACCATTTTTTTAAGTAATGAACGTGTTCTTGTTTCATCATCAATAATAACTACACTATATGCCATAATTCAACTTTATATATTCTTGATGTACGGAGTTGCAATGGTTACTTTTGTGCCAGTACCCTTTTCCGTATCTAAATCTTCTATCTTTAAATATCCTTTGCTTTTATACTTTTCATTCAATAACAAAATTCTACTTTGCGTTAGTTCCACAGCCATACTTCGATGACTTTCAGAGGAAGGTTTTTTCTTTTTCTGTTCAGCTTGTTGCCTTCCAATTCCATTATCTTCAATAGTAAAAATAAATAAATCTTCATAAATTTCACAAGTCACTTTTACTTTGCCTTTATCTACTTTATCCAAATCTCCATGTTCAATTGCATTTTCAATAAAAGGTTGAACCAACATAGGAGGAATAGAAGTTGAGGTAGCATCAATAGATTCGTTTCCTTTGACTTCAAAATCAAAACGGTCTTCAAACCTCATTTTTTGAAGTACCAAATACCTGTTGATGATTTCTAATTCTGTTTCAAGCGGAATAAATTGCTTTGCATTGTTTTCCAATATCATTCGCATCAATTTCGAGAAGTGAATTAAAAACTTTGAAGAATTGGCTGTATCCTCATCATAAATATAGCTCTGAATAACCGACATCGCATTAAAAATAAAGTGAGGATTCATTTGAGTTCGCAATAGAGTTTGTTGCAATTCAATCTCTCTTTGTTTTTTAATTAATTGCTCTTGTCTGTTTTTATTTCGAATAATAACAAAAATAGCCACAAATAGCACTAGTGAAATAATAAACAAGGCGATTATTAACCGCGTTTGTTGCTTACTGTTTTCTAATTTATTTTGAATCAATAAACGTTGGGAGGATTCTTCAGCCAGTTTCCTTTCTTGCTCTAGTATTTTACGCTCATTTTGTTCAGACATAAACATTTCACTCAGCTCGGCAATCTTAGATTTAGTTTCTAAAGCATAAGTGCTGTCACGAAAAAGCTGATACTTATTCAAGAAGTGATAGGCTTCGGCCAAATCACCAGATTTACTTAAAATAACTGATTTCAGGTAATACGCATCATTCAAAGGGATTAGCATATCACTTTCTCTCCAAAAAGCAATTGATTTATTAATGTACTTTTTTGCTAGACTTAGTTTTCCTTTATTAGAATAGAGCTCTGCCAAATAATTGTACAGATCTCCTTTTGTATCTCCATGATTTAATTTACTATAGAAATCTTCACTTAGTTTATAGTTCTTTTCTGCTAAATCTAGAAAACCTTGTTTATAGAAAGCCCTACCAATATTCTGATGTGTTTGTGCAAGTCCCCAAGTATTATTAACAACATAAAATTTTAAAATAGCCTGTTGATAAAAGCGTATGCCCTTTTCTCTTTTGCCTTGCTCAGTATATAATTCGCCGAGTTGGTTGTATAACTGGCCTGAAATATAATCCAATTTGAGGTTAGAACTTAATTTCAATGCGTCAAGCAGATACCCTTCAGACTTTTCTAAATCATCAAACTGAAAAAGAATTTTCCCCAGGTTCACTAGGTGTTTAACTTGATCTCCTCTCAAATTATGTTTTTTGGAATATGCTACTCCTTTTTGCTGATGAAATATCGCCTCTTCAAAGTTTTCAACCTGCAAGTAAAAGTTTGAAATAACATCTAAAATTGAAGTATAAATACTTTTTAAATGACTTCTTTTAGCATGTTTCAACGCTTTGTTAAAGGAGTTAATCACCTGTTTGCTGGTCAGTCCTTTCTCACAACTCATCACTGCATAATAAACACTTTGACGAGTTGGGTCGTTATACTTATCTATGTTCGCTTTAATTTCAGAAAGTAAATTATCTGGTAAAGGTGTTCTATTATAACAAATATTTAGACCTCTTGCCAATAATAAATCTCTAGGACTTAGTTCAAATTCTTCTATCTGTGGCATCTCTTCAAGTCCGCCAAACCGAATGTTATTATAATTGAGCAATAACAAAGTGAATCGCCCATCTTCTGTAAATCTAGAAGTAAAATTTTTCTTTTGTTTAAGAATAGAGTCACACCTTAAAGTGTTTTTCTGAACATTTGCACTGATCCAATCTAAATAGGCAGCTTCTTTTTCAGCGTCTGTTTGTGCCGTCTCAATTTTTTTCAAATAAACATCGTCATTCACTGCAAATAGTGAAAAAGGCAGGAAAAACAATAAGAGGTGAAATAAGTGCTTCATTGTATATGGACTACATCCTTAAAGTTGAAAAGTATGAAATTAATCCCGTTTCACTTATGGATAATCGAAAAAATATTTGCTCAAATGTATTCTCCGTCATTTAGATCTTAGTCGTTTTGTAAGGTTCAATTAGCCTAAAGCATATGAACAAAAGGTTAGGAAAGATTAAATTAAAATGATATTTGATAGGTTTTGGTGTTTTTTCGGAACTTTTTAGAGGTAAAAAAGTTATTTAGGCTTAACTTAGTGCAATAAACATTCACATACATAAAACGAACTACGATGATTAAAATACTGTTTCCTACGGATTTTTCTAATGCTGCTGAAAATGCATTTTTTTACGCTTTACAACTCACACGAAAATTAAATGCTGAGTTGCTTTTGGCACATGTCTATGAGCTACCAGATTTAGGACGTGCTTTGCATAATACGTCTAAAGAAGTCTATGAAATTATGGAGATGGAAACACTCGAGAATTTCAAAAAATCTGTTGAAACCTTAAGAAGAAAGGCCGACAATAATGGTTATGGTGATATTGACTTCAAACATGTTATGGCTGAAGGACAAGTAGTGACAAGAATTACAGCCATAGCAAAAGTAGAGGAAGTAGATTATATTGTGATGGGAACAACTGGGGCGACCGGGTTAAAAGAAGTTTTCTTAGGTTCTGTTGCTGCTGGAGTTATCGACAATGCACCCTGTAATGTCCTTAGTATTCCTGAAGAGGTGAGTCCATCCAATTCCATTGATAAAGTAGCTTACCTCACTAATTACAAAGACGAAGAGGTTGTTTCTTTTAATGAGGTCAATCGTTTTGCTAAACATTTTAATGCTGAAATATGCAGTATTCATTTTGAAAAAGAAGTTTCTGACATTAGTGAAAAAGAAATGGAAGAATGGAAAAACAAATTAGGTATTGACAATCAAAACCTTGAAACGTTTGTTGTTACAGGGCATAATTTTGAAGAGGCTATTTGTGAATTATACATCAAAGAAAATATTGATATTTTAGCCATTCAACCAAGAAAAAGAAATTTCTTTACACAAATATTTAAAAAGAGCGTTTCCAAACAGATGGTTCAAAAACTAAGCATCCCTTTATTTACTTTGCCCGCCAAATAAATGAAATATGCGTTTACTCCATAAGTTTAGTGTTGGACTAGCAGTATTATTCTCTGTATTTCTATTTTCATCTTGTGAAAACAAGTCCGATATTTGTGAATGTTTCGAGGTTCGTTTAGCCATCAAAAATCTATTAAAGTCGGTTGATCAGAATAAGGATGCAACGCAATCAGAAGAATATGAGGCTTTAAAAGCAAAGAAAACGGAATGTATGCTCACGATTGAACCTCAATATTTTGAAGAAAAAGGGCTTGAAAGAAAGGGACGCAGCGACAAGGAGTTTTTGCTCGAAGAACTTCCTGACTGTAAGGCTGTTAAAATACTATTCAATGGAGATTAGATGTTTAATGTCTGATCAATCTTCTACAAAGATTTCATCCAACCGATTTTAAAAGTCTGACCTGTCCTCGGAGAGAATTTCCTTCACTCTGCCCACCTCTCCAGTAGCAAGTTTTACTTTGATCCCATGAGGATGTTGAGGTGAATTGGTCAATATTTTACTTACTACTCCTTGTGTTAAAGCCCCTGATCTTTGGTCTTTTTTTAAAACAATATTTACCTCTACCCCTATTTTTATATTCTTGCGTAAAGTACCTCCCATTCCTCTTAAATTTAACTGCAAACATACGGAAAAGCATAGAAAGTCAATAAATCAACTTGTTTAAATTCTCGCTTCTGTAACGAAGCCCCAAAATTCATCTTTTATACATCTTCATTTCTTTATCTCCGTACTTTTATTTTCTATATTTGCAGTCCATGATAAAAGTGAGTGATATTAAGAGCCCCATAACTGAAGAACTATCGAAGTTTGAGGTTCACTTTCGTGAAAGTATGCAATCTAAGGTTCCCCTTTTAGATAAGATTACTCATTACATTATTAAAAGGAAAGGGAAGCAAATGCGCCCTATGTTTGTTTTTCTATCAGCCAAAATGCTGGGAGAAGTCAATCCTGATACCTACAACTCTGCTTCTTTAATTGAATTGCTTCACACTGCCACACTCGTTCATGACGATGTTGTGGATGATGCCAATGAAAGAAGAGGTTTTTTCTCGATCAATGCACTTTGGAAGAATAAAATTGCTGTTTTAGTGGGTGACTTCTTGCTCTCAAAGGTTTTATTGATGAGTATTGAAAACAAAAAATACCGTTCTTTGGAAATCGTTGCCCGTGCAGTTCGTGAAATGAGTGAAGGAGAATTACTTCAGATTGAAAAAGCCCGTAAACTCGATATCGATGAAGAAACTTATTTTGAAGTTATTCGACAAAAAACAGCATCTCTAATTGCCACTTGTTGTGAAGCTGGAGCTGTTTCCGTTGGAAGAGAAGATGAAGCAGAACGCATGAGACTCTTTGGTGAAAAAGTAGGTTTAGCTTTTCAAATAAAAGATGACATTTTCGATTATGGTACTCCGGGGAAAATTGGAAAACCAACAGGAAATGATATTCGCGAACAAAAAATGACCCTTCCACTGATCTACACCTTAAATACCGTGGATAAGAAAACAAGAAAGGAGTTAATCAATATTGTTAAACGCCACAACGAAAATCCAAAAAAAGTACGTCGTGCAATTCAATTGGTGACAGAAAATGGAGGTATAGAATATGCTTATGACTACATGATTAAGTTCAAGAAAGAGGCTTTAGAGCTATTGGGTCCTATTCCTGATTCACCCAGCAAAAAATCTTTAATCATGCTGGTGGAATATACAACAAACCGAGAAAAATAAAACTGCAGAAGCTTACTTTATCTTAATCTCTACTCTTCTGTTGGCTTGCTTTTCCAAATCTGTTTCAGCTTCAGGAAATTTCATCATAGAATTTCCAAACCCTTTCACACTGATGCGTTTTTTACTGATTCCACTCTCTACTAAGACTGTACGAACAGTTTTAGCTCGTTTCTTAGAAAGTCTTTTAGCGGCAAAAGTATTTCTCCCTGATAAATGAACATGGCCTTGAATTTCGATTTGCACCGATGTATTCATCAACATAAAGTCTTTTAACCTTTTCAGCTTTAACATCGCTTCTGGGATGAGCACATCAGAATGAGATTCAAAAATCAATCCTTCAAGTTCAATCAACTGATTCTGTTCTAATGGAATTAAATAAATCACCTTTTCTTTTGCTTCCTCCCTTCTGTTATTGATCACAACATCTTGGAAAAAGTATCCTCCAGCATCAATTTTTAAGTTCATCTTAAGGTTTTCTGAATTAGGAACTATAAGGTCTGAAGCAGTATATAAAGCATTTAATCCTCTCGTATCAGAGACAATAATACTGGCCGTCAAAGGTAGTTTAGTTTTGGCATCACGCACCTTAATGATGTAGGGATCTAAATCTTCTGAACTACGCAAATCAAACTCTTCTTTCATTGCACTGAACTCTTCAGGACTAACATCTCCTTCAAAGTTAGCTTTAATTGCTACAGTATTTTCATCGGAATTTACCGTGTTCAGGTATAAAAGTATAACCTCACCTTTGTTATAATGTATAGAATCTATGGATGCCGAATGCGCTTGTTGGTCCATGTATTGATGTGTAAACACCTTCGCGCTACCTTTGCGAATCAAGTCGCAGGTCTGATGTTCTTTCAAAATGAAAACACAGTATTCTAGAGCAAAATCAAATTTTTCAAAAGCTAACCTTAATTCACCCGAATAGTCAGCTTCAAACTTTAACCATAGGCTATTGACTTCTGTTAATTTTAAAGATTTTGAATAGTTTTCGACATCCATAACCGTTCCCGGCCCTTTAAAAATCTTTGGCTTTAACAAGGTGTTTGGTGATAATAAAATAGCTCCATTACAATCGCCAACATCTCCCATTAAATGATCGTTTTGGGTCACCCCATAAAACGAGTTTAAGAACAAAATCCCTATCCCTATTTTTTTTAAGACACTATTCACTCTTTTAAAATTCTAATTTCTACCCTGCGGTTTGCCTGTTCTTGCCAATCGAATTTTGGTTCTGGATAAATCATAAATTCATTCCCATATCCCTTGGCGCTCAATCGGCTTCTGCTCACTCCGCTATCGACCAAATACTTCAATACAGTATTTGCCCTAGCTACCGACATTCGTCTACCTGCAAACGTACTCTCTCCAAATTCAAACACATGTCCTTCAATTTCAATATGAATAGATGAGTTCAACAAGAGAAAATCCCTTAAACGAACAAGTTTTATTTCAGCACCTTTTAACAGTTCGCTACTACCTGTTTTGAATTGAATTCCAGACAGCTCCATCTTCTTTCCTATTTCAGCAGGTTCAAGCCACAAGGTTAACTCTTTATTTATCCCTGCTTCAATGAAGACCTCCTGATCTTGAAAGAAGTAGCCAATAACATCTATGCTCAATTTAAGATGTTCCCTCTCTTGAATCGAAAAGATAAAATCAGAACCACTATAAAGTCCATTTATGCGTTTAGAATTATCAATAAGCAATTTCCCTTTTATGGGTAAACCTGTACTTTTATCTCTTAATTGAATCCGCAGTTCCGAATGCTTATTACTTCTACGCATATCGGTAACACTTTTAAGACTTTCTACATCAATGTCTGAATAATCTACTTCGTACTCCACATTTAAACGGACTTTAATTCGCTGACTTATCGAAGCATTAAAAAGGAGATACACCTCCATTCCTTCGGTCATTCTTAATCCATATAGAAATTGCTCATTTGGTGATTTATTCAGCCCAAAACGCTGATTGCCTTTTACTTTCAATATTCTTTCAATTACAGCAGTTCCGACTTCAATGTTTTCACAGATATTCGCATAGCTAGAACTGCTTTCTTCCCCCTCTTTTTTTTGCGCTGAAAAAATCAGAATATCCATGATGCAGTTTTCTGTAATTCCAGAAAACATAAACAACCCATCATGGGGAGCCGTAAAAGAAGACCAAAAAGTGTTGTTCAATTGAAGCTCTGCCAAGGTCGGATAAGCCGATAAGTCTGTTTCTGTACCTTTTCTTCCAGTAAATTGCAATTCATAATCACCTGGATGCCTAATAAAACTATTCCCATAACAGTCCGCAACGTTCCTTACGTCCATCCTGTACTGAGAAAAAACAAAAAACGGAAGTGAAATCAACAAAGGTAACAGTAGCCGTGTTAGCATTTAAACTTAATTGGGGTTCATCAATGGATAAATTTAAGTATTTTTGATGACAATGGAAACAGAAGAGATAGATTCATTATACAATAAATTGGGAAGTCAGAAAATCAGGCAATTAGTAGACGCATTTTATGGATTCGTTTATCAAGATCCCATTTTAATTCCACTTTTTCACAACGACATTGAAGAAATTAAGGAAAAACAATACATGTTTTTAACACAGTTTTTTGGCGGACCACGACTTTACATTGAAAAGTATGGCCCACCACGAATGCGAATGCGTCATTTACCTCACAAAATTGATCAAAAAGCGATGGAAGCCTGGTTACTTTGCATGAAAAAAGCAATTGCAACACTGGATTTACCTGAAAAAGATGCCCAATCGCTTTACAACAGTTTTCCGAAATTAGCACAACACATGGTGAACAGTTAGTTTTTGACTTCGAAACGACTGATTTCTGATGTTAAAATCTAAATGCAATTGTCTATAACTAAATGTCGTTAAAAAAGTGACATATTCGGTTAAACTATTTACTTTTGTAGGCTTAATATCAATTCGGTTATGAGCAATACAAAAATCAAAAGTGCAATCATATCAGTTTTCAACAAAGAAGGACTTGCACCAATCGTTAAAGCACTAAACAGTCAAGGAGTTACAATCTACAGTACAGGAGGAACTCAATCGTTTATCGAAGACCTTGGAATCGAAGTGAAGCGTGTAGAAGATTTAACTTCTTACCCTTCAATTTTGGGTGGACGAGTAAAAACTTTACACCCGAAGATATTTGGTGCAATATTAAACAGAAAAGATAACACGCAAGATCAACAACAATTACAGGAATTTGAAATTCCATCTTTTGATTTAGTGATGGTCGATTTGTATCCTTTCGAGGAAACAGTTGCTGCGGGAGGAACCCACGAAGAAATTATTGAAAAAATTGATATCGGTGGAATCTCACTTATTCGTGCAGCAGCCAAAAACTACAAAGACGTTATGTTGGTTTCAACAAGAACTCAATACAATGACTTTTTATCTATTCTAACCGAGCAAAATGGAGAAGTGACATTGGCACAAAGAAAAGCTTTTGCTAGAGATGCTTTTAATGTTAGTTCACATTACGACACACACATCTTTAATTACTTCAACAAGGGAGAGCAAGCAGTTTTCAAACAAAGTATCACAGAAGCACAAGTATTAAGGTATGGAGAGAATCCACACCAAGAAGGAATTTTCTATGGTGATTTAGATGAAATTTTCGATAAATTACATGGAAAAGAACTTTCTTACAACAACTTATTAGATGTTGACGCTGCTGTTTGTTTGATGGAAGACTTTAAAAATGACGCACCAACATTTGCTATATTAAAACACAACAATGCATGTGGATTAGCAACAAGAGAAACACTTGTTCAAGCTTATAAAGATGCTTTAGCTGGAGATCCTGTTTCTGCATTCGGAGGTATTTTAATGGCCAACAAAACGATTGATGTAGCCACTGCCGAATTGATTAATGATTTATTCTGTGAGGTTGTTATTGCTCCTTCATTTGACGAAAAGTCACTTGAAATTTTAAAATCAAAGAAAAACAGGGTGCTTTTGGTTCAAAAACCGATCGATTTACCAAAAAAACAATTCAGAACTATTTTGAATGGTGTTTTAGCCCAAGATCGCGATACCATTACAGAAACTGTAGAGAACTTTGAAACAGTAACAAAAGTAGCTCCAACAGCGCAACAAAAAGAAGATTTAGTTTTTGCCAATAAATTAGTAAAACATACCAAGTCCAACACTATCGTCATTGCAAAAAATGGACAGCTATTGGCCAGCGGAACAGGTCAAACTTCACGAGTAGACGCTTTAAATCAAGCCATTCACAAAGCAAAATCATTTAACTTTGATTTGAATGGTGCTGTGATGGCATCAGATGCCTTTTTCCCGTTTCCAGACTGTGTTGAAATCGCTAATTTAGAAGGCATAAACACTGTGGTTCAGCCAGGTGGATCAATCAAGGATAAATTATCTATTGATTACTGTAATGAACACGGTATGGCTATGGTTTTTACAGGAAATAGACATTTTAAACATTAAAACAAATAAATTAAAATATACTGTATAATTTTAGCTAAATTTGAAGGTAGCAAAAACTACACTTTATTATAAAATTTATACTACGCAACAAAGAATATGGGATTATTTAGCTTTTTAACACAGGACATTGCACTTGATTTAGGGACAGCCAACACACTAATTATCATGGATGATAAAGTGGTTGTAGATGAACCATCAATTGTTGCCAGGGATATACAGACCGGTAAAATTGTTGCAATCGGTAAGAAAGCACAACAAATGCACGGTAAAACCCATAAGCTAATTGAAACCGTAAGGCCTTTGCAAGATGGTGTTATTGCAGATTTCCAATGTGCTGAACAAATGATTCGCGGAATGATCAAAATGATCAAAAAGCGTAAAAGTCTCTTCAACACTTCATTGCGAATGGTAATTTGTATTCCTTCAGGAATTACAGAAGTAGAAAAAAGAGCAGTACGTGATTCAGCAGAGCATGCTGGAGCAAAAGAAGTCTATTTAATCCACGAACCAATGGCTGCTGCAATCGGTATTGGGATTGATGTGGAAGAACCAATGGGTAACATGATTATTGATATCGGTGGTGGAACTTCGGAAATTGCTGTTATTGCACTTGGTGGTATTGTGAGTGATAAATCTATTCGTGTTGCAGGAAATGATTTTACGAATGACATTGAAGAATACATGCGCCGTCAACACAACATATTGATTGGTGAGCGTACTGCAGAACAAATTAAAATTGAAGTGGGTGCTGCTTTACCAGAACTTGATAATCCACCAGAAGATTATGCTGTACGTGGTCGAGATTTAATGACTGGAATTCCAAAAGAAATTACAGTTAGTTATGTTGAAATTGCACATGCTTTAGACAAATCAATTTCAAAAATTGAAGAAGCTATTTTGAGTGCCCTAGAAATGACTCCACCAGAACTATCTGCAGACATTTACAAAACGGGGATTTACCTTGCTGGTGGTGGTTCAATGTTGCGTGGACTAGACAAAAGAATGTCACTAAAAACGAAATTACCTGTTCACATTGCCGAAGATCCTTTAAGAGCAGTTGCAAGAGGAACAAGTATTGCTTTAAAAAATATTAACCGTTTCCAATTCTTGATAAGAGATTAAAAAGTAAAAATAATTCATGCTAAAGTTTATAGCATTCTTTAGAAGATTTAGGGTTTTTCTGGTCTTCCTGATTTTACAAATCCTTGCATTGAGTTCCTTTTTCTCGGTCATGAGTTTTCCAAGAACCAAGTTCTTTAATTCATCCGCAGCAATTACAGGAACTCTTTTGTCATGGGAAAGAAATATCATAAAGTACATCTATCTAGACGAGGCTAATGAAAGACTTCAGGCGCAAAACATCGAACTTGAAAAACGAATTCCTGATAATTTCATTTCAGTAGATGCAAAAACAGCTATTATCAATGATACCATCCAGAAGTTAAGTTTTGAACGTACTCCAGCTACAGTAATCAACTCCTCGCATTCCTTTACCAACAACTACTTCACCATTAACGCAGGAAGCTTAAAAGGTGTTGAACGTAAAATGGGCGTGGTTTCCTCACAAGGTATTGTAGGAACTGTATACGATGTTTCTCGTCATTATGCAATAGTTAAATCCGTTTTAACCTCCGACATCAACATCAGTGCTTATATAGACGGAACGGACGCTTATGGTATAATAAAGTACGATGGAGAAGATCCACGTAGAGTGAAACTTACTGGAATTTCAAATGATATCGTAATTAAAAAAGGGAGTCCTGTGAACGCCAGAGGAAGAGGAGGTTATTTTCCGCAAGGAGAGCCTATCGGTAGAGTTGAGAACTTAGAACCCATTGAAGGTAAACCAATGTGGGACATTACTGTTAGATTGAACCAAGACATGCGGAAACTTCGTTATGTTTATATCATTAAGAATATCAACCAACTGGAATTAGAAGAACTCGAAAGAGGAATAGAACAATTACAATGAATTACCTCCTTAAAAATACAATTCGATTATTAATTTTTGTGCTGGCACAAGGACTTATTTTCGGGCAGCTTAATTTTGGCTTTGGTATCCATCCTATGATTTATCCATTATTCATAATTCTACTTCCTTTTGATACTCGGCCTGTCGTACTAATGCTATTGGCTTTTCTAGCAGGAATAGGAGTTGACTTTTTTATGAACACATTTGGCCTTCATGCCAGTTCAGCTGTACTTATTGCTTATTTAAGGCCTGGAATTTTCAAACGTTTTGCACCCCGAGATGACTATGACGTTCTTAAAGAACCTACCGCTACAGAATGGGGTTATGCATGGTTTGTTAAAGTCTCTGGAGTCATTGTAGTTATCCATCATTTATGGTTTTTCTCACTAGAATATTTCAAATGGTCTGCATGGAAAGAAATTATTTCTAGTACGGTTTTGAGTACCCTTATTACTTTGATTATCTTTATACTTATTCAGGTACTTTTCTTCAAAAAGCCTAAAAGTGTATGAACCTAGAAAGTAGAAGACTCGTTTTTATCCTTCTTTTCCTCTTGGTAGGAGTTGTTTTTGTTGGCCGTCTATTTTATATGCAAGTAGTCGATGACAAGTGGATTGAAAGGGCCGGTGAGGTGGCCAAAAGAAAAGTTATAATCAAACCCCCTCGTGGTATCCTATACGATCGGGACGGGAAAAAAATCGTGGCCAACAAAACTTACTACAATTTGATGTTTGTAGAAGATGATATCGAAGATTTCGACACTCTAGCATTTTCTAAGTTAATCGGAATATCTGTTGATTCTATTCGACAACGTTTCGTGCAAATTAAAAAGCAGCTTGACCGAAAAACAAGAAGTAAAAAAACAGGAAACGACACCATTGTAAATGATTATCGAAGTTATCTACCGCATGCTTTCTTAAAAGAACTCTCTGCCGATGAAATTTCGAAAATAGCCATAGAACTTCCCGATTTCAAAGGATTTTACGAAAGTCCTATAAGCATGAGAGATTATCCTTATCCTCATGGTGCAAATATTTTCGGATATCTCAATGAAATAAATGCAGAAGAGCTAAACGCTGATCGTCGCTTTTATAATGTAGGAGATTTTATTGGTCGAACAGGACTAGAAAAGTACTATGAGCATTCGCTTCGAGGGCAAAAAGGAACAAAAGTTATTTTAACTTCTGCAAAAGGGAAACTCGTAGATAACTTCGCAGGGGGAAAACTGGATACAAACGCATTACAAGGCCCTCCATTACATCTTGGTATCGATATAGAACTACAAGCCTATGGAGAATTGCTTATGCAAAACAAACTGGGGTCTATTGTAGCCATTGAACCTTCCACAGGTGAGATTTTAGCCATGGTAAGTGCGCCCAGTTACGATCCTAATTTAATGGTTGGAACAAGAAACATACGAACAAATTACAGCAGGCTTTATCGGGACTCATTAAAACCTTTTTACCCTCGTCCGTTGGCCGCAGAATATCCTCCAGGATCAATATTCAAAGTTGTTCAGGCTTTGGTTGGTTTGCAAGAAAACGTTATTACAGAAAATACAGGATTTCCATGCACAAGGTCTTTGGTCGGATGTCATAATCATCCCCCAGCAAGTAATGTGGCCAAATCTATTCAGTATTCTTGTAATCCCTATTATTACTATTTGGTAAAGCGAATCATAGAACAGAATAAGGACCCCAATCTGTTTAAAGACGCTGCAATCGGATTGGAACTATGGGAAAGATACATGCATAGCTTTGGATTTGGAATACGACCAGAAACCGATATTTATGGTCTTAGAAGCGGGGTTATTCCTAATGTTTCGTTCTACAACCATTGGTATGGTGAATTTCGTTGGGCCTTTTCTACAATACGTTCAAATAGTATTGGTCAAGGTGAGGTAAAAATGACTCCTTTACAAATGGCCAACCTTGCAGCTATTGTTGCAAACGAAGGATATTTTTATGAACCGCACTTAGTCAAAAGCATAGGAGACGATGGACCGCTTGAAAAATTTAAAGTAAAAAAGCAAACCATGGTAGAAGCTAAGTATTACAAATCCATCAAGGAAGGTATGCGCGGCGCTGTCAACGAACCAGGCGGTACGGCAAGAAGGGCAAGAATTAATGATGAAATTATCGTAGCGGGTAAAACAGGTACAGCACAGAATCCACATGGAGAAGATCACTCTGTCTTTATGGCTTATGCACCACACGACAATCCAAAAATTGCTATTGCTGTTTTTATTGAAAACGCAGGATTTGGTGGAACTTGGGCAGCTCCAATTGCAAGTTTAATGATGGAGAAATACCTCACTGGTCAGGTCAATAACAAAGCCAAAGAAAGTCGCATATTAGAAAAAAGATTTACCAATATCAATGAATAAATTCAGGCAAAAAGCGTTGGGGTGGGATTGGTTAACAATCATAGTAGTGTCCGCATTATTGCTGATGGGAATAATCAACATCTATTCCGCAGCCTACAATCCAGATCGTCCTTTTCTTTTTGATATTAAAACACTTTATGGTAAGCAAATAATGTGGATTGGAATTGGTTTGTTTTTGGGAATTGTAATTTCGTTGATTGATTCAGAATACATCCGAAAGCTAACACCAATCGCCTTTTTGGTAGTTCTGGTATTATTAATTTTAGTTTTATTTACAGAACCTATTAATGGCGCGAGATCATGGCTTGGTGTCGGCCCTTTCGGAGTACAACCCTCAGAGTTCTCTAAACTTACTACAGCGCTCATGCTGGCCTATGTTATATCGCAAGGTCGTGTTAAAATCATCTCAAGAAAAACATTAGGTTTGGCCTTGTTTATCGTTATTCTGACTATGCTGTTGGTCTTAATTCAGAATGATACGGGAACTTTTTTGGTTTTTACAGCATTCTTTTTTGTAATGTATAGGGAAGGAATTACTCTTGATCCAATCATTTTATTTTTCTTGAATCGGGTACTCGGTTTTAGGTATAAAGAAACTTGGGTTGGAGTGCATTTTATTCCTGTTCTATTCGTTATTATATTTTTTAGTATCATCACGCTTTACTTTACAGAATCAAAGCATACCTTTTCTTTTTTACCTGGCTATGATGTGCCTGGGTGGGTGGTCTTGATTTCTGGAATAACTATGATCGCACTAGTCATATTCTTTATCGCACAAAATTTTGCTGCACAACGTGCTAAAAAGAAAATCAGATCTGTCATATTAATTGTCTATGTCGTCACGATTGGACTAGTTGGAACGGTTTCTTATTCTTATTTGAATGTACTGCAATCCCATCAAAAGGACCGAATAGATTTATGGCTAGGCAAAATAGAAGATCAAGATGGAAAAGATTACAATCGAAACAGGGCACTAGCCGCAGTAGGCTCTGGAGGCTTTTCTGGGGTAGGTTATCACGAAGCCTTATTATCTAGTCCTAGAAGCAGGCACGTTCCTGAAAGTGAAACTGATTTCATCTTTTCAGTATTTTCAGAAGAATGGGGGTTTTTAGGCTCTGCAACCTTAGTGGTTCTATTCACGATACTTTTGGTTAGGATAGTGGTCATTGCAGAACGACAGAAAAGTCGTTTTTCAAGAATTTACGCCAATTCAGTAGCAATGATTATTTTTTATCATTTTGCCATTAATGTAGGTATGAATATCGGTATTATACCTGTAATTGGAATTCCTTTACCCTTTTTTAGTTATGGAGGTTCTTCAATGATGTCTTTTTTAATCATGATTCTTATCTTGCTTAAATTAGATAGTCAAAGAAAAGAAGTTCTCGCATAATGAAAGAAAAATATCAGTCTTTAAGCCCGTTTTTACAAGCCAGTTTCTTATTACTCATTGGAGCAGTTTCGGTTGTTCTACTTTCGGTTATCATAAGTATAATTATCAGTGTTCTTTACCCTGAAATGCCAACAAATGACATAAGTATACAGCTCAGTTCTTATCCTGTTCAGTACATGCTCATTCAATTCCTACCTTTTCAATTAGGATTCTTGTTGATTCCAGCATTACTTTATATAAAGCTGGAGCCTGATGAAGAAAATCTAATAAGGAAGCCACAGTTCCAATTCATCGTTTGGAGTGTTTTATTATTTACTTGTGCGTTTTTCCTATTACCCTTTTTCAATGAAATAAACATACAACTAATTCAGTCTTTGGGTGTATTCGATGAGTTATTGGCCCAAAAAGAAAGTTCAGACAGAATGCTAAAATCTCTTGTTGGCCCTGTTGGATCAACTTCATTTATAATTGCGGTTTTAATCATTGGCGTAATCACAGGAATCGCAGAAGAATTGGCTTTTAGAAGATTTCTTTTTCATCACATACTAAAAAACAACAAAAAAGTAATGCCCAGTATATTAATCAGCGCTGTAGTTTTTGCTGTATTGCACTTTAACTACATTCAAATCATACCATTATTGGTCTTTGGGGTTGCGTTAGGCTTAATGTATTACGTTTCGGGGAGTATCATTCCAGGAATTGTTGTACACGCGTTAAACAACATCTTAAACGTATACTGGTTGTCTGAGGATACTTTCCCTACGTGGATGATGGAGGTCGATTTAAAAATAACAATCCCATCAACATTGCTATTGATGGGATTGATTTTCTATTATATTAAGAAAAAATAATCTACTGTTCTCTTATGCTATAACTTGATTTGTTCCCCATCTCTTGGGCTGAGTAAGCAATTGAGTTAAAGTTTAATTCTTGCAAAATTTCACGTGCTGTAAAGATGATTCCCATAGGAACTTTCTCATCTGCTTTGAAACAAGTGATAATATTCTCCTGCGGAGCAGTTACTTCAGCCGGTTTATTTCTAAACTTTTCAGTTTTCCAAACTCCAATTCCGTTAATTCCATTTTGCGAAAGGATACCATCAAACTGAACAGCAATTCCTTTTTCGAATTTATCAACGTCACCTTTCATTGGTTCCCCTAAATAAACGAAGTCTACTTCACCACGTTGTTTAAAGGGAGTCAAATCAGTAACACCTGCACCTTGTGCTGAATTAATTTTCACCAATGGATCAACTTCTTTGGTAGTTGTAGCTACCATGAAGAAGAACAAAAGCATGAAAACGATATCCGGCAACGACGATGTATTAATCGCTGGAGCTGGTTTTTCTTCATTTTTTCTAAATTTCGACATAATTAACGTTTTGGTTTTACCTCAATTAATTTTAGAGGAAACAAAGTTTCAATTAACTCCATGTGCTTTTTCATTGTACGCACTTCAGGAGTATTCTCGGTCTTCTTTTGTTGATAGAAGTTGTTCATTGCGGTATACGTCATACCAAACAATTCCATTGCTTCCTTATCTCTCATTTCAGTTACCGCTTTTTCAACCTCTGACTGTACAGCTACGTATGCAGAGTAATCAGTGTCTAGGAACGATTCCAAACGGATATGCGCTTCAAAGTCAATTTCTGGCATTTCTCTTTTCCCGCTAAATTTAGCGTAGAGTTCCATCATTTCTAACTTTTCTTCCCATTTCGCAACTGCATCATATGCTTGGTCGATCATTTGCTGAGTTCTCTCATCGATAACTTCCTGCGATTCTAGCTTCAACAAACGAGCCTCTTGTTCCTGTAGGTTAGATTTATACAACTGTATACTTCCATATCCATAGTAAGGATAATTTATATCACGGTTTTCTTTTTTCCCTCTGTTAACAAGGTAGAAATGTTTAATTCTACTATTCAGATGTGTAATATCTTCAGGCTTAATAATAGAATCTCTCGCTTGAATTACCTGCTTACTGTTAATAGCGATTTTATAGATATTCTTTTGCTGAATAGGAGTTTGAGGCTTATTCGTCTCAACTTTCTTTGGAATCATTCGCAAGTAAGCTGTATCCTTATCCATTGTTGTTGTAACAAGGAAAAAGATGAGCAATAAGAAGGCAATATCCGCCATCGAACCTGCATTAATTTCCGGTGATTCTCGCTTTGCCATTCTTTTTTTAGTTTCTAATTAATTTAACAATGAAGCCCATAAATATAGCTATTGCTGAACAAACAGCTAGACCTATAAGAGCAGTGTAAATCCCTGCATGTGTAAAGTTAATCGCTGATTCACTTGCAGTAATATCTCCAACTACGTTCAAGCTTTCCAAGGTATCCGTTGTTCCTATAGAGTAAAGAATAAAGAACAAGATTCCTGAAATGATGATCCCTAGAATAGATTTAACTGCCTGAACTGGTCTTGTAATCAACAGCACAACAAAGAAAATCAAGATCAATACAATTGTGATTGCAATTGCATATAAACTGATGTTCATTACACCATTGAATGCGAAACTATCCATAAATTCAAGTTTCTCAAAATCTTTACTTTCAGCGTTAACTCCTGAAGTCATAACGATAAAACCGAAGATCAATGCAGGAACTGCAATCACTAGTTTTATGATAAGACCTAGAACGTTTAACTTTTTTTCATTATCCATAATAAATGGTTTTAAAAGTGAATAAATACAACCTACTATAAAATTACTTTGCAGTAGCTTTATACTTAATCAACATGTCAACTAAGGTAATAGAAGAGTTCTCCATTTCGTTTACAATACCGTCAATTTTAGAAATGATGTAGTTGTAAAAAATCTGAAGGATAATTGCTGAAATCAAACCAAATACTGTTGTTAAAAGTGCTACCTGAATACCACCTGCAACTGTAATTGGAGATACTTGACCATCTTCAACAATTTTAGTAAAGGCTTGAATCATCCCGATTACCGTACCCATAAACCCAAGCATTGGCGCAAGAGCAATAAATAAAGAAATCCAAGAGATACCTTTCTCTAATAATCCCATTTGTACTCCACCGTAAGCAACAACTGTTTTCTCAACAGCGTCTACACCTTCATCAATACGTGTAAGTCCTTGATAAAATATAGATGCAATTGGACCTCTTGTGTTACGGCAAATCTCTTTCGCTCCTTCAATATCTCCTTTAGCGATAGCTGCTTCAACATCTGCTAAGAACTTCTTTGTATTGATCGAAGAAAGGTTTAAGTATACGATACGTTCAACACATAGTGCAATACCAATAATTAAAGCAATCAAAACGATTCCCATCCAGAACGGGTCTCCTTCAATAAACTTCTTTTTCAAAGTAGAAACGAAACCTACTTCTGTTTCAACTTCAGCTTCTTCAACTTGCTCTTCAATCTCTGTTTGAGCAGGAGCTTCCGCTACTTCGTTTACTACTGAAGTATCTTCACCCATTACGGCTTCTACTCCTTCTTGACTTACGTTTGCTGGATCTTGTTCGTCCGCAAATGATACTGTGCTAAATCCGAATGTAAACATTCCGATGATTGCTAAAGAACTAACTATTTTTTTCATGTTCCAAAGATTAAAAATTAATCGTTTCTGTAAAATTATTAATATTCCTAAATTAATCAAAAATTAACAAGTTTAGTGGCGGAGAGAGAGGGATTCGAACCCTCGGTTCCGATGAAGGAACACTCGCTTTCCAGGCGAGCCAGTTCAGCCACTCCTGCACCTCTCCAATTTTCAACTTGTACCTTTTCGACGGGCTAAAGTACAAAAAATTATTTATTCTAAAAGGAAACATAGATTCTTCTTTTGATTTCCTCACATTTATTGACAAGAATAGAGTAATTTCTTATGCCTAAAACCTAAATTACAATACATAAAAAAAGCCCTAGCAACTAATTGCCAAGGCTTTAAGTAAAATGATTTTATTTTTAAGGTTGAATAAATACAGTTGCTGTACTTTCCACTTCTTCTTCAACTTTTATAATTCCCTCGCCGTACAAACCTCCTTTTTCAGCAGAAATATCTAAAACTGCAACTCCTGCTTGTCCTAATTGGTATACTTCATTGTAATTAAAAATAGCCACACCAGATGAGTTTGTATAGGTTGTATCTCTTCTTACTACAGGTTTTAATGGCGGCTCAGTTGCTGTTCCATACAATATAACACGTGCATTAGGCACCAATACATTGGCTGTATCTCTAACGGTTATTTTCGCGATGGTATCTGCCTTTTTACGGCAAGACCCAAACGTAAATGTCATTGCAAAAGCAACTAATAAAAATCCTGAAAATAAAATATAGTTTCTCATTGTAAAATAGTTTTCTATTGGTTAAAAGTAGTGTATTGTTCTTATTATAACGTAAAAAACAGCAAAAAGGTTGCTAATTCTTCAAAATTATTGACTCTGTAGAGGTCAAATAAGCCTTTGCTCTAGCTGTTCCGACAGTTTGATAAGTTGTTGTATCTTTTGCATAAACAGTAAAGTAGGCTACTTTCTCATCTTTCTTCCCATATTGATCAAACAACTCGTCAAGATTAAAAATAGCTACTCCTGAAGAATTCGTCTTCACCTCATCAAAGTATTCTGGTGTCCCTTTTTTAATATCTGAAACAATACGAACACTAGCGTCTTCTGTCAAAATAAAGTCACTTGACCTTACAAAAATCTTTAAAACGGACGGATCTTTTTTTGTACACGAAGGGAGAAGAAAGCCTCCAAACACAACAAACGCAAGCAACACAAGCTTTTTATAAGACATAGTTTATAATTTTAGATGTTGCAAAGTTATGGAATAATTACAATTACAAAAAATTACTACTAAATTTGTACAATAAATCTTTTGAACAATATTGTAAAACACAGTATAAAGAACACTTTTTAAAATGTCAGATATTCAAAACAAAATAGAACAACTCCTTAACGAAGTCAATACTACTGCTATTCAAGATGCTTCAGCTTTAGAAACATTTAGAATAAAATTTTTAGGATCAAAAAATTGTCTTAAACCTTTATTTACAGAACTAAAAAAAGTTCCTAATGAAGACAAAAAGAAAGTTGGTTTACAAATAAATGAGTTAAAAAATGCAGCACAAACTGTATTCGACAAGTTTAAAGATCAGCTTTCGAATGAGGATGTAGACAAAGAAGAAATTGATTTTTCAAGACCTGGAGAGCCCAACACTATAGGAGCTAGACACCCAATTAGTGTAATTCGCAAAGAAATTATTTCTATTTTTGAACGCATAGGATACGGTGTTTCTGAAGGTCCTGAGGTTGAGGATGATTGGCATAACTTTTCTGCATTAAACTTCCCTGAAGAACATCCGGCAAGGGATATGCAAGACACTTTCTTTGTAGAAGCAGGAGATGAAGAAATGGCTTTGAGAACGCATACCTCATCCGTTCAAGTGCGTGTTATGGAAAACAGCAAACCTCCAATCCGTACCATATCGCCTGGTAGAGTCTACAGAAACGAAGCTATTTCAGCACGTGCGCATTGCTTCTTCCACCAAGTTGAAGGATTGTTTATTGATAAAGATGTTTCTTTTGCAGACTTGAAACAAACAATATTGTTTTTCGCCCAAGAAATGTTTGGAAAGAAAACTCAAATCCGTTTAAGACCTTCTTACTTTCCATTTACCGAACCGAGTGCAGAAGTAGATGTAAGCTGTACAATTTGCAGTGGAAAAGGCTGTAACGTTTGTAAATACACAGGTTGGCTAGAAATTCTTGGCTGTGGAATGATTGACCCAAACGTTCTTGAAGCAGCAAATATTGACCCCAAAGAATATAGTGGATTCGCCTTCGGGATGGGTATCGAAAGAATTGCACAATTGAAGTTCAGGGTTAACGACTTGCGTCTATACTCTGAAAATGATGTTCGTTTTTTAAAACAATTTAAATCTGCATTTTAATTATGGGACTTTTTTCATTCAGTAAAAAATCAAGAGAAAGTAGAGTCAACTGGATCAATATCGAATCGGTCGAAGCACTCAACGAAGCAATCTCAAATACAAAGGACAAATCTGGACTATTTTTTAAACACTCTACACGTTGCAATATTTCTTCGATGGCACTTAATGGTTTTGAGTCTCAATGGGAAGAAAACGAAAAATGCGACTTGTACTTTATTGATTTAATAAGGCACAGAGACGTTTCAAATGCATTGAGTGAAATCACCTCTGTTGAACATCAGTCACCCCAGGTTATCTTAATCAAAGATAAAAAAGCTGTATACAACTCATCTCACAATGGTATTTCAGCAAGTGCTATAAAAAATTTAATCTAAATTCATATGAAATCGTTTTTCTATTTAGCAACGTTTATGTTGCTTGTGTTGACTATTCACTCATGTGGTGAAGATGATACCCCAATTACAAGAGGAAGTCTTGTGCCTGCAAAATTTGAACTCCCATTCAACAACGCATCAGCACAAAAAGGTCAGTCTATTCGTGTTGAAGTAAGTATTGCTAATCTGGAAAATGTAAAATCAATCAAGGTGTTTACCAAAGATACTGTGATTTTTGAAGGTCCTGCAAAAAAAGAAAGCTACCTTTTTGAGGTAAACACAAGGAATTGGGGAATTGGAACCAACCAACTGACTTTAGAAACCAAAACTACGAATGATAAAACACGCAGAGACAACCGAATTGTTAAAATTATCCCAGACGTATTTCCACAAGAGTACACGGCTGAAGTGTTGAAAGAATATCCGCATTCGACAATGTCTTACACCCAAGGACTTGAATTTGATGGCGACCAACTGTATGAAGGAACAGGTGGAATGGGCAGCAGCATGATTGCAAAGGTGGACTTAAACACGGGTGCAATTCAAGACAAAAAAATGCTTGGTGAGAAGTATTTTGGAGAAGGAATTACAATTCTAGGGGATAGACTGTACCAATTAACATGGCAAGAACACACTTGTTTTGTTTACAACAAAAACACCTTGGAAGAAATTGAGACATTTACTTACACCGGAGAAGGTTGGGGATTGTGCAACAACGGAGAACAGCTCATTATGACGGATGGTTCAGAACGTCTTTACTTTAGAGATCCAAACACTTTTGGTTTGATTAAAACCCTAGAGGTATACACCAATGAAGGCCCGGTAAAAGGATTAAACGAATTGGAATACATTAATGGAAAGATTTATGCAAATATCTATACCACAAATCAAATCGCAATTATCGACCCAGAAACAGGAATTGTAACAGGGAGAATTGATGCAAGTATTTTGGCATTAGATTACCGTAAAACAGGGGAAGTTTTTAACGGAATTGCCTATAAAGAATCCACTAAACAATTATTCGTAACGGGTAAAAACTGGCCGAATATGTTGGAAATTGGATTGGTAAAAGAGTAACTAGTGGAAGGTGCGATTTAAAAGTCACACCTTCTATTATAAAATAAATGTCCTTTATAGTCGTCCAGACAAAGTCACCACTTTTCTTATTGTTTGTGTTTTACTTGAATCCAAATTAAACACATCAAACAATATGATGTAAGGTCCTATCGAGGCTTTTGTACCATCTTCTTTTGTTCCTTCCCATTTTACAGACCCTTTCCCTCCTAAAAGTTCTTGTTTAAACAAGGTCTTAATCATTCTTCCTTTATCATCGTAGATAACTAAATCCCCTAACAAATCAGGCGCAGAAACTTCATAACTGAGTACCAGCGCGTCTTCATATCCGTCGCCATCAGGAGAAAAAGTCTTTGAAGACAAGGTTAATGTCCCTCCCTCTTCACCTGGTTTCATGTCTTGAGAATTCACTCTTCCTGGCGTAGCAAAACCAATGGTTTCACTCGAACTGTGCCAATTTGAAGCTGTATTTGATGCTTTTTCGGCTGAAAAACGTTCTAAACTCACTCCTTTTTTTGATTGTAATAATGAAAAATGCCAGTCTTCATGATAAGCAACTTTATCCATCACCTCATTATTAAAAATCAAATAAACTGTAGAAGAATCATTGTTATAGCTAGGTAAACTAGACATTTGTAGAAATTTTCCAGGCACTGCTACTGGATAATTCATCAGTTGAAAATTACTATCTGCAGTTAACACAACATAATCCTGTGGTTTCAAAATATAGGATTCGGTAATTTGCTTTTGATTGGCTACAGCACCATCCTTAAAGTTAGCTAATTCCCAATCTTTTAAATCAATGTATTTATCAGAATGATTATAAATTTCAACAAAGTCTGAACCACCAGTTAAGGGATTAAACAGAATTTCATTGATGATTAAGTCGCCTTTCACAGGGGTTTGTGGCAAGACAAAAGTACCCGCATAACTATTTGTATTCCCTGAACAATCAGAAAAATTATTTATTGAATACGTATAAACCTGACCAGGAACAAGGACTTCATTGAACACGAAAGTAATTTCAGTTGGATATTTCCCGATCAAAGTTCGTGATGCAAGAGATAGGTTTGGGTGAGAAGTAAAAACAGCATTCTCCAAACTCAAAGAATCCATTCCTTCTGAAAAATAAATGGTTAATGTATTTGGAAGTTCAGGCGTTGTATTCACAACTGTTGGTGCTTGAGTATCTGGTAGGTTGTCATAAACGCTATTTTGTGCTCCTGGAGTTCCTCCACTCGGGTCAATACTTGCTCGCCAATTATCTGCTGATGAACAAAGCAACTCAGGATTGATTCTTTCTATACTCCACCCTCCATTTTGCTTACTTTCATCCTTGTACCAAGCATCTGTATAGCTTAAAAAATCAACAACAATTCCATTATCTGTAGCTAAATGAATGTCATCTCCGCTATTGTTCAAAGTTGCCCAACTGGTTACATTTGTAGCTTGAGGATAGTCTGTTAATCCACTCGTAGGAACCAAAATCAAAAATTGACCAGGCAGCATCCAAACATCTTGAATTGTTCCTGTTGAATTATTGTCGCTCAATTTCCAACCATCTAAATGAAAATATTTATTGCTTCGGTTATAAAGTTCTACATATTGAACTTCTGGCATTCCAACTGCTGGATTTTCCCTTGGAATAAACTCATTGATTATAATATCTCCAAACTCAGGAGTTTGTGCTTCAATATATTGAAAAGCCTCACTTTGTGTTGACATCGCATTTCCGGCATAATCTTCAACTCCATTTGCAGTTAAAGTGTAGATAGAGCCCACATTAAAAGGACTAGCAAATGTTAGGGTAAACAATGCTAAATTCGAAGCGTCCTGTTGTACAGATGTTGGATTACCGATTCCCCCATCAACTGAATAGTTTAAAACATCTTCTCCTGTTGTTTGATCAATCCCTTCATCAAACAAAACCTCTAAAACGGTTGAAGAAATGGGGGTTACTGAACTTAAGTTAGGTGGCGTATTGTCAATTTGAATTGGTCCAGCATAAATATCGTCATAAGTGAATTTTGTTACATTGCTGGTCGTGTATTTCAACCAGACACCAAGGTGCTGACCTAAAACAGTGGCCGTATGATTGGCAGTAGCATCCAACTGAAAAGCTGTTCCTCCGGCTAAATCTGTATACAATTCCCAATCTCCATTGGCACGATAAATAACTTTCACATTGATTTCAAAGCTCGTGGCAACAATAGCGGGTGTACTGGTGAGAATATTGGTTTCAACCCCACCACTTCTTTCAATTAAATAAATTGGATCATTGCTGCCGTTTTCACCTATACGCACAAAAATTCCATCTGGAGCAGTAGATAAATCAGAATCGCTTGCAGTCAAATAAGTGTCCCCATTATTGTTATTTGATGGACTAAAAGCATAATTGATTTTAAACCGCCATTCCCTGTCTTCTAATTGCGTTAAGGTATGCGGGGTGGATAAATAACTTTCACCTGGTGCTGCTGCATTCAGCTGAAGTTCACTGTTGGTATTCACGATAAAATCAGTCACATCACCAACCCACGTAGGATTATTTGTAAAGTCTCCATCATCAAAGGAATCACTCATTTGTCCCCATGAAGTGAAAATGAAAAAGCTGCAAAAAATCAATAATAGTTGTCTCATAATTTTTTCTTACTCAGTAGTGTAAACTACAATATCTCATACAAATATAAGCGTATTGAATCATTGCCAAAACTGTTTGACTGAGAATTGCGATAAAAGATGGTATTCTATGGATTGTTTGAGCTAAAACAACTGTTCCAAATAGAAAAATAATTACATTTGGAAAAACTGAAAATATGAAGCTTGCAATTGTTGGAGTAACAGGAATGGTCGGACAAGAAATGCTAAAAGTCTTGGGAGAAATGAGTCTTCCCATAACTGAATTAATTCCAGTAGCATCAAAAGGTTCCGCAGGTACTAAAATTAAATTTGGTGGACAAGAGCACACCGTTGTTGATGTTGAAAAAGCATTAAGCATGAAACCAGATGTTGCACTTTTTTCTGCAGGAGGAAATATATCTCTTGAGTGGGCACCAAAATTCGCTGCAATTGGTTGTCGTGTAGTCGATAATTCTTCTGCTTTTAGAATGGATGAAGACAAAAAGTTAATCATTCCAGAAATTAATGGTGATCTCTTAACAGAAGATGACTTCATCATTGCCAATCCGAATTGTTCTACCATTCAAATGCTCATAGCCTTAGCTCCATTGCATCAATTGTATACCGTAAAAAGAGTGGTCGTTTCTACATACCAATCCATTTCTGGAACAGGAGCGAAAGCCGTTCAACAAATGGATAACGAACGCCAAGGAATTCAAGGGGAAATGATTTATCCTTATCCTATTGACCAAAACGTTTTACCGCATTGCGATGACTTTTTAGACAACGGTTACACCAAAGAAGAAATGAAATTGGTGAATGAAACAAAGAAAATTTTAGACCCTAAAATTGCGGTAACAGCTACCGCAGTGCGTGTTCCCGTTCAGGGCGGACACTCTGAGGCTATCAATGTAAGTTTCGAAAACGATTTTGACTTGGCCTTTATTCGAAAAATATACCACAACAACTCTACAATTCATTTACAAGACAATCCTGATACAAATAGCTATCCTATGCCTTTATATGCGGCAGGAAAGAATGAAGTTTTTATTGGTCGCCTGAGAAGAGACGAAAGTCAAGAAAACACATTAAACATGTGGGTAGTTGCAGATAACTTACGTAAAGGCGCAGCTACCAATACACTTCAGATTGTTCAGAAATTGATTGAGAAAAAGATTATCAAGATTGGGACTTTTTAAAAAATTAAAAAGTATAAATAAAAAGCGAAAATTGTGTTAAAGCACCATTTTTTGTCTTTTATTTTTCATTCTAAAAACTAAAACAAACCATGAGCCATTTTATCGACCGTATCGCACAACATATTTATGACGAACAATTAGAGTTAGAGCACTTGACCATTGTCCTTCCTTCGCAACGTGCGAAAAAATATTTACAACGTGCTTTATTTAAGGTGTATGGCAAACCCATTTTCTCCCCGAAAATCATTACGATGAACAGATGGGTGCAAGAACTATCCTCCTTACCGATTATCGAACCAACAAGAGCGCTTTTCAAACTATATGATGTCCATTTAAAAGTAGATACGGAAGAACCCCAAACTTTAGATGAATTCTTTAAATGGGGAAAAACTTTGCTCAGTGATTTTGATGAAATGGATCGCTACCTCATCGATAGTAAAGACTTGTTTCGGAATTTAGCAGACATCAAAGATATTGAAAATTGGAGTTTTGACAGTGAGGAACAACTTACCGAAGGTCAACTGCGTTTTATGCGTTTTTGGGATTTACTGGCAGATTATTACCAACATTTCAATGAAAGGTTAAAAAAAGACGGTGAATGTTATATGGGAATGGCGTATAGGAACTTAGCCACAAACATAGACGTCGCTTTTGAAGAAGATAAAGCTTCACATTTCATTTTTGCTGGATTTAACGCCCTTTCTCCTGCCGAGATTTCAATTATGAAACAATTGAAAAATATGGGGAGAGCTGATGTTTTCGTAGATGCAGATGAATATTACCTCAACGATAAAAACCATGAAGCAGGTCGATTTATTCGCGATTTATTTAGCGAGTTAAAGGTAAAAGAACTGCCTTTTGTGGTGGATAAAATCGGTAAAGAAAAAAAAGTTTTTAATGTCATCAACTGTGCACAACCCACTGGACAAGCAAAAGTGAGTGCAACAATTTTACATGATCAAATTCCACACAACGAACTTTCTGAAACTTTGCTTTTACTGGCCGATGAGAAACTAGTGGTTCCTGTGATGAAGAACATCCCTAAAAATGTCGGCGAAACGAATATCACTTTAGGATTGCCTTTGAAAAACACCGCCATCAAGTCTTGGGTAGACATGCTGTTTACCGTGCAAGAACACTTTCAGCAATTCAATTCAAAACAGATATATCACAAAGATTTTATTCGCTTTATCAAACACCCTTTTATTACAGGGTTTTGCAACAAGGAAGAGAGTCTAGCCATAACAAAAGTTGAACATAGAATACTGAGTGGTAACTGGACATTTATATTTCCTAGCGCTTTGGATTTAGGCGAACGTATCTCCCAACTGATTGATTTGTTTTTTACTCCTTGGAAAAGCGACGAAAAGAAGTATTCGCTGGAACAAATACGAAGTTTAAATCAAATTATTTACCAAAGACTCAATAATGAGCAAAATGCGATAGAAAGGTCAATTTTATATCATTTTGACCGATCTTTGGTCAAGTTAGAGTCCGTTTTGGAAGAGTTTACCCCAGATTTGCGTTTGGGAACCTTTAAATCTTTGTTTAATCAACATTGGGTGAATGAAAGCATTGCATATTACGGAAATCCACTAGATGGCTTGCAAGTCATGGGGTTATTAGAAACCCGATTGATTGATTTTAAGAACATGATAGTCGTTGGGTTAAACGATGGAAGTATGCCACCAACGAATGCTATTCAGACCATTATCCCAATGGATTTAAGGAAGTACCACAATTTGCCAACACCAAGGGAAAAACAAGGACTCTTTGCACATCACTTCTACCGTTTGTTGCACCATGCAGAAAATTGTTGGATTACTTATTCTTCGGCAGACAGAGACATGGGAGGGGTGGATGAACCATCGCGCTACATCATGCAATTGCAGTTGGAACTTTCACGTATTAATCCTTTAATTGAATTCAACACTTCCGATTATACGATTTCCAATGAAGATGAACAAAGCGAAGAAATCACAGTCCAAAAAACAGATGCTGTTCTTAACCGTCTGGATGAATATTTTGGTAAACGCACTTCTGCTTCAGCCATAAAAACTGCGCTGCGTTGTCCTTTAGATTTTTACTACAAATACCTGCTCGGGTTTGGAGAAGAAGACAAGGTCGAAGAAGAGATTGAAGCAAGTACGTTTGGAAACTTTATCCACAACACTTTAGAAACCTTATACGATGATTTTGCTCAACTTGACAAAGAAGGAAATAAACGAGATGCTCACAAGTCTTTGTCAACCGTTGACATTGATGAAATGATTAAAAAACAAGGCGAGGTGATGAAAAAACATTTTTACACCTTCTTTAATTATGAATCCAATCAGAGCCTAGAAGGAAAAAACTATCTCAGTCTTGAAGTCGCCCAACATTTAACCGATCGTTTTTTAAAGAAAGAACGTCAAAGTTTAAAAGACCATGATGGACATTTATTCATTGTAAGTTTGGAGATGGAGTTGACTAAATCTTTAACCTTAAACATTCATGGAGAAGACAAAACCGTCAATTTCATCGGTTTTATAGATAGAATTGATGAATTTGAAGGCAAAAAACGCATTATTGACTATAAATCGGGGAAATGTAGTGAAAAGGATGTGAAAATCACCAAACCCTCAAGAAAAGGCATGACCGAAGAAGAAATGGTTGGAGATTTAATCGGAAAATTGAAAAGAAGCAAGTATGCTTTTCAAATGCTAGTGTACAACATGCTGTATAAAGATAAGTTTGGTGAATACCCAGATAAAGTAGGGATTATCTCTATGGTAAACTTGAATGATGGCCCATTCTATATGGCCAATGAACTGACCGAAACAATCGAGGAGTTAATGGAGTTATTTGAGAAAGTTTTGACGCAGATTATAGAAGATTTATACAGCACAGAATACGATTTCGAGCACGATACCAGAAGTAAATATTGTGATTATTGTGAAGGGTGAATCTAAAGCAAGTCAAAATGTGATTAACTTCCTTTAATTTGTTTCAATATTCATGCTAATAATCTTCTAGGCTCTTACCCAATTGATAACCTTCAATCAATAACGGTAAGGTATCGTTTGCGGGTTCAAAAAATGGTAATTCTCCAATTTCAAGTTGATGATCCAATTCGGCTTTTGGAAGAAAATGATTGGCGTGGTCTAAATAAGTGCCATTCATCAAATGCCTATATTCATGTTGAAATATGACTGACGCAAATCCTTCTAATCGTCCACGTTGGGTCTCCCCTTTTTGATTTTGACACTCATATTCAATCCAACTAAAAGTCGCTACGTTTCCCCTATCTTCATTTTCTGCGCTCAAGCATCCGTGCCAAAAGTTTTTGCGTTCCTTAGATACTTTGGTAATTTTTGGATTGATAAAAACTTGATTTTCTACTGCCCCTAACACTTTGTATCTCGGATTATCATTCATCGCCTCAATGATAAAAATTTGCAGTCTTTTTCCAAGTTGATTTGCGGCTATTCCAACCCCCTCTTCTCTCATCATAACTGCATTCATGCTGTCAATAAATGTATTGAGTTCAGTAGAATTAAATTCATCCTGTTTAATGCTACGCGGTGTTAAGTACAAAGCGTTTTGATCTCTTCCAACAGAATCTATAGGAATGTGTTGAACAACCTTGAATCCTTCTTCAGGTATTTCTAATGTTAAGGATGGATCTACTGAGCAAGAAGTTTGGGATAGTGCTGTCAAGATGACAAGGCTGTATATTAAATAATTTTTAATCATAAATTGTCGCATTTTTGTACTGTTGAGAAGGACAAGATAAGGTAATTCACTACTTTTCTCTAATGAATCGATCTTATTGTGTTTTTTTTCACAGTTTTAGCATCAAGAAGAGAAACTATAGATAAAAAAGTTAAAATACACTGCATAAATCATTAAATCAACTAATTATCAACCTATTAATCACATTTCATCTATTTAATCGGCACGTTTATTGGAGCGTGATTTCGTTAATTTTAAAATCAAATACTATGAATTCTACACTAATTAAAGCTACTGCTCTTGCTTTACTATTTTTAACACCGCTACAAATTAATGCGCAGGAGAATGATTCTACTCCAGAAAAGGCGGGAATTGATAATTGGGATAATTTTAGAGAACGAGACGCTTCAGTTTTTTATTTTAACTTCTGTGTACCTGAAGCTTATGTGAGCTCTATTAAAGCCAAACGAGATTCAAAGGTCTTTTCGGAAGTTTCAACTTATATCAATTTTGATATTGCTAAATATGAACTTTTTCAGATTTTTGAAGAAGAACTAAGCAAAAAGACAAATAAGAAGATTGTAGTTGCCGACCCAGATCAAGAAGATAAAACATTTAAAGCCTATTGTCCAGGCTGTATGTCTTCCAGCGGAAAATATGGTTTCGACTATTTACCTGGTTGGATGTTCAAAAAGTTTTTGCAGTATGATTCAGAAGTTCCCTATCTCATAAAAACAACAGTTGAAATTCAAGAAAAGATTTCTTTGAAGTCTGATCTAATGCCCAATCATTTAAAGCCAAAATGCATTATCACAATAACTATTTTTGATAGAGATAAAAATAAAATAGGAAACTATAAGTACGTTAAAAAAAACTTTGATAAAATTCGTGTTAATTCATCAACGAATAAGGTGTATGACCGTTTATTGAAATCAGAATGGAACCTTAAAGCTACAGCTGGATTAAGTTTATCCGATATCATGAGTATTTATGTTCAGACCCTACAAGAGATGATGGCGAATACGGATATTATAATGCCGTAAGTTGTTTTTGAAAGTTGTTCGGCAAGCCCTGCCGGAGTTGAATAACTAGCTGAAAAATAATATACACAGTAATTCAAGGGTGTCATAGCGACCAAAGGAAGCTTGTGATGCCCTTTTTAAGTACCTAACAAATGAAAAACAACCCGTTCAACTCCGTTCAGGACATCGCTATAAAACGCAGATAGATTAGTCTTCCAAATAACATTACAAAGTCAACACCATCCAAACATCACATGCGAAATGGCCAGAGTCGCCCAACGGACTTTCAACTCTTTGAAAACCAATTTTCTCATACAACACAATGGCTTCCTTTAAACTTGGAAAAGACTCGAGGTACAAATGGGTATAGCCTTTTTCTTTTGCATAAACAATACTTCTATCCATGAGTTGTTTTCCAATTCCTTTGCCGCGGTATTCGCTTTTTAAGTAAATTTTTACCAATTCTGCATAACCTTTGGGTAAGTTTTTCGTCGGGTAAATTCCACTTCCACCAATGACTTCTCCATCCAGTTCTGCAATGAAATAACCGCTTTTTGGTGCTGAAGAAAAGGTTTTGTAAAGTTCATCTGTGGTCGGATCAGTATAGACAGTTCCGGGTTTTGCTTCGCCGTATTCTTCCAAAGCTGTGCGAATAATTTTAGCGATGAAAGGATTGTCTGAAGGCTGGATTTTGCGAATGAGTATATTGTTTTTCATTATTGGATGTTTGGAGCTTCGAAATTAGTATAATTGAATAAAGAAAAGAAGTAGAAATAAGGTAGAGATTCGCAAAGGGCGTTATAATTAATTACTTTTAGAGTGAAGTAGAGAAAAAAATGACGCAAAGTTTTCGTGGAAATACTGCGAACTAACGTTTCAATGTTGTTTTAATTCGTAATTAACTTCGTTGAGGGCTAAAGCCGTTCGTAATTGATTAACCAGTTTTCCACTCTTCGTTTTCGCTCTGTTTCTCACACTGTTTTACCCTCCCTCTGTATCTCTCCGTCAGCTGACGGAAGAAGTGCTGCAAACAAATTCGTCATTATAATTTTAATTCGTAATTCCACTATTCGTAATTCGTAATTGATTATTTTAGCATAAAAAAATCAATATGAGTTACGAAAATATAACGACAGCACAAAAAGAGCGTATTCATTACATCACTGTGAATCGTCCAAAACAGTTAAATGCTTTAAACAAAGCAACAATTCAAGAATTACACCATGCTTTAAAAGCCGCTAACGACGACAAGGGAACCCGTGTAATCATCTTAACAGGAAGCGGAGATAAAGCTTTTGTAGCAGGTGCAGACATCAAAGAATTTGCTGATTTTGGAACAGAAGACGGAAAAGCACTTGCTGCTGAAGGTCAAAAGAAATTATTCGATTTTATTGAAAATTTATCTAAACCAGTAATTGCTGCAGTGAATGGTTTTGCCTTGGGTGGTGGATTAGAATTAGCTATGGCTTCACATATTCGTGTGGCTTCTGACAATGCTAAACTCGGTTTACCTGAAGTTTCATTAGGTGTTATTCCAGGATATGGTGGAACACAACGTTTAGCACAATTGGTTGGACGTGGAAAAGCAATGGAAATGATTACCACTGCAGGAATGATTTCAGCAGAAGAAGCAAAAGATTGGGGATTGGTAAACCATGTTGTTGCGCAAGATGAATTAATGGCTTTGGCTGAAAAAATCGCAAGTAAAATCTGCAACAACTCTGGAAATGCAATTAAATCGGCAATGAAAGCTGTAAACGCAAATTACACCGACGGTGTGGATGGTTACGCAGTAGAAGTTGCTGAGTTTGGAAATTGTTTTGGAACAGAAGAGTTTGTTGAAGGGACTACCGCTTTTGTGGAGAAAAGAAAACCTGAGTTTAAATAAAGCTGAAGCTTTATTTAGGATTATGGAAGAGTAGGGAGTTAAGAGGCGAAATCAATTTAGCTTTGCAAATAATTAGTCTTTCTATTTTAGAAAAGATAAATGCTGATACGATGTGTCGGCATTTTTTGTTTGATTATCCTTTTTTCTCCCCCTCCAAAGGGGGGGAGACTTCATTTAAGCGGAAACTATTCAATAAACCCCTAAACAAATCCTATTCTCAATTGTCTTACTATTAGTTAACAAAGTAAACTATGAAAAATACAAAATATTCTATACTCGAATTGGCAATGGTCAACGACAATACCACACATGAAACGGTGTTTAAAAACAGTGTTGAGGTGGCTCAAAAAGCCGAAGAATTGGGTTATCATAGATTTTGGTTAGCCGAACACCACAATATGGTAAGCATTGCCAGTTCTGCAACTGTAGTACTGATGGGTCATATAGCAGCCAAAACGAATTCAATTCGCGTGGGTTCTGGTGGGATAATGTTGCCCAATCATTCACCTTTGTTGGTAGCTGAACAACTAGGAACTCTTGGAAACCTTTTTCCAAACCGTATCGACTTAGGTTTAGGAAGAGCACCAGGAACTGATCAAGTAACGGCACATGCTATTCGCAGTGATAGAATGCAATCGGTTCACAACTTCCCTAATGAGGTAAGTGAGATTCAAGGTTATTTTGAAAACACTTCGTCAGCAACAAAAGTCCGCGCAACTGTTGCGGAAGGCGTGAATGTGCCCATTTATATTTTGGGATCGAGTACAGACAGCGCGCATCTTGCAGCTCAAAAAGGTTTACCTTACGTTTTTGCAAGTCACTTTGCTCCTGCTCAATTACACAAAGCGTTGGCTATTTACCACAATGAATTCCAACCTTCAAAATATTTGGACAAACCTTATACTATTGCCGGAATAAACGTAATTGCTGCTGCAACTTCTGAAGAGGCAGAACGCCGTTCTACAAGCATGTACAGAATGATGTTGGGAGTCCTCACGCAACAATTAGATTATATGAGAGCACCAATTGAAATGAACGATGATATTCGCCAATTGAGAATTCACCCAGCACTTCAACAAATGTTAAACTATACTTTTATTGGTGACAAGAATGAGGTGAAAGAACAAACTGAAAAATTCATCAAAGAAACAGGAGTCGATGAACTGATCAGCACTTCATATTTATACCATCAAAAAGACCGTTTAGAATCCTTGAAGATTTTCGCCGAGATCATGAAGGGAGAGTAGTACTTTCATTAAAAATCACAAAAAACAATTAGAAAATCGGCATTCCAAAGATTCCATTTATCTTAGCGCTAATATTGTATCGGAATGAGCAACCCTTTAAAGAAATTAGCAGGACAAACAGCGGTTTACGGTTTATCAAGCATCGTTGGACGTTTGTTGAATTACCTATTGGTTCCTTTGTACGTTGGTGTTTTTGTTAACACTTCAGATTATGGAGTCGTTTCTGAACTCTATGCGTGGATTGCTTTCCTAATGGTATTGCTCACTTTTGGAATGGAAACCGCTTTCTTCAAGTTTCTTTCTGATGATCCTGAAAATAAAGAAAAGATCTTCCGTAATTCCATGTTGAGTATCATAGTTGTCAACATAGTTTTTCTTTTGTTGATTCTTTTCTTCAATGGCGTGATTGCCGATAAACTTCTCTTCCCTAACAATCCTGAATATATTATTCTACTGGGAATAATCGTTGTTATTGATGCTACATCAGCCCTCCCTTTGGCAAAATTACGCGCCGAGGAGAGAGCAAAAAAATTCGTACTGGTCCAGCTCACAGGAATAGGCTTAAACATTGGACTGAACCTCATCTTGATGCTTTTGGTTTTTCAGCCAAATATAGATGAACCAGCAGTCGGAATACGTTTTATTCTGATGGCCAACCTAATCGCTTCATTGGCCAAACCGACCATTCTTTACAAAGACTTTTTAAAGTTAAAATGGATATGGGATACTCAACTTATACGCAGTATGGTGAAGTACTGCTTTCCATTGGCATTGGCAGGATTCGCTTTCATCATTAACGAAACCGTTGACCGTATTTTACTCAAGCACCTCACCTATCAAAATTCGATTGGAGAGTTAGGAACTGAAGCTGCTTTGACTTTAGCAGAGTCTCAGGTAGGTATTTACAGTGCTAGTTACAAATTGGCCATGATGGTCACCATATTTCTTCAGGCTTATCGCTATGCTGCAGAACCTTTTTTCTTTGCTCAGGCTAAAAACAAAGACAGGAACAGAACCTATGTAAAAGTGATGAACTACTTTGTAGGAGCCGTGTTTTTGAGTTTTCTCGGAGTCGCACTTAACCTTGACATATTCAAATATTTCATTCCAAACCCAGCCTATTGGGAAGGTTTAAGAATTGTTCCTATACTCCTACTTGCGAATGTTTTTTCAGGAATTTATATTAATCAAAGTATTTGGTATAAACTCAGTGGACAAACAAAGTTTGGGGCTTATATCGCTATGGGTGGTGCGGTTTTAACCTTAACATTAAACTTTATTTTTATTCCAATTTATGGCTATATGGCCTGTGCTTGGGCCACTTTTATTGTTTATGGCGGACAAATGGTTGTTTCTTACCTCCTCGGTCAAAAGCACTATCCAATCCCTTATAATTTAAGAAAATTCGGTTTATATAGTATTGTTGCAGTCTTAATTTATCTACTTCTTTCTTGGATCAATATTGAGGCGGGAATAGTACAGTTTGTAATTCACAATCTTTTTATCTTGCTCTATGTTGCATTGGTCTATTGGATGGAAAAGCCCAAAACCAATCGAGCATAAGTTTGACCTCTACCAGTTAACCTAGAGTAAATAGTACAAAGCATTCTGAAAGCACACAACACTAAAAGGAATAAATCCGTCAATACTCAAAGGATTCTCAAGAAAAAAAAGTACTTTTGGAGACTGTAAAAAAATGGAATTCAATCTATTTAATTACATTAAGTATTTAACAACAAACAGAAAAGGAAGAATGAAAGTTAAAATCATCAATCGTTCGAAACACGATTTGCCTCAATATGAAACAAAAGCTTCTGCTGGTGTAGATTTACGAGCAAATATTTCTGAACCTTTTACACTTCAATCTTTAGAAAGAAATCTTGTGAAAACAGGTTTGTTTATAGAAATTCCAGAAGGATATGAAGCACAAGTTAGACCGAGAAGTGGATTGGCCATCAAACACGGTATCACTGTTTTGAATAGTCCAGGAACAATCGATGCAGATTACCGTGGTGAAATAGGTGTGATTTTAGTCAACCTTTCACAAGACCCGTTTGTTATTGAAGATGGAGATAGAATCGCCCAACTTGTTTTTTCGAAAGTGAAGCAAGCCAAATGGGAACTAACCGATGAGCTCTCTGAAACTGATCGTGGAGAGGGAGGTTTTGGAAGCACAGGAAAAAAATAAATCATGAAAATAATCGTACCAATGGCGGGAAGAGGTTCTCGCTTAAGACCACACACCTTAACCGTACCTAAACCACTTGTACCTGTAGGTGGAAAACCAATTGTTCACCGTCTTGTTGAAGACATTGCAGGAGTTTGTAGTGAACCCATAGACGAAATTGCTTTTGTAATTGGTGATTTTGGTAAAGAGGTTGAAGAAGAATTAATAAAAGTTGCTGAGAGTCTCGGCGCTAAAGGGAGTATACATCACCAAACTGAACCTTTAGGAACAGCTCATGCCGTTTTATGTGCAGAAGAAAAGCTTGATGGCCCTGTCGTTGTCGCATTTGCAGACACTTTATTTAAGGCCGATTTTAAGATTGACCCTAAAGACGATGGAATTCTATGGGTAAAACAAATCGAAGACCCTAGTGCTTTTGGGGTGGTTAAAATGAATGACAATGGCGAAATCATTGACTTTGTTGAAAAACCACAGACTTTTGTTTCAGACCTTGCTATGATTGGAATTTATTATTTCAAAGAAGGGAAAGACCTGAAAACAGAATTAAATTACCTCATCGATAACGACATCATCAAAGGAGGAGAGTATCAACTTCCTGATGCCCTAAGACGATTGACTGAAAAAGGCAAGATTTTCAAGCCTGGAAAAGTGACTGAATGGCTAGATTGTGGAAATAAAGTTGTGACTGTAAATGCCAATCAGCGTGTTTTAGAGTTTGATAGAGAAAAAAACATTGAACTTGTTGATCCATCAGCTAAAATTAACAACAGTGTTATTATCCCTCCTTGTTTTATTGGCAAGGATGTTGTTTTAAACGATAGCGTTGTTGGACCTCATGTTTCTTTGGGGCAAGGCACAAAGGTAAATGGAAGTATCATCAAAAACTCTATTGTTCAAGCTAATGCAAGCATAAAAAACATAAATCTTAAAGATTCAATGGTTGGTAATCATTCGAATATTAATAAAACTCCGCAAGACTTAAGTGTTGGAGATTATACCACAATGGATATTTAATGAAAAATTTTTTCCTCATATCATTTATTCTGTTCTTCTCCTTGACCGCTATAGGTCAAAGGGGAAAGAACAAATCGCTTCAAGAAGAGGCATTAGATGATATTGAGGTGCTTTCATCAAAAAACCATCCTTATATCGAACTGTTTCACAAAGCCGTTCGTGAGAAAATGTCCGGCAATTATACCGAAGCCAAAAAGTTATTCAACGAATGTCTTAAAGAAAAGCAAGACGATGATGCCGTTTATTTTGGACTGGCAGAGATTGCCAAATCTGAAAACAACAGTACAGCCATTCTTGAAAACTTTAAAAAAGCTTATGATTTAGACCCCGAAAACACTGTTTACCTCCAAGAATTGGCCTACATCTATGCAGAACGAGCAAACTTTGAAGAGGCCGAATTGCTTTTTGGGGAAATGTGCGCGCGTGAACCAAGAAACTTAGACTTCATTTATGGCTACAGCAAGGTTTTGATATTCAATAAAAAATATGAAGCTGCAATTGAACAACTAAACAATCTTCAAGAACAAACTGGAATTGTTCCAGAATTGGCCATCATGAAAGCCGATTTATACACAGAGTTGAAAAACACTGTGAAAGCAGAAGAAACCCTTCTAACACTGAAAAAAGAGTTTCCAGACGACCTAGAGGTACTAAAAAGTGTGATTAGCTATTACGAACAACAAGGCGAAAACAACAAGGCCATCGACATGATTGAGGAATTGATTGACAACGACCCTAACAATGGTATTGCTCACTTTGTATTGGCCAATAATTATTTAGAACAAAACGAAGTCGATAAGTTTATAGAGATTGCTCCTAAAGTTTTCTCGTTTAAAGATGTCAACGTACATCAACAACTATCTATTCTCGACCAAATGAGTAAACACCTTGCGCTAAATCACCCCAAGATTATCATGGCGACAAAAATGATGTATGCTAGCTTTCCGGAGAACGACCTTGTCTTATTGAATTATGGAAACTCCTGTGAAATCCTAAAGAAAAGTAAAGAAGCATTAGCAGTATACCAAAAAGCCAGTAAGGTCAACCCCAACAATTTCGAGGTTTGGTTAAAGTTATTAAACTTCGAAAGTGACTATTTGGAGTATGAAGCTTTATACAAAGATGGAATGGAGGCCATCGACTTATTTCCGACAATGCCTTTCACTTACTATTCTGCTGCAGAGGGTGCATTAGCAACAAACAAACCAGATGAAGCGATTCAATTATTGGCAGCTGGAGAACTATACCTATTAGGAAATGAAATTCAGTCTGCGCTTTACAGCATGCGAAAGGGAGAGGTTTATTTTCACAAAAAAGAATACAAAAAAGGAATTGTTGCTTTTGAAAAAGCTTTAACAAAAGATGCTGATAATCCAAACATTAAGATCAACTATGCATTTTGTCTAGCGAAAGCCAATATAGCTCAAGATGTTGCAAAAGAATTATTAGAGCATATTCCAGATAAAAACAAAAACCCTAACTATTACAAGGCTAAAGCGACTGTAGCATTAAATAGTAATCAAATTCAAGAGGGTATAAAGTCCCTAAAAAAAGGAATTGATTTATTGTTGAACAATGCAGAGTTGTATGATTTACTAGGTGATTTGTATATTAAAAATAAGGCTTCTCAACGTGCAATAGAAGCATGGGAAAAAGCACAAACATACGAATCTAGAAATAGGATTTTATCCAAAAAAATAAAAGAAGTTACATATTATGCTCCGAAATATAACTAAACTGATTTTTTCAGCTGTTCTGATGATTTCTTTGGCTTCTTGTGGCGCGAAGAAAAGCGCAGATGAAGAGAACACACACAAGTTACCAAAGGTAAAGGAAGAGTTGTTGATTAATCGACTAGACAGCCTTTCTAAAGAACGTCCGGAGCATTTCTACACAAAGTTAAGTTCCAAATATTCTGACAGCAAGTACAATGTGTCCTTCAAGACTTCAATCCGTATGCGAACAGATAGTGCTTTTCACGCCCTAATCACATTTGCACGTATTCCTATTTACAATACCATGGTTACTCCAGACACCTTAACCATTGTTGATAAACGAAATAACTGCTACATTCAAGAAGGAATGACCTACTTAAAAAAGACCTTCAATGTTGATTTTAAGCATGAAAACATCGAGGAATTGATTTTGGGAATGCCTATTGCCTGGGATTCAAATGTAGAATATCACCAAATCAAAGACCCCTACAATTACATCGTTTCATCTCAGCCCAAAAGGAACATTCGCCGTTTAGACGCAGATGACGATGTATTGATTCGTTATTATTTAAGCAATGACACCAAGTCTTTAAGACGATTGGTTATTGATAGTCCGAAAGACACAACGACAATTACTGTTAACTATTTCGGTCGAGAAATGATTGACAATTATAGTATTCCGACAAGTGGGGACATCAATGTTAAAACCCCAAGAGAGGATATTTATGTAGACTTTAAATACAATAAGTCAATTATAAATGAACCAAGAGTATTATATTTAGCGATACCGAATAAATATGAAAGGTGTGAATAAGATTGTATTCTTGTTTTTAATAGTGTTTTTTGCTGTCTCCTCCCCTGTGTGGTCACAGTCTGGGTCTCAACGTCTCAAAAATGAACAAGCCACATTAGAAAAACAAATTGCATCTACGAAGACACTTCTAGAAAAATCGAAGAAAAACACACGTCTTTCCTTAGAGGAAGTTAATCTTATTGAACGTCAAATCGAATTTCGTGAACAGCTCTTGCGCAACATAGACAATCAAATTCGTTCTTCAGAACTAAAAATCGAACAGAAAGAAGGCCGAATACAAGAGCTCAATGCAGAGATTGAACGCCTCAAAAAGCAATATGCCCAATTGCTACTCTATGCCTACAAAAAACGTAATAAATATGGTGATTTGATGTTCATTTTTAGCGCAAAAACAGTTGAGGAGGCTTTAAAAAGAAAGTTATACCTTGAGAAATTAGCAGAGATTCAGCAGAAACAAATGCGCTTAATTCAACAAAACACAGTTTTATTAAAAGAAGAAATAAAGGAACTCGACCTCGAAAAAGAAAAACAACTCAAGCTAGCAGACCAAAAGAAGGTTGAACGTGCAGAAATTGTTAAAACTAAAAAAGCCAAAGAAGAAATATATAAGCGTTTTAAAGAACAAGAGGACGAATTACTTAAAGAATTAGAGAAGCAGGAAAGGGATAAGGAAAGGTTAAAACAAGAAATTGCTGCTGCCATTCAGAAGGAAATCGCTGCAGAAAAAGCACGAATTGCCAAAGAAAAACGTGAAGCTGAAGCACGTAGAAAAGCTGAAGAAGCAAGAAAAGCTGCTAATACCCCGACAGTTGAAAAGCCTAAAAAACCAGAAAAGGAATTTTCACTTACTGCTGAAAGCGTGCTCATTGGTGAAAACTTCGCTTCTAATAAAGGAAAGTTACCATGGCCTGTTGAAAGCGGAGCCATTAGTCAAGACTATGGGAAAAACAAGCACCCGACTTTGCCAAATGTTTACACTCAAAATAATGGAATTGATATCAGCACCCCAAAAAATGCAAACGTACTAGCGGTTTTCAAAGGTGAGGTGACAAGTGTCATAAATATTCCTGGAGCTGGAAGAGTGGTAATTATCAAACATGGTGATTACCGTACGGTATATTCCAATTTGCAGGATGTATATGTTACCAAAGGAAGTATGGTAGAAACTAAAACACCCATTGGTTCATTATTGCCTAACCCTACTGGCGATATTTCTGTTGCTCACTTTGAAGTACATCATGTAAAAGGAAATTCAGTGAGTCAATTAAACCCAAACTTGTGGATCGCAAAATAACCTTAGGTAAAGTTTTTTTGTACTAGGTGTTTAGTTTATCGAATAAAGGTAGAATCTACTCAACAAAAAAAGGGAACCCTTTAAGAATTCCCAGAAATATTATCTTAACGAAAAGCCTATTAAGCTTTTTCTTCCTCGTCGTCAAAAACTTTCTTAGGACGCATTTGTTCAATAGCACCTAGAGTAATCCAATAAGGAACAGCGAATGCCATAAGGAATAATAATAGCCAAAAAGCCATACCTCCAATTAAAATAAACATAACAATACCGAAAATACTCATGATATATTAATTTTGTAATCTATATTATGCGGTAAAAGTAAAAAATAATTTAATAAAAAACGATATATTATGGAATATAGAGTGGAAAAAGACACAATGGGTGAGGTTAAGGTACCTGCCGACAAGTATTGGGGTGCTCAAACTGAGCGTTCTAGAAACAATTTTAAGATTGGTCCTGAAGCTTCAATGCCATTGGAAATTATCCATGGATTTGCATATTTGAAGAAAGCTGCTGCTTATACCAATTGTGAACTGGGTGTTCTAACTGAAGAAAAAAGAGATTTAATTGCTCAAGTATGTGATGAAATCATTGCTGGAAAACACGATGACCAATTCCCATTAGTAATTTGGCAAACAGGTTCTGGAACACAATCAAACATGAATACAAATGAAGTGATTGCGAATCGCGCTCATGTTTTAGCCGGAAACAAATTAGGAGAAGGAGAAAAAACACTCCAACCTAATGATGATGTAAACAAATCACAATCTTCAAATGATACTTTCCCTACAGGAATGCACATTGCGATTTACAAGCGTATTGTAGAAACAACTGTTCCTGGGGTGAAACACTTACGTGATGTTTTAGACCAAAAAGCAAAAGACTTTAAAGACATTGTGAAAATTGGTCGAACGCACTTGATGGATGCAACACCATTGACATTAGGCCAAGAATTTTCTGGCTATGTGGCACAATTAGACCACGGGCTAAAAGCGCTTGACAACACTATGCCGCACTTAGCAGAAATTGCATTAGGAGGGACTGCAGTTGGAACAGGAATCAACACTCCGAAAGGATATGCTGAATTGGTAGCAAAAAAAATTGCTGAATTTACTGGATTACCATTTGTTACTGCTGAAAATAAATTTGAAGCTTTAGCTGCACACGATGCTTTGGTAGAGACGCATGGCGCATTAAAACAATTGGCTGTTTCAATCAACAAAATTGCAAATGATATCCGAATGATGGCTTCTGGACCGCGTTCAGGAATTGGTGAAATTATCATCCCAGCAAACGAACCTGGGTCTTCAATTATGCCAGGAAAAGTAAATCCAACCCAAGCGGAGGCAATCACTATGGTTGCAGCGCAAGTTATGGGGAATGATGTTGCGGTTACTGTTGGTGGTATGCAAGGTCACTACGAATTGAACGTTTACAAGCCTATGATGGCTGCAAACTTATTACAATCAGCACGATTGATTGGAGAAGCATGTGTTTCATTTGCAGACAACTGTGCTGTTGGTATTGAGCCAAATCAAGCCCGTATTGATGAATTGGTCAATAACTCGTTAATGTTGGTGACAGCATTAAATACAAAAATCGGTTACTACAAAGCAGCTGAGATTGCAGGAAACGCACATGAAAAAGGAATTACTTTAAAAGCATCTGCCTTAGAACTAGGTTACCTAACATCTGAAGAATATGATGAATGGGTTGATCCAAAGAAAATGACAGGAGAAAATCACTAATTGAAACTGAACCACTATGGACTAAAAGTACCATAGGTTCACATGGGAATAAAATTCTGTGGTTATAAAAGTAGTTGACCATTAGATTTTTAGAAGCTAAAGCGAGATGCACAACTCCCGAGACCTGTCGGGAGCAAAGTTTTAACTTTTTCTGATACCAATAAAGGTGAAAATGAAGGCTGTTCCATTTGGAGCAGCCTTTTTTAATTATTAGAATTCAAATAAAGAAAGGCTTTAGGCAATAAAAAGCTTGACAGTTTATGGAATGAGATTTAGGATTCAAACAATAGACGGTTTTTTGTGTTCTATATATAAATTAATGCACAGTTCGTTTAGAAAAAAAGATTTAAATTTATGTTTTAACGTTTATTTTCTTTTGAATCGGTCACTTAATCAACAAATAGAACCGTTTAAAGAATGATAAAGGTAAAATCTTCCAAAACGCTGTATATTACAGACGCTAAAAATTTATTATTAAAACGCAATTATGAAAAAAATATTATTATCCGTTGCAATTGCCTTTGGAGCATTCTCTGCGACTTATGCTCAAGAGCCATATCCTTGCCACACGGATGAAAAAACAAAAGAATTCGTGGACGCTTTATCTCCAGAAGAAAGAGCTCAATACCTAGCAGAAAAAGAAGCGAATGAACTGTTTATACAAGAATACATCGCCAACAATCCAATTTCAACTTCAAACACAGTTGAAAAATCGGATGTCATTCTCTATACTATCCCAGTCGTTTTTCACATTATTCACCAAGGTGGGCCTGAAAACATTTCTGATGAGCAGGTGTTAAATGCACTACAGCACATGAATGACGATTACCAGAAATTAAACGCAAGCGCATTTCAAGTCGTTCCAGAATTTCAAAGTCGTGTTGCAGATATTCAAGTTGAATTCAAACTAGCTAAAAAAGATGGTTCTGGGAACTGCACCAATGGAATTACAAGAACTTTTTCAAGTGCTACCAGCGGTGGAGATGGTTCAGATAGAGTTTCTGCGGTTCAAGCAGAACATGGAAACTGGCCAGGAAACAAATACATTAACATCTTTGTCGCCCAAGATATAGGTGGAGCCGCAGGTTATACAATGTACCCAAACAACTGGTTGGGTGGAAGCATGAGTAATGGAATCCATGTCCTTCATAATTATGTGGGAAGTATTGGTACTTCAGGTTCAAACGGTGCACACACATTAACTCACGAAGTTGGGCACTGGTTAAACCTTCCTCATTTATGGGGAGATTCTAATGATCCAGGTATTGAATCAAACTGTAATATTGATGACGGAGTTGCTGATACACCACTCACTAAAGGTTGGACAACTTGTAACCTAAGTGGAACAACATGTGATGGAAACCTAGACAACGTTGAAAACTTTATGGAGTATTCTTACTGCTCTAAAATGTTTACAGAAGGACAAAAAGCACGTATGCATGCAGCTCTAAATAGTTCTACAGGAGGAAGAAACAACATCCACACAGCGGCAAACCTTGCAGCAACAGGTGTGAGTCTTCCAGAAGTACTTTGTACAGCAGATTTTGATGCTGACTATAAAGTAGTTTGTCAAGGACAGACGGTAACTTTTGATGACCTGTCATATAATGCAGTTACTTCAAGACAATGGAGTTTCCCTGGCGGAAGTCCAGCAACTTCTACTTCAGAAAACCCAGCGATTACCTACAATACTCCTGGAACATATGAAGTTCAACTAACTGTTTCTGACGGTTCTTCAACTGAATCAAAAACAAAAACAGCGTTTATTACTGTTTTAAACGATGCTGCATCATTGCCTTTTACAGAAAGCTTTGAAGGAACTAACAATATCGATTATTCTTTTTGGTTGGTTGAGAATCAAGGAAATAATGCGGCATTTGATATCACAACATCAGTTGGACATACAGGAAACCACTCTGCAAAACTAGGAAACTTTGGTCAAGCAGCAGGTAATAAAGACGCCATTATATCTCAACCTATTGATTTATCATCAATTTCTAGTCAAGTAACCTTAAGTTTCCGTTATGCATATAGAAAAAGATCTGCATCAAACGAAGAATGGTTAAGGGTATTTATCACCAATTCTTGTGGTGAGTCATGGGTTCAGCGTAAAACACTAAAAGGGAGTAACCTTGGAAACATTGTGGCTTCTGGTGATTGGGCACCTAGCTCTCCTGCGGACTGGGTAACGGTTCACATGGCGAACGTAACTTCGTCTTATTGGGTTGATGACTTTAGAGTGAAATTCGAATTCGAGTCTGATGGAGGTAATAATTTCTATATCGACGACATTAATATTTACTCAGGTAGTTCTTCAAACGAACCTTCTTTAAATCTTGAGGACCACGAATTACTGAAAGCATTTAATGTTTATCCAAACCCTGCAGACAACATTGCAAATGTGTCTTTCACTTTGGAAAAAGACCAAAATGTAAACGTATCATTAGTCAATATGATGGGACAAAACATCCAATCACATACAGTACAAGCTAACAATGGTCAAAACTTAGTAATGCTAGACATTGACACTATTGATGCTGGTGTTTATTTTATCAACGTTAACGTAGGTGGAATGAAGCAAACTAAGAGATTAGTAATTCAATAAAAAATACACACTTGTGATTAAAGCGGACAAGTGATTGTCCGCTTTTTTTATGCACTATTTTTTTAATCAGTGCTATGTGATAGAGTTGAAGCAAGAAAGGAATGTTTTACCCACTTTTTAAAAAGCAATATTTAGTATTAAATAATACTAGATTATGAAGATAAATTAGTATAATAACTATCTTTACACATTAAAATAAATTTTAAATCGGTTAATTAAAAGCTATGAGCAATTTAGAATTGTCTGACCAAGAATTACAACGTAGAGAAACGTTGACAAAATTACGTGAATACGGAATAGATCCATATCCTGCGGCATTATACCCTGTGACGGATAAAGCCAAACAGATCAAGGAGAAGTACGAAGAAGACAAACAAGTTGTTATAGCAGGTCGTTTAATGCGACGTAAAATCCAAGGTAAAGCTTCCTTTGGAGATTTACAAGATGATACAGGGCGAATCCAGGTGTACTTTAACCGTGATGAAATTTGTCCAGGAGAAGACAAATCACTTTACAATGATGTATTTAAAAAACTACTTGATTTAGGTGATTTTATTGGAATCAAAGGAAAGGTATTTAAAACACAGGTAGGAGAAATTTCTATTAAAGTAGAAGAGTTTACCATGCTTTCAAAATCTTTGAGACCGCTACCCCTTCCAAAAACAGATGCAGATGGGAAAGTACACGATGCGTTTACAGACCCAGAATTAAGATACCGTCAACGCTATGTTGATTTAGTGGTAAACCCACACGTGAAAGACATTTTTGTAAAAAGAAGTAAACTCTATACAGCAATGCGTAATTTCTTTAACGACGCTGGGTATATGGAAGTTGAAACGCCAATTTTACAACCTATCCCTGGCGGTGCTGCTGCACGTCCATTCGTTACACACCACAATGCTTTGGACATTCCTTTATACATGAGAATTGCCAATGAATTGTACTTAAAAAGATTAATCGTAGGTGGATTTGATGGTGTCTATGAATTCTCAAAGAACTTCAGGAACGAGGGGATGGACAGAACTCACAATCCAGAATTTACTGCAATGGAAATTTATGTAGCGTATAAAGACTACAACTGGATGATGGAATTTACAGAGAACCTCTTAGAACATTGTGCTGTTGCCGTTAATGGAAGCTCCAAAACAACTTTTAATGGTCAAGAAATTGATTTCAAAGCACCTTATGCAAGAGTTACCATGCGTGACTCTATTCTTGAGTTTACAGGATTTGACATTAACGGAAAATCTGAAGATGAACTAAGGGCAGCATGTAAAGATCTTGGAATTGACGTTGATGAAACAATGGGGAAAGGGAAATTAATTGATGAAATCTTCGGTGAGAAATGTGAAGGAAACTACATTCAACCCACCTTTATTACAGATTATCCTAAAGAAATGTCTCCTTTGTGTAAATCTCACCGAGACAACCCTGAGCTTACAGAGCGTTTTGAATTGATGGTATGTGGAAAAGAAATCGCCAATTCTTATTCAGAGTTGAACGATCCTATCGACCAAAGAGAGCGTTTTGAAGAACAAGTTCGCTTAGCCGAAAAAGGAGATGATGAAGCAACAGAAATGATTGATCAAGACTTCCTACGTGCTTTAGAGTATGGAATGCCACCTGCAGCAGGATTAGGAATTGGGATGGACCGTTTAATTATGTATTTAACTGATAATCCAGCAATTCAAGAAGTTTTATTCTTCCCGCAAATGAAACCAGAGAAGTTCGGAGCGAAGAAAGGACCTGAATTAAAAGAAGATGAGCAACTCATTTTTGATTTGTTAGCCAAAGAGCAAACCATGGATCTTAATGTTTTGAAAGAAAAAGCTGGATTAAGCAACAAAAAATGGGATAAAGGCGTGAAAGGTCTAACCAAAAATGGATTGGCTAAAGTGACAAAAGACACAAATGGTTTGACAATCGAGATGATTGGATAAAGCAATAAAGTGACTCAAAAGGCTTTTATATAATATAATGAGTGGTTACCTCAAAACTAGATAAATAAGAGATATATAGAGTGGGTTTTACATCGATATACCAATGTATGACGCCTAATTCGAAATCTGTAAACAACACAATACTTTCTAGTATTGAGGTAGCTACTTAGATTTAAGTAAAGGGATAATGTAAATAGATAATAAACTCATTTACGTTTAAAACAAAAAATCCGTCTCAAGTATTAACTTAAGACGGACGATAGTGGTAGGTTAATAATTATTAATCAATTTCTTGAACTTTTCCACCCAATGCTTCACATTGTTCAACAAAACCATACTGGTTCCCATTTTCTGCTGCCTCAGCTTTGTGCTGTTCTTCAGTGTATAATAAACCACCATTTTGGGTGTAACATCCTTGTTCTTTCTTTAGACAGGAGGTAGTAAACAACGTGAAGCTTCCCAATGCCATTACTAAAAATACCTTTTTCATTTCATCAATTTTTAAATTAAACAGTGCCGCAAAACTACCTCTAATTACAGTTCTCAATGGGGTGATTTTTCGTCATTAATTGGTGATTTTAACGCATTACTCTTTCATAAAACCAACACTTCTAAAGACATCTATCTCTCTATCAAACGGTTATATACCATACCTCTATCGCTACTATTTTCATGTTTCATATCAAAAAATATAAATTACTATAATTACTTTTGTAAATCAAAAAATGTAGATTTTGACAAAAGCCATCCTGCTCATAATTTCACTCGCCTTCTTTGTTTTCGAACTCTTTGCTCAAGAGGAGAACGTGTTTGAACCTATTCAAGTGAATAAGATTAAAGAACTTGAAAAAGAGATCAACCCTGATAAAAAAAATGCTGACTATGCTTTTCAACTGGCTGAACTTGCCCGACTGTATTCTACCCTAAAACAATTTGACACAGCAATAGCGATAGCTGAGTCAGCTATGCATTTTGCGAAAAATCATAATTTCAAAAAAGCAGAATCTTCAGCACTTTCATCTCTTGGTTCTATATATTTTGATCAAGGTCTATTTGAAAAGTCTCAAAAAACATTGCTTTTAGCTGAGATAAGTTTACAAAATAACCATCAAGAAGAAGAGTTGGGGTTTATTTATCGTTTCATGGGTCAGAATAGTATTCAACTCAAAGATACTGTTGAAGCCTTACATTATTATCAAAAAGGTCTGGCAATTAGTAAGAAATACCAAGATTCTATAAGAATAGGTTTTTTCTACGATTTAATGGGCTACACTTATTATTGGAAAAGAGATTATGAAAAAGCTATTTATCATTTCAAGTTAGCACTCAACATCTTTAAGACCATTAATGTAAATCATCGAATAGCATTAGCCGCCGGAAATATTGGTTTATGTTACTTAGAGATTGGCGATAGACTCAATGCTGTTCAACATTATATAATTGCGGCTAAACATTATCAAATAGATAAGAACAAATCTGGAGAAAAACTCACCAATAGTAAGATTTCTGATATTTATAAAGACATTGGAAGTTTTGACTTAGCTTTTCAATATAATCAGCGCAATAAGGAACTCTATAAACATGAAAAGAATCGACTTATTGATGTAATTACCACAAGAAAGGACGGAGAGATTTATCTTGCTCAAGGAAACTATAAGAAAGCAGAACAATTGCTCTTAAACGCTTTTGACGCTGTCAAAACTATTGATAATTCAAAAGAAAAATCAGATATTACCCTAGAACTTGCAAAACTATATTTTGAGATTGAACAATTTGATAAAGCGATTGATTTTGCCAAAGAGAGTCAAGGTTATGCTGAAAAATTAAACTTAAGTTATGCCGCAATGGAAGCTGAAATTCTTGTTGCAGCTTGCTTCATCCATCAAGGCCAGCACCACAATGGTAAAAACATATTGATGAAGGCTCTAAATTTTTGTTTAAATTCAAAAATAACAGAACAATTACCGTTTATTTACAAAAACCTATCTCATGTAGAAGAGGTTTACGGCAATAATGATATAGCTCTTCAACATTATAAAAAGTACGCTCATTTTTCTAAAGCAGTTGATAAGAACATCTACTTAACAAGCAAAACAATAAACCAATATGAACAAGAAAAGAGAGAAGCAATAGCTAAAGCAAAATTAGAGCAGGAAAAATCAAGACGGAATTATTTATTTATCGGCCTTGCTGTGGCTGTAATTTTATTTCTTGTGTTTATCCGACTTTACTTTTTGAATAGAAAAAACATAAAACTTGAAAAGAAGAATGTAAAACTTCAAAAACAAAGGGTTGATGAACTTGAAAAAATGGAAGAATTCAAATCCAGATTCCTCACCAATATAACGCATGAATTCAGAACTCCATTAAGTTTAATTAAAGGTAATATTGAAATATTAAGTGAAAGGCATAAAAATGAAGGTCTAGAAGAACATTTCAAGGAGATTCAAAATTCAAGTAATAATTTATTAGCGCTTATCAACCAGCTCATGAAACTATCAAAAATCGAAAACAAACAATATCGATTAGAATATACCCAAAACGGTGATTTAATTGATTTTATAAATACAACGCTAAATCTCTTTTATTCTTATTTCCATCAAAAGAATATTGATCTCAATTTTAAAAACCTGACAGACTCCAACTTCAAGGAGGAAAATTTTATTTATTCTGAAGAGGCTATAAAATCAATTTTATCGAATCTATTATCTAACGCATTAAAGTTTACCCCAAAAAATGGTCAAGTAAATGTAGAATTGCACAATGAGGGCACTGAATTTATTGAAATAAAAGTTATTGATACAGGGGTTGGCGTTGCAAAAGAACATACTGAGTTTATTTTTGATCGCTTCTATCAAGCTAACCAGACCCGTCAAAAGGCGTATGAAGGATCGGGAATAGGTCTAGCAATGGTAAAAGAAATGGCCTTATTGCATGGTGGTATGGTAAAAATAGAAACGCAAGAGGGAAAAGGTGCAACTTTTATTGTTCGACTTAAATCTAATAAGGAAGCACAAAGACTATTGTCCAATGAAATCAAAACGGATGATATAATAAACGCACCAACACATATTGAACAGCCATTTGAATCAACAGGAAATTCAGAAAGAGTCGAATTAAGCCAGGAAAAACCAATTGTTTTAGTTATTGAAGATCATCTTAAAATACGAAAGTTCATCACCCAAAATCTTGGAAATCAGTATCGTTATTTAGAAGCAGACAATGGCAAAACTGGAATAAAACTAGCGCAAGAGTATCTTCCAGACCTCATCATTAGTGATATTATGATGCCTGAATTAGATGGTGTTTCCTTGGTTAGAAAACTAAAAGAGAATATGTTAACTTCACATATTCCGATAATATTACTCACTGCCAAAAGTTCGTTTGATGATAAAATCGAAGGTCTAGAAATAGGAGCTGATGATTATCTCACAAAGCCTTTTTCAATTAAGGAGCTTAGGCTTAGAGTTAAAAACATATTAAAGCTAAAATCAGCTTTAAAAAGGGCTTTTTCACACGCTACCAAAATTTCTAAAGAAAAATCGTTTAAATCTCTCAGTAAATTAGATAAAGAGTTTATTGAAAAAATTGAAACAACAATTAGTACTAACATAGATAAGGTGTTATATGGGGTCAACGACTTGGCGGATGAAATGTGCCTATCCAATAGTCAATTAACAAGAAAAATCAAGGCTTTAATTAATCAAACACCAGCTGCTCTCATTAAAACTGTTCGAATAGAAAAGGCTAAGGAACTTATACTAGAAGGATATAGCGTTGCCGAAGTCGCATGGAAAGTTGGTTACGAAGATCCTGGATATTTTAGTAAGGCTTTTAAAAAAGTAGTGAAAAAATCTCCATCTAAATTTAGGGAGGAGAGGATGAAATAAATCAATATAGATTGTTACAGTCATCCATGAAAATAGACCTTTCAAAATGATAAATAATTCAAATAAACGTTTTTTATTTTTCATAATATATTAGGCAAAACTTGTTCCATATTAGAACACCCTGACCAGGTTAAACCCTTGTGGGTCTGACTAATAGGCATGATTTTTGTAAAGATTTAAATGTTAAATTAAATCTAAATATTATGAAGAAATTATTTACACTTTTAATTTTTTACGTACCTTCTGTCATTTTAGTAGCTCAAACATCATCTATTGATTGGGTAAAGAGGATAGGAGGCAATTATGACGAATTCCAAGGAGACATTCATGTTGATAATTCTGGAGATATTATTTATACAGGCTCCTTTATGGGTACAGTAGATTTTGATCCTGGACTTGGAACATTTGAACTCTCATCAAGTGGATACACTACCCCCCCATATATCTCTCCAGATGTTTTTGTTTCAAAACTGGATGAAAATGGAAGTTTTTTGTGGGCAAAGAGCCTAGGTGGAGTGGCGAATGATGGTGGATCTGATGTGGCAACAGACGTAAATGGAAACATTTATATTTCAGGAAGTTTTGTTGGTACTTCGGATTTTAATCCTGATTCAAGTACATATAATTTAACCTCTAATGGTGATAGGGATGCGTTTGTTTTAAAATTAAATTCAAATGGTGAATTTGTTTGGGCTAAAAGTTTCGGTGGTTCTCAAGCAGATGGAATTAAGTCATTAACAATTGATGGTAATGGAAATATCTATACTACAGGGGAATTTAGAGGTACTGTAGATTTTGACCCAGGAAGTGGAACTTATAACATGACTTCTGCAGGAAACACTGATGCTTTTATTACAAAATATGATGCTAACGGCAATTTTGAATGGGCTCAACAACTTGGAAACGCTGGTTATGATACGGGAGAAAGTATTGTTGTTGATTCATATGAAAATATATATTTTACAGGAGGAACATGGAGTTCTGGTAATTACCAAATATTTATTTCAAAAGTAGACGCTAATGGAAACTTTTTATGGACAAAAGAGTTAGGAGATACAGGAGTTGGTCTTGATATTGGGTATTCTATCATTACCGATAACGATGGAAATAACTACACAATAGGTCAGTTTCAAAACACTGTTGATTTTGATCCAGGACCTGGAGAGCATAACCTAACAGCTATGAATGATATATTTGTTTTAAAATTAAATTCAAATGGCGAATTTGTGTGGGTTAAGCAATTTGGAAGCAGCAGTAATGGTTATGGATCCGGATATGACATCACACTGGACCCAAATGGAAATATTTATGGTACAGGTCGATTCGCTCAAACAATAGATTTTAACCCTGGACCTGACGTTTACAACCTAACATCGGAGACAAACAGCTATGATGCTTTCATGTTTAAATTAACAGCTTCTGGAGATTTTGTTTGGGCAAAAAGTTTTGGAGGAGAAGAAATAATAACTGGAACTTCCATTTTTTGCGATAACTCAGGGAACTTATATACTGCAGGTGTTTTTCAAAATAGCGGAAATTTCGACCAAGTCAATGGAGGTGAAATATTAACGTCGTCTGGTGGATATGACCTTTATATACTCAAATTAGAAAATCCGTCTGCTTCCATGACCAAAAACAAACAAAAGCTTCTATCAATTTATCCTAACCCTTCTAAAGGTAAATTACATATAAATGGTAATTACAAATCAGCAGAAATTTATGACCTGAATGGCAAAAAACTATTTTCTTTTGATAATCAATCAACAGAAATTAACATTTCGCAATTTAATAAAGGGCTTTACATTATGAAAGTGTTTTCAACAGATGGAATTTCTACTTTTAAAATAGTGAAAGAATAGAGAAATTAATTATTGAGCTCAATTTTAATAAATATTAAAGTCTTTAAGGAAAAGATCATTAGAAGAGAAATACTCTACTGATGAGCTAAAAGCAGATTTCAAAGCAGCAATGGAAAAAGAATTCGAAAAAAAACTGTAAATAACATTGCACAGCGTATTCAAGCGGGACAATCTCAAATGATGTCCCGTTTTTTTTAACCTACCACTGTTTTCCTCCACGTGTATAACTTTTAATTTCTTCCCTACAAAAAAAGACCAAAAACTTCCACAACTTTGTATTTTTGTAGCAAATCAAAAGTAGCGTATGTTTTTAGAGCAATTCCCAGAAGATGGGAAGTACCGTGGTTGGATAGAAGTAATTTGCGGATCAATGTTTTCGGGCAAAACTGAAGAGTTAATTCGTAGATTGAGACGTATTAATTTTGCTGGTCAGGACTTGTTGTTGTTTAAACCAAGAATAGACAAACGCTATAGTGAAGAATGTGTGGTAAGCCATAACGGTGCTACTTTCGAGGCCATTCAGGTGGATACAGCAAAAGAAATCTTAAACCATTGGTCTTCTGAAAGAATTGTAGCCATTGATGAGGCTCAGTTCTTTGATGAAGATATTGTTAGGGTTGCTAATCATCTTGCTTCAAACGGAGTACGCGTTATTTGTGCAGGACTCGACATGGATTTTCAAGCTAAACCGTTTGGACCTATGCCTTTTTTAATGGCTTCCGCTGAATATGTTACAAAAGTTCATGCAATTTGTATGTCTTGTGGTAACTTAGCACAGTTTTCGCACCGTAAAACAAAAGAGAAAGAACAAGTTCTGGTTGGCGCAGTCCAAGAATATGAACCTTTGTGCAGAGGGTGTTATAATAAAATCAAACATTGAAGTTAAATCTTACACATAAAGAATTAGTCGCAATAGTTTCAGGTGATGCTTCATCACAGCCTGAACATCCAATCGACATTATATATTACGATACTAGACTGATTAACACAAGTCGAAATGGTGTTTTCTTTGCCTTAAATGGTCGAAGAAATGGTCACGATTTTTTACAAAAAGCCTACGATAAAGGAATTCGAAGTTTTGTGGTAAGTCAAGAAGTTGAATTACCTAACGATGCAACAATTATAAAAGTAGACGATACTTTAAGGGCACTTCAACAGGTTGCTAAACATCACAGAAATCAATTTTCCTATCCGGTATTGGCCATTACAGGAAGTTTAGGTAAAACGACCATCAAGGAATGGCTTTACTTTTTATTGGCTGATGAATTCAATATCATTCGCAGTCCGAAAAGTTTTAATTCTCAAATTGGAGTAGCCATGTCATTATTGGAAATGACCGACCAACACGATTTTGCAATTATCGAAGCGGATATTTCCCACCCCAACGAAATGGAGTATATCGAAGATATGGTTTCTCCGACTTTGGGTATTTATACAGGTATTGGACATTTTTATGCTGATAACTTTGAATCACAAAAAGTACATGCAGCAGAACATTTAAAATTATTCAAATACACCAACATCACTTTTGCTTTAAGTGAACATAAAAGCGAACTACGTAGAAATAAAGTCAATGCAGAGCTGATAGATATTGAGGATTGGAAAACGATAGATTTTTCACAACTTTCTTACCCAAACAATAGAATCATCGCATTGCATGTTGCAAATTTCTTGGGCGTTGATCAAGGGAAACTATTAAAAAAGGTACACCATCTTCCTGTACTTTCTAATCGAATGGAAGTCTTTGAAGGACAAGACAACAACCTCATCATTAATGATTCTTACAATATTGATATAGACGCTTTAGAACAAGCACTTTCTTATCAATTTTCTTCAGATGAACGCAAAGACAAAATTGTTGTATTGGACCTTTCCTTTGTCGAGGAAAAAAGAAAACAAGCCATCCTTAATGTCGTAAATAGCTATGCTCCTACTCAACTTTTTCTAATAAAGGACAACAAAGTTCCAAAAGAATTGCTTGAGGTAAAAAATTCAAGTATTCTTTTCAAAGGATCTTACCGCTCGCGATTGAAGGAAACGGTTTTACTGTTTAAAAATAGAAAACATGAAACGTGGGTAGAGTTCGATCTAAAATCCATTGAGCACAATATTCTAACCTTTCAGAAAAAGCTTCCAAAAGAAACAAAGACCTTGGTGATGGTAAAAGCTTCTTCTTATGGTACTGGTGATGTGAATATCCCGCACTTTCTACAACAATTAGGAATAGATTATCTAGGTGTTGCATACACAGATGAAGGAACAACATTACGAGAAAATGGAATTACTCTTCCTATCCTTATTATGAATACGGAAATTGATGCTTTTGAAGACATTATCCGTTTTCAATTAGAGCCTTCACTCTTTTCTGTAGCGCAATTAGAGGCTTTTTGCAAGAGATTAAGACAAGATAAAATCACTGACTTTCCGATACACATCACCGTAGAAACAGGAATGAATAGATTGGGTTTTTACCCAGATGAATTGCCTGAGCTACTAGAGAAGTTAAAGACCTTACCTGAAGTAAAAGTAAAATCGGTCTATTCCCATTTAGCTGATGCTGATAACACTGACGACAGTTATAGCTTGATGCAAATTCAACGTTTCAAGGCGATGAAAAAGCAAATTGAAGAAGAACTGAATTACCCCATTCTATTTCACATCTTAAACAGTGAAGGAACAAGTAAATTTGGGAAAATTGCTGCATTTGACATGGTGAGATTGGGGATTGGCGTGTTTGGATATACTTCCACCGCTAAAAAAGATGAGCTTTTACCAACCATTCGCTGGAAAACTACGATTTCGCAAATCAAAACTATTCAAGCAGGTGAAACTGTTGGTTACAGTAGAACTTTTACTGCAAAGCAAGAAATGAAAATTGCCACCTTGCGCATTGGATATGCTGATGGATTTAGACGAAGTCTAAGCAATGGTGTTGGTGCTGTTTTTATCAATGGCGTTAGCTGTCCTGTTGTCGGAAATGTTTGTATGGACATGACGATGGTTGATGTAAGTCATACCGCTTGTCGACCAGGTGATGAGGTTGAAATTATCGGGGAAAACATCAATATTGAGACGTTTTCAAAACGTTTAAACACAATTCCTTACGAAGTAATGACGAGCATAAATAAAAGGGTATCAAGGGTTTATCTTAGATAATGTTTTAATTGTTAATTATTAATGGTTAACGAGTGATAGTTGAGACTGAGTTTTGATTGTGATAGCTATTGAGCTTATGTGTTTTTCAGAATATAGTTGCCCCTTCAGGGCGAGATTAAGGAACCGATAATTGATGAAGGAATGCTGGTATTAAAACAAAATTTAAAGTTGGTGCTTAGTTAGCCTAGAAAATTAATTTCTACTTTCTAACGGGCTGAATTAACAACATTTGCCAGCGCCCTGAAGGGGCAACTGAATTTCAAAAGTAAAAATCACCAATTCTTCATTATCAATTGACTTTCTCCGCTATCCTCACCCATTCTCCACTCTGTTTTCAACCCACATATTAAACATAATCACCAACCAAAGTTGATTAAACAAATAGGTCTTTCCTTCTAGGTATTGTTTTTTCAACTCCATTATTTCATTCACTTTATAAAAGGAATATTTTGATAATGCTTCTTCATTCACATATTGATCCAACAGTGGTTTCAATTCATTGCTTAACCATAAATTTAATGGAATTCCAAAGCCCCATTTTGGCCGATTAAAAAACGCTGCTGGAATATATTCATAAAGTACTTTTTTCAATAAATATTTGCTGTCACCTCCCTTTCGTTTGAGTTTTTCATCCAAGTTCAGTGAAAATTCTACCAAGCGGTGGTCCAACAATGGAACTCTAGCTTCTAAACCGTTTTGCATAGTTGCCCTGTCAACTTTAGTTAATAAGTCACCTGGTAAATAATATTTTAAATCATAAAAAGACTGCTGTTCACTCACCAACAAAGGACGTTTGGTTTTACCCAACTGTAAAGGCGAATATTCTTCTTGAAAACGGAAATAATGTTTCAATTGCTTGGAGTTGTACAGGCCTTGATCAACAGAAAATATATGAGAAGGCAAATGTTCATCTTTGTTGAAATCAAAATAATGACTTGCGCGTTGTTTATTTATATTTGAAGAAGCCGCTAATCCTTTCTTTAAAAACCAACGCATCGTTTTTAAGGTGGTTAAGCGATCTGCCCAAGTGTACATTCCATACCCCATAAACTGTTCATCTCCCCCATCTCCTGTCAATACCATTTTAACTTTCTCACTGGCCATTTTGGAAACCAAATAGGTTGGTAAAGCCGAAGCATCAGCAAAAGGTTCATCGTACCAACTTGGAATTTCAGCAATTAAGTCTTGAACTTCTCGATGTGTTAGCGTAAATTCATGGTGGTTTGTACCCAAATGTTCTGCAACCTCTTTTGCATATCTACTTTCATTAAATGAAGCTTCTTCAAATCCGATGGAAAAGGTAGAAATAGGTTGATCAGAAAGTGATTGAGCCACAGCTGCGATTGCCGAAGAATCAATTCCGCCACTTAAAAACACTCCAAAAGGAACATCACTTTGAAGTCTACTTTTTACACTTTCTTTCAAGAGTTTGTGATATAGTTTTTTGGCCTCACTTTCATTGGTAAGCGTGCTTTTACTTACTTTTTCTTCAAGAATCCAATACTTATGAATGGTTAATTCAGCTTTGTCCAATTGCAAATAACTCCCTTCTTCTAACTTTCTAACAGCTGCATAAATCGTATGTGGAGAAGGAATATATCCTAGTCTAAAGTAATGTTGAATTGCTTTTTCGTCCCATTTTGTTCGGTCAATATAAGGAGCAATAGCTTTTAATTCTGATGAGAAGTAGAAGGTTTCATCATCCCAGGCATAAAACAATGGTTTGATACCTAATCGATCACGAAATAAAAACAATTGTTCTGTGTTTTCATTCCAAAGGGCAAAAGCAAACATTCCATTGAACTTTTCTACACACTTTGGTCCCCAGGTTATGAAAGCGTACAGAACAACTTCAGTATCCGATGTTGTTTTAAAATCATGACCTTCTTGTTCTAATTGCGCACGAAGGGCTTTGTAATTATACAGCTCTCCATTATAGACCAAAGAATAGTTTTCACAAGAAGAGTGCATAGGTTGGTTAGCTGCCTCACTTAGGTCAAGAATACTTAAGCGCCTATGTCCTAAACCACATGTTTTATTTTGATTAACGAAGAGACCTTTTGCGTCAGGCCCGCGATGAGCAATAGAGTCGGTCATTTGAGCAAGATGGTCATGCTTAACATTCGCCCTTCTATTTACAATTCCAGTAATTCCACACATAGTTATTCTTTGAAAAAAAGACGTAAATTTAAAACCATCTCACTAAAGCCAAAACGCTTATTCTTTTTGTCCAGCTTTAATTTTCAAATTAACGTTATTATTGTAAGCATAATCCATAACCGATAACATGAATACTTCCTTCTCATAGAAGAACCTCAACCATCCATAATTACCATTCATCAATTTGAACCCAATAAATTTATTTCCTTCCGTCAAATCTAATTCAGCATTTGTAGAAACTGTATCTAAGTATAGAATGGCAAAATTTGATGATTTAACGGAGGTATTGATTATATCTTCTCCTTCTTCATAAATCATTATCTCTTTAGTGTTTTTATCTTTTACGTAAATTTCATTTCCCATTCCCAAACTTTTCATACTTATTCTTGACCCATAATTCAAGCATGAATCTGATGGGTTTAACTGGCTGTAATTAGTTTCAAAAGTTATTCTAAAATCCTGTACACCATCATGGTTGAAATCAAACTCTTCTGAGACTAAAGAGTCTGAAGGAAAAGGAAATGGTTTTTCACAGCTATTGTTAGATATTAGCCCCACACTATCTGCTGGTTGCAGAATGATATATGGATTGAATCCTTTGTGTACAATATCATCTTCTAATTTTTCAATCTTTTCACAAGAGAAAGCAATTAAACTAAACAAGGTAAGAAATATCGTAATTCGTTTCATAAACTTTATATATATCATCAAAAATAAACAATTCTATGGCTTTATTCAAAAACGGTGAATGTAATGTAATTGAAAAATTCGATGCTTTGTTTACATTCTATTTTGCTGTTGTTAAACTTAGATGTAATTTTGCAGCACTATGGTAAAAATCCGTGATATAGAATTAGGAGACTTTCCTTTGTTACTTGCTCCAATGGAGGACGTAAGTGACCCGCCATTTCGTGCTTTGTGTAAGGAAAATGGTGCTGACTTAATGTACACGGAGTTTATTTCTTCCGAAGGCTTGATCCGTGATGCAGTCAAAAGCGTTGAAAAACTCGATATTTTCGAATATGAGCGGCCTGTTGGAATTCAGATATTTGGAAATGATATCGAAAGCATGAAATTAGCGACAGAAATCACTGCTAAAACCAATCCAGACATTATAGACATCAATTACGGTTGCCCAGTAAAAAAAGTAGCTTGCAAAGGATCTGGAGCAGGTATATTACAAGATATTCCTAAAATGGTAAAGATGACAGCAGAAATTGTTAAAAGCACTTCTTTGCCTGTTACCGTAAAAACTAGATTAGGCTGGGATGAAGACACTAAATTCATTGTAGAGGTTGCAGAACGTTTACAAGATGTAGGAATCGAAGGTATTTCTATTCATGGTAGAACCAGAAAACAAATGTATAAAGGTGAAGCTGATTGGAGCTTGATTGCTGAAGTAAAAAACAATCCGCGTATGCACATTCCTGTTTTTGGTAATGGAGATATAGACACACCAGAAAAAGCCGTACTGTATAAGGAAAAATACGGCGTGGATGGTATTATGATTGGACGCGCCTCTATTGGATATCCATGGATTTTTAACGAGATTAAGCATTATCAGCAAACAGGACAACATCTTGCTAAACCAACATTAGACCAGCGTGTAGAAGTTGCTCGTCGTCATTTAGAAATGAGTGTAAAATGGAAGGGTGAAAAACTCGCAATAGTAGAGATGAAACGCCACTACTCAAATTACTTCAAAGGTATTCCTCACTTCAAAGCTTACCGCTCTAAACTCGTCACCACTTTTGATTTAAATGAGGTTTACGATACACTTGACGAAGTGGCTGAAAAATTTAAAGGGGTAGAACTTTTGGTATAATTTACTATACTGTAGCCAAAACGGTAGTATAGTATGACTTTGGTCAGTTTTATGCGTTAATATTTTGTAAACCAGCTTTTTAATTGATTTTAAGCTTATCTTAAAGTGGTTGATTCGAAATTAACTTCGAATCAACCATTTAACCAACACTTTTAACACTAACTGCGTTAACCCTTAGACTACTTTTTCAAGTCCAATTTTTGAATCTCCTTCGGCAGCAATGTCCGCGTCATAAACATGACCTTTAGCTGTTCCCAAGACAATGTCTTGTGCCATCACCTCAGCAGCGATATAGGACTTATTTTTGGTAATTGCGGCTTTAATTTCATCCGTTGTTTCGATTGAAATAAAAATCTTATCCGTCACCTCAAACCCTGCTTCTTTTCTAAAATTTTGAATTCGGTTGACCAGTTCTCTAGCAATTCCTTCTTGTTTTAAATCTGAACTAATTGTAATGTCCATCGCTACAGTAATCCCTCCTTCCGAAGTTACTAACCAACCAGGAATGTCATCTGTTACAATTTCAAAATCATTAATATCTAAAACAATGTTTTCTCCATTAATTTCACCTTTCCAGCCTTGATTTGTTTCTACTGAAGCAATCTCAGCATCTCCCCAAGCATTTACCATACCTGCGATAGCTTTCATTTGCTTTCCGTATTTAGGTCCAATCGTTTTGAAGTTTGGCTTAATCTTCTTTGTTAAAACACCTGTAGTATCTTCAAGAAGCACCAATTCTTTCACATTGATCTCAGATAAAATCAAATCTTTTACGTGTTCAATTCGCGATTTAAAACTTGGGTCTAAAATAGGCACCATGATTTTCTGCAACGGTTGGCGTACACGTATTTTTTCTTTTTTACGTAAACTCAAAGCCATTGAAGAAACTTGTTGCGCGATTTCCATTTGTGCCTCCAGCTCTTGATCAATATCTGCCCCGTTTACTTTTGGGAAATCTGCTAAGTGAACAGAAGTTGCCGTGTGTCTTCCAGAGATCTTATTCAAATCACAGAACAATTCATCGGAATAGAAGGGAGCAATAGGTGCACTTAAAATAGCAACAGCTTCTAGACATTCATATAATGTTTGGTAAGCAGAGATTTTATCTATTGTATAATCTCCTTTCCAGAAACGTCTTCTGCATAAACGCACATACCAGTTAGACAATTGATCGTTAACAAAGTTTTGAATTAAACGACCTGCTTTTGTAGGTTCGTAAGTGTCAAAAGAAGCATCTACCTCTTCAATTAAGGAATTCAGCTTTGAAATAATCCAGCGGTCAATTTCTGGTCGTTCTTCAGTTGGAATACGGTCTTCGCTATAAGAGAACCCGTCAATATTTGCGTACAACGCAAAGAAAGAATACGTATTATAAAGTGTTCCAAAGAATTTACGTTGCGTTTCTTGAATTCCAGCTGTATCAAACTTAAGGTTATCCCAAGGGGCAGCATTAGTAATCATATACCAACGCGTTGCATCCGGACCATATTTTGATAAGGTTTCAAATGGATCAACAGCATTCCCTAAACGTTTCGACATTTTCTGTCCATTTTTATCTAGAACAAGTCCATTTGAAATCACATTCTTATAAGCTACAGAATCAAATACACTTGTTGCAATTGCGTGAAGCGTATAGAACCACCCCCTAGTCTGGTCTACTCCTTCTGCAATAAAATCTCCAGGAAAAGCTTTGTTCTCGTCGATTAATTCTTTGTTTTCAAAGGGATAATGCCATTGTGCGTAAGGCATAGAACCAGAATCAAACCAAACATCTATTAAGTCTGATTCTCTTTTCATTGGTTTCCCAGTAGCAGAAACCAAGGTAATTTGATCCACATAATTTTTATGTAAATCAACTTTATCATAATTCTCCTTGGACATATCTGATGGGTCAAAGTCGGCCAACGGGTTGCTCTTCATCACCCCAGCAGCTACTGCTTTTTCACATTCAGTTTTTAATTGTCCAATTGACGAAATACAAATAGATTCTTCACCTTCATCGGTTCTCCAAATTGGAATTGGAATTCCCCAGTAACGTGAACGGGATAAATTCCAATCGTTTAAGTTTTCTAACCATTTCCCAAAACGACCTGTTCCAGTTGATTCGGGTTGCCAGTTGATGGTTTTGTTTAATTCAATCATGCGGTCTTTTTTGTCCGTCACTTTAATGAACCATGAATCTAGCGGATAATATAAAACCGGTTTATCAGTTCTCCAACAATGAGGATAACTGTGCTCGTATCTTTCAACACGGAACGCTTTATTTTCTTCTTTTAATTTAATTGAAATAAGAATATCGGCTGATTTTTCTGGTGCTTGGCCATCCTCATAGTATTCGTTTTTCACATACATTCCTGCAAATTCACCCATTTCTGGACGGAATTTCCCTTGTAAATCTACCAATGGAACAGGGTTGCCATTTTCGTCTGGAACCAACATTCCAGGAACGTTTGATTGCTTGGCAACCAAGGCATCATCGGCACCAAAAGTTGGGGCAGTGTGCACAATTCCGGTTCCATCTTCAGTTGTTACAAAGTCTCCTAAAATAACTTGGAAAGCATTTTCAGGGTTCTCCATTGGCTGTGCGTATGGTAACAATTGTTCATATCGGACCCCCTCTAAATCTGCTCCTGTAAAACTTTCTCCTATCAAATAAGGTATCTTTTTATCACCTTCTTTGTAGTTTTTCAATTCTTCAACCGTTTCTACATTAAAGAAATTTTTGGTGAATTGCTTTCCTAATAAAGCTTTGGCAAGCACAACATTAATAGGTTCGAATGTATATTGGTTGTATGATTTTACAATTACATATTCTATTTTCTTTCCAACTGTTAAGGCGGTGTTTGAAGGCAATGTCCAAGGCGTTGTGGTCCATGCAATCATGTGAACATCTTCATTCTTGTAGGACTCGCCAAAAACAGCTTTACTTTCTTCTTTCACCTTAAATTGAGCAACACAAGAAGTATCTTTCACGTCTCTATAGCACCCAGGTTGGTTCAATTCATGAGAAGACAAACCTGTTCCTGCTTTTGGAGAATATGGTTGAATTGTATATCCTTTGTAGATTAGATCCTTTTCGTACAACTGACCAAGCAACCACCACACACTTTCCATGTATTTTGATTCATAGGTAATGTATGGATTATCCATATCTACCCAGTACCCCATTTTTTCAGTAAGGTCGTTCCATACATCGGTGTAACGCATTACGGTCTTCTTACATGCTGCGTTATACTCTTCAACAGAAATTTTAGTCCCAATATCCTCCTTGGTAATTCCCAATTCCTTTTCTACCCCAAGTTCTACTGGAAGACCATGTGTATCCCATCCCGCTTTACGGTTAACTTTGTAACCTTTTAGGGTTTTATATCGACAGAAAATATCTTTAATAGAACGTGCCATCACATGGTGAATTCCTGGCAACCCATTTGCCGAAGGTGGACCTTCAAAAAATACAAATGTCTTATCATCATCTTTCGAATCAATAGAAGCTTGGAAAACATTTTCTTGTTTCCATTTTTCAGCGATTTTTTCAGCTGTTTGGGGTAAGTTCAACCCTTTGTACTCTGGATATTTTGCGCTCATAATTTGCCGTTGTTTTGCAGGCTGCAAATTTAAGCATTTTTATCGGAATGACTTAAACCATTTAGTCATTGAACTTGAGTTCATGAATTTTATGAGATTTATTGGTGATGTTGTATAGAAATACAGGTATACATTTCAATTTACACAAGGGTAATAAAATAATATGCCTATCGGGATCTTTGCCAGTAGTGAAACCACTTAAGCCCTATTCCTTGGCAAATGGTTTGCGCTGCATTGGAACGCAGATGACACGGATGTTTACGGATTTTTTTAACCACAAAGTCAACAGAGGTTGCGCAAAGTTGCGCAGAGAGTAAAACACCTATTTAGGGAAGCACATAATTCGTAATTAGCTTCGCTGAGGGCTAAAGTCGTTCATAATTCCCCAATTCGTAATTATTAAATCGATAGCGTTAATGGCACGCTGATGACACAGATGCTTAGCAGCAACGCGGATAATCACGGATTTCTTGCCTCATGGATCCTAAACATTGTCATATTTTGACAATTAATAATATACCATGTTTCATAAAACTCTGTTTTAATGGAGGATTGAAGTTTAACTCTAAAATTACTGGTAAAATATCGGATACGCATTTAAAAATAAAAAACACGAACTCAAATTTGAGTTCGTGTTTTGATCATTTATAATGTTATTCAATTTAAGGCTAAACCATAAAATCCGTTCAAGGCTTAGTCAAAAATTAACCACACTTAGAGTGTCCACAGTTAGTACAAGTTAAACAACCCTCTTGGAATTGAACACTTTTCTGCTTACACTCTGGGCATTCGTTTTTACTTTGCGTTCCGTCTGGTACAAATTTCTTCACCACACGTGTCACACCGTTTTTCCATGTGTTTAATGTATCATCACTTAAGTTCAATGAGCCTACTAGGTCAACAACATGAAGAAGTGGCATTCCATGGCGAAGTACACCTGAAATCATTTTTGCGTAGTTCCAGTATTCTTTATCAAATGATCTAGACAAACCTTCTACAGTTACATTATATCCTCCTCTATCTACATATTGGAAATCGTAACGGCTACTTTCATCGCTCTTAACTTTTAGAATAAACCCTTGTTTAACATCATTCGGAATTCCATTAAATCCATCTCTACGGCCTGTAAAGATCTCATAAGGACGACCATCTAACATTCCAACAAAAGCAATCCACTCTTCTAAGTTATTTTGGAAACGAACAACCTCTGCCTCCAAACGCTCTGGACGTTCTGGTGCATGGTGGTCATCAAAGTTTGTTGTTTTCTCCTCAGTTTTCTCTTTATCATTGTTTGAAACCAAGACTCCAGATCGCGATCCATCACGGTAAACAGTAACACCTTTACAACCTGACTCCCAAGCTGTTTTATATACCTGACCTACCATCTCCTCTGTTACATTTTCTGGTAAATTCACAGTTACCGAAATAGAGTGGTCAATGTGTTTTTGCACACGTCCTTGCATCTCTACTTTCTTCACCCAGTTTACGTCGTTTGAAGTTGCTTTATGGTATGGTGATTTTGCAATTATAGAAGCAATTTGATCTTGATCCATTTTACGAACATCATCAATATTGTATCCTTTTGCAATTAAGTAGGTCTCAAATTTGTGGTGGAATACAGGATATTCTTGCCATGAGTCACCTACTTCATCAACAAAATCAACACGAGCATCTTTATCATCTGGATTGATTTTTCTTCTTCTCATATAAGAAACCATAAATGCTGGCTCAATTCCAGAAGTCGTTTGCGTTAAAATAGAAACTGAACCTGTTGGTGCAATAGTCAATAAAGCTATATTTCTTCTCCCGTTTTGAACCAAACGTTCGTAAAGTGCAGGATTTTCTTCTTTAATACGTAACATGAAAGGATTGTTCTCCTCACGTTCTGCATCCCAAATTGGGAATGCACCTCTTTCTTCAGCCATAATGCTAGAAGACAAGAAAGCACCGTGCTTCAATCTCATGTGTAATTTTTCAGAGAAGTCGTTAGACTCATCTGTTCCATAACAAATACCAAGTGCTGCTAACATATCACCTTCAGCAGTAATTCCAAGACCTGTTCTACGTCCTTGCTCACACTTCTCACGAATACGCATCCACAGATTCAACTCTGTACTTTTAACCGTTTCTGATTCTGGATCATTTTTGATCTTATTGATGATTTTATCCACCTTTTCAAGCTCTAAGTCAATCAAATCATCCATCATTCGTTGAGCCATAATCACGTGCTTATCAAACAATTCGAAATCGAACTCTGCCTCATCCGTAAACGGATTGTTTACATATGAATATAAATTGATCGCCAACAAACGACAGGAATCGTTAGGACATAATGGAATCTCACCACAAGGATTTGTTGATACTGTTTCGAAACCTAAATCTGCATAACAATCAGGAATTGACTCATTAATTAGAGTGTCCCAGAAAAGCACTCCAGGCTCAGCAGACGCCCATGCATTATGCACTACTTTATCCCAAATTCTCTTAGCATCTACTGTTTTAGTAAATGTTGGGTTTTTAGATTTAACAGGGTAAGTTAATGTGTAATCACCACCCGTTAAAGCAGCCTTCATAAAATCATCAGAAATCTTAACAGAAACGTTGGCACCTGTAACTTTTCCTGCTATAGTTTTCGCGTCTATAAACGCTTCAGAATCTGGGTGATCAATTGCAATTGATTCCATCAAAGCACCTCTTCGTCCTCCTTGAGCAACCTCTCTAGTTGAATTAGAAAAACGCTCCATAAATGGAACAACACCTGTTGCTGTTAAAGCTGAGTTTTGAACGGGCGAACCACTTGGTCTAACAAAAGACAAGTCCACACCAACTCCAGCTCTTCTTTTCATCAACTGAACTAACTCTTGGTCTAATTTTAAAATCCCACCATAAGAGTCTTCATCTTTTTCGTTTCCAATTACAAAACAATTAGAAATTGAAACGTATTGAAAGTTGTTTCCAATTCCTGCCATTGGACTCCCCTGAGGAACGATGTATTTAAAGTCCTTAATTACATTATAAATTTCTTCTTCGCTAATTGGATTAGGATATTTTGCTTCAATACGGGCAAACTCACTGGCCAAACGTCTGTGCATTTCATCAGGGGATTTTTCGTATAAGTTCCCCATTGCATCTTTCAATGCATATTTCTTCATCCAAACCTCACCTGCTAGTGTGTCTCCTTTGAAATATTCAATTGCAGACTTTAAAACCTCCTCTTGAGAATAGATCTTTAAGTCGTTTGTTTCCTGAGTTTTAAGTGCCAGTCTTTCGCTCATATTACTATGTGTTTTTAATGTTTATGTAAAATTCAAATTTATAGTTGGTAAGATTGAGGGGGTCTAATTAGTTTTCAAAAAAACAATACTGATTCCTAAATCTGGTATAAAATTAGAAACTTTTATTGACATAAAAGGAGCAATAGATTTTTATCGTTTTTTAGTTATTCACATTTTTTGTGCACATTAATCTTCGATAAAATTTGTTCAATTTGAAACCTCACATCTACAAAGGAAGTTACATTAAAAAAGTGTGTTTAAAAACTTTAAATTCTTGTTAATAAGCCCGCAAAAAATTCTATCAACAAATACCTATGGATAAAATGAGTAAATAAATGTAAAACGTATTAAAATAATTTGCATCTTACTGCTCCTTTAACAAAATAAATCTTCTGTACAATAGATATATAAAGAGTTTTAGATAAATTTACCCTAATCTAGAGTTCATTTATCAACACCACTGTACCACAGTTGATTACCCCATAAAAAAGCTCCAAACCCCTTATCATTAGTATAAAATTTAAGTCCTGAAACAAAACGCACCACCAGAATGGATACAGGGTTATCTTTTTTACTCTTCAGACACATTTTAACACAAGCTGTTTTCCTAAGTTATGAATAAAGTAATAGATAGCTTAACTTTGCAACTCCAATCGAATAAAGCATGAATATAAAGACAGTAAAAGCAGAGTTTAAAAAATCTAAAGGCGTACTGACTTCAATCCAGAAGTTGCAAAATCGTCCTGCAAAAATTCAATGGAAAGGTGTAGTTGGTGCAAGCAAAGCTTTTATGTCGAGTGCTGTTGCAGAAGAAGTTCCTGGCCATCATCTTTTCGTTTTGCAGGACAAAGAAGAAGCAGCCTACTTTCTCAACGATTTGCAAGGACTTTATCCCGAAGATGATCGCATTGTTTTTTATCCTGCATCTTATAAAGTACCTTATAAGTTAGAAGAAACAGACAATGCAAATGTGGTTGGAAGAGCGGAAGCATTAGATAAGATTACAAAGTCGCCAAATTCATGGATTGTTACCTACCCCAAAGCACTATTTGAAAGGGTACCTACAAAACAAAAACTCTCTACCAATTCTTTTAAAATAGAAAAAGGTAAAGAATATAAAATCGAATTTCTAAATGAGTTTTTATTAGAGCACGAATTCAACATTGTAGATTTTGTATATGAACCCGGTCAATTTTCTATTCGGGGAGGAATAGTGGATATTTTCTCATATTCAAACGATCAACCTTTTAGACTTGAGTTTTTTGGTGACGAATTGGAAACCATTAGAACTTTTGACCCTGTTTCACAGCTTTCGATTAAAGAACATGCGTTTTTCCATATTGTTCCAAATATTACTTTGTCTTTAGATCACACCGAAAACGGAAGTTTCCTTTCATTTGTTGGTTCCGAAACCACCGTTTGGTTAAGTTCATTTAAAGAAGTTAAAGGCCAATTAGAAACAGAATACAAAAAAGCGGCAACAGTATATTCTGAACTGCCTGATACAGGTGTGAAACACAGCAAGCCTTCAGAGTTATATTTTCATCCTACTGAATGGGAAAAAGAAGCTCAGGTTTTTTCACACATAGAATGGGGCCCTGATTATACCAACAAAGAAGCATTAGTGGTTCAATTCAATGATAAACCACAACCTGCATTCAACAAGAATTTTGATTTGCTTACCGAAGATTTAAAGCAAAGAAAAAAATTAGGATTTAAAAACCTCATCTTTTCAAACCAACCAAAACAAATTGAACGCTTAGTTGATATTTTCAACGATATTCAGGCTGACATTGAATTCACCCCAATGAATATTGCAATTCATGAAGGGTTTATCAGCGAAGAACTTAAATTGGTGTGCTATACCGACCATCAAATCTTTGAACGCTACAATCGATTCAGATTAAAAGAAGGTTTTAGGCAAGCAAAGCAGGCACTGACTTTAAAAGAGTTGCACAACCTTCAAAAAGGAGACTATGTAACACATATTGACCATGGTGTGGGACGTTTTAGTGGTCTTGAAACCATTGATGTTAATGGAAAACAGCAAGAAACAATTCGTTTGGTGTATAAAGACAATGATGTACTTTATGTTTCTATTCATTCTTTACATCGGATCTCCAAATTTACTGGAAAAGACGGGACGGCTCCCTCCATGAATAAGTTAGGCACACAGACTTGGGCTAAGTTGAAAAATAAAACCAAAAAGAAAATAAAGGAAATTGCTTTCGACTTAATTCAACTTTATGCCAAAAGGAAAAGCAGACCTGGATATGCATTCTCACCTGATACATACCTACAAAACGAGCTTGAAGCTTCATTTATTTATGAGGATACGCCAGACCAACTGAAAGCTACTGAAGCTGTAAAAGAGGACATGGAAAAAGACACACCAATGGACCGCTTAATTTGTGGAGATGTTGGGTTTGGTAAGACAGAAATTGCAGTACGTGCTGCCTTTAAAGCAGCAACGGATGGAAAACAAGTGGCGATTTTGGTCCCCACTACAATTCTTTCGCTCCAACATTACCGTAGTTTTAAAGAAAGATTAAAAGATTTTCCAGTACGTGTAGACTATGTTAACCGATTTAAATCGACAAAACAAGTCAATGAAACGCTAAAAGATTTAGAGGATGGTAAGATTGACATCCTGATTGGAACACATAAAATCGTTGGAAAGAATGTTAAGTTTAAAGACTTGGGGCTTATCATTATTGATGAAGAACAAAAGTTTGGTGTGTCTGTAAAAGATAAATTGAAAACTTTAAAAGCAACGGTTGATACCTTAACCTTAACCGCTACTCCAATTCCAAGAACACTGCAGTTTTCATTGATGGGGGCAAGAGATTTAAGCATTATCAACACTCCTCCACCAAACCGACAACCTGTCTTAACAGAAGTGATTGAGTTTGATGAAGAAGCTATTCGAGATGCGATTTCTTATGAAGTTAGTCGTGGAGGACAAGTTTATTTTGTTCACAATAGATTAGAAAACATCCAAGAAGTTTCAGGTATGATTCAGCGATTATGTCCAGGTGTTCGTGTAGCCATCGGTCATGGTCAAATGGATGGAAAGAAGTTAGAAAAAATCATGATGGACTTCATCAATCATGAATACGATGTTCTACTGGCCACTACAATAATTGAATCTGGAATTGACATTTCCAACGCCAACACGATAATCATCAACAAAGCCAACAATTTTGGTTTAAGTGACTTGCATCAATTGCGTGGACGTGTTGGAAGATCCACTAAAAAAGGATTCTGTTACTTAATTGCACCACGATACAACATGTTGACCTCTGAGGCACAAAAACGATTGAATGCCTTGGTTCAATTTTCAGATTTAGGTGCAGGATTTAGCATCGCGATGAAAGATTTAGACATTCGTGGTGCTGGAAACTTACTAGGAGGAGAACAAAGTGGATTCATTGCAGACATTGGATTCGACATGTATCAAAAAATACTCAACGAAGCCATAGATGAATTACGTCAATCTGAATTCAAAGACTTATTCGAGAACAGAAATAGTGATAGTTATCAACAATTTATCCAAGAATGCGTATTAGAAACGGATATGGAAATTCGTATTCCTGACGATTATGTAAACAATGTATCTGAACGATTGGCGCTATATCAAGAGTTAGACAGTCTACAAACAGAAGAAGAATTGAAGCAATTCGAAAATCAATTAATTGACCGTTTCGGACCAATTCCATTAGTAGTTGAAGACTTGTTGCAATCTATTCGCTTACGCCGAAAAGCACAAGAAATTGGATTTACGCGATTAATAATTAAATCAGGAAAAATGATTGGATACTTCCATGAAAATCCTGAGCATATTTATTATCAAAGTCCTATTTTTACTCAAGTATTAAACTATATTCAAACGAATCCTAGAGGCGTAAAAATGAATCAGAAAAACGATAAGCTAAGGTTGATTTTTTCAGATGTGAAGAACATAGATATTGCGTTGGAAATGGTTACTAATGTAATGCCTTTGGTTAATGAGGAGTTGTAGGGTAATGAGGAGTGATGAATTATGAACGATGAATTGCACCATCATTCATAACTCATCGTTCATCGTTCAACATTCATCGTTCAAAATTAAACAAGCTCTTTCTCAATAATCTCTTTTAATGAGTTCTTTGGTAAAGCACCTGCTTGCATCATTGGTTGTTTATCACCTGTTGGAATGAAAAGCATACTAGGAATGCTTCTTATGCCAAAGACTGCTGATAATTCTTGTTCCACTTCAGTATCTACTTTGTAGATCTTTACTTTTCCTGCATATTCTTCAGAAAGTTCTTCTAAAATTGGTGCTACCATTTTACATGGTCCACACCAGTCTGCGTAAAAATCTATTATCGCTGGGACATCATCTTTGTATTTCCATTCTTTTTCAGTTGTATAATCAAACACATCCGATTTAAATTGTTCTGCTGTTAAATTTATTGTTGCCATAATCTTAATCTTTAAGAACAAAGGTCCGAATTTTACTATAGAATGTGTGTAACTCATGTAACTTACATAAACTCAAAAGCCAGAAAAAGTTTCCTCTTTCTGGCTTCGTTTCATTATCATTCTCTTGAATTATTGCTTAAGCACTTTAATTTGTTTTGCTCCATTTACAATATAGTACACACCTTTTGGCAAATCATTCATATTAATGAGTGTTTTCTTTGATGGAGAAATTGAAAACTGCGTGTTTTCAGTTACTTCTATACCGACAGCATTAAATATACGTATAGCTTGATTTTCTTTTACACCCATTAAAGTCACTGTATGAACCACAGGGTTTGGATAAGCCTGTAAGACCTCTAAGTCTTTTTGTTCAACTGAAACGATTGGGAAGGTCTTCTGTGTTCCATCAAAATCTGTTTGTGTTAACCTATAATAAGAAATCCCTGCGTAAGGTGCATCGTCTGTATACGAGTACTCTTGAACTTGTACGCTGTTACCTGCACCTTCGATGTATTGTAAATCTTCCCAATACTTTCCATCAACAGAACGCGCAATTGTAAAAAAGTCATTGTTTGTCTCTGTTGCTGTTTTCCATGAAAGCTCAACTTGACGGTCTTTTTTGATTGCATCGAAAGTAATGAGTTCGATGGGGAGTAAAGAAGTCCCAGGCACAGTAATATAACGACTTCCGTCATAACCTTTCATTTCAATTTCAAATACAATTTCATTACAATATAAACTTTCCACTGTTGCAGAATTACAATCAGAATCACCTTTCCAAATATTACCAACAGTTTTACCAGACCCTTCATCTAGAGAGTTGGGTAGGTCAAAAAAAGAAGTTTCATTATTACAAATAAAAACACCTTGAAGAGTATAAATATTTTTAAACTCAACTTCTTTTCCTTGATTATTATAAGCCTTGATGGAGTAATCAAAAAGGACATTATAATTATAGCCATCAGGACAAGTATATGGAGGTGTTGTACTTCCATTTATCTCAACTCCTGTGGTGATTAACTCAATCACTATTGTCTTATTTCCTTGAACTTCCACAGAGGTTGTAAAATGATTTTGAGCTGTAAGGCTAAAGCTAATGACTATAGCAAAAAATAAAGTAATAAAAAATCTAATCATTGTGCATGCATAATTTAAAATTGAGTGCAAATATAACTAAACTTCATTAAGGCGTATATAACATTTGTTACATAGAAACAGGTTTCGCTAATCTCTCTGATGCTTATGCAAATGAAAAGGCCTTTTGTTCATTTTCAACATTATTACCATTCCGCTTTCTAATAATAGTACTTCATTTTATCGGGTTATTGGTGTTAAAAAAATACTACACCAAAAAAACATCAAAAATCTTCACTTTTTTATTTTTTCATACAACTCTTATTTTAAAGTGCTGTAAACGGTTTTAACCACTTACAAGCGAAAGACATTCGACAACAAGCGACAAATAACCGAATCTGATTTAGGACTTACCCCACCTTTGCAGTGTCGATGGCTGAGAGTCAGCTTGAGAAACAGTTCAAACTATTATTAATTAAAATTTACAGACATGAACACATTAAGAAACACAGTTAGTTTAATCGGTCGTTTAGGTGCAGATCCAGCAATCACACAATTCGGTGATAAGAATTCTCTTGCACGTTTTAGAGTAGCAACAAACGAGGCTTATAAAGACAAGAAAGGCGAATGGGTAGAAAATACTACATGGCACAATGTAGTTGCCTGGGGTAAGACCGCAGAACTTTGCAAGCAGTTGCTCAAAAAAGGATCTGAAATTGTTTTAGAAGGAAAGTTAGTCAACGATTCTTACGAAACGAAAGAAGGTGAAAAACGCTATAAAACAGAAGTTACAATGCGTGAGTTTATGGTATTAAACCGTGACAAGAGCACAGTTAAAAACAAGTAATCATCTAAAAAAACAAAGAAGTGCTCAAGCGCCTCTTGGGCACTTCTTAAAACATTATTCATCCTTAACACAAACATCATGAGAGTACAACAAATGAATCACGTAAATCTAATTGGTCAAATGTCTTCTGACCCAACCTTTTTAGAAATCGCTGACGGCAGAAAAATAGCACGTTTTTCTTTATCAACAAAAGAGACCTATCTAGACGAGAAGGGCAATACCAAGAATCTAAAAAATTGGCATCGTGTTACTGCTTGGGGGAAATGGGTTCCTGTATTGGAACAACTAGGTTCAAAAGGTCAGGCTTTGGCCATAGAGGGCAGATTAAGATCACGTTTTTACAATGCGAATGGTCAGCGTCAATCCTACACTGAAATAGAAATCAATGATATGATTATACTATAATTAATTATTCACCTAAAAATCAAAAGTTATGAGAAATCAAGTTCAATTAATCGGAAACATAGGCATCGATCCTGAAATTACAAACTTTGAAAGCGGTGCGAAGAAAGTGCGTTTTACTTTGGCAACTAACGAGCGTTATGTTGACAAAGAAGGAAACAAAAAAGATAAAACTTTTTGGCACAACATACATGCTTGGGGTCCGACTGCAAACTACATTGCGAAGTCAGGAAAAAAAGGTACTCAGCTTGCAATTACTGGAAAACTTGTTACCAACAAGTATTTATCCAAGAATGGTGAGTCTAGATCATTCACTTCGATAGAAGTAAAAAACGCCGTAGCATTGAGTTAGTACAAATCTCTCGCTAATTGACTTAATCCATAACCATCTAAATCAAACGGTATGCAACCATCGGTTTTTGGTTAAGTTCATAAAAGGTACGTAGAAAGCTACGTACCTTTTTATGTTTTTTCCCATAGCTTACGTAAGTATTCATGAACAATAACAATAGAAAAGAACATCATAAAGTTACAGAATAGACTTTCGATTGGAATTGAGAACAGTTTATATCCAATGATTTCATTTTCATTATACCACACCATTGTTTTTCCTAAATGAACAATCAAGCCATTTACAAGCAATAAAAAAAGTTGAAGAAATAGGTAAGAGATTACAAAGTAAGGATACCATCTTGGAGTAAACCCAAAATAAACGATCCAGTTTAGTAGACCTGCACCCAACATTGCAGAAAACGTATAGGTGTTTTCGTAATACACAAAGGCCAGAATAAAACAACACAGTGTGAACAGAAAGGAAAAATAATAAGACACACGTACTGAAGAGTACTTCGAAAAATAGGCTTTAATTAATTCATAAACGAATACACTAGCAAATGGAATTGTAAAAAACAAGAGCACTTCTTCGATGGGAAGATTAAAGAATAACAACCCTGTTAAACTGTCCATATTAAAACCCCAAACACCAAGGTCTGTAAAGTAAATATCACTGGCAATAAACAAGCTACATACAAAGATAATGACAGGCGCCAATGTCTTCCAATGGGTATAGAAGTGGACTTTTTTATTGAATGAAAAAATCAACAATACCACAACGGTTAAAACGTTAATCCATAAGTATAAATTCATTTTTATGTATTCTTTAAAACGATAAAACATCGTCACCGTAGGTTCTAGTAAAGAAAAAAACCATTAGCACTAAAAGGAAGTACTAATGATTTTTCAATACAGTTACGGTATTTAATTCATCGGATTTTACTCCCAACCTTGATAACCATTGTTCAATTCTAAAACATGGGTAAATCCAGATAATTTCATTTTATCCATTGCTGCTTTACTTCGGTTTCCGGAAGCACAGTAAACAAGAAACTTTTGATTTTTCGGCATGTTACTTAATGTTTCATCAAAATAATCAGAATTAATATCTAATAATTTTGCTCCTTCAATATGTCCAGCTTCATACTCTGCAACCGTTCTTACATCGATTAAAATATATTCCCCTGTTTCAATTGCTTCCTGAAACTTCTCGTTAGAGACGCTTTCAAACTTCTTTTCAGATTCCGTTTGCGCAACTAAAGAAGATGTTGAGACCATGAATATTGCAATCAATAATGTCAATGTAGTTTTCATATCAAATAATTTTAGTTTATTCAAAAATAGACAAGTTATGACTTACATCCTATTCATTTTACTTTTTTTTAGAAGAAACGAAATAGTAGTTGTAAGTTTGTCTCCGCAATAATTTACAAATCGTTATTGGAACAACAATAAAAATGGAAAAGAAGGTGTCAAAGCGCATTGTGTTAATAGCAGGTGGTTCAGGACTAATTGGTCAGGAAGTACAAAAAGAACTCAAAAAATCAGGCCATGAGGTGCGAATTCTAACCCGACAAGAAAATCCAGAGGCTCCTTATTTTCACTGGGACCCCAAAAACAAAGAGATTGATCGGGCAGCAATTAAAGGTGTCCAGGTCATCATCAACCTTGTAGGAGTTGGTATAGCAGACAAAAGATGGAGCGACAAACGAAAAGAAGCCATCTTTAACTCTCGAATAAAACCAACTCAATTTCTCCATGAAATTAGCCAAAACACCCCAGCTCTAGTACAGTATATTTCTGCCTCAGGAATTACTTGCTACGGATATGAGGATCCTATTAAGATATATAAAGAAAGTGATGATTTTGGAACAGATTTTCTTTCTACAGTGGTAAGGCGATGGGAAGAAGTTGCAGATCTTTTTTCTCCTCAACAAAAAGTTGTTAAAGTCAGAACAGGAGTTGTTTTGACAGAAAAAGGAGGAGCATTACCAAAAATTTCTGGAACAATTAAAAACTATATTGGTGCTCCATTAGGTTCGGGTGAACAAAAGATGCCTTGGATTACATTGAAGGATATTGCGCGGATTTATGTTCATGCGGTAAACAGTCAACTCGATGGCGTATTTAATGCATCAAGTGCAAACATCTCGAATGAAAAGTTAACCAAAGCCGTGGCTTCGTATTTAAAAAAACCTTTATGGCTGCCTAATGTTCCTGGCTTTGTCTTAAAAACAGTCCTTGGTGAAATGTCCTCACTTGTTTTGGAAGGTGTACGAATTGACAATAGTAAAATATTAAATACAGGATTTGAATTCCAACACAAAACAATTGATGAAGCTTTAGATTACATTTATGTTCAAAAGGAAAAAGATTAAAAGACCTTTCCTTTCAACTTTCTCCACAAGAACATTAAAGTAAATGCTGCCAGAAGTGTTATCATCAAAAACAGTCCTGCATTTTGATATTCTCCATAAATAAATTTACCTGTTGTGAATAATGCGCCATAAACAGCAACTGTTCCAACCAAGACCGCTAATATTCCAGTGGGTACTGTCCACGCCTCTTTACTTTCAACAATATCAATGTTTTGATCTTTTGCTGCTTTGATTACCTTTTTCCATCCGGGTCCACCAGGTTGAGTTTTCTTATAAAAATTAAACAACACCTCATTTTTTTCTTTTGGTGTTAAAAAGGTAACCAACAACCAACAAACTGTAGTGGCAAACACAACAAAAGGATATTGCATCCAAGCTACAAAAACTCCTTCATGAAAGACATTGTCTACTTTTTCTCCAAACAACCATGTACCGATAAAAGTAAAGTTGACCAAAATCGAAATGATTCCTGAGACAAACATGGCTGTAATTTCACTCCACGCATTAATTCTAGACCAAAACCACCGCATAATAAACACCAATCCGGTACCGGCTCCAAACATGATGATGATATCAAAAAGTTGAGTCGCATGATTCAACAAAAGTGCTACAATGGTACTGATGATCATTAACACGACAGTCGACAGTCTTCCTACGCGCACCAATTCTTTTTCACTCGCATTTTTATTGATGTGCTGCTTGTAAAAATCGTGAACGATATAGGACGAGCCCCAATTCAGGTGTGTAGAAATCGTTGACATATAGGCAGCACCAAGAGAGGCTAGCACTAAACCAAGTAGTCCAGCCGGAAGCATTGTTAACATTGCAGAATAAGCTAAATCGTGACCTAATTTGCTTTCTTCTACATTTGGAAAAGCTGTTTGAATACTTGCGATATCAGGGAAAACAACCAACGAAGCCAAAGCAACAATGATCCATGGCCATGGCCTAAGCGCATAGTGCATGACATTAAAAAAGAAAGTTGCACCCACAGCGTGATTCTCGTTTTTAGCTGCCAACATACGTTGTGCAATATAACCTCCACCACCTGGTTCGGCACCAGGAAACCATGAGCTCCACCACTGAACAGCCAAAGGAATAATTAAAATGGTAATAAACTTCTCTTTATCACTCCAACTGGGCAACATTGCCAATTTTCCTTGAACATTCTCATGAGTCATTAATTCGGCCATACCACCAACTTCAGGTAGATTAACCAAATAATAGGCTGCTCCAATAGACCCAGCCATAGCTACAAAAAACAGTAGAAAATCTGTGTAAATCACTCCTCTAAATCCACCAACTGCACTAAAGAACACTGTCACTGTTCCTGCAATACCCACCACTTCTAAAGAAGTTAGTCCTAGCATTACCTGACCGATTTTAATTGCCGCCAATGTAACTCCAGCCATGGCTAAGACATTAAATGCCAATCCAAGATAAACAGATCTAAATCCACGAAGAAACTTTGCAGGTTTTCCGCCATATCGCAGTTCATAAAACTCCATATCGGTTTCTACGTTTGACTTCCTCCAAAGTTTGGCATAAACAAAAACTGTAAGTAGACCAGTAATAAGAAAAGCCCACCAAATCCAATTCCCTGAAACTCCATCTTTACGCACCACATCAGTAACAAAGTTTGGCGTATCTGTTGAAAATGTTGTAGCCACCATGGAAAAACCAAGAAGCCACCACGGCATATTCCTTCCTGACAAGAAGAATTCTGAACTGCTTTTCCCTGACTTTTTAGAAACAACAATTCCTATTGTTATTACGGCCAAAAAAAAGACAAGAATTATTCCGTAATCTAAAGCTGTTAATGTCATAATAGCGCTATCTTCTGCTTACTCAACCTATGTGAAAAGCAATTTGATTTATTTTCGGTTAAAATTAGAATTTATTTTCTGTAAGATTGAAAAAGTCGAGTCTAATTTTGGGAACAACATAAACAGCTGTCAGATATATTTTTTGTATCCTGTGTTCGAAAATTAAGTTTAATTCCTGATGGCATCATGACGTTTTTTTAGATCATTTTGAATTGTTTTTAAACGTCTAAACTCTGTCGTTGTTGCTCCAGTTAACTTCATATTTTCAAGCAAAGTGTTAAACTCTACAACTTCTGTCCAGTTGTCCGTAAAAGTTGCTGTAGCCAATAAGTTGATCAACAAACCTTGTTTCACCTTATCATTAATTCTGGCTTTTTTATAACTATCATGTTCTTTCAATGCTGCTTTCCAAATTCCATACGCTTGCGCTAAGTTTTCATAGGCCTTGTTCGGATTTTCATGAAGCTGTTTAAATCCTATTTGAGCCAAAATATTCGCTTGTTTTAAATCACTGTAATCATGCTTATCTGAATTAACTTGAAAAAGGTGTACAGTATAACTGACTAATTGCGTTCCAAATTGATCGTTGAGTACTCGATTTACCGTAGTTACATTGCTGAGGTAAAGGTTTTGCTCTTCTTTATGAATCAATTCATAGATTTTATTCTCTGCCTTATGACGGGTGTAGAAATTCTGAGTACTTATTTTTTTTGGTTTTCGACTCGTGGTAATTTGGTTGCTATAGGACTCTCCATTTGGAGCTACAACCTTCAATCTTAATGGTTGAAAAACTTCAGCCGATGCCGAGTAAATAGAATCAATTTGTTCAACACCATCCTTAACAGATTTTTTAACCGTATCGTTAATGGTCAACTTACTGTATTGAAAGTCTTCTACATACACGTTTACCATCAATCCGTTTCCTGTGCTTTTTTGCATTCCTTCAATATTGATCTTGTTCTCTAGTTCAGCTGAATTGATTATATAAGGCATGAAGGGAGCTTCAGGGAGAATCAATTCAGGTTTTACCAAACCTTGCGTAATACGTTCAACAATTGTTGCTTCATTGTAACGTTTTAGCGCCTCTTCATACTCTTTTGTACGTTTTTGCACTTCTCTATTGTAATGCTCTCTAGCCAACAAAGCCTGCTGGGCATACTCAATATGAGCAACAGGAGTATATTCATTTACCCCTTTATGTGCAAGAGGGTTTAATGGGGTTCTCATTTTCTTAAAGGCCACCGCTTTATAAGAAGAGCCACATGAAGAAATAATTAATACCATAAAAATAAGAAAGCTTCCAAATAGTAATTTCATCTTGTAATGTTTTTGTAATCGTCCTCCAAAGTTACAACTTTCATTCCTTTTCGATTTCTAATTGGTGAATTAATAATTTTGATTAACTTATATAAGGAAGGTACTTTTTAAGAATAAAAAATAATTACAAATAAAACGACAATACTTAAAAAATCTTATTACATTTGATTATAATATTGTCAAAACAATGTTTAAATAAATATCAAAATGACGGATTTACAAAAAGGAGATCTTGCTCCAACATTCACATCGAAAGATCAAAACGGAAAAGAAGTTAAACTTTCAGACTACAAAGGAAGTAAAGTTGCACTGTACTTTTATCCGAAAGACATGACTCCAGGTTGCACAAATCAAGCTTGTAACCTAAGGGATAATTTTGCAGAACTTAAAAAAGAAGGCATCGTTGTCTTAGGCGTTAGTCCTGATGATGAAACACGTCACCAAAAATTCATCGACAAGCATGAATTGCCTTTTACCTTAATTGCAGACACAGATAAAGAAGTAATAAACGCTTATGGAATTTGGGGGCCAAAGAAGTTTATGGGAAAAGAGTATGATGGATTACACCGGACTACATTTTTAATTAATGAAGAAGGAAAAATTCACGATATAATTAAAAAGCCTAAAACTAAGGCACATGCAGAAGAAATCCTCAGTCTATTTCAACAATAAATCAATCCAAACAACATAATTTTTTAAGAACGTAAAAAGATTACGATCTACTAACCTAAATTTGCTAAAAATAAACGATATGGCAGAAACAAAAAAAGTAAAAGAAAAAGCAAAAGTAAATGAAGATAAGCTTAAAGCGCTTCAACTTACTATGGACAAAATGGACAAGACCTACGGGAAAGGTTCAGTAATGAAATTAGGCGATGGAGCCGTTGAAGATGTAGAAGTTATCCCTTCTGGATCAGTAACATTAGATATTGCATTAGGCGTAGGAGGATATCCTAAAGGACGTGTAATAGAAATCTATGGTCCTGAATCATCAGGTAAAACTACATTGGCAATTCATGCCATTGCAGAGGCTCAAAAAAACGGAGGTATCGCTGCATTTATTGATGCAGAGCATGCTTTTGACCAGTTCTACGCAAGAAAACTTGGTGTAAACACTGATGACCTCATTATATCTCAACCAGACAATGGAGAGCAAGCATTAGAAATTGCAGATAACCTAATTCGATCGGGAGCTATCGATATCTTAATTGTCGATTCAGTAGCTGCGCTTACCCCAAAAGCTGAAATTGAAGGAGAAATGGGCGATAGCCAGATGGGACTGCAAGCACGATTAATGTCGAAAGCATTGCGTAAACTAACAGGTTCTATTCATAAAACAGGTACATGCTGTATTTTTATTAACCAATTGCGTGATAAGATTGGTGTAATGTTCGGTAACCCTGAAACAACTACTGGTGGTAACGCTTTGAAATTCTATTCTTCAGTACGTGTTGACATCCGTCGTTCGAGTCAAATTAAAGATGGTGACGAAGTAATCGGAAACCGTACTAAGGTTAAAATAGTGAAGAACAAAGTCGCTCCACCATTTAGAAAAGCTGAATTCGACATTATGTATGGAGAAGGAATTTCTAAGGTGGGTGAAATTCTTGACCTAGGTGTAGACTTAGACATTGTAAAGAAAAGTGGTTCTTGGTTCTCTTATGGAGAAACACGTCTTGGACAAGGTCGTGATGCTGTAAAACAGATCATCGCAGACAACGAAGAGATGATGATAGAACTTGAAGATAAAATTAAAGAAGCTCTTGCTTCTAAACGGGAGCAAGTGTAATTGCATATCGTTTATGTGAAAGGTGTGGATTCGTCCACACCTTTTTTTATCTTTAGAAACATATAAATAAAAATAATGAGTAGAGAAAAGACATACGGTGTTATTGGCTGTGGTTGGTTAGGGGAATCTATAGGCCAAGATTGGATAAAAGAAGAAAAAACTGTAATTGGGAGTACAACTACCAAAGAAAAGATAGAAAAATTAGAATCCATAGGTATTAGTGCGCATTTATTGGACCACAAACAGGAAGAGAAAGATTTAAAATGGCTCAACAAAATTGATGTTCTACTATTAAACATCCCACCTTCTGGTTTGAAAGAAAACTATGCGAAGTTTATGTTGCATATTGCTCAAAATGTTAAGCGCGACGCTAAAATCATCTTCATAAGTTCAACTTCAGTTTATGCAAACAATAATACAGAAGTCAATGAAAATTCAGAATTAGAAATAACAAGAAGAAACTCTGCCTTTATCATCAATGCTGAAAGAAAATTATCAGAGTTTGCAAAAGAAAGACTAACAATAATTCGCATGGCTGGCTTAGTGGGGAAGGAAAGAAATCCTGCAAAATATATGTCGGGACGAGAAATTAATGGCGGACAAACACCCGTAAATCTAATCCACTTAGAAGACTGCATGGGAATTATAAACCATATAATTAAAAACAACATCTGGGGTGAAGTATTCAATGCTTCTTCACAACAACACCCAACGAAAGAAGAATATTACACTTTCGCTGCAAAGCAATTAAAAGTTACACCTCCTGTCTTTAATGATAAAGCTCAACCTTACAAAACCATTGAATGCGAAAAATTAATCAAGGAATATGGTTACGAATTTAAATACCATTCTCCGTTTCATTTCCCTTTGTAAACAAATACAAGCTTATTTTGTTTTAAAAATAAAAGTAAACAAAGTGTTTAGAAGTATCCGCAACGAGCTGATATACACCTATCACAAAAACACAGCTGGCTACCATCTGAATCGCAAAAGGAGTTTTAGAAAATTTGTTTTCTAACCAGGTTTCATTTCTATCAGGTAGCCAATGCAACACCAGTCCCAAAACAAGAATAATCAGCGGTATAGAAAAGGTACTACACATTAAAATAAAAGACGATGTGCTCCATTCAAATTTTGTCACCATATGATTAAAGTAATCGAAAGGTTCTGATTTTCCCTCAACTCTAAACCATATCCTTGCAATCGTCATAAAGGTGAAGGTGGAGAATATTTTCCAAACCCTAACCATCCAATGATTAGAATTCTCATAAGGAGATATTTTTTTCCAATGATTATAAAAAACCAATCCCAGTCCATTGAGCGCTCCCCAAATTAAATAATTTTGATTCGGGTTATGCCAAAGTCCTCCAACTACCATCGTAATCATAAGATTCATATCACGATAAATAATTTTTTTTGCCTTGGGAAATAACCAAATGATTGTAAAATAAATCGTGATGAATGCGAGAAGTACATACAACAACCAGAACCATTTGGTGAAAAAGAAAAGGAAAATAAAAATTATTGTAATAGTAGTAATCGAAGCAAAGCCACCCGTTCTATTTCCGCCTAAAGGAATGTAAAGATAATTTTTCCACCATGTTCCAAGAGAAACATGCCATCTTCTCCAAAACTCAGCGGTATTAAGTGACTTATAAGGCGAATCAAAGTTTTTCATCAACTTGAAACCCATTAATCGTGCAACTCCAACTGCCATGTCTGTATACCCAGAGAAGTCACCATAAATTTGTAATGAATAAGCAAAAATAGCCACCAAACTAACAAAGCCTGGATAAGCTTCTGGTGAATCTACAATCTTATCGATAAAATGTACAGCAATGTAATCTGCTAAAACAAGTTTCTTAAAAATTCCTTTTAGTATTTGAAAGATCGCCCACCCAAACTCGTGTTTGGTCAAAGTATAAGGCTTGTTGATTTGAGGAACAAATTCCTTTGCTCTAACAATGGGGCCTAAAATCAAGTGCGGAAAAAAGGAGATAAAGAATGAATAATGAAAGACATTTTTTATCGGTGGCACATCTTTCCGATAAACATCTACGATATAACCGATAGAACTAAAGGTGAAGAAAGAAACTCCTGCAGGAAGCAATAGTCGGTCAAAAACATTGTTTGGGCCATAAGAACTAAACCCATTTTGGAAATACGAAATCAAATTAAAGACTTCATAGTTGGTATGGAAAAACTCATTGAAGGAAGTCGTAAAGAAATAGGCATACTTGAAATAAGACAAGACCAGCACATTCAACACAACACCTGCTGTTAGCAAAGCTGTTCGAGAGATTTGCTTTGTTCGACTGACGATAAGATGGCCTAAACTATAATTGGTAGCCAAGGTGAAAACAAGAATAAAAACAGAAAGTCCAGAAGTTTTATAATAAAAGAACAAACTCACAGCAGTCAAATAAATACTACGTACGAGTTTATTTTTATGTAGCAATGAAAAGAAAATCATCACCACCAAAAAGAACAACCAGAAATCTAACCTTGAAAAGGTAAAGTCAACAGGTTCCAAAGAAAAAACATCCAGTAGGCGTTGCATCTAATTTCGTTTTAAAATCGTTGTTCGGGGTTTGTTTTCCATTTGCTCTACCCATTTCAGAAAGGCTTCAAAGAACAAATCACCTTTTAAATGGTATCCATCAACTGTAAAGTGCACCAAATCACTTTTCATCAATTTATTCAACTGCCAAGTTTTAGAAGAACCTAATTCTCCCATTACTCCATAAAGGTCCCAAACTGGAATTTGATATTTCTTGGCTAACCTCATCATCACAGTACGTTCTCTATCAATATTCTTGTTTAAATACCTGCGTCTGTAATAGGAGTCATTTGGCACAGTTAACAATATTGCACAGTTAGGATTAGCCCTCAAAACCTTTTTCATTAAACCTTCTAAATTAGCTTCAAACTCCTCAGGCTTAAAACGATCATAAGGAACATTACCATCATTGGTCCCCACAGAAAAAACAAAAAAGTCTGGTGGAGATTGAGATAATTGTTCTGTAAAATTTTCATTGTCTCTATAGGTATATAACCCTGCACCATTTACTCCAATGGAAGTATATGCAATACCTGGCTCGTTATTTTTCAACTCAAAACCATAAATTTGAAGAGGTGCATTACGCACAGAATCAGAAACTGTAGAGTCACCTATCTTTGTAAATCGAACATCGAAAGATGTAAAAGCTTTTTTAAAGTAGGTCTCTGTAATTCCGAGTCGTTCGTTAGTAAATTGTCGAATAACAGGGTTTTTCACCGAATCATAAGTGATTTTATATGGAAATTCACCTTTGTTGTGGTACACCCTGATGTGGTCTATTGGTGAGTTTTCATTCGCTCCTTTATAATTAAACGACAAATTAATCAATGAATCTGAAGAGGCTATTGCAACGCCCAACAATCCATATTCAATTGAATCTGGTCGATGAATTACAGAACGATATCCTTCCCATTCGTTGCTTGAGGTAAAACCATAGTTCCAAGGGTTATTCGTCCTGGCCATTTTAAAAGGAAAAACCCACCCTCTTTCTCCTGGCAAACCTTCCCAATATCGTTGTAGGTATTGTCGCATATCGTTAGAATAAATATCGGCCTGAAGATGCGAACCACCGATATGATAAAAGTTTAATTTTCCCTTTTTTGTTTTGACCATTTGTTGAAGTTTAAAAAACAAATGTTCAAACTGAGGACTCTCCTTGGTGTAGAATTGATAGTGATTTCGATCGAAGTGAATAAATGGATACTGACTTTGCACCGAAGTATCAATAATTCCGAATAAAGGCTCATTGAGGTAACCATTTAAAGAATCACTTGTTCTGCTTAAAAGTGTTTCCTGAATAGAATCGTGAACTTGAAGGGACAAAGTGTCCTTTATGCTTTCCGTTGTTGATTGCCCATAGAGATTGAACATCAAAATGAACATTAAAATTGTCGTGCTTACTTTACTCTTCATCTGAATCATTGACTGTCGTTAGTTTATTGTAAGTGGTCATAAAGGCATCATAGAATTTCTGCGCAGCTATGCTTGCTCCTTTTGGGGTGAAATGTATATGATCTTGACCTGCTAATCCTTTTTCTACCCAAGCAGCCATTGCATCTTCTCCACCCATGGCAGAATACATATCAAAATATGCACCATCAATCTCTTTGGTTACCTTACGAAGCTGGTCTACAAACAATGGCAATAATGGATAAGTCCGAAATTCTTCTTCAATAAGTGTTGACATATCACTTGGGCCAATCACAATGATCATAGCGTTTGGTCTTAGTCGTTTGATGACATTCAGTTGACCTTTAAAATACCTACTGGCTCTTTCGACTGCTGCCGTATCTTTCAAGTATGGAACAGCGTTCCCTCCAAACTGCATAATGAACAATTCTACATTTTGTTCATCGTAAATTCTTTTTGCTAAACCTTGATCAATTTTACCAAAAAAAGTTCCACTTGAACCACGCATTGCAATATTGTCTACTTGTAATCCTCCATTACCTTCTAAAGAATAGCCCAATATATTCGGACTTATTTTTGAAGAGTATTCAATCTTAATTTTACCTGGTGAATCTGGTAAAGCATAGTTGAACTTATGGTATTTCCCATCTGCTATTAAAGAATCTGTTTTGACCAATTCTCCGTTTTTCCATACTCTAATTTCACAAGCTGTAAATGCATCACTATAATGTACAATGATATTTTTGTAGGTTTTAGCCCTACTATAACCATAAGGTCCAGGCTCAACCTCCATCCAAGCACTAACTATCTCCAAACTATCTAGGTTGATTGAATCACTGTACTCAGGTGTGAAACGACCTACTGAGTTCATAATCCCATATCTTTTCGTGGATAAGGACTGACCACCGAAATTGGTGAAACGCTGAAAGTTTTCTGAATAGGTTTGAGTGTAGGTTACGGTATTGTAAACATTAACTGCAGGAATAAATCCTGGGCCATATCCACCAAATTGGGTTTGTAGCCTTTGTCTTAAAAAAGAAGTCACCCTATCTCCTTCTATCTGAGAATCACCATAATGTAATATTCTTATTTTATGGGAACCGATAGCCTTTAGTTTATTGAAAAAAAGTCTAAACTTTTCTTTACCTCCTTCAGAAAAAGCCAGCAGATCTTCTGTCGTTACTTTATAGTTTTTAATCTTCCCTTTGGGTTCATCAATTGAGTCAGAAAGATCGATATCTTCTACTATTGAAGTGTCAATGTCTGCGAAAAGTGAATCTACATTAACTTCTTGACGCGTTTCTGTTTTGAGCAACTTGTGTTGTGACAAAAATCGAAATTCATATCCAAGGATATCCTTCTTCCCAGAAGGCACTGCATATGAAACGAGCCCCAAAATAAGGAGACAGCCCAAAATGAACAGTACAATATGAAACGGCTTATACGATTTTTGCATACTCCACAAATTTAGTAAAGAAATACCTGTTTATTCTATCCATTCGTTTAGTTTTCAACAGTATTCTGTTGGGTTACATCATACCTCAAATACACTATAATTATTAATATTCAGCTGAATCTACAAAGATTAACCTTCCTGCCATTAAGACTCCCAAAAAATCGTTGCAATCTCGTGTAATCAATACAGTTTATCTATAAATAAAAAATAGACCCATATATTTATTCAAAAATGAAACTAGGTCAAATACACCATTTTATGTATTTTTGATTTATGATAAGGCTACTAACCATATTGTTAATACTCATTCTTCCGCTTCAGCTTTTGGCTTCTCATATAGTTGGAGGTGAGATGTATTATGATTGTTTAGGAAATGACCAATATAAAATTACTGTAAAAGTTTATCGGGATTGTAATAGTGACGGAGCTGAGTTTGATAATCAAATTATCTTAGGCATTTTTAACAGGCTAAACAACGAAAGGGTGGATACCAAAGGTATAACTCAACCACAAATTGATTTTGTACCGGTTACTTTTAGCAACCCATGTGTATCTGCACCAACAGACATTTGTGTTCAGGAGGCAATTTATACTAGAGTAATTACTCTTCCACCCTTACCTGAAGGATATATCTTAGCTTATGAAAGATGTTGTAGGGGAGCAGATATCTTAAACCTACTAAACCCTGGAGGCTTGGGTTTAACAATTACTACAACAATACCTGGAACAAATAGTGGGGTGGTGTGCAATAGCAGTCCTCGTTTTGACAACTACCCTCCACTTTTACTTTGTAATAACGAAACCTTATATTTTGATCATTCTGCAACAGATCCAGATGGAGATCAACTCGTATACGAATTCAACACACCGTTTAATGGTGGGTCTCCTGGCGACCCTATGCCGGTACCAACCAACTTCCCACCCTATGACAACATTAATTGGGAGCTTGGCTTCGGCCCGAACCAACCTTTTGGAGCTTTAGGTCCTACGTCCATTGATCCAAATACGGGTGAACTTATTGCCGACCCTAGTTTACTGGGAAAATTTGTAGTCGGCATAGTTGCTAAAGAATATAGAAATGGAGTACTTATTGGAAGTACAAGTCGTGACTTTTTATTTACTGTTTTCGATTGTATTGTAAATGTTACCGCAGAAATTGTTCCCCAAGAAGACATGTACTCTTATAATAGCTTATGCGATGGACTCACAATAAACTTCGAAAACAATAGTGTTGGCGGTAGCACATTTTATTGGGACTTTGGAGTCCCTTCTGACCCAGATGCTACAAGTGAATTTTATTATCCAACTTATACTTTCCCTAGTGAAGGAAGTTATACTGTTACCATGATTGTTAATCCCAATACATCTTGTGCAGATACTTCAGTTGAAATCTTCAATGTGTATTCAAATTTGAACGTGTTCTTTGATCCTCAAGACCCCCAATGTGTGACCAACAACTCCTTTAACTTCATGGGAGAAGGTGATTATCAAAGTGGATCTACATTTAATTGGGTGTTTGGAGATAATGCAAACCAAAACAATGTAACAACAGAAGATGTTAATGGGGTTGTTTTTGATTCTCCGGGCTCTTATCCTGTCACCTATACAGTTCAATGGAATGATTGTATAGATGAATACACCGACACAATAGAAGTGCATAGTCCTCCTATAATTAACTTCGATTTAGAACCTGGTTTATTTTGTGCTCCAAAAAAAGTACAGTTTATTGATAGCAGCACGGCAGATGCGACAATGGTTCATTTATGGGATTTTGGTGATGGTAATACATCAAACGAACAAAATCCAACTCATGTTTATGAAACCCCTGGAGTCTACGACGTTACTTTATCCATATCAACTGATGTTGGCTGTATAGCTGCCTTATCAATGACCAAACCGGACTTAGTAGAGGTCTTTTCTTCTCCAGTTGCTGATTTTACTGTTACTCCTGCACATACCAACGTTTTTGAAACCGAGATTACTTTTACAGACCAAAGTATCGATAGCGATGAACATTTTTATCAATTAACTCCAACAGTCGACACTACTGAACGCAATCTGACTTTCCATTATTTAGAAGGAGGGAATCATTATCCGTACCAAGTGGTTACCAATGAACATGGGTGTAAAGATACCGCCACAAGAGTGATTTTTGTCGAGCCTTATACAACGCTTTATGTTCCAAATGCATTTACTCCAGATGGAAATAAATTCAACGATATTTTCAAACCTGTTGTCATGGATGTTACAGAGTATGAATTCACTATTTACAATCGTTGGGGAGAAGTGATATTCAAAACAAACAATCCAAAAGAAGGATGGAATGGAAGGGTCCGTGGACAAGTGTCACCAGACGGTGTTTATCTTTGGAGAATCGAATATGTTAATCATCGGAGTATTGGAGAGATACACCATGGAAACTTTAGCTTAATGCGCTAATGGAATGCAAATGCACACTGCATGTATTCATTAATCAATAAATAACATTGCAGCAATGTGATCGGCTTGTAGTTTTCCTTTCTCTGTTAGAAATATCTTACCTTCAGATTTAAAGATTAAATCATCATTGATAAAGGCTATTAATTGCTCATTAAAATATTTAGTCGGACAATGTTTAAAAGAAAGGTCTTCTAAGTCGACTCCCCATTTGGTTCTTAACCCAGTTAAAAGCAATTCGTTAAACCTGTCTTTTGGTGTTAGAATTTCCTCTTCGAAATAACTGTTATTAGACAATACACCTTTGATATAAACAGGATTACTTGCAACATTCCATCTGCGGCTTTCTCTATCAAAAGAATGTGCAGAAGGACCTATTCCAATATAATCTACACCTTTCCAATAATTTGAATTGTGTTTTGAGTAATTCTCTTCTTTTGCAAAGTTTGAAATTTCATATTGTTGGTAGCCCGAAGCGTTTAATTTCTTTACCAAAATTTCAAATTGATCCGATTGATCATCCTCACCTACTTCAGGAAGTTCTCCTTTTTGAACCAATTGATACAAAGCCGTACGTTTCTCTATGGTTAAACAATAGGCCGAAATATGATCGGGGCCTAAAGCCACCAGTTGATCGATATTACTTTCCCAATCTGAAATCGTTCGGTTAGGCAAACCATAAATTAAATCAACTGTTAAAGAAAAACCGTGCGACTTTGCCATTTTTACAGCATTTGTAGATTCCTCTGCTGTGTGTGCACGATTCATCCAATCTAAATCTTCTTGTAGAAAGGACTGTAGGCCTATGCTCAGTCTATTCACTCCGATTGCTTTCCAAGTCAACAATTGAGCATCGGTGATATCGTCTGGATTAGCCTCCAATGTAAACTCTATTTGAGGTGCTAATTTATAGTTCTTATCAACTGCATCAACAAGGGTTTTCAACTCTTCGCTGGTCAATAAAGAAGGGGTTCCACCACCAAAATATAAGGTCTCAATAGTTTGATTTTTTAGATACCCAATTCGGGTTTCTATTTCTCGTACCAACGCATCAATCATTTTACTGCGATATGCACTGAATGTTGTACTAAAATGAAAATCACAATAGGAACACTTCTGTTTACAAAAAGGGATATGAATGTATATTCCTGCCATAGATCAAAGTTACAAAACAAAAAAATAGACTGCTCACTATTGAACAGTCTATTTTGAAATTATAATTTAAAAAATTCGTTGTTTATCTAAAGTAAACACCTTTCATTACTCAACAATGATTTTACGTGTTACACTATTGTTTTCATTCGAAATTGTTAACATATAGAGGCCGGATGCAAGATCTGATTCATCAATTTTCAATTGATTTCCTTTCACTTGATATGCTCCAATTACTTGTCCTGTAAGACTAGTTAGTGTCACAGTTTTATCACCTTCGAAATCCATTGTAATATTCAAGATTCCTTTTGATGGATTAGGATAAACATTGATTTTGTTTTCTAATTCATTTACAGATAAAGATGCTGTTGTAATACAGAAGTTGTATGTTATTGACGATCCAAAGTTAGCATCAGCTTCTAACAATTCCGCTAAGACCTGATTGTTCATTGTTTGTGTCAAGGTCATACTTCCTGAATAGTCACAAGAATTATAGGCCGCTCCTTCAACTCCATCACCATAAGCATCCATTAGTATCAATTCATAGCAACCATTGGTGAAACACATTGTTTCTGACACTAAGTTGCTTGAATTGGAATTTGGCCCATAACCACTTCCACTGTAAATCACATCGCTATTGTCATTTCTAATTTCCCAAGAAACCTCAGCGGCGTAACAACCCAAGTAAAAGTCGAGTGCTACTTCCACACCTTGAGGTGCTGCATAAAAATTAATTGAACGAATGTTGTCTACAATATCCTGATCTGTCTGACCATTAACACTCAGCACCTCTACTTCTATGGCATTATTTCCACCGATTTGATTAAATATAGGCAAGGTAATCGTTTCGGTTACATAAGATGCTATATTTCCTGTCCAATTTATATTTTGAGAAGTTCCGTTATAAGTGTACTTAATTGACATTGAAGTAATGGTTTGAACTCCTTTATTGAGGATATCAACACTTGGTGTAAATGACGACAAACACTCTTTCCCTTCTTGTCCTGAAATGGTTTGAACAGAAGCGTTATAATCTGTTGGTGAATTATAAGGGTCGTAACCTCCAATAGATACCGAACCTGAATTAGTTGGATCTAACCAATATTTTAATTGACCACTGTTTGAACTTCCAGAAGGCTCCCAAGAGTTATAAAGTCTACCGTAAAAATCTTGACCTGAAGATGAAGTTCCAACACATCCGGCATTTCCTCCCCAAAGTTGACCGATAATCAACCCATCTTGGTTAAACAAAGGCGAACCTGAAGAACCTCCTTCAGTTGTAGTATTTCTATCCCATTCTACAGACCAAGAACTATTTGCTTCTGAAGAACCCATTGCTTGAACAGCAACTGCTGGATCATCATCAAAGGAAATCTTTTTTATATCTCCACTAGGGTGGTGAATACCAATTGTAGAACTTGGTGCGGCATTTCCGTTATTCCATCCCGCAAAGTAAGGATTGTGAGATTGTGGAATTGCTCCGCCTGTTAACCCTCCTGTTATTTCCACTAATGAAAAATCAGAAGGTTGTCTACTGGCACGTTGTACAGCACCTGAAAGAGATTCAAACGGAGGAGAACTTGGTGGATTGTTACAGTTATCCGATTGCCAGTTGAACCTAAAAATCCAATTGGTAACGTTACTTCCGCAATGATTAGCCGTCAACACATATGGTGTTCCATCAAATTGAGTATTATTAATGAGTGCCCCAGTACAAAAACCTGAACTTCCTGAAACGAGCATAACTACACTGTTTCTTTGGTTCATGTAAGCTGCACCATCAGGACAATTCACATTCATATTACAACTTCCCGAAGAGCCTAAAGCTTTTTCTTGAAATTCTTCTGCAGTTCTATAACCGTGAGTTACTCTAGAAACCTCTACATGGCCAAGGTTGTTGGTGTTTTTAGCAGGTACAAAATACTCAACAATTACGGTGTTTCCTGGAACTAACTCTGCTCCTAACTCGCCTTTATAGATATGGTTTTGAGTAAACTTTCCAAGAATAAAAGTTTGTTCTGGGTTATAAACATACAACTCATTTCCTTCTGGTATTGCAGTGTTTGAGAATGTTAAATTAATTGTTTTTGCGCGATCTGAAGAAACTTCCATCAACCATACCTGGTCTCCATTTGGTTTTGTTGTCCAACTTCCAGCATTATAAATATCTAAAGCTGTAGAGTAGTTAAATCCGAATCTCCAAGGTCCATTTTTAAGCGCATCGTTAACTTCATCTTCTGCCCTTAATTTCTCAACATCAGGTTGGGCAAAATTGTACCTTGGTACTTCTGTTCCTGTTTTTGTAAAATAATCCAACCCTGTTGGCGTCCCTCCATCTCCTTGCTGTCCAAAAATAAGTGCACAAACAGCAAAAAATGAGAAGGTTAGTACTAATCTTTTCATCATTAATTTTTTATAGTATATTATTTAGCGATAATCTATCAGGCAATTTACGCAAAAAATTAAAAAGTATTTGTCTGATCACCATGAAATTATCATAAGTGTAATTTAAAACACCAACTTTATATTCTAAATATTCTCATCGAACACCTCGCTTTAAAGCTAGAATCATTATTTTTAAAACTTATACCATAATTATCAAACGATGAAGCAAATCTTTTTTATTCAAATTGTCTTTTTCATTTCCTTTATTTCCTTTGGACAAATAGAGGTTACTGAAGGTAAGTTTCCTTTTAACCAGATTATTGAATGGCCTGGGAAAGGTACTTTGTTGTTAGGGAATGATCCTACAGGAAGAACAGATGAGATTAATTTCAACTTATTGAATCACCAAGGAGAAGTTTCATGGAACAGATCGGTTTATCCGAAAAGTAATAATACAAGCTTAATTGTTTCAGGGATGTCGGACTATCTCTACTTTGTAGATGATCTAAAACCGGTAAACAACCATATTCGTTACAATCAAGTAAATCAAAGCGGTAGTATTGTTCCAACAAAATTTGATCTGCTCAAAGTTATTCGAAGCTATCGCTACACCACTCCTAATGACTTGGAACTAAAGGAGATTGTTAACACTCCAAAAGCACTTGTTTTTTACTTTCAATTACCTGTTAAAGACAAAGGAATAATTGAAAACTTTTTTGTTACAATTACACACCACAACAACAGGGTTTATCATTATCAAGGTCCGGCTTCTGACATGACACTCATGAAAGAAGGCAAGGAAGGTCCACTTGTTTTTGCTGGTGCTGACGAAAACACCATTTGCTTTTCGAGGTATGAATATTCTGATAAGAAGCAGAACGCTAGATTTTATCCTTTTTCGCCAAAGGCTGAGCCCATCAGTAGAAACACAATGATAATTCCAGATTTCTCGCCTATTCTTTCTACAATTCAAGAGGTCAGTCTTCATGGAAGTCACTACATAGAGAAAGAAAATAAATCCACCGTTATTGCAGAAGGGAAAGGTATATATATGGGTGGAAAATATTTTTATGCGGTCAATGATGCAAAAGACAGGTGTTTGAAAATTTACGGAAGAGATGATAATGGAAAGTACGTTTTACTCAATAAATGTGAAAATGTTGCTGAAGCTTCAAGAAAATATAAAGCTTCGTTGGCCATCATTCCTTTTAGAGATAAGGCAGTAATTGTCAGCAATATAAACGATAATTCAATCGCTTATGAATTGACTGATAACAAACTTGAAAAGGTCGCTTCTGAAACGCTTAACTTCGAAATCCTTCAAAAAAACCCAAGTTCTTTCAAAGTAGAAAATAAATCTGCTAATTTTGTGCACTTTAAAGAAGGTCTTCCTTACTTTTTCGATTTGAAAAACATTAAGGATGGCAATAAAGTTATTTTTAAGCAATAGAAATTATGGTTATTGGGATTTGTGGAGGAAGTGGTTCTGGAAAAACAACATTGTTGAACCGATTGGCTGAAAAGTACAGCTATCTTAAACCTTCTGTGTTCTCAATGGACAATTACTATAAGCCTATTGAAGAGCAACAAGTCGATCAAAACGGTAAGGTTAACTTTGACCTTCCTACCGCATTAGACAAGGAAAGACTACTAAAAGACCTTACACGTTTAATCAACGGGAAAAGTATTGAAGTTTTTGAATATCAATTCAATGCTGGAAACAACAGAAATGTATTAATCACTATTGAGCCATCTGAATTACTTATTGTTGAAGGTTTATTTGTGTTTGAATACGAAAAAGTCCGTCAACTCTTAGACTTTAGCATTTTTGTTGATGTTGACCCAGCGATTCAATTAGACAGAAGAATTTACCGCGACCAAGAGTCTAGAGGTTATTCACGTGCTGACATTCTTTACCAGTGGGAGAACCATGTAATTCCGTGTTATAATGCCTTCCTTGCACCACACGAAACCAAGTCTGATTTTATCTACCACAACGACAGCCGATCAGAAAATGATTTTGTCCGATTAACAAATGTTCTTGAAGAATTGCTTCCTCAAGAAAAAGTTGACTAAAATCCCTGAAAATAATTAGATTTGTTTGTAATGAAGTCCGTTTCAAACAAACTCCGTTGGCTAATTGTAGCTTTTTTAAGTATAATCCTTTCGTGGATTGCCTATACGGTTTTCTATAATACGAATGTTGAACATGAACAGGAACGGTTCCAAAAAGACTTTACAGCTTTAGAAAAAAGACAAGGCGTATTCAAGAATGTAGTCTCAAAAGTCGTGAAAAATAATTCTATAGACGAATTATGGGCAATGAAAGAACTACAAGAAAATGATTTTTCAGTACATATATATAAAAGCGATTCTCTTGTTTATTGGAATTCTAATCAAATCAATATAAAAAATGACTTCTTGGGCAGTTTCACCCATTTTGTAGGTCGGTTTTCAAATGGATATTACCTGGTTGACATTTTTAACGTTCATGACCTTCACGTCATAGTAAGCAGTAAAATAAAACACGATTTCTTTTATCAAAACAATGCTTTACAAAACACCATAACCAATCATTTCCAGACTACCAACGATGTTGAAATCCATTGGGAACAAGTCGAAAACAGTATTCCAATTATATCGTTAGAGAATGAAACACTATTCTACTTATCGATTCTCAACGAAAAGTCAATCGGAAAATATCAGCAATTGATCATTTTCAGTCTTTATGCCTTTGGATTCCTTAGTTTACTTATTTCTTTAACTTTAATTATTAAGCCCATTGCAAAAAGAAAAAGTTGGTTGGTGTTGCTCTTTCCATTGCTTCTGCTGGCGTTTAGGTATTATTCTATTCGATTTGCATGGATAAAACTGTTTAATGAATTCGAAATATACGACCCTATTCTATACGCAAACAGCAGTTTAATTCCGAGTTTAGGAAGTTTAATCCTAAGCTTAATAATTGTTTTTATTGTGATTTGGTGGTTTTTGTATTTTTTTCACCGTATAAACCCACAGAAAAAGTACAGCTCTATCCTTTTGGTCTTTTGCTACCTAGCATTATTACTTTACTCCATTTTTATCAGTCATTTATTCGAATCTCTGATCGTAAACAGTTCCATTTCATTGGTTATTGATGAGGTATTCTCCCTATCTCTTTATTCAATCATTGCACTGGTCATCATATCTTCACTTTTCTTGTCCTACTATCTTTTAATTCGACAGTTGAGTTTAAAGCTTATTCAATCCACTATTCCTTTAAATTATTTAGCATTGATTTGGTTTGTAAGTGGGGTTTTGTTTGCTACCATTGAATTGGTTTACCTTCAGAACAATATTTTCAATTCACTATGGCCTGTTTTACTAAACGCTTTGTTCTTTTATTTGGCCTCAAAAAAACTCAATCTTAATTCTTTAAAATACCACATTGCAATTGTAATTGTTATTGGTTTTTACGGTGCAATTATTCTTTTTGAAAACAACGAATCCAACGAACATCAAAAAAGAGAACTTTATGCTAATCAGTTGATAACAGATCAAGATCCTACCATGGAAATTGAATATGCTGCTACGATAGAAAAACTTGTTAATAATCCTGAGTTTCATCAATTGATTGGAGGAGAAAATGATTTCACCGCGCCAAACTTATCATTACAAATTGAAAATTGTTGTTTTGGTGAATTTTGGGAACGTTATGAAATGAGCTTTTTCTTTTTTCAAGCCGATGGAACTGCCTTATTGGATTATATCAGTAATCAATCGAAAACCAAAGAAGATCTTGTGCATTTAGTAGAACATCATTCTGCCCCTTCCTCTATTGCTGAGAATCTATACTTCGTAACTGATTATTTTGATCAATTAAGTTACATCGGACATAGAAAAATACTAAGGGCAGATTCAACACAGCTAGATTTCTTTATTCTTTTCAAATCAAAAAAGATTCCAGAACAAATTGGCTTCCCCAGGTTATTGATGAATGAAAAGTCATATGCTTTACAAAATCTTGAGGATTATTCTATTGCCCGTTATTCTAATGGCAAATTAGTTATGCGCTTTGGTGGATATAATTATCCTACAACCATAGATTTTTTCAATAACAAAGCTGGAGAAAAATCAGGATTTATTACCCTTAACAATATCAACCATTTGGTTTATCATCAAGAGGATGGCCAATCAGTTGTGATTTCTAAACCTGAAAAACGATTTATTGAGCAACTGAGTACTTTTTCATACTTGGTGTTGTTCTTTGGGATATTCTCTTTATTGGCATTATTCTTCTTTAACTGGTCATCAATATTCCCACTAAAATCTCTACAGCTCTCTTTAAAAGTTCAGATTGTTTTAATTGGAATGGTGGTCGGTGCTTTTGTATTGTTTGCTATTGTTGCCATTCAAAACGTTACACGTCAATACAATGTATACACTAACGACAATTTAAAAGAAAAGATATATTCAGTAGAAACAGAAATAGAACAGAAGATTGGAAATAAAGAAAAACTTATTCCGTCTGAACATAGAGATTACATGAACTATTTGTTGAAGAAATTCTCCAATGTATTTGTTACTGACATTAATTTTTATTCTACAAATGGAGATTTATTTGCCACTTCCCAAACCAAACTATACGACAAAGGCATCAGTACTCCACAAATGAACAGCCGTGCCTTTTACGCAATGAATTATAATCAACGCAGCGAATATATACACCTAGAGAAGTTCGGAGAGCTTTCCTTCCTTTCTGCTTATTTGCCGTATAAAAACCATGAAGGTCAATTGTTGGGGTACATTAATCTACAGCATTTCTCAAAACAAAACACTTTCGAACGCCAAATGAATGAGTTCATCGTTGCCGTCATCAATATTGCTGTACTTCTACTAGTGGTTACTGTGTTGCTAGCCATTATTGTTTCAGGATGGATTACAGCGCCTTTAAGACTCATACAGCAAAGCTTTAGCAAAGTAGAATTTGGAAAAGAGAATAAGCCCATTGCCTATGAAGGTGATGATGAAATTGGTGCGCTGGTCAAAGATTACAACAATAAGTTAGTTGAGTTAGAATTAAAAGCAATGCAGTTGGCACAAAGCGAACGTGAAACTGCATGGAGGGAAATGGCCAAACAAGTGGCACATGAAATCAAGAATCCTTTAACACCAATGAAATTAAGTGTACAACATTTCCAACGTGCTTTTGATGTTAATGACCCGAACGCCAAAGAAAAAATTCAACGTATTGTAAATTCCTTGGTCGAACAAATTGATGCCTTAAGTAAAATCGCCAACGAGTTCTCTAACTTTGCTAAGATGCCCAAAGCAAATGAGGAGCGTTTGAACTTGGTTCCGATGTTAAATAACATTGTAGATCTCTACTCTTCCAAAGATGTACAAATTGACTTGGCGCTAAATGAAAATGAGGAAATTGTTGTTTTTGCCGACAAAGATTTGATTTTACGAGTTTTCAATAACCTTATCAAAAACGCTATACAAGCAGGTATAGAAAATGATGAAACCCACATTACTATTTCTGTAACCCAAGAAGATCAAAACTACATTATTGCTGTTAAAGATAATGGAACAGGAATATCTGATGAAATTAAAGAAAAGATGTTCTCTCCAAACTTCACTACCAAAACAACAGGTTCGGGACTAGGATTGGCAATGGTGAAACAAATTATCACCAATCACAATGGCCAAATCTGGTTTGAATCAGAAGAAGGAGAAGGTACAGTGTTTTATATTTTGATTCCGAAGGTTGTGTAGTAGGGACGATTTGCAAACCGTCCTTACACAAACCGCCCCTACAACGACACACCATAAAAAAAGTGGAAGCCTTTCGACCTCCACTTTCAATATAACATTCTGTCTTGCTTCTAGTGCTTAACAGCAGTTTTTGCTTTGATTAACTCACGGTTTAAACGCGCGATGTTTTCTAAAGAAATTCCTTTAGGGCACTCTGCTTCACATGCTCCAGTATTCGAACAGTTTCCGAAACCTTCGGCATCCATTTGTGCAACCATATCTTGTACACGTTTCTTCGCTTCCACCTTACCTTGTGGCAACAAAGCAAATTGTGAAACTTTTGCAGATGTAAATAGCATTGCAGAACTGTTTTTACACGCCGCTACACATGCTCCACATCCAATACAAGTTGCAGCATCAAAAGCCATATCAGCATCCTCTTTAGGAACTGGAATAGCGTTCGCATCTTGTGTGTTTCCAGAAGTATTTACAGAAACATATCCTCCTGATTGCTGAATACGTTCAAACGCACTTCTATCGACAACTAAATCTTTAATGATAGGAAATGCTTTAGCTCTAAATGGCTCAATATAAATTGTATCTCCATTTTTAAAACTACGCATGTGCAATTGACAAGTCGTGATTCCTTTATCTGGACCGTGTGGTTCTCCATTGATATGTAAAGAACACATTCCACAAATACCTTCACGACAATCGTGGTCAAATGCTACAGGCTCTTCATCTTTTGTAATTAGGTCTTCATTTAAAACGTCAAGCATTTCAAGGAAAGACATATCTGGTGAGACATCACTGATCTGATAATCCACCATTGATCCTTTATCGTTGGCGTTTTTCTGTCTCCATATTTTTAATGTCAAATTCATATCTCTAAATTTTTTATGATTCTTTGAAAGCGTATACACACTTTCAATCTACCTCTTATTTATAGCTTCTAGTTTTCAATTCAATGTTCTCATAAACTAGATCTTCTTTATGAAGAATAGCTTCTCCCGGATTCCCAGTGTACTCCCAAACTGCTGCATACTTGAAGTTTTCATCATCACGTTTTGCTTCACCTTCTTCTGATTGTGATTCTTCACGGAAGTGACCTCCACAAGATTCTTCTCTGTGCAATGCATCTTTTGCGAACAACTCTGCAAGCTCCAAATAGTCAGCTACACGTCCTGCTTTTGCTAATTCATCGTTGAATTCGTTCATTCCTCCAGGAACTCTCACTTCTTTCCAAAACTCCTCACGTAACGCTTTTATTTCTTCAATTGCAGAAGTCAAACCTTCTTTGTTACGGGCCATACCACACTTGTTCCACATGATAAGACCAAGTTTTCTATGGAAAGTATCTACAGACTTGGTTCCTTTGTTATTGATGAAGTGTTCTAAGCGATCGACTACTTCTTTTTCTGCCTCAGCAAAAGCGGGGTGATCGGTAGAAATTGGTCCAGTACGAATATCATCAGCTAAGTAATCTCCAATTGTATAAGGCAATACGAAGTATCCATCCGCCAATCCTTGCATCAATGCAGAAGCTCCTAAACGGTTTGCTCCGTGATCTGAGAAGTTTGCTTCTCCAATCGCATACAAACCAGGCACGGTTGTCATTAGATTGTAATCTACCCAAATTCCACCCATTGTATAGTGAACTGCTGGGTAAATCATCATTGGTGTTTCGTATGGATTCTCATCAACGATTTTCTCATACATTTGGAAAAGGTTACCGTATTTGTTCTCGATAACTTGCTTTCCTAATTTGGTTACAAGTGCTTTATCGTTTTCATCTAAACCTTGAACATGTGCTGTTTCTTTACCATAACGTTCAATTGCTGATGCGAAATCTAAATATACTGCTTGTCCAGTTGCATTAACACCATATCCAGCATCACAACGCTCTTTGGCTGCACGTGAAGCAACGTCACGTGGTACTAAGTTACCAAATGCAGGATAACGACGCTCTAAATAATAATCTCTGTTTTCTTCTGGAATCTGAGTCGGTTTTAATTGCCCCGCTCGAATGGCCTTAACATCGTCCATGTTTTTAGGAACCCATATACGACCATCATTTCTTAACGATTCCGACATCAAGGTTAATTTCGCTTGTAACTCACCTGCAACTGGAATACAAGTTGGGTGAATTTGAGTGAAACATGGATTCGCAAAATAAGCTCCTTTCTTGTGAATTTTCCAAGCTGCAGAAGCATTACTTCCCATAGCGTTTGTTGATAAAAAGAATATGTTTCCATATCCTCCTGAACCAACAACCACTGCGTGTGCTCCATGACGTTCAATCTTTCCTGTAACCAAATCACGTGTTATAATTCCACGTGCTTTTCCATCAACAATTACAACATCCATCATTTCGTGACGGTTGTACATTTTGATTTTACCACGGCTAATTTGACGATTCATTGCTGAATATGCTCCAAGCAACAATTGTTGACCAGTTTGACCTTTTGCGTAGAAAGTTCGAGAGACCAATACTCCTCCAAATGAACGGTTATCTAAAAGTCCTCCGTAGTCACGTGCAAAAGGAACCCCTTGAGCCACGCATTGGTCAATGATGTTTGCCGAAACCTCAGCTAAACGATAAACGTTGGCCTCTCTTGCTCGGTAGTCACCTCCTTTAACTGTATCATAAAACAAACGATAGATTGAATCTCCATCTCCTTGATAATTTTTCGCTGCGTTAATCCCCCCTTGTGCTGCAATAGAATGCGCACGTCTTGGTGAATCTTGGAAAGCAAACGCCTTAACGTTATACCCTAGCTCTGCTAAAGTAGCAGCTGCAGACCCTCCTGCTAATCCTGTTCCTACAACAATCACGTCAATTAAACGCTTATTTGCAGGGTTTACCAAATTAATATTATTCTTATAGTTGGTCCATTTATCTTTTAAAGCACCACTTGGTATTTTTGAATCTAATTTTGTCATAACCTACTATTTTAATCCTGTTACATAAAGTGCAATCGCAATTAGGATAAATCCTAAAGGAACTACAATCGAATAAAACACTCCAAATTTCTTTAAGCCATCAATGTACTTGTTGTTTTGCCCCATTGACTGAAATGCAGATCCAAAACCATGGAGTAAATGCAATGCTAAAAGTCCAAAAGCAACGATATACGCTACTACTCTTGCAGGGTTAGAAAATTTATGCAATAGCTCTCCGTAATACCTTGTTGGGTCTTCTGGAGCCATAGCAATGTACTTGTGATTAATTTCTGGAACCCAGAAATCAATAAAGTGAAGTACCAAGAAAGCCAAGATTACTAATCCTGAAATTGCCATGTTTCTTGACATCCAAGTAGAGTTGGCTGCTCCATTCACTTTTTTGTAAGCGATTGGGCGAGCTGCTCTATTCTTCATTTCGAGATACATTCCCATCACGAAGTGAAAAACCACTGCGAAAATTAAGATTGGCTGAGCAACAAATTGTACCAATGGATTTGTGCCCATAAAATGAGATAACTCATTAAAAGCATCTTCGCTAAAAACCGCTGTTAAGTTAATAAAGAGATGCTGTAAAAGGAAGATCATTAAAAACAAGGCCGATAAAGCCATTGCTAATTTTCTACCTATCGATGATTTAAATAAACCAGATTTGCTCATAATTTTTTATAAATTTCAATTGTATTAAGCAAAAATAAAGATTGGATTGACTTTAATTACATTTCAGCCCTATTTAGAATGGATTTAGATAAGAGACGCCAGCATAGTCAATGTTATGCACCCACAAAAAAAACTCCCTTACTCACTGACAAACAGACTACTCGAAGAGTGGACAAGAAGTTTGAGAACGTGATCCTCTTCGGCAACCGCTGAATTGCAAAGAAATTTCATGGGTATGAAAGTTTCCACCACGTAGGGCAGATGTCACATAATCGAAACTATACCCTATGGTGAACTGTTTTATGTTGACTTTAAAAAAGCCGATAAATGCATCTACGTTTCGGTAACCAATTCCCAAAACAAACTTATTCTTAAAGTCGAACATTGCATTTACATCAAAACTAATTGGTCCTGCTGGTGGTATTCTGAATAAAATTCCTGGCAAGATTGAATTATCATTATCAAAAGTAAATTTAGTCCCCGCTTGTATTTTGGTATGCAACCTAAATCGAGACGTAAACCCTACGTCCTCCCATTTATTTTTCGCAATTTGATCAATGGCTGCTCCTACATAATAGTTCTTCGAATTATACCATGCACCCAATCCTAAAAGTGGAAAAAGCATTTGGTTGGTCGACTGAGCCACTGCTGGATCTGCTTCAATCGTTGTCGCCTTCGTATGGTCAAATCCAAACTGCTGAATCCCTGCAGAAGCTCCAAAACTTAATCGATTGTCCCTACCTATCGGAAAGTGAATGGCATAGGCCATACTCAAGGAAAAATTGCTGAATGAACCAAATACATCACGCTCGATTTTCCCTCCTAATCCATGGAACGAATCATTATACCTTTTTTTCTTTTTATTTAACGGAGCATTAATCGTAAATAAACCACTTTGTGGAGCTCCTTCAAATCCTGCCCATTGAGCACGAACCGCTGTTCTAACGTCCAAGCATCTTTTCACTCCTGCCAATGCAGGATTGATCGCAAATTGGTTGAATGACCATTGCGAATATTGAGCAATTTGTTGACTTAACCCTGAAAAGGATAAAAAGAGCAATATGACCGTTGTAATTTTTCTCATCTGATTAATGACACTGTCCCTTTTATCGGTTGTTCATAAGCATCATCACGTAAGTTAATGACATAATAATAGGCGCCTGAAGCCAATTCCTTCCCCGACTTTGATCGACCATCCCAACGTTTTTCCTTGGAATAACCTGTGGCCTGATAAACAATCTGTCCCCATCGTGTAAAGATTTGAATACTACAATCAGGAAAGTTCTCAATCCCCAAAATATCCCAAGTATCATTGATTCCATCTCCATTGGGAGAAAAAGTATTGGGAATCTCTAAGCCCTCTTCTACAAACACAGTCACTTCATCCGAAATAGAACAAGTGCCGTTGTCTACAGTTAAAAAATAAGTGGTTGTTTCGTTTGGATTAACCACAGGACTAATCGCATTTGGATCACTCATATTATAAGAAGGTGTCCAAGTAATGTCAGTTTCGGTTGTTTGCCCTTGTAGTTGAACACTCTGACCGTTTTGAATAGTGAAATCTGGACCTGCATCAACTAAAAAATCCATCACGGTAAAAGTAACGCTATTGCTTTGCAAGGTGTCTCTACACTGCGTAAAGCACGACACCTCGGCAGTTACCACGTCATTGTTTGAAAGCCCAGAATAAACAAAAGAGGAGTCTAAAGTTTGTCCTACTAAAACACCATTCACAAACCAACTGAACACAGATTGATCATCACAAAACTGTGTGTAGGCGTTAAACACCACTGTGTTTCCTGTACATATTGTAGTTGAATTTGTTCCAATCGAAAAATTGGGGTTACGATCTACACCTGGCCCATTTAAAAACACATCAAAGCTTGCTTCTGCAGGATCAGTAGCCCCCATCGCTCCATTAACCACCACATAATATGTAGTATTTGGTGCAAGTCCATTGGCGTTTAAAGTAAAGTTTCCCGTACCATTCGCTACGCAATTAGAAATTAAACTATAAGATGAAGACACGCATGGAACTGTAGCTTCTATTATCACAGCTTGCAAAGCATTTCCTTGACCCGCCAAGTTTTCAAAAACCAAATTACTAAAGTCAAGGGCAACATTTCCTCCTAAATCATTAGTAGTAAACTCCATCCAAATAGAATTCACTCCAGAAAAACAAAAAGTAAAATCATCTTCACAATTAGCACAAACCGTTGCATTTGCATTAATATTATTCAGACTAAACGTTGTATTAGGACAGATCTCAATCGCATTTGAGCAATTGTTATACGGCTCTTGTCCTCGAACCAACAAAGCATTAGTAAGGATCAGAAAAAAGAAAATCTGTTTTAATTTTTGCATCAAGGCAGTCTATTGCATTTACATATTAACAACGAAGATAAAATTAATTTATGTTATAATTCTACAGTATTTAAGTAAATAAAATTTGGGGGTGTCCCTGAAGACGCTTTTAAACAAATTTTAATGGTGTCTCAGGGTCGGGTTTTACGCTATATCTTTTTTTACAAAAAAGGATGCCGCTGCTACCCCTCACCCAAAACGACAAGAACAAAGCCCCATCAAGCTACTCAGGGAGAAACAAATAACATAAAAAAGTCTTTTTTGTCTTAAACAAATCGTCATTATCTACTAAAAAGTTGAATGACTGTAATATTGAGTTATTTTTGTGAGAAATTAAGAAGAATTAAGTTTGGCACAAATTCTGTCTTAGAGTATAAAATTACAGCTATGAAAAGATTATTACTAACACTCGTTTTATTGAGTTTCTTTTTCACAGGAAACACACAAAGGTTTGATTACGATAACACTTCAAAATTATTTTTTGGGGTAAATGTCGGAAGAACATGGCACACTTCAGATGTTCAAAATGTTAAAAAGCGTTTTCCATTAGGAGCCGGTTTCATAATTGGGGGTTCTATCAACCAAGATTATGGTAATGCAGTTTCTTTTGATCTCCGTTTAAGGTACTTAGGTGGAAATTGGTACGGTCAAGATACTGACACTACACATGCCATTCAAAACAACCTCGCTGTAAATGCACATTATGACTCTTTAGGTTATACGGTTCAAAACTTTAAAGCCTCTCAACACCGTTTGGCTTTAGAATTGGCTATTCATGCCAATAGGTTTAAAGAAAGAACAGGATTTGATCCATATATATTTGCTGGAATCGGTGTGACAGGAACTAGAACTAAAGGAGACCTTTTAAAAAACACTGGTATTTCTTCAACCGGTACCATCTATCCTTACGACCAAAGTCCAAATGGAAACATTATAAACCAAGACTATAACGAAGTACTTGACAAGAATGACGATGGTGATGCCTATGAAAAGACAAGATTTGAAGCGAACATTATGCCGAGCCTTGGAGTTGGGATTGGTTACTACTTTAATAGCCGAATTTCTTTAGGTATAGAACATAAATCTACATTCTTTCTAAGTGATTACTTTGATGGTACAACAACCAACCAAGATGGAGCACCAAGTAATTTATTTAAAAATGATATTTACCACTATTCTGGTATTTACCTTAAATGGTATTTTAAATCTCATAAAAGCGATAATCATCGCCCAAGAAAAGAGGCGTATATTCCTCCAACCCCTCCTACAGATCAAATTATTGAAAACACACCAGAAGAGCCTACGCGTAAACGTCCACCGATTGTAACTTTCAACAATCCGGGCAGCTCTCCTTTCAGAACAAATAGCCCTGACTTTATCATTAGAGCAAACGTTCAGTATGTAAATAGCGCCAATAATTTAAGCTTTACACGTAACGGTGAAGTACACAGTTCGTTTATCTTCAACCCTATGACACGTGTGTTTGAAAGTAGAGTTAACCTTGATCCTGGAGAAAACACTTTCTACTTAAGAGGTGTTAACCCTGATGGAAGCGACGATGACAAGGTAGTTATTATTTACGAAAGAAAAGCAGAAGGTGAAGTTTTACCTCCGGTTGTAAACATTGTTGACCCTGCAGTTAGACCACATACTGTAAATCAATTGAACTACATTGTAAAAGCTGATATTGAAAACGTTGTTGCTAGAAACCATTTGACGGTAACTTTCAACGAGGCACCTTTTACAAACTTCAGTTTTACACCAAATGGTAACATTAACTTTAATGCCAACTTAACTTTAAAAGCAGGTGTTAACACCTTAAAAATTGTGGGTACAAACAATGCTGGAATGGACGTTGATGAAACAGTAATTATTTATACTCGAGAAGCAACAGACAACACTGGATATCCACCAGTGGTTGAGATCGTTACTCCAAGTCAAACTCCATATACAACAACATTGGCTACAGAATTTGTTGAGGCTAAAATTCAACACATAACAACGAAATCACAAGTTGATGTAAAAATCAATGGGGTAAGTACTTCAAACTTCTCTTACAACACTGCGACAAAGCGTGTACAGTTAAATGCAGCCTTGTTATCAGGAACAAACACCATAGCAATAAGTGCAAGAAACCCATATGGTAATGATATGGACCAAACACAAATAATTTATCGCCGAGGTAACAACGATGTAGGTACACCTCCACAAGTGATGATTTTATCTCCGAATACAAATCCATTTGAAACAGAGTCTGCTTCTACTTATGTTATTGCACAAGTGGAAAACATTGAAACTAAAAATCAAGTTGAAGTATGGGTGAATGGTGTAACCACAAATAACTTCACCTATAATAATGCAACAAAAGTTGTTCAGCTAGACCTGAACTTAAATGTTGGCAGCAACAATGTGAGTATCAATGCTACGAATGCCTATGGAAATGATATGGACAATATTCAAATCAATTACAACAAGAGAGGAAACCCTCCAACTGTTAATATTTTAAGTCCAGCCATCAATCCATTTACAAGCTCGGAATCAACCGCAAATATCACTGCAAGTGTAAATAATGTTGACCACAAGTCTCAAATTATTGTTAAAGTAAATGGTGTTGCAACTTCTAACTTTAATTTCAACCCTACAACAAAACGTGTGGAATTGACAACTGGATTAATTTCAGGAAACAACAGTGTGAGCATAAAAGCAACCAATCCATACGGAAGTGATGAAGATCATGTTCAGATCATTTACAGAAGAGTTGCTTCAGACTCAGGAAGTGTTGGAACTCCACCAAAAGTAAATATTACGAGTCCGAGCGTAAATCCGTACACAACAACTGAGTCGACCATTAGTGTAATGGCAAAAGTTGAAAACGTGAACAGTAAGTCACAAATAGAAGTGAAAGTAAATGGTAGCAACACCAATGATTTCACCTACAACAATGTTACAAAGACGGTACAGTTTACTGCAAGCTTGACTTCTTTAAGCAACATTGTATATGTGAAGGCATCAAACACGTATGGTAGTGATACTGATGAGACTCAAATAATTTTCAGAAAAATCATTGAGCCTTCTGGAAACCCACCGGTAGTTTCATTTATCACTCCTTCTGCAGGGCAAAACACAGTGAATACGTCAAACTTTAAAATGATTGCAAAAGTTGAGAATGTGAGAAGGAAAAGTGATATCCAATTGTTTTTCAACGGAAGCACTGTTGACCCAATGAATTATACTTTTAATTCAACTTCAAAAAATGTTGAATATTACAGTAAACTACGTTCAGGAGAAAATACTTTTAAAGTTATCGGTGAAAACCTATACGGTACAGATCAAGCAACTGCTAAAGTGCAAATGAAAAGACCGGTAATTGAAGAAAGTCCTAACCTTGAAGAAACAGTAAAACCTAGGCCATGTGACCTTCCAACATTTACTTTTACGTCTCCTGCTATTGATGTAATTACAGTAACTGAGGGGAGTTTTACAGCGCTTGGATTGCTTCAAAACATTAGTTCAGCGAAAGAAATTAAAGCTTACGTAAATGGACAGAGAAACGACCGCTTCGTGTTCAACAGCACCACAAAGTCTTTCTCTCAAAAATTTGACTTAACGGAAGGGAGCAACACTTATATAATAGAGTTGACTAATGATTGTGGAAGTGTACAAAAAGAGTTCACCATTCACTTTCAAGCTCCAGAAACTTGTGGCGCTAAGGTCGACCTAGGAACCATAGATTCGGATTTCTGTTTAAACACTTCTTCTGCAAGTTATACCAGAGCGAATTTAATTGCTAACCCTAACTTTGTTTACAAGGGAACAGCAAAAGAGCTGTACTTCAAAGCAAAAGAAAATGGTTTAGCAACAGTAAACGGAAGTGAATTCCCAATCGTTAAAGACAACTATTATTATTTTGGTGGTAATCTTACTGTAGACATTAGCCGCAATAAACCAGGAAGTGTTGGTCAATGGGTAATCTGTGTTGAGTCTCCAAGACCTCCAAAGTTTGGAAAAGGAAGAGCAAGACCACTTAGTCCTTGCTTAGTACAAACAAAGCCTGTACAGAAAAAACCTAGAGTGCCCATAATAAAAGACAAGCCAGACACACAAGAAGTGCCAGCAAGAAGGGAAAAACCTGCTAGGAACAGTGGCGGTGAGATCAGAAATCCAAGTGGCGGAAGATAAGTATTTGAAAGTACATAAACACATATGAATAGGAACAGAAGGTGATTTAACACTGGTCCAAATCGTAAGAAAAAACAACTAAATGAAAGGAGGTCAATGACCTCCTTTTTTATTCAATCACCTACTGTATTTCATCAAATAATCAATGATAGTCCAAATTAAATGCAACTATTTTCTTATACTTAGCGTCTTTAAAAAAAATAAGTCATTATGATAAAGAAAATAATTACAATATGTTTCCTCTCTTTAGCTGCAATAAGCTATTCGCAAGAGAAACACGATGCACGATTACTTGAAAGGTATACATCGGAGGAACTCACTACAATTCAAATGGAAAACCCTGAGGAATATGAAATCCTTGTTCATGCATTAGAAGTTGGAATTAGTATCGGTGATATTCAAGAGGGAAAAGGAAAAGACCTTGTTTTTGATGGAGAACTGGATGCAGATCCAAGTTTAGACCATACATATATAAGCTTAGGAGTTGAATTAATCAATAGATACCAATATTATAAATTCAAAGGAACCAATAAAATGGTTATCATTCGTCCTAAAAATTTAATTACACAAATTCGATAATATGAAAAAGTTACTCAGTTTATTTACAATCATATTGTCCTCTTCGATAGCATTTGGGCAATTGACCATTACCTCGCCAAGTCATAATCCTGGGAATCCCGTAGATTGTGCTAACTACAGCGATCCTAGTGTAGCCAACTTTTTTGACGATGGTGGGGCAGGAGCAGATTACTTACCTGGTCAAAACCATACCTTTACAATATGTCCTGATCTTTCAGCATCAGGTCCAAAAATAAGAGCTTCTTTTGCTAACAGTCCAGGGTTTACTTGGGATGTTCATTCAAGTGACATGCTTTATGTTTATGATGGACCAGATGCCACGGCTCCATTATTAGGATCGTACAACAATGCCAATGCTCCGGGAGGTTTCGCTCATACCGCTTCTTGGGCAAACACCTCTGGTTGTTTAACTTTTGTGTTTGTTTCAGATGGAGCCAACAACGGAACTGGATGGGAAGCGAATGTTCAATGTTTCTCTCCACCACAAGACATTGATATGCATGTTGAAGCATTCATCAATGGAACTGCTGGAAATGATATATTTCCTTTAGACACAGGATATGTTGACATTTGTCAGGGTGACTCTGTCCTAATAGTTGCAAAGCCATTGTTTCCGTATTCTTTAGAAACATCAGGATCTGGATATTCTCAAAATATAGATAACGTGACTTATCTTTGGGAATTCAGTGATGGATCAGTAGGTCCAGACAATGATAGTGTGTGGTTTAACCCCTCGAATCAAGGAGGTTATTATGTCAATCTAACTATTGAAGACAGTTACCCGAGTAATGCAACAATTAAATTTAAAATAAGAACAAGTACAACACCTTTGTTTACAGGTACGGGGCCATTAGAGGACACCGTTTGTTTTAATCAAAACACTGAGTTATTTGGTGGTGTTACTTCCTCAGATACAGTTGGGGTAAATGTACCACAAGGTAGTTTTCAGTTAGGAGGTGAGTTCGCAGGATTAACTTTCTTACCCGATGGAAGTAATAATGAATATACAACTTCTATTAACATGTCTGGATTTCCTCCAGGATCTACAATTCAATCTGCAGGAGACATCGTTCAAATGTGTGTTGATATGGAGCACAGTTTCTTAGGTGACTTGGAAATGTGGTTAGAATGTCCTGATGGAACTGAAATAACGATTTTCAATTCTTATTCTTCTGGTGGTTATATACCAGGTGGATTTGGTGGAGGAGGTGTTTTCTTAGGAGAGCCTGAGGATTCGGGAGGATCAGGTCCAGGTAATGGATATGAATACTGTTTCTCATCAGTAAACAATAACTGGGGGGACTTTGCTTCTGAATACCAAACCAATACGATCCCTACACCGCCATCTGCACCAACTTCTGGAAATACAATGAATCCAAACGGAGTTTATGCACCAGAGCAAACCTTTGCTGACTTCGCAGGTTGTCCGTTAAATGGTGACTGGACACTTCACGTTCAAGACAACTGGGCTTCAGATGACGGGTATATATTCCAATGGGGAATTTACTTCGATCCTTCTTTATACCCAGACAATGAGTATTACCAAAACACTATTACAGATGCTTACTGGTCACAACACCCTACAATTGTATCTGATACTACAAACGATACATTAATTGTTATTTCTCCTGATGGACCTGGAGATTACTCTTACGTATTTAATGTTGTTGATGATTTCGGATGTAGCTATGATACTATTGTTCAATTACACGTATTAGATACAGTAATCAACGTTATATCTCCCGATAAATCAATCTTTTGTTTTGAAGACAGTGTAATGTTAACTTCAAGTGCTACTGGAACAGTTGCTCCATTTACTTTTACTTGGCCTGATGGTCAGGTTGGTGATACAGCTTATTTCCCTGGGCTACAAAATGGTACTTTTGAATACATTGTCACCGTTTCTGATGCTTGTGGAATTGAACGACCAGACACTGTAGTTCTTACCGTCAATCAAACACTGAATTTAGACTCTTTGGTCCAATTCCCTGCTGATTGTGGAATGGACAATGGTAACTTGGTTGCTTATCCAAGCGGAATTACTGGAACACCAACTTATGAGTGGACTGGTCCAGGTGCAAACAGTCCAAACAACACCAACTCAACAGCTTGGCTTGAAAAACCATCAGGATGGTATTATTTCTCTGTTCAAGATGCGGTTTGTTATGCAGAGGATAGTATTTTCCTTGAGCAAAACCCACCACCAACGGCTTCGTTTACAGCAAATCCTATGACAGGACCTTCACCTTTAGCAGTTACTTTTGTCAACACATCTGACCCAGCATCTCAATACGATTGGGACTTTGGAAACGGAAGTGGAAACACAGTGAATGATTTAAGTGACCAATCTTCAGTTTATACTGAAGAAGGAACTTACCTTGTTACTTTGGTACTTACTGAAGGGGCTTGTACGGATCAAGCTACTCAAACTGTAACAGTGTTTAATCCTATTACATATGAACCAGTGAACGTATTTACGCCAAACGGAGATAATGATAACGACGTATTTACTTTGAATATTGAAAACGCAACCTCTATAGAGCTTGTTATTCTTAACCGTTGGGGGAATGTGGTATTCGAAAGTACTGATCCAAACTTCGGTTGGAACGGTAAAATCAACAATGATGGTGCTGAATGTACAGACGGAACATATTTCTACAAGTTCACTGCTACAGCAGGAGAACAATCAACAGAAGGACACGGATTCGTTCAGTTGGTTAGTGGAAAGAAAGAATAAATTAAAACCATATAAAATGTTAAAAAGGGAAGTCAATTGACTTCCCTTTTTTTATCCAATAAATGCTTAAATTAGTAGAAAATCAACACTTATGGAAGACAATAAAGTTACCTTTCAATTTATCAGTGAACCTTCAGATGTAAACTTTGGTGGCAAAGTACATGGTGGCGCAGTAATGAAGTGGATCGACCAAACTGCTTATACTTGTGCTAGAACATGGTCAGGAACCTATTGTGTAACCGTTTATGTTGGAGGAATTCGTTTTCTAAAGCCCGTTAGTATTGGAGACCTTGTAAAAGTTGATGCTTATGTGATTCATACAGGAAATTCAAGTATTCACATTGCGGTTGATGTTTATTCAAAAAACTTAGCTGATGCTTCCTTTCAAAAAACAACACATTGTGTGATCGTATTTGTCTCCGTAGACCAAGATGGAAACCCACAAGCTGTTCGGCCTTGGACACCCATGACTGAAAGACAAGAAAAACTGTCTGAATATGCACAAAGACTAACAAAATTAAGAGATACAATATCGAAAGAAATGCAGCCCTACTTTTAAAACATCAGGAAAAGGATCCGAATGATCAAACTCATGAACACCTAATACTCATGAAAAACAATACACAATTACCATGTAATTATGTTCGCTCCATGCGATTCAAACAGGTCTTTGGTATGCTCATGACAGGTAAAATACAGCACTTGTCGCTCACTAGCAAAATCAGTAAGGATTTCAGCCAAATTCGATGTTCTTTCTGCATCAAAATTCACCATGATGTCATCAAAGGCTACAGGCAAAGGTTCAGCATTCTTTTCATATTCCTCGATTAAACCCAATCTCAAGGCCAATAAAAGTTGCTCTCTTGTACCTCGACTCAATTCCTGAACAGTTTTTGAATTTCCAGCCGCATCAATAATGCCTACGTGTTTTTCACTTATAGAAATTCGTAAATCTTCGTAAGCGTTTTCGGTTATGGCCCTGAAGAAATCACGGGTTTGTGTAATCACTTCTGGTTGACGCTCTTTTTCATACTTTTGTTTACTCTGATTCAGCACTTCTAAAGCCAATTGCGTAGCCAACCACTCTTTGGTGGCTTCTTTTAGCTGTGTTTGTAAACTTTCTTTTTCGTTTTGAAATCCATACATATCGTCTAATTCTAAAATATGTCGAATTTCTGTACTCGTTGCTGCCAAGTCTTTGTTTAATTCATCGTAACGGTTCTTGACGTCCTCATATTCAGATTCGGTTTCGTCTCTCTTGACGTTTAGCTCAGATGGAGTATACTCAGACAATTTAGCGAGTGTTGATTCTAATTGACCTGCACCGCAGAGGGTTTTAATGGTATTGGCCGAGTTTTCTTTTTCTTCCTTGGCTTTATTCAATACTTCTTGACGTTCAAAAACCTGGTAAAAAGAAGTCTCATCTTCTACTTTTACAGCTTGAAAAAGTGCGGTTAAATCACGTTTTAATCTTTCAAGGTCATCCTTTTTTTGTTCGACTTGTTTTGACAATAAACTCAACCCTTCAAGGTGGCGTTTGCGCTCGGAGTTCACTTTTTCATTCTCTTCTATTTTTGAAATCAAAGAATACACAAAAGAAGTGTCTAAGGCTGTACCTAATGGAACAATTCCCTCAAGTTTCTGCTCAAAATCAGCAATCAATTTTTCAATGTTCTGGATGGCCGCTTCGGCTTCCATGCTATTTGAATGTTGTCTTTTCAATTCTTCTACATTAGAAAGAAAATCATTCATTCGAGCAGGTAAAATTGAGGTGGGTAAGTTTAGATCTTCAAGTAAAGATTTCCATTCCTTTTGAAGGTTCAAGGAATCCGTATTGAAATGCTCTAACTCCAAAGTTGTTTTTGTAAGCTCATCCTCTTTTAATTGAAGTTCATGCTTTACTTCATCAATTTGTTGAATATACTGATCATAGGTTGTCAATGCTTCTTGTAAAGCTGTTAACTCCTTATTGATTTCATTGGCACTCTTACCATTGAGTTCTTCCAGAGGAAGGTTGTTTCTTTGCACAAGCACCAGGAAGAGCCCAACCAAAGCTATTCCTAATACGATTGCACCAGAAAGAAGGTTTAAAAACAACAACCCTACTCCTACGACCGCAAAAACAAGAACTAAAATCAATGCCAGTTTAATGTTGTTTTGGGGTCTCCTTCCGCTCATTTCTAATGCAGATTTAAAAGCAGTGTCTAGCGCAACTTTCTTTTTAAATGCACCTCCCTTTTGCTCTTCATCTTGAATTGAGTGTTCATTTAAGGCTTGAACAAACTTTTTCTTCTTCATTTCCAATTCGGAAATCTCTTGCTTTAGTCTTGAGACTACTTCAGATTTAGTTCCAACCTTTCCATCTATTTTTTGCTGGTCCTCAACAACTTGCGTAGCTTTAGACTGCAACTCAAAAGTCCCTTCTAATCCGATTAACTGTTGCGCATTGAGTCCATCTCCTAAACGACTCAAAACACTCTCAATCAACTGATTTGATTTGGCCAACTTTTCTTTTTCTTGATTGCGTTTGCTTTTGGCTTCATCATAGAGTTTAACATTCGTCTTAAAGAAATCCAACAAACCTACTTGAGCAGAAAGAGATTCATCCCATTTCAAATTAGAGAGTTCTTCTTGTAACTGCTCAATTTTCTGATTTAATTCGATTAATTCATTTTCTTCTGAGGAAGTTTTCCGCTTTAATTGTTCATACTTCTCTAGCTGTTGAACAGGGTAAATAGCAATTGCACCAATTTTATTGATTTTCGCTTCTGCCTCTTTATACCTCACAAAATCTGGATAAGCTTTTGCCAAATCTGAAAAATCATTCTTCTCCTGCCCCAATTTTGTGCGTAACTCTTTCAGTTTATTCAGCTCTTCTTCTAATTGTTCTTTTTGATCAGAAAGTAAGTTGTATTCACCTAGTTTGCTACGTAATTTGTTGATTGCTTCTTCTTTTGTAGCAATTTCACTTACCAACTTAGGAAGAACTTGAACAAACCCTCTTGATTTGAAATATTCTTCTGAGTGACTGATTAAAGACTTTTCAAAACCCCCAAAATCAACTCCTGAAAGTCCCATTCCCATACTAAATATACGGTCTTCCATACCTGACTCACTCAGTTGTTCGACGTCAGTGAGTTCATCAAGGGTAATGGCATAAATGTTCTTGTATAGATCAATTGAAGCGTTTCCAATTAAATTTTGATACAATGTCTGATTTTCTGAAACTTCTCCTTTGTACTCTAACTTAAAACCTCTTGCATTCCCATGGCGATACACAGAAAGTGCTTCTCCTGTACTGTTGCTTAACCAGATTCGGCCTCCATGCGTTCCTCCCATCAAAGGTGAACGACGGTCTTTTTGGAAACGAGGATATTCAAACAAGGTAAAACGAATAAAGTCCAACAGTGTTGATTTCCCCGCTTCATTAGGACCATAAAGAACATTTATTCCTTTTGAAAAGCCTTGAATGTTTTTATCATGAAAAACACCAAACCCATCAATATGTAACTTATCTATCTTCATGATTATCGTTCATTTTTTATTAGACCATCAATGCATTTCCATTTTGCTGTAGTCAAAATCTGTTGCAGCTCATCTTTAATTTCCTCTTCAAAATCTGTGTTCTTTAATTCACGACCGACTTTGGTAGTTGAAATTTCATCCAAAAGGTCGATAAGTAATTTTTCTGCTGCTTTTTCGTCCCCTTCCAGTTCTTCATATCGTTGAAGTAAATCTGCGATAAAATCGGAAGATTGCTTTCTCGATTCGAGGTCTATTTCAGGATGGCTTTCATTGATGAATTTATCAATAAACACAAAGCGATCGTGGTAGACATTTTCACCGTTTAATTCATTGGTGAGCGCTTCCATTTCAGCATAATTTGAGAAAACATTATGCAGGCCGGTTCTACCTTTTAATCGAATACGAAGCAAATAAGATTTATTTGAAGCAGTTAATTCAGTTTTGAGTGTATGAATGGCGTTTTGAAAATCACCTATTCCTTCCATTCCGCTAACATCTAAATCATAGTAATCATATACAACATCCGAAAGAGAAATAAAATCATGTTTCACTACCTTTCCGTGTTCAACAGTAACTAACGAGCATCCTTTCTCTCCAGTTTCATTAAAATGACGACCTTGAATATTACCTGGATAAACCACCATAGGATGTTGTGCTGAGATGACTTCTCTCTTATGAATATGGCCCAGTGCCCAATAATCTAAATTTGAGGCACGCAAGGTATCCAAATCAAATGGACAGTATGGTGTATGCGCATTATTTCCCGCAATTGTACCATGCAACAACCCAATAGAAAATGAAGCCTTGTCGTTTCTTTTAAATTGTTTTGCAAGTGGATTGAATTCTTCTTTTTCGCCAAAACTTACACCATAAACTTCAGCCAAAGCATGATTGTTTTTTACTACTGTGTGTTGTTGTACCTCATCGGCTGCGAAAAGGGTAACATTATCGGGTAATTGTAGATGCTTAGACCAACTCATCAGCGGATCATGATTACCACAAATAATAAAAACGGGAATAGCCGCTTTATTTAATCGTTCGAGCCCACGTACAAATCGGTATTGTGCGCTTAAACTTCCAGATTCACTATCAAAGCTATCTCCAGCAATGAGCATAAAATCAACAGCTTCGTCTAGTGCGGCTTGAATTAGTGAATCATAGGCTTTCACCCCATGTTCAACCAATGATTTTCCAAGGGATTCATTCATTTGACTCACCCCCTTGTATGGGCTTTCAATATGTAAGTCAGCAGCATGTATAAATTTGAATTGCGACATAAAATGGCTTTGCTCAAAGTTAAGAAAGTTTGTTTGAATTTCCGTTAATGAATTTCACATCACAATCCATCCACACAGTTTTTATAAAACTGAACCATGGCTTTTAAACCTCCTATTTTATCTTTGAGTTGTAAATGGTATTCTGTAACAATAGACTGTGAGCCATCTCTTTTTTCAAGTCTAATGTGAGGCTCAAACAGATTTTCTTTAGCAATTGTTTCCATACCTGAGTTGGCTATCCACTCTTCAATCAAGAGCTTATATTGCAAGTTACTGCAATCAATTACAAACCTCTTTTTCTTTATTAGAAAAATATTCTTCAAATGACTTTGGCTTCTAACCTCAAAATTTGGAAGAAAACCTTTTTTTAATTTCATTTCTAACTTACCGGGATTCGAGGCTCCATATTCATTTTCAATACGAATAATGTGATTTTTATAAGGAATGGTCAGGACAAATTTGCTCACCGTCATATATATATCGGTACCTGAAACCTTAACTTTGGTTTCCTTATGTTGCAATTCTGCACACTCATAGGAGTCTGCTACCAATTTATATTCATTAATCAAGGTAAAATTGTTTCTTTTTTTAATCTTAAAGTTTGTGTATTTAAAGTTATGAAAATTTCATTTACCACAAAAAAAGAGTCCAAAAGAATAGAGGAAGAACGCTTTTTAGCCTTAACGCCTTCCGAACGTTTAATGGAGTTTTTAGAGTCTATGGCTTGCTTCGCTCAATTTCCATCTAAAATAGAAGAAAAGAAAGGTGATAATTTTCTTATTGTATTAAATCAAGATAGTGATGGAGGAGTGGAGCAATAACATTTTACGGTTGTATGGGTTAGCTCTGAAAGAAAGTGTTAAATAGAACGCATTAAGAAAAGTAGCAAAGACAATTAGTCTATTTTTTATTCTTTCGTTTATTCCATTCAAATTTTCGGTTATTTACCAGAATAAACCTCAAATTAATAAACAGTTGATTGGTTTCGGTAAATGTTTTTGAAGGCGTTAAAAACATGTAGCCTACACGTAAGTGAAAGCCGAATAATTTATAGCCCAAAACGGGAGAGATTCCGTACCGTTCTTCATTGAAGTTTGAGCGTAAGGCCACATCCACACCATAAGTTAAGTCGACCCTGCTGGGTTTGTGAAAGTATCCTGCATTCAGTCCAAGTACATTGTTGGGGATGTTGTACTCTAGTCCTGCATGAAATGAATTGGTTTTTGTTTTCACCCATCGAATATCTTTAAATTGAAGTTCCATTCCAATTTCACCTACTGTAAATTCACCCTGTTGAATTCCAAAGTAAGGTCCCATTTTTCGAACGTGTGGATCTATTAATGGTTTTTTATTTTGGGCATAACCAATTGTGCTCGAAAAAATCAAGCCCATTAGAAATATGTATTCGATTATTTTATTCAATGTTCTGTTCAACCCCCTTTAATGAATCATGTTGTTGCTTTAGTTCTTTTAAATCTTCGAGCGAATATCCAAGACTATCAGCTGCTTTCTTCAACTCTTGAAGATCTTCTATACTAACGTCATATTCGTCAAAAATTGTGGTATTCACGTTGTTCTTTAACCAAATAGAACTTTCTTTAATGGCTGGGATGGTAGCGGAAGCTGTTACTTTTACGGGATGATACAAAATGGAATCTTCTTTTACCTCTAAAGGAATAAAATGCCCTCTTTCGTCATAGGTTTCAATCAAAATAATCAAAATTGAAAGGGTGTAGACCATTTTTATCACTCCGAAAAACAAGCCCATAATTTTGTTGACAGGACTAAGGTTAACTACTTTCAACATGCGTTCAATCATTTTTCCTGCAAAGTAAACCATAGCTCCAACTGCAAGAAAAGTAACAGTAAAAGCAACAACAGGAAGGTACTTCCCTTCTATATCAATGTTTTCTTTGATTAGATTAGAAGTCCAATCAGAAAAATGAATTCCAGCATAGATTCCAACCAACAGGGCCAAAAGAGTGAAGACCTCAACAATCAATCCCTTACGAAAACCAACCCAAGCGGCGTACAAAAGTGGAACAATAATGACAATATCAACAAAATTCATAAGGCTAATTTACAACACAATAAAACAGCAAGTAAAGCACAATAAAAATGTTGCTAACAATACACCTTTGATTTGTTGAGTAAATCTAATTAACTCTACTGCTAAAAGTCTACAAACTACTCAATATTAGTAAACACTTGTTGAATATCGTCATCTTCTTCAATTTTATCGAGGAGCTTTTCGATTTCTTCAGTTTGTTCTTCATTAAGGTGAATAGGAGCAGTTGCAAAGCGCTTCAAACTTGATTTTGAAACTTCAATTTTTCTTTCTTCTAAAGCCTCTTGAAGCGTACCAAAGCTAGTATAATCTCCATATATGATAATCATACCGTCTTCTTCTTGTTCAATTTCTTCTAGACCTGCATCAATCAACTCAAGTTCTAGTTCTTCGATATCAAGACCTTCTGTTTCTTCAATTTCAAACACCGCTTTACGGTTAAACATAAATTCGATAGAACCATTAGGTACGAGTTGACCACCTGCTTTATTGAAATAGGATTTTACGTTGGCCACAGTTCGCGTTGTATTATCGGTTGCGCATTCAACAAAAATCAAAACTCCATGAGGGGCTTTACCTTCATAATTGACCAGTTCATAGCTTTCAACATCCTTTGAAGTTGCTCTTTTTATTGCATTTTGAATATTGTCTTTAGGTACATTCTGTGATTTCGCATTTTGAATGGCTGTCCTCAACGAGGCGTTCATATCAGGATCCTCACCTCCTTCCTTTGCCGCCATTGTTATTATTTTCAACAACTTAGGGAAAAGCTTAGACACTTTACCACTTCTTTTTTCTTTCGCAGCTCTTCTTACCTCAAATGCTCTACCCATAATTTTATTTCATTTATTCAAACCAAATGTACTGTTTTTTAAAATAAATATTTCGAATAAAACTTGAAAAATATTTACTGTTTTCCACTTGTTTACAATGATTATAAATACATAAACACCTAGTTGATAGTCTTTAATTCTAAAAAAAATAAATAACTTTGATTAAAACCTATTTGTTATGAGACATATAATGACCTTTCTAACGTTTATTTTTTGTGCAACTATTGTTTTCGGACAACAAGCTGAATTAATTACACAGCAAAGGATACGAGGGGAAATTACAGATTTTAAATTCAGTCCTGATGGACAATACATCGCCAACATATCAAAAGAAGATCCCAGTATTCATGTTTGGCATTTGGCTTCTGAAAAAATAATCGGAAGTCTACAGGACCATGAAGAAGGAGTAAATGCCTTTGCATTCAATGCTGATGGTAGTCAAATAGTAAGTGTACACAAGGACAACAAGGTCATTCGATGGGACTTAAACACATGGAGTATTATTGATTCAACAACATTAGAAAAAACTGGTGACTTGGTTTTGTTGCACAATGATAAAATATTGATTTCTTTAGGAAACAAATTAAGTTTATTTGATGCCCAATTCAAACACATAAAAACACATTCAATTTCGGGAAGCATCACCTGCGGAGAAACAGCTGGAAACAAAGCTTATATTGGTTCTACAAGCGGGCAACTCAGCATAATTGACTGGGATAATCCTGAAGACATTCTTCAGAAATCGTTTAACAGAACCTATTTTCAGAACATAGATATAGACCTCGATAAAGATTTACTCTTAAGTGTGAACACCAATGGTTCTGTAACAGAAATAATGTTGAGTGAACTCAGCGCAACAGGACCTATAAAAATCCTTAAAGGCTTTAGTTTTGGTACACAATACGGCAAGCCATTCGCAGGAAAAGGGCTCGTTGCATACATTTCAGAACGCAATCAAGTATCGATTTACAACTTAGAAGGAAATCTTGTTACTCATCTTGTTGACACCGTTGCCAAAGAGGAAATCAAGGTTTTAGAATTCAATCATGATGGAAGTATTATGGCTTCATCTAGCTATAAGCGATTCAACGACAAAAACATTTTCAATGAGCACAGCATAAAAGTTTGGGATGTGCAAAGAAAAGGATTGATGAGTGAATTAAAAGGTTCTGTAAATCCGGTAACAAGTTTTTCTTTCCATCCAGAAAAGAACTGGGTAGCCATCATCGGAGAAGGAACAACTTTAGGTTTGTGGGACATGGATTTTGCAGAAAAAATCATGGATTATGAGCTTCAAGAACCTAAAAAAGAACAAAAAATTGACTTGATTACAGGTGAGGATGCCAAGGCCATTAATCCTTTTAGTAAAGGCAACTTCAAAGATAAATTAATAGAAAAAACAGTTCGTAGAACAGTCAATCAAGTCTTTAGAAAAGAGCCAACTTTAGTGAAGTTTTCTTCAAAAGGAAACTACCTCATTACTAAACTACAAAAGGACGAAGTGCGGATTTACAGTGTAAAAGATAAAAGCTTAAAGTATGAATACTTCGCGATGCATCAACAAGAAAGAATCAATGATTTCATCACCGATCCAGAAGAGAAATATTTAATCTGTTTAGGTGCAGGAAATGAAGCGGTATCCATTGTTGATTTAACCACCGGAGAACTCATCAAGAAATTAGAAACAGAAAATGAAGACGCTTCACATGAATTTTTAAACAATGCCATTTCTGTAGCTTATCATCCAAAAGGAGATAATTTTGTAGTTTGTACAGGTAGAGGTCAAATTTTTGTTTGGAATAAAAACTTTGGAACAGAGTTTAAAACAGATGGTTCTAATCTTCATAGGGCTTGGGGAAATGCATTTGTGAGCTATTCGAAGGATGGAAATGTGGTGTATTTAAACGGTCATGATGCTGTACGTGGTTATGACATCAACAACTTTACTGTTTTTGGAACTACAAAGCTAAAAATGGAAGGTCAACCTCGTGCTTTAGGCACACCGCAAGACTACATGGTCGGGTTTAAAGACAATACAGGTTATATTGAAGATTTAAAAACCAATAAAATCAATACCTTCAGTGTACAATCTAGCCTAATTAATGCTGTAGATGCATCACTTAGGGACTACATTGGAATTGCTTTAAAAAACGGGGAATTTAGAATCATTGATGCAAAAACCGGAAAACTACTTGCCACTTTCATTGGTGAAGATGAGAACACCTTAATCAAAACAGAAGACAATTTCTACAAAGTAGACAAAGAAGGATTTGATTTGGTTTCATTCAGAATTGGTAGAAATGCCTACCCATTTGAGCAGTTTGATGCTTATTATAATCGACCAGACCTTGTGTTAAAGTCATTAAAATGCCCAGATGCAGAGTATATTGATTTATACAAACAAGCCCATGACAGGCGTTTAGCGAAACTGCATTTAACAGGGACTAAAAACCCAGATTTTGCTGCATTACCACAACTTAAAATCCTCAACAAATCCGCTCTTCCCTATACTCAAGAAGAAAGTGTAATTAAACTAAAGATAAACGCTAATGCAAGTACGCATCCATTAAAAACACTAAAAATAACCATCAACAATGTACCTATTCATATCCAATCTATTGCAGGGAAATCTTATGAAGGAGAAGTCGATTTAGAACTGATTGGAGGAATAAACAAAATTAATGTTTACGCTATTGACAGCAAGAATCAAGAAAGTTTAGCAGAGAGTTTTTCAGTCAATTGCTTAAGGTCTGACCAACCCAATTTATACCTCATCACGGTTGGAACGTCTAAATATAAAGACAGTAGATTCAGTTTAAATTATGCTGCAAAAGACGCAAAAGACCTGAATAAACTGTTCAACGGCGCTGCTGAAAATTCAATTTATGGAGAAGTCCACACTTATATGCTCACCGATGAGGAAGTAAAAAAAGAGGCCTTTGATCAACTCAAAGCATTTTTAAAAGGAGCAGGCCGTAACGATCAAGTCATATTTTACATCGCTGGACATGGATTGTTAGACAGTGAATATGCATATTACTACGGAACGTATGACATCAACTTTTTACAACCTGGTAACAGAGGACTTGCTTATGCTAATTTGGAAGATATACTTTCAGGCATTGATGCTGTAAAGAAATTGTTACTCATGGACACCTGTCACTCTGGTGAGGTTTCAGAAGACGAAGTAATGTTGGCAGACAACAGTGAAGAGGACCTTGCCTTTGAAGATGTAACATTTAGAGCTGTTGGTCCAAACCTACGAGAAGGATCAGATACCAAAGCATCTGCAGGGAAAATGGCCAGATTACTCTTTGCTGACATTCGTAAAGGAACTGGTGCAACTGTTATTTCTAGTGCTGGGGGAGTTGAGTTTGCCATGGAAGGTGAAGATTGGAAAAATGGTTTGTTCACCTATTGTTTGTTAAACGGTTTAACCAACAGAACAGCAGATTTGAACAATGATGGAACAATTATGCTTTCGGAATTACAACATTACCTAATCAATAAGGTTGGTAAATTGTCGCATGGTAAGCAAGTCCCGACAACACGTGTTCAAAATATCCGATTAGATTATCCTGTATGGTAGATTTAATTTTTTGTCTACTATCTTTGTAGATATGAGAAAACACATTCCATTACTTTTTATACTCGCGCTTACACTGCCGTTTATAGGAGTATATGGATGGTTGAAATTTGAAAAAGCCGCAGTTCGTAAGTCTGTCAAGCACCGTTTAATGGAGGGAATTCCCAAAGACGAGTTGATTCAATTTACTTTCGCTCTAGAAGACACCGCAAAGGTTTTAAATTGGATTCACAGCAAAGAATTTGAATACCAAGGGGAAATGTACGATATCGTAACCCGATACTACAGTAAAGACTCTGTGAAATATGATCTTTGGTGGGACCATGAGGAAACTGAACTCAATAAAAAGCTAGCAAGACTCACCAATGGTTTAATTAATCAAAATCCGGTAGAACAATCCAAAACAAACTACATCGTTTTTGTCAATAAATCTATGCTTTTTGAGCACTTAGCTGTAGGAATTAATCCACCATTCCAAAACAATGAAAAGATAAGGCCATTGGTTGCAAACATAGGTATTTATACCTCGAGAGAAACAGAACCAATATCTCCTCCTCCTCAAAAAGCAGCCTAGTTATTTCAAATGAATAAACGCCTTTTTCACTTCAAAACTTTGGAGAGAAAAACAGCGTAATAAATTCTTATTTTTTAATAAAAAAGATATTGTATGAGATTAATCATATTAATTGGGATGCTTTTGAGTATCTCTTTATCGATGGCACAAGAACTTACCGTCATTGATAAAACAACAAAAGACCCTGTTGAATTTGCTCAAGTAGGAAGCAAAGGTTCAACAAAAATGTTGATCACTGATGCAAATGGGAAAGTTGACATTACTCCATTTGTAGGGTTAAGTGACATTATATTTAGACTTTATGGATACGAAGCTCTAGAGTTTGATTATTCAGAGTTAGAGGCCCGAAACTTTCAAGTAGAAATGGAACCAAGCTTTTTCATGATGAAAGAAGTTGTGATTTCAGCGAATAAATGGAGCCAAATTTCTTCTGATGTTCCGTATAAAGTAAGCAGTTTAAAAGCCAAGGACATTGCTTTTCATAATCCGCAAACCGCGGCAGACTTACTTGCTGTTTCTGGAGACGTCTTTGTTCAAAAAAGTCAACAAGGTGGAGGTAGCCCAATGATTAGAGGGTTTTCAACCAACCGTTTACTGTATACCATTGACGGTGTGCGAATGAACACAGCAATTTTTAGAGGAGGAAACGTTCAAAACGTGATTTCTTTAGATGCATTTGCCATGGAAAGTGCTGAGGTTTTGTTTGGATCAAGTTCTACCATTTACGGAAGTGATGCAGTAGGTGGTGTAATGAGTTTCCAGACCATGAAACCAGCTTTTTCAGAGGACGAAAAACCTTTGGTGAAGGGGAAGGCCTTGATGCGGTACTCAACTGCTAACAAAGAAAACACCGGTCATTTCGACATCAATGTTGGGTGGAAAAAATGGGCCATTCTCACCAGTGTTACTGCAAGTAAGTACGACCATCTTCGACAAGGAAGTAATGGACCAGAAGATTACTTGAAAGCATATCATGTTCAGCGTATAGACAGTATCGATGTTGTAGTTGCTCAAGAAGATGAACTATTGCAAGTGGCCACTGCTTACAATCAGATCAATTTGATGCAAAAAGTACGTTATGCTCCGAATGAAAACTGGGACATCGAATATGGATTTCATTATTCTGAAACCAGTCCTTACGGGCGCTATGATCGGCATGGAGAGTTAAAAGATGGAGCTCCTAAATTTGCTGAATGGAACTACGGCCCACAAAAATGGATGATGAATCAGTTGTCAATTAACAACTATTCTTCAAATGTAATTTATGATCAAATGAGCATCAAAATTGCACATCAAAATTTTGTGGAAAGTCGAATCGACAGAAAGTTTAATAATGACAACCGCCGAACACGTGAAGAAGAGGTAACTGCATATTCAGCAAACCTTGATTTTTCGAAACGTTTAGGAGCGAAAAACAATCTGTTTTATGGATTGGAATACATCATTAACGATGTGGTTTCAACGGGTTTCAGTGAAAACATCACAACGAATGTAGTGAATCCAACCGCAGCCCGTTATCCACAATCCAATTGGCAATCCTTTGGCGCTTACATTAATGATGAGCACAAAATTACTGAGAAGTTAACCCTTCAAGGAGGTCTGCGCTATACGCATTACATGTTGGATGCTGAATTTGATAATTCATTCTATGCACTTCCTTTTGAGGAGGCCAATTTAAACAGCGGAGCCTTAACTGGAGGTTTAGGTGCTGTCTACAGTATCAATTCTAAAACTGCGCTTCGAATGAATGCTTCGACTGCTTTCCGTTCTCCGAATGTGGACGATATCGGGAAAATTTTTGATTCAGAACCAGGAGCTGTAGTAATTCCAAATCCAAATTTAAAAGCTGAATATGCTTACAATGTGGATGTTGGCGTAACACGTGTGTTTGGAAACTTTTTGAAACTGGATTTAACAGGATATTACACCTTGTTAGAAAATGCACTCGTACGTCGTAACTTTCAATTAAATGGAATGGACAGTATAATGTATGATGGTTCATTAAGTCAAGTTCAAGCCATCCAAAACGCTGCAACTGCAAATGTATATGGAATTCAAGCTGGAGTTGACATTAATCTTTCCAAAGGTTTTATGTTGACTTCCAAATTTAACTATCAAGTTGGAGAAGAAGAAATGGATGATGGAACTTTAAGTCCTTCACGCCATGCTGCGCCTTGGTTTGGAGTAACGCGATTGAGTTATACTTACCGCAAGATGCGTTTAGAAGTAAATGCCATTTACCAAGGAGAAAAATCACATGCTGATTTATCGGTAAGTGAACAAGGAAAGACAGACATCTATGCACTTGATTCCAATGGAGATACATACGCTCCAAGTTGGTATACCCTCAACTTAAAAGCGATGTATCAATTCCATGAGAATTTTTCTGTAAGTGGTGGATTAGAAAACATTACTGACCAAAGATACCGTACTTATAGCTCTGGACTTTCTGGAGCGGGTAGAAACTTTGTTTTGTCTTTGACGGCTAATTTTTAGGAATCGGAAAAAGTTAATTTAGAAGAAGGACTGTCAATTGGCAGTCCTTTTTTTGGATAATTAGAAAGAACTATGGATGCGCTGTAATAGTAGGCAGATGACGCAGATTTTTATTGTTTTTTTTACACAGAGCTACACTGAGGGTATTCACAGCTAATGAGAGATTTCATCTTGTAGTCGTCTGAACCTATCCAAATCCACCTCAATTATGCACTAGTTTTCTCGAGTTTATCCGAACAAACATTCATAATTCACAATTGATTCATTCGTAATTGACTATTTTCGTCATCTAAACTATTTTATCGTGAATACAGGCTATCAAGAAGAGGAGAAAAAGACAAAAGGAATTGCCATTTTAGGTTGCACAGGATCTATTGGTACACAGGCTTTAGAAGTTATTGAAGCTTATCCTGATTTGTTCGATTTGGAGGTAATCACAGCGAATAACAATGCTGATTTATTAATTGAACAGGCCCTAAAATTTCAACCCAACACTGTTGTAATTGTAAACAAAGATCACCTATTGAAGGTAAAGGATGCGCTTGAAGATCATGATATTCACGTATACGGAGGTAAAGAATCCTTATGTCAAGTGGTTGAATTTGGTGATGTTGATATTGTACTGACTGCCCTTATGGGATATGCAGGACTAAAACCGACCATGCATGCCATAGAAGCAAAGAAAACAATTGCTTTGGCCAATAAAGAAACCTTGGTTGTTGCTGGGGAAATGATCACCAAAATGGCCAGAGAAAATGGGGTTAATATTTACCCTGTAGATTCTGAGCACTCAGCCATTTTTCAGTGTTTAACAGGTGAATTCCACAACAAAATTGAAAAAATATACCTTACAGCCTCGGGAGGGCCTTTTAGAGGTTGGACAACTGAGCAACTGAAAGAAGTTAGCCCAGAACAAGCTTTAAAACATCCGAACTGGGAAATGGGTGCTAAAATCACAATTGATTCTGCCACATTAATGAACAAAGGTTTGGAAGTGATCGAAGCGAAATGGCTTTTTGCTTTGAAACCTGAACAAATTGATGTGATTGTACATCCGCAATCAATCATTCATTCTGTAGTACAATTTGAGGATGGAAGTATGAAAGCTCAAATGGGTTTACCAGATATGAAGTTGCCTATTCAATATGCATTGACGTATCCAGAACGTTTAAAAACAGATTATCCAAGATTTAATTTCATGGATTACCCCAATTTAACTTTCGAACAACCGAACAGAGAGGTTTTTAAAAACCTAAACCTTGCCTATAAAGCGATGGAAATGGAAGGAACTGCAGCTTGTGCTTTAAATGCGGCAAATGAAATTACCGTTCAAGCTTTCTTAGATAAGAAAATTGGTTTCTTAGATATTGCAAGCATCAATGAGAAAACAATGATGGCGATAGAGAATATTCTGAAGCCAAAATATGAAGATTATGTAAAGGTTGATGGTGAAGCCCGTGAAATTGCATGGCAATTGGTAGGAACTGTTTAAGTAAAAAAACATCATAAAAAATAGGTGTCTCAAGACTGGGAAAATGCGGCGTTGTTTTCAACATCATGCACTACACTCATTTTTGAGACACCTAACATTTCTATAACAAAGCATGACTTTTTAGAGACCTGCTTTTTATGATAACCACTGATTAAAATCTATATCCAATAACTACAGAGAAGTTTCTTGGATTTACTCTATTGATAAATCTTGTTCTATAAGCATCATAGCCTACTGTATTCATGATGTTGTTCGCGAGTAAACGAACATTAAAGTTTTTAAGTGTTGGATTTGAAATGTGTTTAAAGTCATAGTTAACTTGAGCATTTAATAAAGAATAAGCTTTGTTATTCCACGGCTCAAGATTCGGAGTAATTCCGTGGAAAGCAACATTTCCTTGTGTCCAATCGTTATACGGTCTTTCTCCTAAATAGTAGAAACCTGCTCCTACTGATAATCCTTTCAAAGCTTCATTGGCAAATGAATAGTTAATGTATGCATTCAAAGTATGAGAAGGGGTATTGTTTGGTGAAGAACCTGGAACAAATGTTGTGTGCTCTTTAAATTGCGCATCGATGTATGAGTAACCAACAATCAACTCAAGGTTTTCTAAAACACGTCCAACTAATTCAATTTCTACACCTTGTCTTTCGTCATTCCCTCCTTTGAAATAATAGTTTTGTAATTCGATTACTCCAGTGTTTGGGTTTTCAATTGCTGCTTGAATATTCATTCCTTTATTAGTGATGAAATAATAAGTAGCGTTAAACCTTAACCTATCGCCAAACCAAGAAGATTTAATTCCTGCTTCATATTGGGATATTGTTTCATTCCCCAGCGGATTTCCATCCACATCAATCCTATCTGCAGTCCGGGGATTCGTGCTGTTGGTATAAGATCCAAAAACACTTACCTCTTTCCACACATTGACCATTGCCCCAGCAATCGGATTAACAAATGTTTCAGTTACATTTGAAGTTGCAAAAGGTGCGTAGCTATTTGAAGTTCCAAAACGTACCCCACCAAATAACCTCACCCTTTCACCAATTTGCAAAACTTCTTGCGCCGAAACGCCTACTGAACTAGTTGATGTTTCTTGTGTATCTGTTAAAGAAAAGTCTCCAACATCACCTGCTAAGTTATTTCTCACATCTTCAGTAACATCAATTGTATCTACAAGGATAGAGTTGTAAGTTTCTGTTGTTAGGTTTGTTGTACGGTAATCAATACCTGCTTGGAAAGTATGTTTAAAAATTCCAGTCTCAATCTTATGTCCCACAAGGTCCATTTGAACAACTAAGCTTTTATCATGTCTTGAGTTGTTCTTACCAATTGATCTTTTATACATTGTGTTTTCAAACATGTTTATTCCTAAACTATCATTCCTATTTATAGCACTGAGAGATGAAACAACAGCATCTGAGCTATAGTTTGACAAATAAACAGCACCTCTTAAATACAGTTTTGGAGCAATGTCTCTTCTAAATCTTGCCGTATAGGTTGTAGTTTTTTGAATTGCGTTGTTGCCTTTAAATCCTAAGAACCTATCCAATGGCAATTCATAAATATCGTTTTCTGTATTTCCAGCAGACAAGTTTACCGTTCCAGGATCGAAAGCCCTGACATCATCAAGGTAATCCATTTCGAAAATAACTTCTGTTTTGCTGTCTGGTCTCCATGCCAAAGATGGATTGATATAGAATTTCTCTTGTCCTAAACCTTTAATATTGTGAAAAGTTCTTACGTTTTCATAAGCTCCATTTACTCTAAATGCAACCCTTCCTTCTTTTCCAAGTACATTTTCAACATCAAAAGTAGGTCTGAATTGATTAAATGAACCAATACGCATTGTTACGTTTCCTCTGTTTTGGAATTTTGGAGATTTCGTAACGACATTAATTATTCCTCCAGGACTTCCTAAATCTGTTGCAGCTCCCATTGTAACGGAGTTCGCTCCTTTTAATACTTGAATAGACTCTACTCCTGAGAAATCTGTGGAAAACCCACTTCCCCTAAAATCTGTATGAATACGTACACCGTTTTTCAATACTGGAATACCTCTAAACCCTCTTGAGGACATACTTTCACGAACACCACCAAAAGTTGCATAAGTATATACTCCAGCAACGTTTCGTGTCGCCTCTGAAATACTTAAGTTTCCTTGTTGTTCAATTAGTTTCTCAGATATTATAGAGATACTCTGAATTTGTTCTGTTGGAAGTAATGGCAACCTCGTGATTGCGTCCAGTTTTTCCGGTGGAGTTTCCTTATTTCCGAAAACTTCTAATTGGTCCAATACCTTTACTGGAAAAGAAAGCGTTTTATTTACTTCTGTACTTTTTTTGTCCACCAAAACTTCGAGTTGTTCAGGAACATATTCCTCACTCATGAAATCAATGATGTATTTACCATAAGGTAATTCAGTTAATATAAAATTACCATTGGCATCTGTAACAGTTTCTTTATTTAAGCTTACTATCGATACATTAGTATTTGCAACAGGCTTAACTTTTACCGAAGTTACTCTTCCATAAACTGCTCCAACTTGACTGATGGATAGATTTGTTAAACCTATAAACAGTACTGAAATAAATACTGTTATATTCCTTTGAAGATATTTTATAATTTTCATAACCCTATCCTTATTTAGACTCAATTAAAATAACGAATGTTTTCGGGTACAAACTTATGACTTTTGAAATGAATTCAACATCCCCTTTTTAGGGTATTTTATAAGAAATTAACGTTTAAATAAGAGGTGAAAGAACTTTGAGTTTTTTCTGTTTTAGATGTAAAAAACGAATCAGTCTCAAAAGTTGGGGAGGGATTGGTTCCTTTCTCAATTGATTTTATAAGAATCTAATAAAACAAATGTATGAAAAAGTGTATTTATTCTATTAGCTCCAGAGGAACGACATGTATTAACCAAGGACTGAGTCCTTGGTGTAAACCCAACGCGTGAAAAGCAATCTCATAAATAATATGAATTGTAACTTGAATGCCTAATCCCCAACAATTAGTCTTGATCCGTCTTAATCCTAAAAAACTCCGATTTGAAAGATAATGAGATATATATGAATACAAAACGCCGAGTTTTGTGCGAAACTCGGCGTTTTTTTGTAATACTAGGTTAAATAAAGTAGTAAAGCGTTTTATAATTAATGCATTACAAATATAAAACAGTTTAACCCTTTAAAATAGAGGGCTACCCCCTCAAAATTAAGCGCATAGCAGGGATTTATCTTTTTTACAACGACTTTTATCCTTCATCTGAATATTTCCGGGAATTTTAATGTCCTATCTTCGATGACCAAATGAATTTTTTTTTGGTCCAAACATAAAGCAGTATAAAAACAAAATCGCCGAGCTTTGTGCGAAACTCGGCGATTACTTGTAGTACTAAGTTAAATTAAGTAGTGTAGTGTTGTACTATACAATTAATGCATTACAAACTTACTCTAGATTACCCCACTAAAATAGGGGGGTAACCCCTCAATTTATGCTGTTACCTCTTTTTCTTGTTCTTTTTTGAAGATTTTTGCGTCTGCAACGAAGGTTCCGAAAGGAATAAGTGAAGCGAGATAAGCATAGAAGTTAATCTTAAGGTTCCATTTTTTATCTTGATTCACAAGAAATACCATAATACAGTATGCAATAAATAGAAATCCATGCGCCATTCCAACAATTTTATTTGGCATAGGCATTTCGTAATAATACTTTAATGGCATTGTTAAACCGAGCGCTAGGTAGGATATTCCTTCTATTAGCGCCAGAAGTCTGAGTACTCCTAAATTACTTGAAAAGTTCATGTTTTTTTTTGGCAAAGTTACGCATTTTTGGTCAGGGCATTCTCTTAAAACACAAAAACTGCACTCATCATTACTTCTCCAGTTCGTCAATAATATTTTTATTTTCTATAGCCCAAACAATTAATCGTTTTTTACTTGTATCAATATCCAGTTTTTTACAGATACGTGATCTATAATTTTCAACAGATTTTGAAGAGATGAACAGTAATTCTGCAATTTCTTTAGAAGAATATTTTTGAGAAACCAAGGCTAAGGTTTTAAATTCTGCTTCTGTTAACTCTTGTAACTTGCTCATTACTTCATTGTAGTGCTTCAACTCCTGTTGTACTTTTGGCGACTTACGCATAGACTTAGCAATATAAGACTCTCCACGTTTTAAACTTTCAATGCACTCAACAAGTTCATCGGAGGTATTGTCTTTTACTAAATATGCATTTGCTCCACTGTCTAATGCTTTTTTCAACATTTCTCCATCATTATACATGGTTAGTATAATCAATTTTGAAGAGCTAATTTCGCTTACGGACTCGCATACCTCAAGGCCGTTTTTGCCGGGCATATCAATGTCCAATAAACTGAAATCGGGAGCTTTTTCTAAAATGGCCTTTTCAGCATCAATTCCATTGTTAAAATCCAATATTTCCGCATTGGGATAAGCATTTTGGAGAAGTGCTTTAAGTCCACTTCTGAAAATCGGATGATCGTCTGCAATAATAAAAAGCATATCTTATTTTTTTGGGAACTTAATAATCATTTTAACACCTTTTCCAGGCTCTGAAAACAAGGAGAATTTACCTCCTATCTTATTGCTTCGTTCTTTCATTGCTGAAATTCCAAAACCTAACTCAAGAGAAGAATCAAAGCCCTTTCCATTGTCTCTATAAATATAAACAAAAGAGTTACCAACAGTTTTAAGCGTAACCTTTATCGATTTTGCTTCTGCATGTTTAATGGTATTATTGATACTTTCTTGAGTAATTCTATACAATTGATTTTGTATATGCAAATCCAATTTATCAATTTCATCAAACAATTTATAACTGGTGATCAACTGCGTACTTTTCTCAATTTTATCAAGCAATGAAATAATACTTCTTTTAAGGCCTATCTTCTCCAAAAAGGAAGGGTGCAATTCATGAGAAAGGACACGAACTTGTTGAATTAACTCTCCTAATGACTCTTCCATGTCTTCAACACTGTCTAACTGACCTTTGTTGTAGAGGTTAATTTTTGATTTAGCAACAGATAAAGACTGTCCTATGTCATCATGAAGGTCTTTAGAAATTCTTGATCTTTCATCATCTATTCGACTAATTAATTGTTGGCTAAACAAGGCTTGTTGCTTTCTTCTGGATTGTATATAACGCAAATAAAAGAAGACCACACCGATTAACAAGATGATCACACTAAAGAAAACTACGTTAAAAACACGTGATTGATAAAGCTTGTTGTCTTTTTCTAGAATAGATATACGAGCTCTTTCGTGTTCTAGTTCAGCTTCTTTCTTTTCGGTATCATAAATCACTTGAAGCTCAGCAAATTGTTTTTGGTTCTTGACCTCCTCTGTGCTGTCTTTTGTTTCTGAATACATCATGTAGGTTTCTAATGCTTCTTCAAACAATTCCATCTTTCGATAAATCTTAGATTTCAATTTATATGACTCCAATACATCATCCAAGTTTTCGTTGAGTTTAGAATAATAAATGGCAGAATCGATAAGTGTTAAGGCTTGATCGAAATCCCCTTTTGTAAGGTATGAATCGACTTTAATAATAAAAGGTTTAGCGATATGCTGAAGGTAATTTTGTTGAATAAACAAATGATAAGAAGAGTCAGCATGTAAAAAAGCCAGATTCGGTTCATTCGACTTTTGATAAGCTGCACTAAGGTTTAAATGTGTTATCGCTTTTGTATAAGGAAAACCAAGCTCATTCGCCTTATCTAAAGATTTCCTAAAATAAATGATAGACTCTTCTAACATGTCAAGCCGATCATAGACGAGACCAATATTGGTATTTAAATAAAATTTAAGGCGGTAATTTTCTAGATTTTCAGCCAACTCAATTCCCAACTGAAAATCTTGTAATGCTTTGTCATATTGTTTATTACTAAATTTAATCAGCCCAATATTACTCAACAGCATTGCTTTCAGGAATGTATCATCTGCAGCGACAGCAATCTCGTATGCATCTAAGTAATATTTTAAAGCTTGATTAGGTTTGTTGGTTAACTCACTACACGTAGCTAATCCATTCAAACTTATTACCATGCTGTTCGTATCTCCTCTTTCTTTAACTTTTTCAAAATAGTTTTTGAATTTTCTTGACGCTTCATTTGCTCTTGTTTCTACATTTAAGAAATTTCGTCGAATTTTAGTTGCATATATAAGAGTAGAATCATGCACTTCGCTCGCATAAACAATACTGGTGTCGTAATAAGCGAAAGACAAATCTATTTTACCCAGTAAATAATTATAATTGCCATAATACTGATACACTTTTGCAACCTTGGATAAGTCATTGTTCTCTTTCGCAATTTGTATAGCTCTTCTACCGCGTTCATAAACTTTAGTAGAATCATAATAGGTACTGTTTTCGATTTCTAGTAAAAGACGTTCATATTCCGATTCGTTTTGACTCAAGAGAGTAAAACTGGATATGCATATTAAGAAGAGTACTAAACGAAATGGTTTCATATACTTAAACATACTTAATATTTTTTGAAATAGAGTCAAAAAATACGTGTTTACATTGTTTAATCTAAAATTAATTAAAAGGGTTTAAAACAATATTTCCTATTTGTTAACGGGATTTAAATATTTTGACAAAATCATACATTTAACAATTTATTCTTGTTTTATAAGGTGGTTAATTGCTATATTGTGGTGAACCAAATAGAATAAAGTTATGATTGAGTTAAGTAAAAACATTTTGACAAAGGTTAGTTTTGACCGTCAACTGTTTCAAAAAGAACTTGAGAAATCTGTTCAATGGATTAGTAAGTCAGAAGACCTACAGTCCTTTAAAGAGTGGTGTATGATTGAATTTGGGCACCTTTACCCTACGGTATTAAAAAAAGTATTCTACAAAAAATAACCCCGAGGAGCCAATTGGCTCCTCTTTTTTTATTAAAACAGCCCTGTTTGAGTAGCATTAGGAGTTTTACCAAGGTGTTCATAGGCTTTTGGAGTAACCTTTCTTCCCCTTTGAGTTCTGACCAAAAATCCTTCTTGAATTAAGAAAGGTTCATATACTTCTTCTATCGTTCCAGCATTTTCACCAACAGCAGTTGCAAGGGTTGTTATTCCGACTGGACCTCCATTAAACTTATCTATTAAAGCAGTTAGTAAACGATTGTCCATTTCATCTAAACCATTTTGATCAACATTCAAAGCGGTTAATGCTATGTGCGTAATTTCAATATTAATGGTTCCATCTCCTTTAATCTGTGCAAAATCCCTAACACGTCTTAATAATGCATTGGCGATTCTAGGTGTTCCTCTACTTCTGCTCGCAATTTCGTAAGCAGCTTCATGTGTAATCGGGATATTTAACAAATCAGAAGATCGGTTAACAATCATCGTTAACGTTTTAGCATTATAATACTGTAATCGTGAGTTGATGCCAAACCTTGCTCTTAAAGGAGCTGTAAGAAGTCCTGAACGCGTTGTAGCACCAATTAGGGTGAAAGGATTCAACGCAATTTGAACAGTACGCGCATTCGGACCAGAATCAATCATTATATCGATTACAAAATCTTCCATCGCTGAATAAAGGTATTCCTCGATAACAGGAGATAACCTATGGATTTCATCTATAAAAAGAACATCTCCTTCATCTAAACTGGTTAATAATCCTGCTAAATCACCTGGTTTATCGAGTACGGGCCCTGAAGTGACCTTAAATCCAACATTTAATTCGTTGGCAATAATATTGGCAAGGGTTGTTTTTCCAAGTCCTGGTGGTCCATGAAGTAAAACATGATCGAGGGGTTCATTCCTTTGTTTGGTGGCCTGAACAAATATTTGAAGATTTTCAACGATCTTTTGTTGACCAGTAAAGTCTTCTAATGACTTTGGTCGCAAAACCCTATCAAAGTCGGTGTCAGCTCCTTCACTTTCTAATCTGTAATCAAAATCTTCTTCTTCCACGCTAAATAATTTGTCTTTCAAATATAAGAAAAGCCCAGCACACTCAATGTACTGGGCTCATAAATATTCTTGTTTTTAAAGCTTAATGCTCCTCTTCACCTTCTTTTAATGGAACAGTTTGAGGAATGAAATCTTCATCTGCTCCTGGCTTAGAGTAATCATAAGGCCAACGGTGTACCACAGGCAATTCACCAGGCCAGTTTCCGTGACCAGGCACTGCTGTTGGTGTTGTCCATTCTAATGTGTTTGATCTCCATGGATTAAGCGGTGCTTTTGGTCCTCTGAAAATACTATAGAAGAAATTAAAGAAGAAGAACACCTGACCAAAGGCTCCAATTATAGCGAATACCGTAATGATAATATTCAAATCTAGAATCATTTCTCCTGCTGTAGGGTTAAATGTGTCAAAGATTGAGTTATCATAATATCTTCTTGGCGTACCTCCGATACCAACAAAGTGCATTGGAAGGAAAACACCATAACCACTCACTATTGTTGTCCAGAAGTGAGCATATCCTAACCTGTTGTTCATCATTCTACCGAACATTTTAGGGAACCAATGGTAAACCCCTGCAAACATTCCGAAGATAGCTGACAGCCCCATTACAACGTGGAAGTGGGCCACAACGAAGTAAGTATCGTGTACTTGAATATCCAATGCTGAATCGGCAAGAATGATTCCTGTAACACCTCCGGAGATAAATGTAGACACTAGTCCGATTGCAAATAACATTGCTGGAGTGAAAACAATTGATCCTTTCCAAAGTGTAGTTAGGTAGTTAAACACCTTTACTGCAGAAGGAATCGCAATTAATAGGGTCGTAAATACGAAGACACTTCCAAGGAAGGGGTCCATACCTGACACGAACATGTGATGCGCCCATACGATAAACGAAAGGAATCCAATCGCTAATAATGAACCGATCATCGCACGGTAACCGAAAATTGGTTTACGGGCGTTTGTAGATATAACTTCTGAGGAAATACCTAATGCTGGAAGTAAAACGATGTAAACTTCAGGGTGCCCAAGGAACCAGAACAAGTGTTGGTAAAGAATTGGTGAACCACCAACATTATCGAGCATTTCACCTCCGACAATAATTTCACTTAAGTAGAAAGAAGTTCCAAGCACTCTATCCATGAATAACAACAATGCTGCTGATAAAAGTACTGGGAAAGCCAATACACCAACGATTGCTGTAACTAGGAACGCCCAAATAGTTAATGGCATTCTAGTCATTTTCATTCCTGTTGTTCTAAGGTTAATGATTGTTGTAATGTAGTTCAACGAACCAATCAAAGAAGAAGCGATGAAAATAGTCAACGAAATCAACCAAAGTGTCATTCCTAATCCTGATCCAGAAACCGCTTGAGGCAATGCCGATAAAGGAGGGTAAACCGTCCATCCAGACATTGCAGGTCCTGATTCTACAAACAATGAAACCAACATTATTACTGATGAAATATTGAATAACCATGCAGACATCATGTTGATGAATCCTGAGGCCATATCACGGGCACCAAGTTGTAATGGAATAAGTACGTTTGAGAAAGTACCACTAAGTCCACCTGTAAGCACAAAGAAAACCATAATTGTACCGTGGATGGTTACTAATCCTAGATACATATCTTGATTTAAGATTCCATCTGGAGCCCAACGGTCTCCTAAGAACATATTTAAAAAGTCTGATGATTCTCCGGGCCATGCTAATTGTATTCTAAAAAATACAGACAACATCATTCCCACTAATCCCATAAAAATAGCGGCAATTAAAAATTGTTTCCCGATTGTTTTATGGTCGTAGCTAAAGATATACTTTGATACAAAGCTTTCTTCGTGATGATCATGTTCGTGAATTGCTTCTTGAGCTGCAGCTGCCATGTTTAAAAATATTTACTAATTGATAATACTATTAATTTTCTTTTACTCTATTTGCGATTGACTCGTAGTATTCGAGTAATTTATCTTCATTTCCGGTAATCCAAGGAGTTCCTTCATATGTAGATTTTGTTTTTTGCCATTCCAAGTATTCTTTTGGTTCAAGAACTTTGATTGACATTTTCATCTTATAATGAGAACCTCCACAAATTTTGTTACATAGTAAGGCGTATTCAAATTCAGGATTATTCAACTTTCTTTTCATATCGTCAGTTGAATAAATAGGTTGAAACTTAAAATATGTTGTTAAACCAGGAACAGTATTCATTTGCGCACGGAAATGTGGGAAATAAGCACTGTGAATAACATCCTTTGATCGGAAATGGAAATTGTATTTTTGACCTTTCAAAAGAACTAAACTGTCCTCTACAATAACATCATCAAATGCCAATGGATCTAGTGAATCTGCATCATAAGTGATCGACATAGCCTCTAAAAGTCTAGACATACGCTCTTTTCTACCCAATTCAGTTTCTAAAGCCTTTCGGTCTTTAGAAGACATAGCGACAGAACGATCGTTCAATTGAGCTTCAATCATTTCCACCCCACTATTTCCAGGTTCTCCAACTTTCATTAAAGCTAAAGAACGTTCAATATTATCTTTGGTCATAATCCCATAAGGATTCTCAGCAGTAGTTAGTTTATAATCAAACTTACCTAATTGGTTATTCATTCCAGAGTATCGTGCAGTCCAGGCAAACTGGTAGGCAAATATCTCAATATCTTCGTATTCAGAACCAGCTTTTGCAGTTGTTTCGTTCCACGTTTGCAAACCAAAAATAATAATCACTGAAAGTACTGCTGCTGGAATAACTGTCCAAACCATTTCAAGTTTGTTATTGTGTGCATAGTAAAACGCCTTCACACCTTCTTTTCTTTGGTATTTGTAGGCAAAAACAAACAACAATGTATTGGTAAGGAAAAACACAGTAATAATAATGATCCAGTTCAAGTCAAACAACCAATCAATTTCTTGACCGTGTGCTGAAGCCGCAGGACCTAAATCAACATATCCATATTTTAGCATTAACCAAATGAATGAAGCATAAAGTGCAATCATGAAAATAATCATCATGTTACCATTAAACTTATTCTCATTTTCAGGAATTTCTTCTTCTTTTCGCTTGGTGGCTTTTGCTGTTAGTTCACTTACACGCACGAGTTGTGCAATGGCCAAAACGCCAAAAATGATCACCAATATTATAACTAACTTATTACCCATCTCTCTAAATATTAACTAATTCTAAATTTAAAACTTATATCTCGTGATGTAAAGACTCATCCATGAAAGGATGGTTTTTAGCAACCAGAGGAGACTGTGATAATTTAACCAAAACTACGCGAACAAATAAACCTAAGAACAATACAGCCATCCCGATTTCCATTGCACCGATACTAGCAGTTGGTCCCATAGATCCACCCATAACCATAATCCAAACATCTAACCAGTGTCCTGCTAAAATTACTAGCCCGACAAAAGTAAGAATACCTGCATGTCTTTTTGCATCTCTTGACATTAAAATCAACATTGGGAATGCAAAGTTAATGACAAACATTCCAAAGTAAAGTAATTTGTAATGTTCAACACGCATGAGGTAGTAAGTTGTTTCTTCAGGAATATTGGCATACCAGATCAACATGTATTGAGAGAACCAAAGGTAAGCCCATAAGAATGAAGTTGCGAATACCCACTTTCCAATATCGTGAATGTGACTTTCGTTTACTTTTGGTAAGTATCCTAATTTCTTCAGATACAATAACAACATAATGATAACAACCATTGCGCTTGTCCAAGAACCAGCGAATACATACCATCCAAACAAAGTAGAGAACCAGTGGATATCGATAGACATTAACCAATCCCAAGAACTTGTAGAGCTAAACACAGCAAAGAAAACTAAGAATAATGCACCACGGCGATAATTCTTAAAGTGAATATCAATTGCGTCAGCTGGATTTTCATCTTGTAAAACTGAACGCTTCATGAATCCATTCCACATTATGTAATAAATCGCTAAATAAGAAAGCGTTCTTACCCAGAAGAAAGGTTGATTTAAATAAGCTCCTTTCATTGAAGAAAGTTCATCGTAATGCGACCCACCTTCTTTCATTACTTCCGGATCCATCCACATATATATGTGTGCTCCATTCATAAAAGATAGTGTGATGAAAGTAATTAACAACAAGCCCATACCAACTGGTAAGAATCCTGTAATTGCCTCAATTACTCTTTTTATGTACACAAACCATCCTGCCTCTGTAGCATATTGCAGTGCTAAAAAGAACATTGCACTAATAGCAATAGAGAAGAAGAAGAAACTATTTGATAATAGGTTTCCCATGAACTTTTGGCCTAGATTTCCATCACCCATGGCCGCAATAATTCCGATTCCTGTAAATACAATCCCTACAACCATTAAGATTGTGGTCCATATTTTAGCCTTATTTGAAACTTGATAATCCATTTTATCTACTAATTTTCTTAATTATAAAACTCTTTTATTGTTGTTCTTCAGTAACGTTAGTTGAATCCGAAACAACTTCTTCCTCTACTATAGTTGATGCACCGTAATCGTCTAACCTAAGCTTATTGATATAGTGAACTACAGTCCAAATTTCATTGTTTTTCAATAATGGTGCGTGAGCTCCCATCATACCTTTACCATAGTAAATCGAATAAAACACTTGTCCATCAGGAAGATTTTTAAGATTTGCGAAATCAGGAACCCCCATATAAGCACCACTTTCAACCATTGGCCCTTTTCCATCACCTTTCGGTCCGTGACAGTGCGCACAATTAATGTTGAACAGTTCTTTTCCTTGGTCGAAGATTGCTTTTTCGTTATCTTCAGTTAAAGCAATTGGATTCTTATCTGCAGCAGCAGCTTCGTAATCTCCAGCAGCTTCAGTACTTAAGTTCCAACCATGCTTTTCTTGTAAACCATGTGTAACATTAGCAAAACTACTTGCTTGACGATGATACGGTAAATTAATGTCTAAGTTTTCAACTTTTCCTTGATAAGGAATTGTATAAACTGGAGGGTGCTTAGCTGAAGCTGTCATCATTGCTTCTACATTCACTTGTTCTTTTACCCAACCATAATCTACATAAGTTTCAATTGCTGGAGAGCGGTACATATCTGGCATCCATTCTAAACCTGGAGAGTCAGGATCTGAAATACATGAAACAAGTGTCCCAATTCCAAATGTTAGCACTAAAGCTTTTGTTGATATTGCCTTAATTTTCTTCTTCATGGCAAATTATTTAATGTTTTTTTGATCTAATTCTACAATACCTGTTTCCATTAGCATTGCCTCAAGTTCTTTTTCTGAGAACTTTTGGTTTTCGCTTAATCTCAACTCCATAACAAAACGGTCATCTGTTGTACGTGGATCAGGATTTTCTGCTGGCATTCCAGGAATAGTCTTATTTGCCAAGAAATAAGTAATACACATTGCATGTGCCGCAAACAATACCGTCATTTCAAAACCGATTGGAACGAAAGCAAGCATGTTCTCCAAGAAAGAAAAACTTGGTTTACCCCCAATGTTCATTGGCCAATCCGAAATCATGATATACCACATACCTAATAAAGCAAGGGCCAATCCCGTCAATCCGTATAAGAATGACATAATTCCTAATCTTGTTTCCTTAATTCCAATAATTGGATCAATTCCATGCACTGGAAATGGTGAGAAAACCTCTGATACTTTAACTCCTTTTGCAACTAACTTCTTTGCACCATCTTTCAGCACATCGTCATCGTTATACATTGCATAAAAAACTACGTTCGATCCCATGTCTTAATTATTATCGTTTTTTAATTTCTCTTCTGCTTCTATTTTCCAAGCTTCTAATTTAGCTTGATTTCCTGCCGATCCGAGGTAAGTCGTAAGTGGACTTAAATCTGCAGTAGTATCAAGTTTTGCGAGCTGAGCGAAAGAATAAATACCAATCTCGTTCAATTTATTTTCAATTGCAGGTCCTAATCCAGCCAACTCTTTTAAGTCATCTTTTTGACTTTCATCAGCGGCACCTAGTCCTTTAACTAAAACATCTAATTCAGCACCTGATGTTACAGAATCTTCATGAGTAGTGGCCTCTGAAGAAGAGGTTGCTGAAGGAGATAATTTAACATTGGCCAAATGTTGTTCTTCGATTGAGAATGCAGGTGTTGTAGCATCTCCATCTTTGTAAGATTGACCTGAAGACTTCAAAATAGATTTGATCTCGTTCAATGAGAGTACAGGGAAGTATCTTGTAAACAATAGGAAGAATACAAAGAACAATCCGATTGTACCTACGAAAATCCCGATATCAATGTGCGTTGGGTAGAACATACTCCAAGAAGATGGAAGGTAATCTCTGTGCAGTGTTGTTCCAATAATTACGAAACGTTCGAACCACATTCCAATATTTACTACAATTGCAATAAGGAAAGTAAATGTTAAGCTCGTTCTTAGCTTTTTGAACCACATTAATTGTGGAGAAACAACGTTACATGTCATCATTGCCCAATAAGCCCACCAGTAAGGTCCTGTTGCTCTGTTAATAAAAGCATAAGCTTCATATTCAACTCCAGAGTACCATGAAACGAAAAGCTCAGTTAAGTAAGCCACACCAACGATAGAACCAGTAGCCATGATTACAATATTCATGTACTCAATGTGCTTTGTGTGAATATACGCTTCTAATCTGTATGCTTTTCTCATCACAAGCATTAAGGTTTGTACCATTGCGAATCCAGAGAATACCGCACCTGCAACGAAATAAGGAGGGAAAATTGTAGTATGCCATCCTGGAATCACTGAAGTAGCGAAGTCAAAAGATACAATAGAGTGAACCGAGAATACAAGAGGAGTAGCAAGACCAGCAAGGATCAAAGAAATCATTTCAAAACGGCTCCATTGCTTTGCACGCCCTGACCATCCAAATGATAACATCGTATACATTTTCTTAGCCACCGGTTTTTTAGCACGGTCTCTAATTGTTGCAAAGTCAGGAATCAATCCAATATACCAGAACACCAATGAAACCGAAAGGTAAGTTGATATCGCGAAAACGTCCCAAAGTAACGGAGAGTTAAAGTTAGGCCAAAGCGAACCAAATTGATTTGGTAATGGCATCACCCAGTAAGCAACCCAAATACGTCCCATGTGAATTAATGGGAAAAGACCTGCCATAAATACTGCGAAAATAGTCATCGCCTCAGCAGAACGGTTAATCGCCATTCTCCATTTCTGACGGAAGAGTAGCAGTACTGCAGAAATAAGTGTTCCTGCGTGACCAATACCTACCCACCAAACGAAGTTGGTAATATCCCAAGCCCAGTTAATGGTCTTGTTCAATCCCCAAGTACCGATACCAGTACCTAGTAAGTACAAAATACATCCGACACCATATAGTCCGATTATTGCAGCTATAGCAAATAATACATACCATGTTTTTGGCGCTTTACCTTCAATTGGTTTACAAACATCCTCAGTTACTTGATGAAAGGTCTTGTGACCTAAAACTAAGGGTTCTCTAATTGTTGCTTCCTTATGCATTACAATATATTTATTGTTTAATACTTCTAAATTCTATTAATGACTGCTCGTTGCTTTTTTATCTTCGATTTGAACTTTTGCAAGATCAGCATTCTCTTCATTACGTACTTTTACCTTGTACCACATGTTTGGTTTCATACCAATTTCCTCTAGTGCTTGGTAAGAACGTTTGTGATCAGCTGACTTTCTAATTTTAGAATTAGGGTCATTCCAATCTCCAACGATAATTGCGTTTGCAGGACAAGCGTCTCCACAAGCAGTGTTGATGTCTCCATCAGCTACTGGTCGTTGTTCTTTCTTGGCAGTTAATTTACCATCTTGGATACGCTGTACACAGAATGAACATTTCTCCATAACCCCACGCGTTCTAACTGTAACATCTGGGTTAAGAACCATACGTCCTAAGTCGTCTTGTGCTGGGTTAACCTCACCAAACTTCTTGTAAGAAGGATAATTGAACCAGTTGAAACGTCTTACTTTGTAAGGACAGTTATTTGCACAGTAACGTGTACCGATACAACGGTTGTACACCATTTGGTTAAGCCCTTCATTAGAGTGAGTTGTCGCAGTTACAGGACAAACAGTCTCACAAGGTGCATGGTTACAGTGGTGACACATCATTGGTTGGTGAATCACTTTAGGATTCACAGCCGCTTTTTCTAACTCCTTATAAGTAAAATTGTCTTTGTCCTTACGTGTACCTACTGTTGCTTCATCATCTGAAGAATAGTAACGGTCTATACGCAACCAGTGCATCTCACGTCCTCTTCTTACTTCATCTTTTCCAACAACTGGAACGTTATTTTCAGATTGACAAGCGACTAAACAAGAACCACAACCGAAACATGCGTTAAGGTCAATGGTCATTCCCCATCTGTGTCCTACATTCTCAACTGGATGGTCATCCCACAAGTTAAACTCAGCTAAAGGAGCTTGAACGTGATTTCCATTTTCGTCAATTTTCTGTAGTGTCCAATCTGGATTGTAGGCATCTTTAGAATGGTTAATATACGTATCTAAAGTGGTCTCTCTAACAATAGAGTTTCTCGCCATCACAGTTCTGTGAATTTGAGTTGTTGCGATTGGATATTTTGTTTTCTTATTCTCAATTATTGCTGCTGCTGTGTATTCCATAACACCGCTAGCAGTTTGGATCATTTTAAATGCATTCGCTCCAATTGGTTTTGGATTACCATTAGCATCTAAAACGTTTCCGCCATATTCTTTCGTTTGGAAAGCAGCTTTACCAATGTTGGCTCCACCTTCTCCACGTCCGTAACCCAACGCTAGTCCAACAGTTCCTGGCGCTTGACCTGGAGACGGATAAACTGGCAATTCATAAGTTACATCACCAACCGTAATAGATGCAAGTGTACAACCATGTTCTTGATCGATGTGCTCATTATACCCTTGTTCGATCATCACCGTTGGGTTCATCGTAATATAGTTGTCCCAAGTAACTTTAGTAATTGGGTCTGGTAATTCTTGTAACCATGGGTTAGCGGCTTGATCTCCACGACCAATACCAGCTTTTTGGTAAAGAACAACTTCTAAATCACCACCTTTTGGTAGATGTTTAGCTGTACTTGCAATAGCAGCATCATTAAATTCTTTTGCTGAAGGTGCTACTGCATTCTTAGAAAATACTGAATTATGAATAGTTGTATTCCAGAAAGTATCAAAGTTTGTTGAACCTGCAAATTCTTTTGCTGACCAATTTTCTTTAATATAGTTGTGGAAAACTTTACTGTCTTTCCCTTCACGCTTCGCTTTACCAGCCCAAACCAAAAATGATTCTTGAGCTGCAACTGTATCGTATAAAGGACGAATTGTTGGTTGAGCTAATGCGTATTCATTTGCTTTAGGCGAGAAGTCATTCCAAGCCTCTAAAGCATGGTGATCTGGAACAACATACTTACAATGAGTAGCTGTTTCATCCATTACGCTCGCTAAAGAAACTGTAAGTGTTGTTTTTGCTAATGCTTCAGCTAAGGCCGCGCCATTAGGAGCAGAATAAACGGGGTTTACTCCATAAAAGATAACTGCGTCTGGTCCTTTACCTTGAGTAAGATCTTTAACAAACGCCATCATTTTATCATCCTCAGATGCAAATAAATTGACAGGATTATTTAAGTTGATTGTTGTTTGGTATGCATTTGTTAATGCGTTTACTTTATTAACCAATACTTGGATTCCAACGTTGTTAGATCCAGAAACAACCAATCCATTTCCTTTCTTTAAGTCTTTTGCGATTCTCTTCACGTTCTCCGCACCAACAGTGTCAGGAATTGAGGCAGAAACTCCATTCGTTGATCCACCTAATTCTTTAACTAAAGCTGCTAAAATTCCAGCTTCTTCTGAAGGCTTAATCATCAAACGAACGTCAGCAGAAGAACCCGTAATTGACATATTCGATTCAATCTGGTAATGCTTGCTTACCCATTTTCCGTCTGGATTACGTTTTTCAGCATATTGACCAGCATATTGTGTTGCCAACAGCCAAGTACTTAAGAAATCAGCACCAAAACTTACTATCGTCTTTGCTTTAGAGAAATCGTAATCAGGGATTACAGCCTCACCAAATGAAAGTTCGTTTGCTTTTCTGATTCCAGCATAAGAAACCGAATCGTATTGAATGTGTTCAAATTGAGCACCTGAAGTTGAAGCAACTTCTTCTCCTTCTTCAGTTGTTGTTGCACCACCTGTAATTGAATTTCTCAATTCATTCACTGCTTTATAGCTAGAAGGTGAAGCAAGCGTATTTGACAGAAGAACAACTTTACCATTCTTCGCTTTGATCTTTTCTAGTTCAGCCATGATTTCGCTATCAGCATCTGCTGTAGCAATACCTTGACCATCTTTAAACGCATATTGAAGACGTGCTTCGTTATATAAAGAAAGAACAGAAGCAATAATTTGTGGGTTCGCACCTCCATTAGTGAATCCGAAATCTTTATTTCCTTTTATATATATAGGACGTCCCTCTCTTGTTTTTACAAGAATGTTAGCATAAGAGTTACCATCATAATAAGTAGAAGCATACCAAGTAGCAACACCAGGAGTAACATCCACTGGCTTGTTTACATAAGGAATCGCCTTTGTTACGGGAGCCTCACAAGCTGCAATAGTAGCTGCCGCGACACTAAACCCTAGGAATTTTAAGAAATCCCTTCTTGGTGTAGATGACTCACTTAACTTTTCGTCAGATAAAAACTCATCAACACTTACATCCTGACTAAACTCTTGGTCTCTGTTTGCGATAAACTCAGGCGTTTCATTCAACTCCTCAAGACCTTTCCAATATTTTCTGCTCATTGCCATATCTTATTTAGCTATCAACTTTCAATTAATTTAGTAGTGACACTTAGCACATTCCCATCCGCCAAGCTCATCTACTGTAACTTTACCGTCCTCTAAATACTGCTCATATAAAGATTCGTCATTTTCAAGAAGACGTTTATGTATTTCATCGTAATATCCTCCTTTTCCTTCTAAAGGCCCACTAGAAACTTCTTTAACTCCGTGACATTCTATACACCACCCCATTGTTAAGGTTTCTTTTGTCAATTGGATATTTCCTTCGATTTTATTCAACTCCTCGATAGGAACAACACGTGCAACATCATTTTGCTTTGTCATATCACCGTGACATTGCTTACAGTCAATTCCTCCGATTTCAACGTGCTGAGAGTGGTTAAAGTAAACGTGGTCTGGCAAGTTATGAACTTTATTCCAAACAATGTTTTCAGTTTCACCACTGTATGTACCCCCTCCTTCTGGCGAGAATCCAGCAGACTTATAAATATTTTTAATTTTCTCAACTTGATCTCCCGCACCTTGAATTTGCTTATGACAATTCATACAAAGGTTCGTTGTTGGTAGACCAGCGGTCTTTGATTTATTAGCAGAGTTGTGACAGTACTTACAATCAATACCATTGATACCAGCATGAATATCATGCGGAAAAGCAATTGGTTGACTCGGCTGATACCCTGTTACTACACCAATTTGGTTCAATCCTAAGAACAACCATGTAGTTGCAGCAATAACAATCACCAAAACTCCCATTCCAACATACTTTCTATTCTTGAAGATCCATGCTTTAGAGCCAACTTTAATTTGCTTATCATTGTCTTCGTCTAGTTCTTCTAACTGACGTTTAACACCACCAACAGAGAAAATAATCACTAAAAAGACAGCACCCAGTATGTACCAGATCCAACCCAAATCATTTTCTTCTACGTTTGTAGCCACAGCAACTCCCCCACCAGCAGCAGCGGCATCACCACCTGCACCTGGAACCGGCTGTGCGTCAATATAATCAAAAATTGATTCGATCTGCTCATCATTTAAATCTGCGAAAGTCGTCATTGCAGAAGGCGACCAATTGGAAGCTTCTTTTGCATACGGGTCATTTGCCGCAGCAACTTGCCAATTCTTCACCCACTGGTGCAAGGAACCTTCTAAGGCACCCCCTTCTTCCCATTTCTGGCGAACTTCAAACAATTTCGGCCCAGTCATATCCTTATGAGGAGAGTGACAAGTAGCACATTTTGAATTAAATATTGACTCACCTTCCTGTGCATTAGACACATATGTCGTCAACATGAATAGCGTTAATATAAACGCAAACAATCCTTTATTTCCCTTGTTAAACATCTGATTCTTAGATATTTTGATTTATAATTTCACAAATTTACGTGCTAATTCGCAATACTTATTGGAAGCAAAATTAGCAGAATATCCATACTCAATGACAGTTTCATGACAATAATACCCCTTTTAAAATCAATTTAGAATGATTCTAAACAAGGGTTGAAAGTGTCTGACACGTAAAGTTGGGTGATAAAAAAGTATACAGTTTATTCATTATCAATTTACAAAAGTATGTTAAAAGCTAAACATTTATAGGCTTTAAACTTCAATTTGAATAAAAAACAAAAAAAAATTAGAATGTGTGATTGGGAAGAATCATTGTGAATATCTTTTTTCCACACAGACCTATTGCAATTATTAACTTTTCAATTTTTGAAAAATAGGTTATCAACAATTCCAACCCATTATTTAATTCCAAAAAAAAGGATTACACAATAATAAACTGAACTTCACTTCAGAGAAGAAAATGATTAAATAGAGTTTGAAAAATGAACTTTATCATATATTACTGAAGGATAAAACTTTACTTTTACAAAAAACATTTATTCTATGAAATATCTCAAAGGTTTAATGACCAGCATCACGATAGCCCTAAGCGTTTCTGCTACAATGGCACAATTAGACATAACCGGGCAATACAGAGTGAAACCAGAATTCAGAAATGGTTACCAACAACCCTTGTTAGCATCAGAACTGCCTTCTTTTCATGTTTCTCAAAGGGCACGTTTAGGTGCTAATTACACTCATAAATTGTTCAAGTTTAAATTGTCGTTGCAAGATGTTAGAACATGGGGTAATACTTCAAATATTGCTATTGACGACAATGGATATTTGTCCGTTTACGAAGCAAATGTTTCCTTGTTTTTTGGAAAAAAATGGAGTGTAAAGATGGGGCGCCAACCTATATCTTATGATAATCAAAGAATATTTGGGGAGTTAGATTGGGCAATGCAGGGACGTAGACATGATGCTGCACTAGTAAAGTTTAGAGACAATCAATGGAAGGTTGACGTAGGGTTAACTTACAATAATGAAAAGCCAACTTATAGTCATCCAACTTATACACTGAATAACTACAAAACCTTTCAATATGTATGGGCAGAAAAAAAATGGACAGACTTCAAAGCTAGCCTTCTATTTTTAAACAATGGAATGGAGTACATCTATACAGTTGACAGCACAGAATATGGAGCCATTTATTATTCACAGACCTTTGGTACCCACTTAGAATACAAAAAAGAAAAGGTTGAACTCACTGGGTTTGGTTACTATCAAACAGGGTTTGATCAATCAAAAAGAGGTATTATAGCATATAATGCAAGTCTAGAGGCGGCATATAAACCAAGCGACAAATTAAAACTATCTCTTGGAGGAGAAATATTATCAGGAACTTCTCAAGATCCTTCTGCTGATGAATACAATCGATCATTTTCTCCTTTGTATGGTACCAATCATAAATTCAATGGATATATGGACTATTTCTATGTTGGAAATCATGAAAAGAACGTTGGTTTAAATGATGTTTATTTAAAAGGTAAATACAAAATGAATAAGTTTACTTTTGGTTTAGCGAACCATCTATTCTTTGCAAACGCAGCGGTAATAAACGAAGACTCATTCAGTCCTGAGCCTGTTCAAATGGATCCTTTTTTAGGGTATGAAATTGACTTTACCGTTAAATATCAATTTGCGGATGAAGTAACTATAGAGGCGGGGTATTCTCATTTGTTTGACACTTCAACCATGCGCGAAGTCAAAGGAACAAACAACCAAACAACAAGTAATTGGGCATACCTTATGGTGGTTGTAAAGCCTTTTAAAAACTACCAACCTTTCAAATAGTAAGTATAGGTCTTGAATAAAAAAGTAAAAATAAGGTTTTTCAACTTCTATTTAAAAGCTAAGCGGAATGAACTGTGGAACGGTGAGCTCTCCCTTTAAATAATTATGGTGGAGAATTCATAAGTGTTAGATTTAATCAAATAAGGTCGTTCCAGACATTAACTTTTTAAAGTTAGGAACAAGAATCTCCTTTTTATTCAACATTATATATCCTTCTTTCTCCATTTTAGACAGTGTTCGTATTGCAGTTTCTTGTGTTGTTGCGGCAAGGTTAGCTATATCTGAGCGAGATAGCTTTAAGTTAATAGTTTCACCATCCTTTTTATATCCGTACTTGTTGATGAGTAAAACTAAAGATTCAGCAATGCGTTCGTGTACGGATTTCTGAGATAAACCAACTATACTTTCTTCAGCTGATCTTAAATCATCCCCCAAAAGATTGATGATGTTTTTCGAGAAAGAACGGTTCTTGTCTACCATATCCAAAAACGTTTCTTTTAATATCAAGCACACATATACATCTTCGATCGCTGTAGCACTCGCTTGATAGGCTTCCTGGTTCAAAAGAGAACGATAACCGATGATGTCTCCAGGTTTAGAAAAACGTAGAATTTGCTCCTTTCCATCTTTACCCATTTTGGTAAGCTTTACTTTTCCTTTATAGAGACAGTATAGTCCAATCGAATGACTTCCTTGGGTAAACAAATTCTCTCCTTTTTTGATCTTCAAGTGACGCTTGTCTTGTCCTATCTCTTTTTTTAGGCCTTTAGAAAATGCACAAAAAAAACCCGATTGGATTTCACATTCTTCGCAACTTGGAAACGCTATATCTTTCATCTCTTTACATTAATATTAATTAATGGTAAGTTATGCAAAGATTGAGTGAAGCCCCACTTTTTAAGACATGAGTAAAATCAGTTTTTACAAAGTTCATGAGTAATCCACAACAAGTTTTCACTTATTGTGGATTGATTTGTGGTGCTTAAATAAATATTTTCTCTGAAGTGTTAACAAGAAGTCCATAGGTGCTTTTCCAAAACCTATATCCTCCTGTCAGGTTCTTCACTTCAAAGCCATTTTGAACTAAAATTCGTGTTGCGAGATACCCTCTCAATCCAACTTCACAAAATAAATAAATCGTTTTGTCTTTGGGTAAACTCTCCAATCGATTGCGCAATTCATCTAATTCGATGTTTATAGCATTGGGTATTGTTCCTGCTTCAAACTCCGTAGGAGTACGCACATCCAATAAGAACTTATCAGCGCCTAGATGCTCTATTTCTTCCGGATTAAAGATTTCCATCACTTTATCCATTATGTTGTTGGCTACAAATCCAGCCATGTTTACAGGGTCTTTAGCAGAAGAAAATGGTGGCGCATACGCCTGTTCAAACTCCATTAAATCTTCAACAGTTTGTTTGTTTTGTACAAAGGTTGAAAAGACATCAATGCGTTTATCGACACCTTGTTCCCCGATAATTTGAGCACCTAATAAAACACCTGTTTCTGGATTGAAGGCGATTTTTATCACCATTTGTGTTGCCCCAGGATAATATCCCGCATTGGAAGCGCTGTGTGTAATGGAGGTAATGTGTTTAATGCTGTGATTCGTGAGCATGCGGCTGTTGACTCCCGTTGCTGCAATGGTTTTTCCAAAAACTTTGACAATGGTTGTAGAAACTGAACCCTTGAAGCGCTTTGTATTGCCGTTTACGATATTATTGGCGCAAATTCTTCCTTGTTTATTGGCTGGACCAGCCAGATAGATGGGATAAGAAGCTTCGCAAACTGGATGCTGAAACTGAATCACGTCTCCAACGGCATAAATATTAGGATCAGAAGTTTGCATAAATTCGTTCACTAACACGCCTCCTTTATCACCGATATCCAAACCTGCTGATTTTGCTAAGAAGTTATTGGGTTTAACGCCAATAGACAAAATGACCAGATCTGTTTGAAACTTCTCCCCGTTTTCTAATTTAATCGTTTTAGAACCATCTGGGTTATCACTTATTTCTGACAAACCATTGTTGACGTCTACTGTTACTCCATGAGCTTCCATTTCAGTTTTTGCAATTTTAGCCATGTCTTCATCGAGGAAAGCCAAAACTTGTGGTGCACGTTCAATTAATCTGGTTTCAATTCCTAAATGTGTAAGGTTTTCCATCATTTCAATACCTATGAATCCACCCCCAACAACTGTAGCGTGTTTAACCTTTTGGTTTTGGATAACAGCTTTTACTAAATCGGTATCGTGAACATTTCTTAGCGTAAAAACGTTTGTAGAATGAATGCCTGGGATTGGTGGTTTAATGGGAACTGCTCCTGTTGAAAGCACTAATTTGTCATACGTTTCTTCGTATGTTTTTTGAGTATCCAAATCCAATAAAGTCACCTTCTTCTTAATAGGATGAATCCCAACAGCTTCTGTTCTAACCTTCACATCTATATTGAATCTTTTCTTGAATGATGCAGCATCTTGAATAAAAAGCTTATTTCTATCTTTGATGACATCGCCAATATAATAGGGCAAACCACAATTGGCATAGGAAACATAATCTCCTTTTTCTACCATTATGATTTCTGCTGTTTCATCTAATCTTCTAATTCTAGCAGCAGTACTTGCTCCACCTGCCACGGCACCAATAATTATGTATTTCATTGTCTTTACATTTTAAAAATGATTGGATTTACATTAAAACCCAGTACGACAACAAAGAAAAAGATAAATCAGTCTTTAATACATGATGTAAATCATTTTTAGAGATGAAGGAAGGCAAGAATGAGAAGAGTGTTACAAATGTTACTTTTTGATTCAAGACGAACCAAAGGTATTTCATTCAAGGATATAATTGATGGGGATTCTTGCCCTTGCACGAACATATTTTCTTTTATAAATAGCGGGGGTCCAATTTTTCATATTTGAAACAACCCTAACTGATTCAGCATCAATTTCATTTGAAACTCCACGCAAAACCCTCACATTAGAAATGCTTCCATCCTTTTCTATTACGAATTCAACGAAAACTCGACCTTGATCACCAAGTTCCATAGCTATTTCAGGATACTTTATGTTGTTGGCGAGGTATTTACTCATTGCTTTTGCACCACCCGGATATTGAGCTTCAACATCTGGATATTCAACAATAGCATCGCTATTACTTACTTTAATAGTCCCGCAGGAAGTGAGTAGAAAAGTAATGGACAGGAAAAATAATGTAAAGTGTTTCATAACAGTAGAATATTAATTAACGAAAATACAAAATTTTACATCCATAGGTAGATAAAATGGAAACGCATTGAATTATTCTCAGTAAAATCCAGATATACATCATATCAAACAATAGGAGACGAAAACCCTTACATACCATTCAACTCACGCTGACCTTCATCGCTTACCATTTCCATGCTCCAACCAGGATCCCAAACCAACTCGACGCTAACTTGTAATCCAGAGTAGGTCCGCATTAAGGTTTCTTTTACATCTTGAATAATGGCATCACCCATCGGACACCCTTTTGAAGTTAATGTCATTTTCACATTTGCCATTAATGGGTTTTTGGTGAGTTTTACACCATACACCAACCCTAAATCCACGATGTTGACGTATAATTCAGGATCAATAACATTTTTCAGGCTTTTATAAACATCCATTTCAGTAATATTTACTGTGCTCAAATTTGTCATAGGAACTTTTCTTTTATGTAAAACAACAAGCATTACGTTAATTAAAAACAAGACTGCTCCAATAATTAAAAGTGAAATACCTAAAAAGAAAAGCACCTTAAGTTGGAACAATATGCCACTAAAAAACAACATAAAACCACTAACATGAGTGTAAAATTGAAATTTTAAAAGTGTGTAATTGTATAAATCTTTGGGAAGTAAAGTTTTTTCTTTACCAACAAACGGTTTGTAGGTTTTTAACCAAACAATAAAGGGCAGTGTTTTATATAATTGGCCAAGAATTAAAGTGGCGATAAAGCCAAAAATTAAAACAATCACATAAAAAGCAGAAAGGTTAAAATCAGTTTTAAATCCCGAGATAAAAAATACACCACTTATAATTACAATTATTAATACTGGAAAAGCCAACATTGTTTTCTTCAATCCATAATCTAGTTTTTTTCTAGGCCTGGTTTTATACACCACATAAATGAAATTCAAAAAATAGACAATTCCTAAACCGCCAAAACCATAAGCGAGGTACATCAGCATATCCACTCCCATCAACTTACTTACTCCACCCAAAATGAGCGCGGTAATAAGTGTCACGTAGGAGAAATACAAAGGTCTACAATCGGGTTTATGGACCAATAGAAACATCGGAATTAAAACACTTGAAACCCCAATAATTAAAAACAAAAACCAACCAATTATTCCGAAGTGGGCGTGTATTTTAAGTAGTTCTATATGAACGAAAGGAAGAAATGGTCTTATAAAATTAATGGCTAAAAGTAATCCTGCAATTGTTGTTAGACTCAACCAGACTGCACTTGTTTTGATAAATAACCTAGCAACTTTGTTTTCCTTTGACTTCCCAATTGTTTTCCAAACATTAATGATGAATAAAAATACAGCTAAATTTAATAGACTACCAAAAAAAGTAAGTCCAATTCCATTGCCACCGAAATAAAAAGACGAACAGAGTCCAACGGTTCCAAATAACAGTAAGTAAAATATTGCTTTAGTAATACTTTCAGAATAGATTTTTTGTAAAAATATTACAGGAAGAAGCTGAAAAAGAGCACCAAAAATCACAGAAGTCACAAAACCCAAGACCAAAATGTGGGTAATGGTCAGCATTATTTCATTAAAATAAACTGTACTAAGAATAGAATTGGGGTGAAACGCTATAAATACAAGCGCAACCAACCAGCTTATGGCAGATAGCACAAAATAAGGGATTACAGATTCTGCCGAAGGTGCGTTATTTGTTCCTTGATTGAACATTGTTTCGAGTAATAAACAGCATTACATTCCCTTCTGAAATCGGGCAAATAAAAGTACTTAGCTTTTTAGTTTCTAATTCGGGTAATAGATGCTGTGGAATACGTTTATGAAAAATTTTTAATCCAGTATTGTCGTCTAGTTTTTCAATCGCTTCAAGAATTTTAACCAACGGCCCGGGCATTTCTAAATCACGCACATCTATAGTGATAATTTTTCCTGGAAAAGTTTTTACTAATTCATCATATTCAGGTTGACTCACTGTTTGAATAGCAATATCGTTTAAAGGAGTTGCTGAAGTATTCGTTGCTGCAGCTTTAAAATAAGTATGATAAACACCATCTTCAGCTACAGTTAGGGTCACATACCCCTTTTTCTCTTGAATTCGAATCAAAGGAATCGGTTCAAAATCAATTAAAATTTCCAAAACCTCTTCTTTTCCGAGCTTTTTCAAAGCTTTTTGCAGGCTATTGAATGGGTCTTCTCCTTTTGCAAGTATAGGACGAACATCTAAGGAAATAATTTTTTTGTTTTCTAAGAACCTTTCTTTCTGCTCATTTTCCAATGGTTTATTCTTAGGTTTTTCAGTAGAAAGGTCGTCCTCCAACTCAAAACCGATAGCCACCAAGGCATTGAGCATTTCCTCCACATCACATTTTCCTATTTTAGCCGCTTCAGCTAAGTTAACACGAGGAGCCAATAAGCGCCGCAATACGGGATTTCTCAACTTTGTAAAATGAGGATTTAAGGAGACAATTGCTTCAATCGCCTCCTTATTTTCCTTAATCACCTTAGATACTTTGGTATTTCCGTTGATTTTCATTGAATACTGTTTTATGCCATCACCTCTTTTTCAAGTTCAATTGCCTTTTTGAAGAGAATGTTGTTTTCCAAATGAATATGCTGATGCAAATCCTTTTCAAACTCTGCTAATTTTGCATACAAAACGCGATAAGTGTTACAAGCACTTGCAGGAGGTTGATAGTTATCACTCAACTCATGCACTCTTTCTAAATCATCTCCAGCGGCTAAATGTTCGGCTTCCATAGTGTTGATTGGATTTACGATTGATCCAAATGCTGGCCTTTGGACTTTTGTGCCTGATTTCTTGGCGGTAACTAATTGTTTGATGTAAGGAAATAAAACATTCTCCTCTTTTGGCATGTGACTCATTAATTCTTCCGCTACATTTTTAAAGAAATGTGCAATATCGATTGTCTCTGGATGTGCTTCTCCATGAACACGTGCTACTTTCGCACTATACTCCAAGAGCATTGGTAGAGAATCGCTGACGTACTTATGGTGATTATTTACAATAAAATCACAAAGAAAATCAAGTTCCCACTCATTAAAGTTTTCATTTCTTGAGCCTGTATTTTTATTTAACACTTCAAGGTCTCTCTCAACTGCTTTATAGTCGATACCTTTTTTCTCACATGCTTTTTGAACAGTTATTTTACCTCCACAGCAGAAATCTAGTCCGTATTTTCTGAAGACTTCAGCCTTACGAAAATCTTCGGCTACCATCTCACCCATTGTAGCTACTTTTTCTTCTTTTGTAACTCTGGTAATTTTTACCTCCCAAATTTCTGGACCACTAAGCAAGTATTCCCAAGTAAAAACCTCTCCTAACTCTGCCAACATTTGATAATATAGAGGTTTTGGGTCGTGATCATTGTGAATTACAAAATAGTCTCCTTGCTCTACTTCAGCAAATTTTTCAAATATGGTTGGATGCTTTAATCTTGGCTCCAACTTCGTTACATCTAATGTTTCCATAATTCTAACTTTACTTATTTAGAACAAATCTACGGAAGGATTTTGAATAAAAGACCTTTTTATCTTTTTATATTAAATGACTTTTGTCAGTTTTAAGCTTAAGAGAAGCAACAACAGTTATAGGGCTTGGAGACTAATTCGTGTATTATCAGAGCACATCCTTTTTATTTTGTTATTTTTACTGAGCAAACCCTACTTAATTATATGCAGGAAATAAAACTAAGAACAGCAACATTAGAAGACATTGAAGCTTTAGAAATATTTGAACAAGGCATTATTCAATACGAACGTCCATTTGCACCTCAACTAAAACCTGACCCTATTCATTATTATGCCATAGAAGATTTAATTCAAAATAAAGACGCTTGCTTTGTTATTGCCGAATTAAACGATCGTCCGATCGGCTGTGGTTATGGTATTATTCAAAAATCTAAACCAACCAAGAAAGAACGGCACCATGCATACTTAGGATTTATGTATGTTATTCCAAAGCAAAGGGGGAAAGGCGTAAATGCGATGGTAATTCAATATTTAATTGATTGGGCCAATTCGAAAGGGCTTACTGAAATTGTGTTGGAGGTTTATTCTGAAAACAAAAGTGCCGTTAAAGCATATAAAAAGATTGGTTTTCAGCCTGGACTTGTAAAAATGAGACTAAATACAGAAGAATTAGTAGAAGGAAAGCTAAAAGTGAGAGCGCTTGAATAAAACCACGGAATGAATTGAACAATGTTAACATTTCGCATTCTCAAAACTCATTTTCCTTAACTATAAATATGACCCAATGGCAGATATATCACTTTACATAATGGCAACAATTTATTGTCTAGCAGGAATAATGCATTTCATTAAGCCTAAACCTTACATGAAAATTATGCCGCCAGTTATTCCTTTTCCAAAAATGATGGTATACATTTCAGGGTTTTTCGAATTGCTGTTTGGAATCGCCCTACTTTTTGATGTAACACGGTCTTATGCAGCACTTGGTATTGTATTGTTATTAATTGCTGTATTTCCTGCGAATATTTATATGGCCAAGCGAATGCATGAAAAACAAAGTAAAAATCGATGGATAGCCTTTGTTAGACTACCTTTGCAATTGGTACTTATTTATTGGGCGTATTTGTATGTTTAATCTAATGTCCCCCCTAAAATATATGCGTTCTAGAATTCAATTTTTCTTGAGGAAACTCCATGTTAATCTTCTCAAGTATTAATTCTATCAAGGTTAACCTCCTCTTAAAATGAATAACCGAAAGCTCCATTAAGGGGACTTTCTCCTGTTGAATTTTGTATTGATTTATTGCATTCAATAAGTTCTCCTTATCGCCCTCATTTTTTGTAATAAAATAAGAAGTAAGCAATACTTTCAGATGATTTTCTTCCTTTGTAAACAACTTCTTATCATTGCCGATGAAATGATGTAAAGACTTATTCGGAAACAATGGCTTGAAGTCAATACTTTTTAGATTATTCAAGATGCTATTGGCTACATTTTCTGTAAAAACAATCGCTTCCAGCAAAGAATTTGATGCTAATCGGTTGTTTCCATGTAGGCCCGTATTTGCGCATTCCCCAATTGCATACAGATTTGAAACATCACTTTCACCTTGCAGATTCACTTGAATCCCACCACAACTATAATGCGCTGCAGGAATGATGGGTACAACTTCTTGGGTTAAATCAAAACCTCCTTTTAAGCAATGATCTAAAATATAAGGAAACTCCCGCTTCAATACTTCTTTAGAAATATGTCGACAATCAAGATAAACCTCTTCTTCTCTTGATGTTTTCATTTCTTGATAAATTGCAGAGGAAATTACGTCACGTGTAGCCAACTCTCCTCTTTCATCATACGCAAAAAGAAAGCGTTCTCCTACTTTATTGATGATGTGTGCCCCTGCTCCTCTTACGGCCTCAGAAATCAGGAACAACTTGCTTTTTCCCTGCGCTCTAAAAGCAGTAGGATGAAATTGGATGGATTGAAGGTTATTAATTTTCGCTCCAATAGCATGGGCCAAAGCAATTCCATCACCTGTAGCAATAGTTGAATTGGTCGTGTATTGAAAGAGCTGACCTATTCCACCAGTGGCTAGGACAACCATTTTTGAATAAATGTATATTGTGGAGTTTTTCTTATGGTCATAAATCAAAGCTCCCCCAACTTCACAATCCTTATTCATGAGCAATTCTATGACTTCGCTGAATTCTAAAACAGCAATGGAATGATGTTTTTTAATTTGGTTTATCAGTTCATCATGCACGGCTGCACCAGTTTGATCTTTCACATGAAGAATTCTCGCATGAGAATGTCCACCTTCCAACCCTAGGTGGTAATCATTGTGCACTTTATCGAAGCGTACGCCCCAATTTTCAAGCTGGTGAATTCCCTGATGTGCGTTTTCAACAACAAAGGAAACAACATTTCTGTCGGCTTGGTTTTGAGAAGCGTTTATGGTGTCTTCTATATGTGCTAAATAACTATCGTTTTGTGTTGATATTACAGCGGCGATTCCACCTTGCGCCAATCGCGTATTGGTTTCTTTTAATTGAGATTTAGTCACCACGCCAATTGAAAGGGTGCTGTCTTTTTCCGCCAAAGCAATGGCTTGGGAAAGTCCGGCAATACCAGCACCAACGATTAATACATCAAACTTAGTTTTCATTCTTTACCAGGCTAGAGAATTCAATCATTTTAACAATTGGTGCTTTAGCTTTATCGAAAATCGCAGGATCAATATTGATTTCTGGTGTTTCATTGAGCAGACAATTGTAAACTTTTTCGAGTGTATTTACTTTCATGAAAGCACATTCGCTACAAGCACAAGTATTGTCTTCGTGAATAGGCAAGGGAATTAGGTTTTTTCCTGGAGCTTGCTTACTTAATTCATGTAAAATCCCGGCCTCTGTTCCTACAACAAATGTTTGTGCATCAGAATTCTTAATGAAATTGATCATTTTACTTGTTGACCCTACATAATCGGCCACATCTAAAATATGAGGTTCAGATTCTGGATGAGCAACAAGCTTTGCCTCAGGATATTCAAGCTTTAATTTCAGTAGTTTATCAAATGAAAACGCCTCATGTACAACACAAGCACCTTTCCATAATACTAAATCGCGACCAGTTTCTTTTTGAAGGTATTTCCCTAAGTTATGATCAGGTGCAAAAATTATTTTCTGGTCAATGGGAAAAGAATTAATAATATCCACAGCATTTGAAGAGGTACACACAATATCGCTCAACGCCTTGACTTCGGCAGTGCAGTTCACATAAGTTACCACCTTATGGTCTGGATGAGCATCAATGAAGGCTTTGAATTGGTCGGGCGGACAAGAATCGGCAAGTGAACAACCCGCTTTTAAATCTGGCAAAACTACTTTACGTGTGGGATTTAATAATTTTGCTGTTTCAGCCATAAAGTGAACTCCAGCAAAAACAATTATTTCCGCATCCGTTTTTGAAGCTTCGATGGCCAAGCCTAGACTATCTCCAATGTAGTCGGCAACATCTTGTATGTCTTTTTCTTGATAATAATGTGCTAATATTACTGCATTCTTTTCTGTTTTCAGCTTTAGAATCGCTGATTTTAAATCCTCTTTATTTAACATTTCCATGGTTAGTTTTTCGATAAATGACGTGGACTATTGTTCCAATAATTAACAGATTGAAAAATTTTAATATTCAATCAACTGTTTCAAATTTAGAAATAGGACCTATGAAAAAAAATGACCAAAATCATCTTTTAAAGCATTAAGACTTATTTGTCTTTATTTAAGGAAAGAAACAATTCTCAAGGACACTTAGAGAGATGAGAAAATGTTGAATTGAGAATCGTTTCAATTTCCTTTGTAAACAATAGCAACTCTAAAACAGTACAAATATAAAGGGCTTTCATACCAAAAAACATGATGCATATCATAAATGGGGCTGATTTATAAAAAACACTAATTAGGATCAGACAATGAGGTATTATTTATGAAGGTATAGTCTGTGAGCGTTTTTAAAAAGGCAATTAAATGCTCTGCTTCTTGTTGTGAAAGCTGAACGCCACCATCGGCTGAATACTTCATTAAGGGAGATAAGTTAGGAGAGTCATGTTTCACTCCAAAGCTATAAAATGAAATTACTTCTTCAAGTGTTTCAAAACGACCATCATGCATATAGGGAGCTGTCAATTCAATATTTCTCAATGTTGGCGTCTTAAACTTACCATAATCATTCATATTTCCAGTAATGTTATAAAGTCCAGCATCTGGATCTAAATCTAACCCATTATTCCCAAAAGCATTATCGTGAAACAATACAGTGCCATGACAATGGAAGCAGTCCCCTCGTTCAGTAAAGAAAATGTCGTACCCATCCCATTCTTCTGGTGTAAGATTACCCTCTCCCCTCATGAATCGATCAAACTTAGAGTCTGTTGAATTCAATGTCCTAAAGAATTGCGCTAAAGCATAAGCAATGTCTTTCGAAGTAATTTCGTCAACTCCATAAGCTTTCTTAAACAAGTATCTATAATTAGAGTTAGTATTGACTTCTTGTATATTTGTTCCAAAAAAGTCCTCCACCTCAAAAAGCATCACGTCTTCTAGGGTTCCCTGAACTGCACCATTCCATAAATACTGATTGTTCCAAGCCAAGTTAATATGGGCTAAACTATTGGATTCAAAAGTGGTAAATGCCTTGCTTTGGTCATGACAAGAAGAGCAGGATTTGGTTTGGTTGCTCGACAATATTTTGTCATAATACAATGCTCTCCCTAACGCAATTCCTTCTTTTGTGGGCATATTATCTTCTGGAATAATCATATCTGGAAAGTTAGAGGGATAATTAATCACAACTGGAGTGGTTTGAAAATCTCCATAGCTACTCACCTCATCCTTTTTACAGCTACCAAAGAAAAGTACCATTAACAGATAAAAAAACATAGTTTTAAAGAGCTTACTCATTGCATTTGGTGTTTATTCAACAGAAAACACGTCAATTCCGTTGTTTTTGACTAATTCTTGTTTGGTTTGACTCCCCATCATTCCTTGAGCAATTGTTGTTAAGTCAAATGAGTTTGGATTTTTAAACCAATTCTGGATTTCCATTGCAAGTGTAATATCAAACACACCATTGTTTACATTCATCGACATTGGTAATTCTACCTGAAAGTAATTTTTGTTGTTGTTTAGTGGCCCAGTATGAAAATTAAAGTGATTATAATTTCCTTGGTGTTCATAACGACCTTCTAATTTCATATAATGGTAACCACCGCCCATCATTTGAGGCCACTCCATTGCAACTTCAGGAAAATTGTTGAATACCCCTGTTTGGTTCATGATGGAATCTAAACCAAAAGTGAACTTAATCCCAATATAATCACCATTCGGAATAGAAGAGGTAATTTTCAACTGGTCGTAGCCCTCTAAACGTGGATCAACATACACTGCGTCTGCAATGTTTATGGCTTGTCCGTTGGAATGTACAAAAGCTACATTCGAGATAAAATAGCGAATGGTTTCTATGCTGAAGTTATTTCCAAAATCATTAACGTACATTACCGTATCGTAGCTTACAGTAAGATCATCGACATAATGATTAAATCTTAAATAAGACACTAAAGCTGGGTTAGGTGATGAAGAGTTTGGGTCTAGATTATCCTTTTTACAGGAGAATAAAGGTGAGAAAACGAAGAGCAAGCCACTGAAAAGAATAAGTACATTTTGTATTCTAAAACAAGTTGAATTCGTAGTTTTCATGGCTAAACCTTTAGTGTTTAATCAAAATTAGGACTTAAAGGCTGAGAAAAACATGATATAGATCAGGTATCTATTTAAAAAGGCCGATTCATGAATATTGAATCGGCCTTTTATTTATCTATTAAGATCTAAAGACTTACAAGTCAAACTTAATCCCTTGTGCCAATGGCAACTCAGTAGTATAGTTAATTGTATTTGTTTGTCTTCTCATGTAAACTTTCCAAGCATCAGAACCAGACTCACGTCCACCTCCTGTTTCTTTTTCACCTCCGAAAGCTCCACCAATCTCAGCACCTGAAGTACCAATATTAACGTTTGCAATTCCACAGTCAGAACCTTGTGCTGACAAGAATTGTTCTGCTTCACGTAAGTTAGTCGTCATGATTGCAGAAGATAAACCTTGAACCACACCATTTTGTAATTCAATAGCATTGGTAACATCTCCAGAGTATTTCATTACATAAAGAATAGGTGCGAATGTTTCGTTTTGAACCGTTTCGTAGTGATTCTCAACTTCTAGAATCGCTGGTTTAACGTAGCATCCTGACTCATATCCTTCTCCTTCAAGAACTCCACCTTCAACCAATACTTTAGCACCTTCTTTCTTTGCAGATTCGATAGCGTTTAAGTAATTGTTTACTGCATCCTTATCGATAAGTGGCCCAACGTGATTGTTTTCATCCAATGGGTTACCAATTTTAATTTGTCCGTATGCATCAACGATAATCTTCATAACCTTGTCGTAAATGCTATCATGAATAATCAAACGACGTGTAGATGTACAACGTTGTCCTGCTGTTCCTACAGCACCAAATACAGCGCCTGGAACTACAATTTTCAAGTCAGCATCAGGAGTAATGATCATTGCATTATTTCCACCTAATTCTAACAATACTTTTCCTAAACGTTTTGCTACTGCTTCGTTAACAGAACGACCCATTCTTGTAGATCCTGTTGCAGAAACCAATGCGATTTTCTTATCGTTAGCCATTGCTTTTCCAACCTCTGGACCACCAATTACCATTGTAGAAACTCCTTCTGGAACATTATTCTTAGCAAATACTTCTTGTGCAATATTTTGACAAGCAATAGATGTTAAAGGTGTTTTTTCTGATGGTTTCCATACGCATGAATCTCCACAAACCCATGCCAAAGCAGTGTTCCAGCTCCAAACTGCAACTGGGAAGTTAAATGCTGAAATTACTCCAACAACTCCTAGTGGATGATATTGCTCATACATTCTGTGTCCTGGACGCTCAGAGTGCATTGTTAATCCGTAAAGTTGACGAGAAAGTCCTACTGCAAAATCACAGATATCGATCATTTCTTGAACTTCACCTAAACCTTCTTGGTAAGATTTACCCATTTCATAAGAAACAAGTGCTCCAAGAGGCTCTTTATATTCTCTTAATGCATTTCCTAACTGACGAACAACTTCTCCACGCGCTGGTGCTGTCCATTGTCTCCATTCATAAAATGCTTTTGATGCTACTTCAACTGCTTCGTTATAATCTTCTACAGACGCTAGTTGTACTTGTCCAATTTTTGAACCATCTACTGGTGTATGTGAATCAATCACTTCGCCTTTTGTATCGATCCAGTTTTTTCCTGTTGATGCTCCTCTGTTGACTTCGTTTTTAACTCCTAGTTGACTTAGTACTTTATTGATATCAATTTCTGACATGTATTCTTTGATTTTTTGTTTCATGCAAAAGTAAGGAAGTCTTTTGACAATAAAAAGAAAACCACCTCGCGACTAATCAGTGTTCGTTTTTTAGGCTCAATAAATGGAAAAAAGCCCAATAGTATAATATTGGACTTTTTTCTGATTCTGTAGCGGTTATAAGGTATATCTTTTGCACCAATTGTTTTTTTTAAGCTAAAAGAAACAAAAAATGAATCGTTGGGAGGGAACATTTGTTTTGTAGTCATCCTAGATCTTTATCCTTTAATAAAGGATGCTTTTTGTAAAATCTCTTGATGAATAAAAACTCGACTTTGTAATTCCTCAATCTCCTCCAAACAAAATTCAATTTTATGTTGATAAAAAGCTTTATCATTTTTCAAAAACAATTGAAAGCGTAGGCTTCTTAACTCCTTTTTTCTAATGAAGATATCTCTCTTCAGTGCGCGAATGAATTTTCGTCTTTCTGAAATACTCATGCTAATGTTCTTTTTTCTTTTTTCGTAAAATGTGATTAACTTCTTGAAAGAATGCCCCTCACTATTTTTAACTAAGTAATTTATTTTAAAAGAAATAAAAAAGTACATTAATGTACAGTTATTCTTATATTTCGATATTCATCCAAGAAAAATGGCTCGGAAACCTACAATAGTTAACAAAGAAAACTTAGAAAGGATCAAGGAAATGGTACTTGAGAGTATCGACTTCAAACTATTGAGGTCGGTAGACTGTGACAGGCTTGGCCGAGTCGTTTCAGAACAAACACAAACCCATATCAATGGCATCACTTTTAAACGCCTTTACGGTTTTACGAAATATCCTTTTAATCCTTCAATTCAAACTTTAAATATTCTGAGTCAATTTCTTGGTTACAACAACTGGTATGAATTAGAAATGTCTTTTAATGATAGCCAACCGATTTCTAACCGTGAGTTAGACATTTTGGTTTCTTTCTATGATTTTGACCTAATCAACAATATTGAGTTTCATGATGGTGGGATACAGTCAATGTCAAGGAAGATAGCACTTCGATTTAGAGAAGACGTAACAACATTCAAACGCGCAACTACTCTTTTGGCTCAAAAGAAATACGCACAAGTGTTTTTTATAGAACACTTCCCTGATTACGATAATTTATGCAAATACTATTATTTATTGTATGAAGAATATTTAAAGTACAACACTGAAAACAACGGAAAAATATTCGGACATGCGATGTTATTTATAAAGTCTTTTTGGTTAGAGAATGAACAAGATTGTAAGCATCATATAGCTGAAATGAGGGGAGCAAATATCAGTAAAGAGGTCTATCCGTATTTGGTGGGTAGGTACTTTGCATACAACATGCTTTATGAAACATATTATGGCAAAGAAACAAAAGCCTACAAATATTTTGATGATTATTTAGAAATCAGAAAGCAGTTACCTAAAAGTGGAAAACGATTTTTAGATTTTCCTGCTTCAGAATACATAATGGTTGATTGTCTTTTACACATTGGCGCTTATTCAAAATGTATTGAGATTTTAGAGCTTGCCGCAGAAGAGTTCCCTTTAAAAATGGAATTTGCTCGAAAAGGTTATTACAGACAAATGCAATTGATAGGATTAATTGCACATAAAAAGCTAAACCCTAAATTTGATCTGGGGGCTTACTTAGCAGAAATCGATCCTGATGGGTTTTATTTCATCTCACAAAAATACTTTTCGAGCTATTATTATTACGCTCACTATTTGAACAATGGAGATTTAGCCCATTTAAAAAAAGCGAAGGACTTAGCCACTGAGATGGGAAACATATTTCTCAATAAGAATTTTTTACGCTTTTGATACAGCCTCATGACTATCGCCATCCATTTTTTCCTTCTTTAAAAAACGGATGATAAGGTATGGCAAATCCAAATTTGAATCCTGCCATAAATACATTTTCTTGACCTATAGGAAAAAAACAGAATAAAGATAAATTTCCCAATAGTCCTGCACCTACTTCAAGGTTGATGTAGTCAAATTTGCCTTTTGAAACATTAAACATTGGTTCAGGACGAAAATAGAGATACGCCATCCACCAACTTACATATCCTAGTTGAGGATAAATGGACACATAATGTTCACTATTTAAATAAGTATAAGACGTTCCAAGTTGATAAATACGATTCAAGCCATCCCCAGACAATCCATTTTTTCCAGACCATCCCAAAAACAACTTTGATACAGTAACACCACTGTAATAACGATCCATATCAGTAGCACCAACATATTTTACTTCATTTGGAATGAACAGCAATAAATTATCACTAATGTAAAAGGACCTTTCCTGCGACTTGACAGATTTTAATGAAAAAAAACAATTAGTAAAGCGACTAGTAATGTAGTGTTTCTCATGGAGAATAATGTTGACTAAAAAGCAAAGATAATGATTTCTTAACCAATAATTATCCATCCATTTTAACCACAATTTTGTCCTGCATTGGGGAAATCTCGATAAGAATAATATTGTAACACCTCTTCTAAAGCAACTTTAAGCGCTTTGTTGATGGGCAATATTCTGTTGCCCATTTGATGGTCAATTTGACTCAATTTCATATAGTAGTCTGTGAAAATTGGAACATATAGTCCTTTTGATATCGCTTCAAAAGTAGAATTGTATTGTTCAGCTTGACCTTCTTTTATAATTTTGCATGTTGCGAGTCTTAAATTTCCATACTTGTCTTTACTTGCTGCAAAACCAAACAAACGGCAGATTAAACCACGGTACTTATAATCGCTGCAACGACCTTGTCCAAAAACAGATAATGATTTGTAGATGTGACAGGTTTTACTGTCTATTTCAGTAAGGGTAGTTAGTGTGTTTTCGGCCTCTCCATTCAAGAACAAATGAAAAGCCCAAGGTAAAAACTCTAAAGGTGAAGCGTCTAAATCTGGATGTTTACAACAGTTTCCACATCCTGAAACACATGTTAAACCCGATGACTTTTCAAATTGAGTGGCTTCTAGTTCTAAATCGTAAAATAACATTTCAACTAGCTGTACTCTTCGTTCTATCGACATATATTTATTTCAAAAGTAAAATAAATAATGCTGTGATTTTTATAATTTTTTTATTTTTTTATCTAAAGAAATTATTGAATCACAACTCCAAATCCATTCGATACATCTTCGAATATTACATCCCCTAGTGTATCAACTGTATGAATACTATTTAACTGTTGGAAATGATAAATCGACTGATTGCAAAAATGATATTTGAAGTTTGAACTTATTTTTTGGGCGTCATCTACTGTGCCGTACCCATTGTTTTCACGTCGCATCGGGTGGAATGAATTCATTTGTTTTCCACTATAAAATATCATCTGATCTCCCTTTTTTAAATAAACTTTTGAAGTCCTCCCTGAGGCAATTAACTCTCCATATACCTTTCCGTTTTTCGAAGGTTCAAAAAGTAAAACATAGAGATCTTCATTCGAATTATTGATTACTTCATGATTAAAACGAGTGAAATCAGAAAAAGAAGCTACCCCTGAATACAGTGACTTTCCATAAAGCTGAGTTTTCGTTTCTGAGCAGTTTCCCATTAAGTTTAAACTTTTCTGAATTTCATAATCAGCAATCATACTGGAGTATATTTCCTTGGCTAAACTGTTTTCAATACTTTCCCAGTTTGCAGTTAAAATATACTTTGGTGGAATGGCGCTAGGAAGTTTTTCAGATACCAAAGGAACTGAATCTTGTTGAAAACCTAGCATTGTATCAACCACCTTCAATTCGTCGGCACTCAACCCGTCCAGACCCGTTGTTTCTTCAAGGTCCTGTTCAACAATCGAATTACTGCTAGGAAAGAAAAATAAAAAGTTAATGATCACAATAATAAGGGTGATGAAAAACAATGGAGATCGAATCATATTTCCAAATGTTGTTCGTGGATGCTTAGTATGAACAGAAAAAGCTTCCGATTGAACGAAAGTCAAGACTTGTTTACGATGGTTATTATTTAAAGAAACATTTGAGATAGCCGTTTTGATTTTATTTAACTGCGATGAAGAAAGCGTGGTGTTTAAAACCAGTAATTTTGCAGTATCAATGTAAGCAATTGCATCGCTGTAATACTCTTCATCCAAAGCATTCAACACCTCGACAAAAGAATACGAAAACACCTCATGTACTAGACGCTTTAAATCATCATTCTGACTCACTTTCAACTGTCCTAATCGCTGATTTAAAAACTGACTTACAGGACCTTGAATCTCAATTCTTTTTTTCTTGAGAAGTAAGGGGGCGAATTTCAAATGAACGGCAATTCCACCCACATCGCGTTCCTCGATGGCCTTCCTTATCTTTTGGGTAAGTATTGGTAATAGATAAGTTGAAACAAAAACTTGGTAAGCCTTAAACAACTGGTGTTCATCAGGTAAAACAAGTTCTTTATTTGGAACTACCTTATTTCCATTACTGATTAAATATTCGGCCAATAGAACATCTTGTTCAATCCAGCCATGAAAAACTTTAATTTTATCCTCTTTGAGCTGGTCTAAAATGAGGGTCAGTTCTTGTAAAACAAAACGGTCACCTAAAATATTCAAATGTTCTTCGTAGGCAAAGTGTGAGTTGATTAACTCCCTCAATTGAGCCACCAACTCATCATCAACGTGTGAGTAGTCTAGCTCGAAAAAAGCCGCTAATCGTATTGCGTTAATGAATTTCATGCCTCAACTTTAGATTTATAGCGTTGAATATCAAGCAAAAAATCAATATCTTCTTCAATCTTATTCCCAATCACAATTACGTTGGCTCCAGCAGATTTCAGCGTTTCTATTTGTTCGATAGAACGCACTCCTCCTCCAACAACAACAGTTGTGTTTAGTTGATTTTTTACTTGTTGAACAAGCGCTCCACCTACAGGATGATGAGCACCACTTCCTGCATCAAAATACACTACACGCTTTCCTTGTAACACACCAGCTATTGCCGTATTTAAGGCAATAGCAGACTTATCTCTTGGAATGGGGGTGGTTTGACTAACATAAGCTACGGTTGATAAATTTCCACCCTCAATTAATATATATGCTGTTGGAATAATTTCTAAATCTAAAGCAAAGACCTCTTGCGCACTTTTAACATGTTGACCAATTAAGTATTCTGGATTTCTTCCTGAAAGCAAACTTAAATAAAGTAAAGCATCAGCTTCATTTGACAATTGTTGATGGTCTCCTGGAAAAATAACCAAAGGAATCTTCGTGAGTTTTTTCAAAATAACAGTTGCTTTTTGAAAATCACTTCGTGTAACTGTACTTCCACCAATAAAAAAATAGTCAATTTTAGAAAACTCAGCTTTTTCAACCACTTGACGCAAGCGCTCTTCAGTATTTGTTACTTCAGGGTCAATGAGCACAGCAATTTGACCTGTTTTTGAACTAAACTTGCGATATATATCTTTATTTGACCTCATAGACTGGTGATGCATTAATTGAAATTACAAAATTATCTTTTCTATCGATCGTTAATTCAACTTCTTTTTTATTGTTTGGAAAGTAAATTCTTCCTTTCCAGTGAAGTTCATCAATTTTTGTCAGCAACAAGTTTTCTGCAAAAACAATCTCCTTTCTACCAGCCAATTTATATAAAGCCTCCTTTCCTGACCAAACTTTTATCATTTCTTCGACAGAATCGGTATCGGTCAATATTTTTTCCTCATCACTTAGAAACTTATGTTTCACCTTCATCACTTTTTCATGTATAGGCTCGAGATCGAGTCCAACATGAAAAGATTGGCAATAAGCCATTCCAACAACATGATTTGCATGAGAAATAGAAATAAACCCCTCCCCTTCGACATAAGGCGCACCGATTTTAGAATAAAGGATAGGTTCATTTCCGAAATGCATTGTACGCAATACACGAGTGGCCACAAACTCTCTTCTTCTGGAGGGATGGTTTAAACTTTGTAATTTTACCTGTTCGTTGGGCAGTAAATTATGAAGGTGTTCCTCCGTTACAAAATCATCGTAATACAGTAAAAAAACCGTAACAGGCCCATATTTTATACTTTCCGTGTGAAACATGAGTATAAAAGTAACATTCACGGTTGAAAAATCAGGTTTTCACTTTGAATAAAAATAAAAGTTAACAGGTGTTCATAACTTGTTTTGCTCAAAAAAGACTAACTTTGTAGATTCTTTTGTAAGAAGAGGTGCGTTGTCTATTAATTTTTATACATTTGCACTCCAAAATTTTGAACATTATGAGTTCGAATAAAGAATTTATTATCCCGTTTGAGGGCTTGAAAAATGGAAAACATTCCTTCAAGTTTCATATAACGGCAGCGTTCTTTGAAGAGTTAGCGTATTCTATTATTCAAGGAGGAGACGTAAAAGTTGACTTCGAGTTGAATAAGAAGGAGACAATGATGATTGGTGAAATTGAAATGTCTGGTACAATTCAAAAGCCATGTGATCGTTGTACAGATTTAATGGACATCCCTGTGGACATTACTCATCAAATCATATATAAGTTTGGTGAAGAAGAAAGCGAAGATGAAAATTTGATTGTCCTTCCCCCTTCCGCATTTACAATTGATGTTGCATCAGACTTGTATGAATTACTAACGGTAGCTTTGCCTAGCCGGACAGTACATAAAGAAGATGAGTGCAATGAAGAAATGCTAGATTTAATAGACCAATACGTTGATTCATCAGAAAATGAAGAAGAAGATTCTGACGAGGAAGATATAGATCCCCGTTGGAACGCATTAAAAAATTTGAATTAAAAACTTAAATATAAAGTAAAATGGCACATCCAAAAAGAAGAACGTCGACAACAAGAAGAGACAAAAGACGTACACACAAAAAAGCAGTTGCTGCGAATGTAGCGACATGTCCAACAACAGGACAGCCTCACTTGTTCCACCGCGCACATTGGTACGAGGGGAAACTTTACTACAAAGGTCAAGTAATTGCTGAGAAAGAAGTAGCAGTATAATTTTGCTCATCCATCAATAAAAGTGTTTATACACTTATGAAACTTGGATTAGATATTAGTGGTGGCGATTTTGCGCCAAGAGCAAACGTTCTTGGCGCAATTTTAGCCCTCGAGAAACTGCCCGACGATGTAGAGATTGTGCTCATCGGTCGTGAAGATGATATTACCTCAATTTTGAAAGAAAAAGGGGTGGTCTCAAACCGTCTTTCTGTGGTTAATGCTCCAGATGTTATTACAATGGAGGATCATCCTACACGTGCAATTCCACAAAAACCCAACAGTTCAATTTCCGTTGGTTTTGAGCTTTTGGCTCAGAAAAAAATTGATTCATTTGCGAGCACGGGTAACACCGGTGCAATGTTGGTGGGGTCAATCTATAAAATCAATTCTATTCCTGGAGTAATTCGCCCATGTATTACTTCTGTACTCCCTAAAGTTGAAGGAGGTAACTCCATCATTTTAGATGTAGGTTCAAATGCAGATTGTAAACCAGACGTTTTATATCAATTTGCGAGTTTAGGTTCACTTTATGCTCAAAATGTTATGGGGATTAAAAGCCCTAAAGTGGGTTTATTAAACATTGGCGAGGAAGAAGGAAAAGGAAACTTGCTTACTCAATCTGCATATAAATTAATGAAAGGTACTGAAGATTTCAATTTTATAGGGAATATTGAAGGGCGTGATTTATTTAATGGAAAAGCAGATGTTGTGGTTTGCGATGGATTTACAGGAAATATTGTTTTAAAACAAGCAGAAGGAATATACTCTATTGCAAAGCAGCTGGGTATGAAAGATACCTACTTTGACCGCTTTAATTATGAAAATTACGGCGGAACTCCTATATTGGGCGTCAATTCTGATGTAATTATCGGTCACGGAATCTCTAATGACGTAGCTGTGAAGAACATGATGTGTCTTGCACATGATGTTGCAAAGTCAGAGTTAACAAGAAAGATAAAAGAAGCTTTTAAATAATGAAAAAAATTACAGCAGCAATTACTGGGGTTCATGGATATGTTCCTGAGACCGTTCTTAGTAATAAGGACCTTGAGAAAATGATTGATACAACTGACGAGTGGATTACCACGCGAACAGGAATCAAAGAAAGGCGTATGCTTGGAGATGGTAACCCAACATCCGACATCGGAGTTGAGGCTGTAAATGCTTTATTGGCTAAAAAAGGAATTTCTCCAGAAGAGATTGATTTGGTGATCTGTGCTACAGTTACACCTGATTATCCATTTCCTGCAACTGCAAATGTTATTTCAGACCGAACAGGAATGAAAAACGCGTGGAGTTTTGACATCAACGCAGCATGTTCAGGATTTATCTTTGCCTTAACGACAGGTGCACAATTTATTGAAACAGGAAAATACAAAAAAGTAATCGTTATTGGGGCAGACAAAATGTCTTCCATTATTGACTACGAAGATCGTGCTACTTGTGTGATTTTTGGAGATGGTGGTGGAGCTGTTTTACTAGAACCTAACGAAGAAGGTTACGGAGTTGTTGACAGTGTATTGAGAAGTGATGGGGAAGGTAGAAAATACTTAATTCAACCTGCAGGAGGCTCTAAGTTACCTCCAAGTCACGCCACGGTAGACGAAAGACTTCACTTTGTTAAACAAGAAGGAAAAGCAGTATTTAAATTTGCAGTAACGAATATGGCAGAGGTATCTGCTGAAATCATGGAGCGCAATAATTTAACTTCTGATTCCGTTGATTGGTTGGTGCCTCACCAAGCCAACTTAAGAATTATCGATGCAACGGCCAACCGCATGGGATTATCAAAAGACAAAGTGATGATCAACATTCAAAAATATGGTAACACTACCGCTGGAACATTACCGTTGTGCCTTTGGGATTGGGAAAAACAATTAAAAAAAGGGGACAACATAGTATTATCAGCCTTTGGTGGTGGATTTACTTGGGGAGCTATTTACCTTAAGTGGGCTTACAATTCATAATAGAAAAAAAATACGTACATTTATCCTATAAATATTCATACATGATGAATCAAAAAGAAATCCAAGAACTAATCAAATTCGTTTCAAAATCTGGTGTAACAGAAGTAGAAATTGAAGAAAAAGATTTTAAAATCACTATTAAGTCTGAACCAAAAAGACGTAAACGTGATAATGAAGAAAATGTAGTTTACATCCAACAGCCAATGCAAGCAATGCCGCAACAGCAAATGCCAGCAGCAATGCCACAAGCAGCACCTGCTGCAGCACCTGCACCTGCAGCGCCAGCAGCTACAACTGAAGGGTCAGAAGACGCAGACAGTAAGTACATCACAGTAAAGTCACCAATGATTGGTACTTTCTACCGTTCTCCATCACCAGATAAACCGGTATACATTGAAGTTGGTAGCGAGGTCAAAGTAGGAGATACTGTGTGTATAATCGAAGCGATGAAGTTATTCAATGAGATTGAATCTGAAGTACAAGGAAAAATTGTTAAAGTTCTTGTAGATGATGCAACACCAGTTGAATACGATCAACCACTATTTTTAGTTGATCCATCTTAATTATTTATAAGTAGAACTAAAACACCCAAAAAGGCATGTTCAAAAAAATATTGATTGCCAATAGGGGCGAAATCGCCTTACGTGTTATCAGAACATGTAAGGAAATGGGCATTAAAACGGTTGCTGTATATAGTACAGCTGATAAAGAAAGTTTACATGTTCGTTTCGCCGATGAAGCTGTTTGTATTGGTCCAGCAGCAAGTTCATCATCCTATTTACTAATACCAAATATCATTGCTGCAGCGGAAATTACCAATGCAGATGCAATTCACCCTGGTTATGGATTTCTTTCAGAGAACGCTAAGTTTTCTAAAGTTTGCCAGGAACACAACATCAAGTTTATTGGAGCTACTCCAGAACAAATTGATGGAATGGGTGATAAAGCCAACGCGAAAGCGACAATGATTAAAGCAGGAGTTCCTTGTATACCAGGTTCAAAAGGACTTTTAAAAGACCTCGATGAAGCCTTCAAAACTGCTGAAAAAATAAAATATCCTGTCATTCTTAAAGCAACTGCCGGTGGTGGTGGAAAAGGAATGCGTTTGGCATGGAAAAAAGAAGAGTTGGAAGATGCTTGGAACCAAGCTAAGCAAGAATCAAAAGCAGCTTTCTCTAATGATGGATTGTACATGGAAAAGTACATCGAAGAACCACGTCATATTGAAATTCAAATTGCAGGAGACCAATTCGGGAATGTATGTCACCTTTCAGAACGTGATTGTTCAATCCAAAGAAGACACCAAAAATTAGTTGAAGAAACACCTTCTCCTTTCATGACAAAAAAGTTACGTAAGGAAATGGGTGCTGCTGCAATTAAAGCTGCGAAAGCAGTTAAATATGAAGGTGTAGGAACGGTAGAATTCCTTGTAGATAAGCACAGAGACTTCTATTTCATGGAAATGAATACACGTATTCAGGTAGAGCATACAATTACTGAAGAGGTTATTAATTTCGACTTAATTAAGGAACAAATTAAATTGGCTGCAGGACATAAAATTAGTGGTAAGAATTACGAACCTATAATGCACGCTATTCAGTGTCGTATTAATGCTGAGGATCCTTACAATAACTTCCGCCCTTCACCTGGTAAAATAACTGAATATCATGAGCCTGGTGGACATGGAATTCGTATAGACACGCATGTTTATGCAGGTTATACAATACCCGCTCATTACGATTCAATGGTTGCTAAATTAATCACAGTAGCACAGACAAGAGAAGAAGCTATTCTTAAAATGCGTCGTGCCCTAGATGAATATATCATTGAAGGAGTAAAAAGCACTATTCCATTCCATCAAAAATTAATGTTGGATGAGAAATTCAATGAAGGTGATTTCACAACGAAATTTATGGAAGATTTTAAATTCTAAAAACTATTCATTTTAAATGTTAAAAGCCATCTAATAGATGGCTTTTTTTATTTTCAGGATACCGTAAAGTTCTTAATTTTGAAGATTAACGGTTCAAATCCGTCATATAAAACCCAAATTATAGCCTAAATATCGAGCAGCAGATAAACTTATAAATAACTGGATAAGGACTCAGTTTTTTGTAAACAATATTAACTTGATTTAGCGCTTTAATTAAAAATTAAGTAATTCTATACCATTAATTCCTTTAAGGTGTTAAATTTGTGCTATAAATTATTTAGAATCGTATGAAAACAGGTAAAGCAAATAAACAGATAGAGAAAGTCATCGCTTTAGTAGAAAAAGAAGGTGTACTGGCAAAATCTTTAATTGAAGAATTAAAGGAATTGAGAGAGCATGCGCTTAAGGAAGAGGATCCATTATTGGCTAAAGTAACGCGTTTAACATACGAATACATTGAAGAAAATGAAGCTTTTGACATTCAAGCGCTTTGGGAAGAAGATGAAGAAGGAGGAGAATACCCTTTGGAAATTGAAGATAAAGACAACTTATTGAACTTGCTTAACTTGTTGCTAAAATCTGATCACAAAATCAATAGAGAAGAAATTAAAGATTACCGTACTGCTTTAAAAGAAGAGTTATACTAATCGTTTCATATCAACACTAAAAAACCCATTCTGTAATACAGAATGGGTTTTTTGTTTGTAGTAGTCTGGATTGATTAGCGCTTAGTAATCTTTCTACTTATCGTGTTGCTTGCCGTTTCTATACGTACAATGTAAACACCTGTTTCAAATGATGTGAAATCCAACATTTCTGTCTTGTCATTTACATCAGTGAGTTTAATTACAGCTCTTCCAATCGCATCATAAACAACAATTTTTTCAATTAACTCTGCTCCTTCCCAACTAACATGAACAGTGTTTTCTGTTGGGTTTGGATAAACTTTTAGATGTTTATTTAATTCGTTTTGTGTGAGTCCTGTGGTATCTCTTACAAAGTTCCCGTTTGCAGACGCAGAACAACCATTTGCATTAGTAATTACTACTTCATAGTTACCATCTTGCGTCATTGTAATACTTGCCCCAGAACCAACTAAAGCACCATTTAAAAACCATTGTGCTGTTTCCCCAGTTTGGAGGTTCGTTGACAATACATTTCCTACTTGACTAATAGTTGGTTGTCCTGGTGAGGCATTTACATTAATAACAATAGTTTCTGTATCAATTCCACAATTATTAGAGCCCATTACACTATATGTAGTTGTAGCGCTTGGACTAGCCACTACAGATGCCCCTGAACTCGTATTTAAAGAGCCACTAGGCGTCCAAGCATAAGTGTCGGCACCAGAAGCATTCATCGTAGTGTTTTCTCCTTCACATATCGTTGTATTAATCGCTGAAACTTGAACTACAGGAACATCATTAACAACTATAGTGATCGAGGCACTGTTTGAACAGTTTCCTTCAGTCCCGGTCACCGTATATACTGTTGTTTGAGTAGGAGAATCAGTTTGTGTGTTACCAGAACCTAAACCATTATTCCAAGTATATGTAGAAGCACCGCTTGCTGAAAGAGAGACTGAACTACCTGCACACACTTCTGTTGCTGATGCGGTCACACCAACATTAATTGGTGGGCTTACTACAACCTCGACAGAAGCGGTGTTTGAACAGTTACCACTTGTCCCTGTAACTTGATACGTCGTAGTGGTAGTAGGAGAAACGGTATGTGTTGAACCACCACCTAAACCATTGTTCCAAGAGTAACTGCTTGCACCTGAAGCAGAAATCGAAGTAGAAGCACCACTACAAATTGTCATGTCAACGGCAGTTGCATTAACTTGTGGCAATCCATTAACGGTAATTTGATTACTAAAAGTCATGGTTTGCGTACCGTAAGCGTTACTGGCTTGTAAGGTAACGTTATAAGTTCCACTAGTTGGGTAGGTAACGACAGGATTTTGTAATGTTGATGTTGATGGAGATCCCCCAGGGAATGTCCAATTCCAAGACGTTGGTTGGTTTGTAGATTGATCAGTATAATATACCGTCTCTCCTTCACAAACAACAGATGAGCTAGCACTTAAACCAGGTTCTGGAGCAAGTTGAACTGCTACTCCATCGATATTGATATTATCGAGATACAAATTGTTTCCATAAGTAGATCCTTTATAGGATTCAAACATGATGAACACCTCATTTCCAACAAAACTATCTAGGTTAATTGTAAAACATGAAGCACCTGGTGTAGATTGATTGATGGGTTGAATACACCAATCATTTGCCGCAGAAGGGACGAACTCAGTAGTTGTTGTTGTTTGCGTAGCAAAAGAACCTGTTCCATCCTCCCCAAATTGAGCAATCCTTGTCCAAGTATCTGCACAATCTGTTGAAATATAAATGATTAAGGAATCTGTTGAATTCACATCGTATCTTCTAAAGGCATGTTCAAAATACATTTCCGCAGAAGAAAGTCCAGTTAAATCAATCTTAGGTGAAATTAAACCATCACGCTGATTTGCATTTTGATAATTGAAATAATCTAGCTTTATCGCAGTATTTCCAGGGCTTGTTCCACCAATTGAAGCAAGGGACCAGGTTATATCTCCATCAGGATTCGAAACCAGCCAACCTGTTGCATTATTTTCAAAATCTTCTACAAACGGAAGTGCTGCAGAAGTTGTACGTAGAATAAGTGTATTTTGTTGTTCATCATTTGAAGGGTCATCATCTGTTCCTCCATTTGGATTTTGCGTTGTAATCGTTAAAACAGATGGACCTGTCCCAACAAGAATTACAGGTAAAGTTACAGTTTGAGCTTGTCCTGACGCAAGACTCCCAGTCCAAGAATATGTGTTCTGATTCCCATTGATTTCATAAGCGATTTCTACAGATGTCAAGGTTTGAGATCCATAATTTCTTAATTCAACTTCTGGTGAAATTGTGGAAGCACATACAATTCCGGCTGGAGAATTAATCACTTCTATTCCTGCATCAGTTGTATTACTTGCAGTGATACAAAAAGAATGATTTGCAGACGCACCAAAGTTCCCGTCTGGTTCTGCCATTTGGAAAAGTACTGTTCCGTCGGCATCATGCATTTCATAATCACCATTTGTTGAGCAAGATTGATATTGCGCTCCACTCATTCCATCTCCGTACTGATCAAAAATATTGAAAGTATAACATCCAACTGGAAGACACAAATTGTGAGTATTAAAAGTTCCTCCCACAACATCTGTATACGGTCCACCGCTGGCTACAACAACATTGTTTCCATCTAAAATTTCCCAAGTTGTTTCGCTTCCCCAACAGTCTGTATCAAGATATAAGACAGCTTGCTGCCCTCCACTATTGATTGTAAAATTAGAACTAAAAGTATTGTTTGAAAAATCCTCATCTACCTGACCGTTTGGAGATGAAACAGTTGCTGAAAACACGTAACTCCCATTTGTGGCCGTACCAGTAGGTAATGTAACTGTGGTAGTTTGTCCTGAAGGAAGGTTACCCGACCAATTAAAGGTTTGAGGAGCTCCTCCCCAATCATATGTAATTACCGCACTTGTTAAAGTTGTTGTACCGTAATTACTCAATTCAATTTGAGGCATAAAAGAAGGAGAACAAATTGTTCCGCTTGGTGAATAAATATCTGAAATAGAAGCGTCTAGCTGAACACTACTTCCTGTTAAACACAGAAGGGCTTCATGTGCATTAATTCTACCACTACCCAATTGTCCATTATTATAGTAGGTATCGTTTATCGGATCTGCAGAACTAAGTAAACAATTGATCAATTCAGTATTGGTTGCACTTGGCGCATAGGATTTCATCAATCCCAATAAACCTGAGACTAACGGTGATGCCATAGAAGTTCCAGTTAAATAAGCATACGAACTAGAAGGGACTGTACTTGCAATATTAGATCCTGGCGCTGCAATATCTATCCAAGTTCCATATTGAGAGGAATTTGCTTTGGTGTCATTTTCTGTAGTATTCGCAACAGAGATTACATTATTGTAGGCTGCAGGATAAAACATTGTGGAGACACCATCATTTCCAGCTGCAGCTACAAGAATAACTCCTTGATTCCATGCATTATTCATCACATTTTGACCATAGCTTCCTGCGGTTGGACCTCCCCAAGACATATTGATAATATCAGCGCCATTGTTGGCTGCCCACACTACTCCATCATAACCATAAGGTAAATTTCCACCACCACAATCACTAATTTTAATAGGCATTACGCTCACACCAGCTCCAATTGAAGCGAGTCCAATTCCGTTATTTGTTTGGGCACCTACAGTTCCACTTACGTGGGTTCCATGCATACCATCTGTACTTCCACATGGCGAAGGAGTATTGTCGTTATCATGCATATCTCTACCAGTGACAAACACATTTTGCAAATCTGGATGGTCCAATTGCATTGCATCGTCGGTTACAGCAACAACCACATTAGAGTTTCCTAATGAGATATCCCAAGCTTGTTCTGCTTCAATTGTAAACAAACCCCATTGATTAGAGACACCATAAAGCGCATCATTTGGAGTGTAAAGCTTACGGTGCAAATCTTTTAACTCAGCATATTCAATCATGGAGTGTCTGCTCAGTTTTTTAACTAAAGCATCAACTTTGCTCCAATCATTGAGTTTAATTTGATAGGTTCTATTCAACAAATCATCATCTAGTTCAGGATGTAAATGTTTGACCTCAACAATTTCAAAATCAGAAAGGTATTCTGTGAAAAGAGGATAGTCTTTAAAATTAACCTGCTTGTCTTTAGACAGCATTTTTTTGCTTTGAAGTTTGAGTTGAAAAACAACTAAACCATCTTGATAATGTTCATAGTAATTTTGAGTTTTCGCCCATTGCGAAGAAAACAAAAAAACCGATAAAAACATCATTAGTTTAAATCTCATAATCATAGTGTTTTTTGATAGAAGAAAAGTGCTTGGCAGATCAATTCTACGCTCACCATTTTAATTCTATGTATTGTGTTTTATAAATAGCACTACAAAATCATAAAAGATTTCCATGAATGCAAAAATTTAACACTTTAACTGTGGTTTTTTATCTTCAGCTCTTGGATTCCTGACATCAATAAACTTTACGACTTCAACAGTCTTTAGAGACAGAGCGTTATTCACTGAGTATCTAAAAAGCTAAAACCTAAGGCGATAAATGTTGTAATGAGGATTGAAAAAGAAAATTGAAATCCCAATTCAGCCACATATATATTAAGACAAACCTGTCTTTTATTGTTTTGAAAGGTTCTAAATAAGAAACTATGACAATGCTATGACAATAAAACGCTATATATTCACGATATTTGCGGCCTAACAAGGGAAAATTAACAAGTGGAAGATATTCACATATTTGCATTTACACATCGACAACTCGAAGTCAATCAGATTGGGCTGTTGCATATTGCCCTTGACGATCAAAAACAGAAACTTACCGGGTTAAAAGACGAATTTCAAATTGATGAAATCATGTATGTTTCAACATGTAATCGTGTTGAATTTATTATCCGTAAGGACAAGGATATTCACCTCACTGAATTCAAAAAGTATCTGCAGTATTTATTCCCTCATTTTAACGCTGAACAGATCAAGTTATTCACTCAACATGTTGAACAATACAAAGGAATTGAGAGTGTTGAGCACATGATAAAAGTAACTTCATCTATTGACTCGATGGTTGTAGGTGAACGTGAAATCATTACGCAAATCAGAAAATCATTTGACGCATGCCGAGCGTATGGGATTACAGGTGATGCCATACGTTTAATGATACGTCACACGATAGAAACCGCAAAAAGGATTTATACGGAAACCAGTATTGCACAAAGTCCAGTTTCTGTAGTTTCATTAGCCTATCACACCCTCAGGCTGAAGGACATTCCATTAGATGCTCGTATTTTAATTATTGGAGCAGGAGTGACTAACACCAATATGAGTCGTTTTTTAAGAAAACATGGTTTTACCAACTTTGCGGTTTTTAACCGTACAAAAAGTAAAGCTGAGGTTTTGGCGACTCAATTAAAAGGAGAGGCTTATGCATTAAATGAATTGCCTTTATACAAAAAAGGATTCGACATTATCATTACCTGTACGGGTGCAGATACATCTATAATTGATAAGGCATTATATACACATCTACTTCAAGGAGATACAGATCCAAAAGTAGTAATTGATTTGGCTATACCTAGCGATTTAGACCCAGAGGTAGCCAAGCAATTTCCGATGGATAATATTTCCATTGAATATTTACAGAAAGTTTCTTCAAAGAATTTAGAAAAGCGTGCGCGAGAGATCATTCACGTTGAAGAGATTGTTGATGAGGCTGTTGAGCAATTCAAACTAATGGCCCATGAACGAAAGGTTGAAATTGCAATGCGCAGTGTACCTCAAACTGTGAAAGAAATTAAAGCAACTGCGTTTGAACACGTTTTTGCAAAAGAGATAGAAAATTTAGATGAAAATTCTAAGGAAACTGTAGAGAAAATCTTGGCTTATTTCGAGAAAAAATACATGAGTGTGCCTATGAAAATGGCCAAAGAAATATTACTTAAAAAATGAAGAAAATAATCATTGGTTCTCGCGGAAGCGACTTGGCTTTATGGCAAGCTAACTTCGTAAAAGACGAATTAGAAAAATTAGGTCATGCTGTTGAAATAAAAGTAATTTCTACGCAAGGGGATAGAATTCAACATTTGAGTTTTGACAAAATGGAGGGTAAAGGTTTTTTCACGAAAGAGCTTGAAAGTGAATTATTGAATAAATCTATTGACCTTGCTGTACACTCACACAAAGATTTAGAAACTACATCACCTCCAGGATTAACAATTACAGCTGTTTCGTATAGAGAGGACCCTTCAGAATTATTGTTGATTAGAAATGATTCTGTGGATAATGATGAAGTTTTCGGAATCAAAAAAAATCCAGTAATAGGAACCTCATCTGCAAGAAGAAAATCGCAATTAATCACTTTCCGCGATGATTTTGAAATCAAGGACTTAAGAGGGAATGTTCCAACTCGAATCAATAAACTACGTGAAGGTCAATACGATGCTATTGTTTTAGCCATGGCTGGAGTGAAAAGATTAGATTTAGATTTATCTGATTTAACGATCACCACCTTGGACCCCAAGATGTTTATTCCTGCACCTGCGCAAGGGGTTTTAGGATATCAAATTCGAGAAGATGACACAGTATTGGCTGAAATCTTACAAGCTTTGAATGACGAGGTTGTTCAAAGTAGAATTGAAATAGAAAGAAGTGTTTTGCGTAATCTCGATGGAGGTTGTCAACTGCCATTGGGTGTTTATTGCGATGAGGAAGAAACTGTACACGTTGCATTTGCTCAGGAATGGGAAGATGGAGCAGAATTTAGTACTTTTTCTGCGATAAACAATGAGGGTATTGTCGAGGAGATCCTCAATCACATTCAAAGCAAATAATTTATGCTGTTTATTTCCAAAAAGGTAACGGATAAAGATTTTTTATCATTCGTTAAAGATGCGGATATAAACATGATAGATCAGCCCATGATTTCGTTTGTGGCAGAACCATTTGATTGTCCAAAAGAAGAATATGAGGTCGTTTTTTTTACAAGTCCACGTTCAGCAGGTTTTTATTTAGATCAGTGTACAATTCCCAAATCAGTTGTTATTGCCACCATAGGAAGAGCAACCTCAGACTATGTAGAGTCGCGAGGTTACTCTGTTGATTTTACTGGAATAACCAGTGGGAACCCTGCTAAGGTAAGTGCTGATTTTTCTGTATTTGTGGCCGGAAGAAAGGTGCTATTTCCACAATCAAATTATTCTCATCAGTCTATGCAAAAGCGTTTGTACGAAGGGCAAATTACTGACTTAATCGTATACAAAACTGCTCTTACACCTGTAAAGCTAGACATTAAACCTTCTGTTTTGGTATTTACAAGTCCAACGAATTTGAATTCTTTTTTAAGCTTAAATACCATTGATGAGCACCAAAAAATCATTGCTTGGGGAAAAACAACAGAATCGTTTCTTCACAAGAACAATTTAAAAGCTGATTTCACTCTTGAATACTCATCATTTGGAGAGTTACAAGAAGTATTAGAAAAACACTTTTATACTAACAGTAAATAAGTTCTGCAGCAGTTTTATTAACCGTCAATCTTGCATTTTTTCCAAAAATCAAAGCCCTGTTATCATCTATATGACCCGCTGGAAAATCAAAAGCGATAGGAATGGAGTGATACGTAAAGTGTGATTTAATAATTGTTTGTAGGTCACTCCCAAAAGGAGGGTTTGTATCTTTCATTCCACTAAATCCACCAACGATAAGACCTCGAATCTGGTCGAAAACGCCAGCTTTACTAAGTTGGTATAAATCACGATCTACTGCATACAAATGTTCGCCTACATCTTCTATAAACAATAATTTGTTTTGGTAATCAGGCATGTGTTTAGTCCCTACCAATCCTGTTAGAACCGCAAGGTTGCCTCCAACAACATCTCCTTCAGTATCCCCTTCACAGTTTTGATGTTCTGTTTTCCATTCATAAGACAATTGACCAGACTCAATTCCTTCAAATAAGCTATTCAAAGCCTCTGGAGTATTGTTTTTAAAATTCAAAGGCATAGAAGCATGCAAAGAGCCCGAACCTAATCGCGCTAGGTGTTGATGAAAAACCGTGACATCAGAAAATCCAATAATCCATTTTGGCTCTTCCAAAAAATCAGCCCAATTGATTCTGTCTAGCACTTGAATACAACCATATCCACCGCGTGCACATAGAATTGCTTTGATTTGATCGTTATCTATGGCCCATTGTAAATCTTCCACACGTTCTTTAACTGTACCCGAAAAGTAATGGTATTGCCCTAAACAGTTTTTTGAAACAATGGTTTTGTACCCTCTACTCTCAATAATCTCAACTGCAAAATCAATAAATTCAGCTTCAATTCCTTTAGCTGGAGCTAGGATTGCAATCGTATCGCCTTTTTTTAAAAGTTGGGGAGTCATTTAATACGTTTTGGTCATTTCTTCATCTACAACAATAATAAAATCTGCTGAACCTTTGTATTCATCGTTGAGTCTTTTAACATTCTCTTGTTCAACTGTGGAAATGGTGGTGATTTTTAAATTTTCATCCTTTCTACTCAAATACCAATAAATTCCCTCAAAGTTTTTACTGTGATAGTCACCATTAAAATGAATAAACTGATTTCCGGTTTTCTTATAGTGTGCATAAATGAAATGCGCCATTGTAGCATCTTTAATAGCCTGAGCTTTAGGGAAGTTAGGATTAGAATGGTCACTCATCATATTCAACATTGATTTATATCCTGGAAGTTCAGGATCATAGGCTATGGGTAAAGGAGCCACTAAAGACTTCTCTTCATCACTTAATTCTAGCGCTAGAGGTTCTAATCCATTTCTATAAACAAAACTTGCATATTTCCGCGGAATATTGGTGGCAATAAAAGCGAGGTTATATTGTTTTGCGTAATCCACTAAAGGTTTATAATCTGTTTTATAATTTATCCATAAATCAGATGAATCAACAAATTCATCATGTGAAATAAGGCCATTTAAATAATCATTTAATTGTTTCTGATTATGAGATTCTAACATTTCTGCTCCAAGCGCTATCGTATCCTTACTGTGTAAATGTTGAGTTGCTTTTAACTGTAACCAGTGGGCCATTGGATTGTCGTGTAACTCTCCAAAAAGAACGACATCACAAGACTCTAAACCTTTTAAGAATCTATTTACACTGATCTTTTTACCTTTTTTATTATAAATTTGAAAAGGAGACGTATTTTGACCAACAGTGTATTGTGCAACTAAAAACAGAAGAATAAGAAGATATTTCATGAACCACGTTTTATTATAAAAATCAAAAATACGTAATTAAAATTAAGCTATCATTCAAACAGAGGGTAAAAAAAACACATAAAAAAGAGGGCTGTCATTGCTGGCAGCCCTCTTTTTTCGTGTATGTAGATTACTTATTGTATTTCTTCTTTAGTTTTTTAACATTCTCTTGAATTTTTTTCAAGTCTTCATCTAAACTCTTTTGTCCACTCGTGATTTTTTCTTGTGCTTTACGGGCTTTCTCCACATCGATTTTTCCTTTTTCGATTTGAGCATCTAGTTTTTCTTGAGACTTATTCAATTTAGCTCTTTGCTTTTCAATTTTCTCTTGTTGACTTACAAGTTTTGCTAGGCCTTGACTGTATTTTTCTTCAGCTTTTGCTGCTTTTTCAGCTTCCTTCGCTGCTTTTTCAGCCTCTTTGGTTGCTTTTTTAGCTTCTTTAGCGGCTTGTTTTTCAGCTTTAGCTTTCGCCTTTTCCTCTTTTGCTAAGGCCTTAGCTGCTTTAGCAGCTTCTTTCTCTGCAGCAGCTTTTTCTTTCGCTATAGCAGCTTGTTCCTTCGCTTTTGCTTTGGCTTCTTTCTCTGCTTTCTTGGCATCTTTTTCTGCTGCTTTCTTAGCTGCTTCACTTGCTTTTTCAGCTTGCTCAGCCGCTTGTTTAGCTTCTAAATCAGCGATTTGTTGTTCACGTTGTTTAGCTTGTTCTTCACGCGCTTTGATTTCAGCTTCTGAACTTGAAATCTTTTCTTCCATTTTTTCAGCTTCGGCTGCTGTTTCTGCTGCTTCAGCTTTTTTCTTTGCTGCAGCTGCTTCTAGTTCTTTAGCTTTTTCAGCCTCAGCTTTTGCTGCTTCAGTATATTCCCCTGCTTTTGCTGCGGCTTTTTCTGCTTCCAATTTTGAAGCTTCTGCCGCTTCCTTCGCTTTAGCTTCCTTATCTTCTAATTTTGCAATTTCTTCCGTGCTTTTTTCTTCAATTTTATTAATCCCTGTAGAGACCTCAGTAGTTACGACCCCTGTTCCTTTGGTCAATGAAAACTTATATTCACTTCCGTTTTTAAGGATTAATCCTGAAAGGATTTGTGTTTGATAACCTTCTTTTTTTAATTGTAAATCAACAGCTCCAACAGTATAATTATCTACTTTGATCACTGCTTTCCCTTTACTATCACTCATAGATTCAGAAACAATTTTCCCATCTTTAATGATTGAAGCTGATACTCCATCTAAAGGTTGTCCAAGGTAATTCACCATCACTGTGATGGTTACAGTCGTCGCTTCTTGAGACACAAACCCTGAAGTATGTAGCTCATTTACAGAGGCATACGTAAGAGGCGATATTAAAGCTCCAAAAGTTAAAGAAGCAATAATGGCTATGTTTTTATTTTTCATAATTAAAGTTGAATTGTGTTTTTAGTTCTAATGATTAGCTAAAATACATATTTCCAAGCACAATGTAAACAAGTTAAGCAAGTATTCGCATAAGCTTTCTATCTATTTTTGAATGAATCCACCGATAAATATTTATCTTTATCCAATGCTTTTCAAAGATGTAATAGGACATAGTGACCTTAAACAAAAGTTTATCAGTGATGTTAGAGATAACCAGGTTTCTCATGCGCATTTGTTTTTAGGTAATGTGGGTTATGGAGGACTTCCATTAACGTTGGCATTTGTACAGTACTTAATGTGTGAGGATAAAAAAGCCAGCGATAGTTGCGGAGTTTGTAGCGCTTGTAATAAAGTACAGAAGTTAGAGCACCCCGATGTTCATTTTTCATTCCCTACGGTACAAACCAACTCAAAAACATCGGATCCACAATTTGCTCTATGGAAGTCACTCGTTTTGGAAAACCCTTATATAAGTTTAAATGAGTGGATTAATCAATCTGATGATAAAGGAAGAAAACCAATAATTTCTGTTCATCAGAGTGAGGAAATCATCAAAAAACTGACTTTAAAATCTTTTGAAGGAGGATATAAAGTAAGTGTTATATGGTTGGCCGAAGAAATGAATGCGGCATGCGCCAATAAACTTTTAAAAATCATAGAAGAGCCACCAAAAGACACAGTCTTTATATTGATTGTAGAATCGGAAGAAAATATGCTTCCTACTATTTTAAGCCGAACACAAATCACCAAGATTAAACAACTCAACAATGATGAGTTAAGTCAGTTTTTACAAAGCAAAAAAAACGTTAGTCAAGACTTGATTCGAAGTATAGTTTCGAGAACAGAAGGTGACCTTTCTTTGGCTTTAGAACTATTGAATGCTGGAGATAATGTTAATTCGAACTTCAGTCGTTTTGTTGAATTGATGAGGGTATGCTACAAGAAAGAAGTTTTACCTATGTTTAATTGGGCAGATGCCATGTCAAAATTAGGTCGTGAAGAACAGAAGCATTTTTTAAAGTATGCCCTTTACATGGTAAGACAAAGTTTAATGAAAAACTATACAGAAGGCCAGTTAATGGGAACTTCTTCTGATGAGGCAGAGTTCTTGGCTAAGTTTGCACGGTTTATCACTGGGAATAATGTATTAGAATTTAATCAATTATTCAATGACGCGCATTATAATGTGGAACGCAATGCCCACAGTAAATTACTGTTTACAAATATTACTTTTGAAGTGATGCGTTATATACACAGGGCGTAAATCGATTTCTATTGATTTAATAGCCATTCTATGGCTTCCTCTCGGCTTTTAAAGAATGAGATTGGAGCTGGCATTTTATTCAATCGGTCCGCTGCTTTTGCAGCTAATCTTTGAGAGAAGCTTGAAATCACGAAAGCATTGGCTTTCACATTGTTCATCCTATTCGCTGATAAGATATACTTGATTGTTTCTGGGGTTGGAACCACAAATTCATCTTCGGAAGTAGAAAGCACAAGTGCTTTATCATCTTCCATTAAGGTCAGTCTAATCTTATTAATTTCCACAGCCTGTTCCAACGAAATTGGTACCGTAGACAAAACATGAATATTAAAAATACCATTATCATAAACGACAATATCAGCATACCCTAAAGTTTTCCGTTTAATTACCTTCATGAATCATAGTTGTTTTTATTGGTTAGATATTTGACCTCTAATATATTAAAATAAATTCACAATAGTTTTTATGTTCCTTGAAATCAATATACTTTTTTAATTCCTATATTTGTTAAGAAATTTAAATATAACTAGATTATGACTGATACAGATACATCAATTTGGGGGAGATTATTAGGAAAAGATTTGGAAAATAATCGCTTCGGAATCATTAGCGTTATTGTAATTTTTGTAGGTTGTTTGGGAGGTTTAACAGTGGGTGTAGGTGCTATTCATCATACTTGGCAATTGTTTTTAATTGTTTTCTCAACAATGGCTACACTTTCATTTCTTATTGCTGTAGCTCCCGTTAAGCAAATACTCAACCTTGCAGCAATCAGCGTTATTATAGATGTGATCATTCTGATCATCAACGCATTTTAAAAGCATTCCATCGAAAAGGTATGATGGTCATACCTTTTTTCATTTTTCAAGTGGTATGAGAGTATATTCATTTCTTTTTTTTCTAATCATCTTTGGATGTGTTCATCCATCACTGGCCCAACGAAAAAGTAAGTTGAATACCAATGGTCAAGGAACTCTATTTGCTCAAATTGGATACAATAGAAGTGCATACACTACCTCAGACGTCGCTTTTCAAGGAAACAGTTATAATTTCACTTTACGTGAAACAGCCCTAAAAGACAATGAGGAATCAGATGGAATGGGTCAGTTTTTCTCTAGTTCTTCACCACAAATCAGTATCAAACTAGGTTATTTTATCAAGCCTAAATGGGCATTAACGCTAAGTTTTGATCGGTATAATACCTTCTTTGAAAATCATCAAGAAGTGATACTTGATGGAACAATTGCACCAGGCTCACATTCAGATTATTCTGGAAGTTACAATGAATCTATAAACCTTACAAGAAATCAATTCAACATCGCTCAAAGCAGAGGGGTTAATTATTTTGCGCTGGGTGTACAACGCAATGATATGCTCTATAAGTCTAGAAAAGCTGAGTTTGCATTTCACACGGTTTATGGTGTTAAGCTAGGAGGTTTATTCACACAATTAGACTACACATTTGATGACTATACCACGCAAAATATCAGCTCTTTAAGTGGATTCGGAGCAAGTGCAGAGCTTGGAATTCGTTTTGAATTCATTCAACATATTTTTTTACAATTAGGTTTAAGTGGTGGAGTTTTAAATCAAAGCAATCTCAAACTAACCAGCAATGGCTCAGCAACAGGAAAACAAGTTGTAGCTTACATTTCACCCTCCATTAACTTAGGCTTCTCTTTCTTTGTTCGTCCAAAAAACAATTGTGGAACATGTCCGCAATGGTAGTTTCGACAAATCGACTTTACCATTAGGAAGAGGTCAAAACAGTGAGTTTTGAAAGTGTTGAGTAGAAGCTAAATCACTTAACCCATTTCAAAACTATAAATTAGCAGTCTTTTTATCAGCTTTTTTACACTCATTACCGCTCTAATCCACCAACACAGCTTTCGAGTTCAAAGTAGGAATAAATTTGAAGTTCTCTTCTTTTAATAAATCAGATTTAACAATGAATTTCTTGTCGTACATTTTATTTCCGATCCAAAAACACACCCAATATTCATTTGTTAATGCCATCACATCTTCCATAATTGGCTCCACCTTCAGTGCTGAATAAGGTATTAATCCACTCATTTTTCTTCTTAAAGTAGTGGTTTCAATTTTTTCTCCAGTATCTTTTGATGTTGTATATCCTTTAGAAGTGATTAAAATTTGTTCCAATACGTCCTCACTTTCATTAAGTAAATATACGTCATATACATTTACATTATCTTCTCCTAACTCCTGTACTACGGCAATAAAAACGTTTTCAACTTTTGGACCTTGTAATTCTTTCTTCATCTTCTTGTATCAATTATCTTTCTCTAAAACATATTCTAGCGCTGAAAAATAGTCAAAAAGATCTAAGGGATGATGCTCTTTGTATCCATTTTCAAGGACAAAATTAACATCCTTTTTTTTCTTTCGAGGAATAAAGTACTTCTCTTTTCTTTGGTGGCCTGTGCGAACTATTACAACATTCAAGGAGGGAATAACTACAATATATTGACCCAATATCCCCCTGGCATACACCGCAGGATGTACAGGATGATTGTAGCGCCAAAAATGCAACCCATAATGCGCTTCTTTTAAATCAAAAGGAGACAACAAAGTATTTAAGGTTTCACTTGAAATCACCTCTTCCCCATTCCACTTTCCATTATTCAAGATTAACTGACCAATTCTTGCATAATCTCTTGTTGTGGCATAGGCACAACAAAAGGTCTTTTCAAAGCCATCTTCACGGTCTAAACTCCAAAATAAATCGTGTTCTGCTCCAATTTTAGACCAAACATGCTGTTCGAAATACTCTGTAGGAGACACTCCTGTTGCTTCTTTTAAGATTATACCTAACAATTGACTATTTCCACTGAGGTATTCAAATGCCAAGCCTGGTTTTTTATTGAACCTACTCTTTTTCATGATTTCATTTAAATCTGAAGAGTAATAGGCTTCGGCGTTATCTGACAGTGGGTTACTTCCACTTTCTGACCAGTTCAGACCACTAGACATCCCCAATAAATGTCGGATCGTTATTCCTTCGTCATTCGGGATTCTAAATGGGAGATAGTCGGTTATTGGGGCATCAAAGCTACTGATTTCATGATTGTCAATTGCGATTCCTATCAACAAACCAATAAAACTTTTACCCATGGAAAAAGAATTGCTTTTGGTGTGTTCATTATGTTGATCATAGTAAGATTCATGAATAATTTCTCCATTCTTCACAATTAAGAAAGAAGTTGTTTTCAAAGCAATCAGTTGCTCTTTCGAAGACTCATTAATATTCAAAAGAGGGCTTTTTACCTTCCACTTTTCGGTTGGATTAGCGTGATTCGCCACTCGAACAGGAAAAACAATTGAATCATAGATTCCAGGCCCGGATTTTCCCTTAAGATAAGTTTCTTGAATTCCTTTATAGAGATAGGTTTTTCCAGTAATAAAAATAGTCAGGTTGACAAAAACAAAAAGCAATAGTAAGACCAAAAGGAAACGTGAAAGTCTTCTTTTAAAACTCTTTTTATTCTTTGGTGTATTTTGCATTAAAAATCGCAGCAATATGTTTTTGGAGTTTCTTCTTTACCTCTTCCATTTCTACAGGACGACCCAACTCCTTTTCAAGGGAAGTTACGCTTTTATCCTCAATTCCACAAGGAACAATGTAATTAAAGTAGTTCATGTCGGTATTGATATTAAACCCAATACCATGCATGGTCACCCATCGTGATGACTTTACTCCCATTGCACAGATTTTTCTTTCGGTACTTTTTCCTCCATCTAACCATACTCCAGTAAATCCTTCTACCCGACCACCTGTAATTCCGTATTCCTCCAAGGTCAAAATCACGGCTTCTTCGAGCGAACGCATGTATTTATGAATGTCGGTAAAAAAATAGGACTCTAAATCAAAAATGGGATACATCACTAACTGACCAGGACCATGATAAGTAATATCTCCACCTCTATTGATTTTATAATACGTAGCATTGATTTCTTCGAGCCGTTCTTCGGTCAACAACAAATGAGATTTATCACCACTTTTTCCTAGGGTATAAACATGCGGGTGTTCGCAAAACAATAAATAATTTTTGGTTAACTCCTTTGTTTCGTTCTTACGAATAGCGATTTTCAAATCGACATTCGCTTTAAATAGTTTTTCTTGATAATCCCAAGCCTCTTTATAGTCAATAAGCCCTAAATCTTCAAGCAATACTTTTGCCGTCATGTTTTACGCTTTATTCAAAGAATCTTTAAGGTAGTCAATTACCCTAACTTCAACTGCATCTTTTTCATTTAAGTCGGCCAAGAACAACGAAGCCCAATCAATGATATGAATAAAGTAACAAGACTCTTCAATAATAGAGTTTCCCTTTCCATTGATCATCAGAACATTTTCCGTTCTACCACCGATAATTTCTTCGCTTAGTTCTGTCCGTTTTATATTCCTATCTGAAAGGAACTGCGAAACAAAAAACACTGCTGCAAAATCATTATTTCCACCTGCCCAGCCCACAAGTTCGTTATGGTTCATTTCAGGAATAACATGATGCCAACAAAGTTGTTTACTGTTTTCATTGATTTGTTGACGTGCTCTTATGGCAACAAACTCTAAATCTGAATCCGCATAAAAAACACATTGCTTTTTAAAAAGGTGTTGTGCTAGTTTTTTAGCTTCGTCTTTAATGGAAATCAATTCTGCATTCAACAAGTGTCGACATTTAGCGATAGATTCTAATGCGTTATTATCAATAATTCCAGCAACAGAAAGAATATTAATGAGTTGAACTGCGGAGAAAGCCAGCATGCTTCTAGGTGGATTTCCACCAGGAAGTCTGATGTAATCGTAATTATTAAGCTTACAGAACTGAATTAGGTCTCCTCCAGAACTTACACAAACAATAGTTGCTCCTTTCTCATGGGCAGAATTTACCGCCGCTAAAGTTTCTTCAGTATTTCCTGAATAAGAAGATCCAATAACCAAAGTGTTTTCATTCACAAAAGCCGGAATAGAATAGTTTTGGTTGAGCACAATAGGAAGTTTTGCCTGATCTGCGAACAACTGAGAAACCATTTTCCCACCGATTCCAGAACCGCCCATTCCACAAATAACAACGTTGTTAAATGTTTTATTTTTATTAAAATTAAAAGTGCTTTTAGTCGCTATTTCAATAGCGTCAGCAATCTGTTTAGGAAATTGAGCAACCAGTTTATCCATTAATATATCTTGTTTATAACTGAAAACGCTAAATCAAAATCTTGTATTGCAATTATTCAGCGCTATAATTGTGTAAAATAAACGAAAAAAAGAGGAATATAGTTACATGTAGCCATATTAATTTTAATTAATCCACTCTTTGCAGTTAACTTTGGTTAAAAACATTGTATTATCACTCTGTTTTACATAAGAATAGTTTAATTCATTTGTATTTTTGCATTCCTTACGAACAAAAAACTGCATTCATTTTAATCTTAGTAATTTTGATTTTGATAATTTCACGCATTATTAATGATTTTTACATCACATACTGAATGACTTTTAATTAAATATGGCAAATACTTCTAAAAAAATATTACTCATTGAAGACGAAAAAAGTTTAAGTAAAGTCGTAGAGCTCAACTTGAAACTTGAAGGATTTGAAGTGGTATGTATTTCCAACGGACGAACAGCTATAGAGCATGCAGACAAAGTGGGTGAATATGACTTAGTGATTCTTGATGTTATGTTACCAGAAGTGAGTGGTTGGGATATTTGTTCGATGTACAAAAGCGTTACCGACACTCCTATTTTATTTGTTTCCGCTAAAGGAACTTCTTCTGATAAGATTAAAGGGTTAAAACTAGGTGCAGATGATTTTCTTGCTAAACCATTCGATCTTGAAGAACTTTTGTTACGTGTTCAAGTATTGATTTTAAGGCATCAGAAAAAAGGCGTTAAAAACGAACAGTTGATGATTGGCGATTTTGATGTGAATATTTTGACTTATGAGGTGAAAAAGAATGAGCAAATCATCACCGAGCTTTCAAAAAGAGAAATTCAATTGCTTCAACTCTTTAACGAACACGAAGGAGAGGTCGTTTCACGTGATTTTATACTCGATCAAGTTTGGGGAAAAGATGCTTATCCAACAACAAGAACTATAGATAATTATATTCTTTCTTTTAGAAAGTTGTTTGAGAAAGACCCTAAAAACCCCGAATACTTTCATAGTGTGAGAGGAGTTGGGTACAAGTTTACCAATTCATAAAAGAAATTATATTCTCAACAATTCAATACATTTAAAATGAGCAAAGCAAAGCAACTCCGATATGACAAAGCCTACTTACGAATGGCAAAAACTTGGGCCAAATTATCTCATTGTAGTCGTAAACAAGTAGGAGCTTTAATTGTTAAAGATGATATGATCATCTCTGATGGTTACAACGGAACGCCTTCTGGATTTGATAATTGTTGTGAGGATGAAAATGGCGCGACACATTGGTACGTACTTCACGCAGAAGCAAATGCCATTTTAAAAGTTGCAAAATCTACGAACAATGCAAAAGGCGCTACATTGTACCTTACGATGTCACCATGTAAAGACTGTAGTAAACTGATTTTACAAGCAGGGATAACGCGTGTAGTTTATATGGATCATTACAAAGATGATTCTGGAGTACACTTTTTAAAAACGGCTGGAATAAACATCGAGCAATTAAACGATATAGAGAATGAATAGCTCAAACAAAGCACTTTTCCCTCTGATAGGGAGTTTATTAATTGTCATTGGATTACTTCTAGGAATAAGTTTGTCTGGTGAGAAAAAAAGTCATTCGACATTAGAAGGTCAATACGAAAAAAAGCTGACTGATATTATCGAAGTTTTAGACAAAGAATACGTTGATACTATAGATAAAAAAGCTTTGTTTGAAAAGACCATAACAGATTTGCTTCATGGCTTAGATCCTCATTCAAATTATATCGCCGCAGAAGATTTAGTAGCGATGAGCGAAAATATTCAGGGGAAATTTGGTGGGGTTGGAATTCGTTTTACAATTTACGACGACACACTGAGTGTGGTTAATGTGATCGATCGTTCACCAGCATACAGAGTTGGGATTCAAAAATTTGATCAAATCATTAATGTGGATGGAGAAGCTATTGCCAATGTTGGATTGTCTAATGAACATGTTAGAGAACTCCTCAAAGGTGAAGAAGGAACTCCGGTAAGAGTCACTATTCTTCGTAACGGAGAACAAATTCAAAAAGAAATTATTCGAGGAGCCGTTCCTATTGAATCCATTAGCGCTTCCTACATGCTTACCAATGAAATTGGTTATATTCGTTTGAGTCAATTCAGCATGCAATCTGCTAACGAATTTTATGCTGCTGCAATTGGTTTGCAGTCACAAGGAATGAAAAAACTTGTCTTTGATCTGCGTTATAACGGAGGTGGTGTATTGGGTAGTGCTGTATCTATCCTTGATGCGATTTTAGAGGCTGGTACTCCAATTGTTTCTACAAAAGGGAAGAACAGTCCGGAACGTGTAATTTACTCCGAAAACGCCCCGTTCCTAGGTGATGTTGATATTGCTGTATTAATTAACAGTAGTTCTGCTTCTGCAAGTGAAATTGTGGCCGGAGCGCTTCAAGATAACGATAGAGGAACAATCATAGGCCGTCGTTCTTTTGGGAAAGGATTGGTACAACAAGACATTCAACTAAAAGATGGAAGCAATCTAAGGCTGACTGTATCGCGTTATTATACACCTACAGGAAGAAGTATACAAAAGCCTTACAATGAAAACTACGAAGATTACATGATGGATGAATTAAACCGTTATGAAAACGGAGAGTTGTACCACTTAGACAGCACACTTTTGGTAGACTCATTAAAGTATACTACGCCAAAAGGAAAAATCGTGTATGGCGGAGGTGGAATTATGCCAGATATTTTTGTTCCACTAGACACAACAGGAAGTTCAGTGTATTATAGAAGGCTACAATATGCAAATGTTTTCAACGAGTTCTCTTATCATTATGTAAGGAAAAACAAACTGAATCAATATCCGAATGTCCAGGCTTTTGATCGCGAGTTTCGCATTACCAACAAAATCCTAAATGACTTTAAATCTTATGCTTCAAACAAGCACAGCATTACATTTAATGAAAAAGAATATTTGGCATCGCTTGATCGCATAAAAACCAGTATAAAAGCCGAAATTGCTCGTCAGAAATGGTTAGAAATGGGAGCTTTTTACATTTTCAATCAGACAGACAAAGAGGTAAATGTGGCTATTGAAGCACTGCAGTAGAAAAGGGTTTGCAATACGCTTCTTTTTACATCTTTAACTTATGTCCTTGGAGGTTATGATGATAAAATAATTCTGAACGTTGTTCCTTTGCCCACTTCAGAAGAAAGTATTCTCAATCTACCATTGTGGTATTCGTGAATAATTCGTTTGGCGAGAGGCAAACCTAATCCCCATCCTCTTTTTTTAGTGGTAAACCCAGGACTAAAAACATTGCGTTGTTGAGCGGGCGTCATTCCTTTTCCATTGTCTGAAATATCGATGTTCACTTGACCATTGTTGCGGAAGATTTTGACTTCTATTTTTCCTTCTCCTTCCATGGCATCGATTGCGTTTTTGGTGATATTTTCGATTACCCATTCAAAGAGTGGAGCATTATGTGCAATAATGATTTCCTCATCTGATGAAGAAAAATCTAGGCTTACTTTCTTCGGAAAACGAGTGCGTAAATACTCAACAAAATGGCGTGTAGTTTCAACAATATCAGCATCACTGAGTTGCGTATCTGCCCCAATTTTGGAAAAGCGATCTGTCACCTGTGTTAAACGTTCAACATCCTTATTCATCTCTTTTGCGATGTCCTTCGTGTTTTCCATACCATCTAACAACTGAACCCAAGCCATTAAAGATGAGATTGGTGTTCCAAGTTGGTGGGCTGTTTCTTTGGCCATTCCAGCCCATACTTTATTTTGTTCTGCTTTTCTAAAGGTGCTAAAGATGATATAACCAATTAAAATAAACAAGCCAATAATGATGAATTGGATGTAAGGAAAATACTGCAATTGAACCAATTCTGGACTCGTTGCATAATACACATAATTGACTTCTGTTTCTGAAAATTTTATTTCTATAGGTGCATTGGCGTTGGATAATTCCAATAGGCTTTCTGCAAGCGTTAAACTATCAACATCGTGCGTAAGTAGGTTAGACACAATCACCTTTTGCATTGAACTATCTGTAAGCACTACAGGTACCAACTCAGCATTTTCAATCAACTCTTTATTGAATGCTTGAATGAGGGAGTCCCTTTCCTTTTCTAAACGTAAAATACTGCGGGAATCATTATAAAAATAAGACATAAATAAATCATCATAAACCTCAACGGTAAAAGATGGATTGATTTTTTCCCAACTATAGGCCAATTTAATGAGTGAATCTGAAAAGATTTGATTGATTTCCTCCGTGCTTTTTGTTGGAAAACTTTGGTGTAAATCTTCTTTTTCAAACTCTAGATTAATGAAGGTAGAAACATTGTCGTCTTGGTCTAAGACAATCACAGGAATATCATCGTTTTTATTGATTATTTTTAAAGGAAAATCGTAGGACTGCTGGGCATCTAGAGATGTTTTACGTGAAATTTCTTTCGTTGCGTCAATCCATAACTGCATTTCATTGAGTTCTTTTTTACGCAATTCTTCAAAAGAATTATTGGTCAATCGAACCAATTCTGCTCGTTTTTTTATGGCGTCTGCCCATTGTGTCACCCTTTCTCGTTCTCTTTTGGCTACTTCGTTTACAATCTTACTCGAAACATACAATGAAGCTCCAACCAATAAGATTGCAATAAATAGCAAGGCAATTTTCCACTTTTGTTTGTTTGAATAAAGTTTCATTTATATGTTTTCTACTTTTATAACGTAGTAAAATTGATTATCATGTTTAAGAAAGAAATATTTTTATAAGACCTGCCCCCTCCAAAGGGGGTGGATTTTTCCAAACTATCGCATTTTTTTCATCTCGAAACGCTTGTTCTTTATCTATCTTTCAAAAAAGGCATCACTTTCCTCACTTCTTTTAAGGTTTCCGTCTCTAACTCTTCATTCACTACATGCTCATCATGTGCTACTGCCGCCACCACCATTCCTGAAGGTGAAATGATACACGAATCTCCAGAGTAATAAAGGCCTTTTTCTCCCTCTCCCACTCTATTTACACCAATCACATAAGCTTGGTTTTCGATGGCTCTGGCTTGCAACAAAGTTCTCCAGTGTAAACTGCGTTTTTCGGGCCAATTGGCTACATTGATGAGTAAATCGTACTCATAAACATCATTTTTGACTGAATTTCGTGCAATTTCTGGAAAACGAAGGTCGTAACAGACTTGTAGGAAAATCTTCCATCCTTTGTATTCTAAAATAGTATTTTCTGTTCCTGGAGTAAATGTTTTTTCTTCGTTGGCCAATCCAAATAACTTGCGTTTGTTGTACTGATGAATTGTGCCATCAGCTTGAACAAAAACCATTCGATTGTTAAATATTTCGTCTTCTTTTATAATTAATGAAGCCACCATAGCGCAATTGTATTTAACAGCCATCTTCTTTAGCCAAGCTATGCTTTCTCCCTCCATTGTTTCGGCCATTGCTGCAGCATTCATACTAAAAGCTGTTTGAAACATTTCAGGAAAAACAACGATATCTGTTGGCAATTGCACCTCCTCCATCATGGACTCATAATGTGCTAAGTTGGTTTTTTTGTCCTCCCAAACTTGGTCACACTGTATTAAACTCACCTTTAAATCTTGCATAGTTTTTCTGTTGCTTTAATAATCGTTTCTTCATCCTTTGCAAAACAAAAACGAATCAAATGATCGTCGTGCTGATCCTTATTAAATCCGGAAACAGGAATAACTGCTACTCCATGTTTTTGTGTCATCTCTTTTGCAAAGTCCATATCTCCTAAGTTACTAATTTCGTTGTAACGCGCCACTTGAAAATAGGTACCTTGACAATCTAAAAGCTCAAAACGGCTATTTTTCATCAATCCACGAAAGAAATCACGCTTTTTTTGATAAAAACGACCTAAATCGGACAAATCTGCCTGCGGTAAATAATTGGCCAAAGTTCTTTGAGCGGTACTATTTACACTAAAAACAATGTACTGATGAATTTTCTTTACCTCATCCATCAAGTATTTTGGAGCAACAAGGTATCCGATTTTCCAACCTGTAACGTGAAAGGTTTTCCCAAAAGAAGAAACAATAAAAGTTCTATCTCTAATGGTTTCACGTGAATTGATGGATATGTGTTTTTGCTCAAAATGAATGAATTCATAGACCTCATCAGAAAGTAAAAACAAATGTGGATGACGAAGCATTATTTGCTCAATGGCATGAATATCTTCTTCTGAAAAAACTGTTCCTCCAGGGTTATGTGGGTTATTAACAATCAGCAGTTTCGTGTCTTTAGAAATGGCGTCTTCCACCTTACTCCAATCGACTGAAAAATCGGGATTCATATTGATGTGGATTGGTGTACCTCCAGCCAGCTCGACAGAAGGTGCATAGCTGTCATAGGAAGGGTCTAAAACAATGGCTTCATCTCCTCGATGGATAACAGCTTGAATTGCGGTAAAGATCGCTTGAGTAGCTCCTGCGGTAACCAACACCTCTTCTTCAGGATGAATATCTCTTCCGTAATGTGTTAAAACCTTCTGACTAATTTCTACCAGCAATCGATGAGAACCAGGCATAGGCATGTATTGATGATAATTTCCTTTGATGACTTCCTCATAATTCTCCACCAATTCAGGTGCAACAGGAAAGTTGGGGAATCCTTGTGATAAATTGATGGCTTTGTATTGTGTGGCCATTTTTGACATCACACTGAATATGCTTGTCCCAACATGGGGAAGTTTTGATTTGATTTCACTCATTTATTAATGCATTTGTGGAGCATTAAAGTAGTAAAATGTTTTCGGTTGGGGGTTTTTTCGGTAAAAAAATGCTGTAGGCTTTAAGCTATAAGCTTATTTGTTTCCAGCGGTTGATGTTAAATCATGTCACCCCCTCTGGGGTTATTCGTAATCACATATATTTTTATCCAAGACGCTGCGGTCCCGGCTAATACATGTCGTCTCGCTGGGACTTATAAAGGATTATTTTTAAAAACTATCAGAATTAGAAAACATCTCGCTCATAAACATCTAATTAGAGCATTAAAAGAAAATAGAATATCAACAAATAGTGAACGCGATTGCTTAACTATCAGTAGGCATAAAGCTCAAAGCCTATAGCCGTTTACATCGGAATATTCCCATGCTTTTTCTTCGGCAATTCCTCCTTTTTATTTTCTAAAATTTTGAATGCATTTGCAACGCGGGTTCTCGTTTCAGATGGTAAAATCACATCATCAATAAAACCTCGTTCTGCTGCTCTGTATGGATTGGCAAACATTTCCGCGTATTCTGCTTCTTTTTCGGCGAGTTTTGCTGCTGGATCTTCGGCTGCTGCTATTTCTCTACGGAAAATGATTTCGGCTGCTCCTTTGGCTCCCATAACGGCGATTTCAGCTGTTGGCCAAGCGAAGTTGAAGTCTGCTCCGATGTTTTTAGAGTTCATTACGTCGAAAGCTCCTCCGTAAGCTTTTCTTGTAATTACTGTCACACGTGGAACCGTTGCTTCACTGAATGCAAATAATAACTTTGCTCCGTGAGCAATAATTCCGTTCCATTCTTGGTCGGTTCCGGGTAAGAATCCTGGTACATCTTCGAATGTTAGTAATGGAATATTAAATGCATCACAGAAACGCACGAAACGCGCTCCTTTTCTTGAAGAATCGATGTCTAAAACTCCGGCTAAAGAAATCGGTTGATTGGCAACAACACCAATTGTTCTTCCTTCGATACGTGCAAAACCAACAACAATATTCGTTGCAAAATCTTTGTGAACTTCACGGAAAGACTCATCATCAATTACTTGGTCTATCACCTCACGAATATCGTAAGGCATGTTGTTGTTTTCTGGTAAAATAGATCCAATTGTTTCTAATTTCTTTGTGTCAAATTCAAACTTCTCTTTATGAGGCGCCAAAGACTGCCAGTTTTGTGGCAAGTAGGTCATTAAATCACGTACTTCTTTTAAAACTGTTACATCGTTTGGACTCGTAAAATGGTTAACCCCAGATTTTTCAGCATGTGCTTTTGCTCCTCCTAAGTCTTCTGAAGTTACTTCTTCGTGGGTTACTGTTTTTACCACGTTTGGTCCTGTTACGAACATATATGAAGTGTCTTCTACCATGAAAACAAAGTCTGTTAAAGCTGGCGAATAAACTGCTCCACCGGCACAAGGTCCCATAATTACACTCAATTGTGGAATTACTCCTGAAGCAAGCGTATTTCTGTAGAAAATATCTGCATATCCCGCCAATGAAACCACACCTTCTTGGATACGTGCCCCACCAGAATCATTTAGTCCAATAATTGGCGTTTGACTCTTCATGGCTAAATCCATGATTTTACAGATCTTTTCTGCGTAAGTTTCAGAAAGCGAACCTCCTAATACGGTAAAATCCTGTGAAAACACATAAACTGGTCGACCATGAATTGTCCCGTAACCTGTTACTACTCCATCTCCAGGGTATTTTTGTTTGTCTAAACCGAAATCTTTAGAGCGGTGCTCTACGAACATTCCCATTTCTTGAAATGAGTTTTCATCCAATAAAAGCGTAATACGTTCACGAGCAGTTAGTTTACCTTTTTTGTGTTGACTGTCAATACGTGCTTGACCTCCACCTAACTTTGCTTCTTCGCGTTTTTCTATTAACTTTTTATTGATGTCTTCCATAGTTTCTTTTTTATGTGCTTTCTTAGATAGGGGTTAAATATCGGAATTTTCTTTAGAATGGGAGCAATAATGATTAATGGTTAATTATTAATTGTTAATGCGGTCTGGGTGTTTGTAAGGCTGTAATGATAATCGTAGATGCTGAATGAATAATGGTTAACGTGGAAATGTAAAGAATTTTGTGTTTTTGAAAACAAGAAAGCCGAAATATGCACAATAATTTAGTAGGCCAATTTTTTGTCAAAAATTAATGATCTCCGATGCTTATTTAGTAAAAGAACTGTTTAAATGAATTTTCTAGTCTACCCTTCGCATCCACAACACATAACTGGCTTGATTACTCGTGCTGTTAATTTCAAAAAACTCTTTCGCTATAATCTCACCGTAAGTATTGAAGTCACGAGAAACATTACCTGAAATATCTCCAAACTTTGTTCCGTATAAAGAGATCTTCTTAAAGTTTCCTGAGTCATTTAGCAAATAAAACTGCTCATGATTATTGTAAGTATAATTGCCATCTGATAGGAAGACCAAGGTGTCGTTCAAAGGAATAGGGTTTGCAGTGGTTGATTCTTTATATTGCCATATTTCCCATGTAGTTCCAGTTAACTCATTTTCTTTGAGTGTTTCTTTTTGACAGGATACTGCAAAAAATAATATTGAAAAGAAAAGTACTAGTGCTTTCATAAATATCTACTTAAGTTCTATAATCGATCACCAAATATCACGCCAGTAAAGGCAACTTCCTAAAGTTATGATTTGTTCTAATCTGTTATTTACTTATATCACTTAACAGCACCTCAATCAACTCATTGATCTCTTCATTTTTCATTTTAGTTACACAAAAAATCGGTCTTTCTCCCCCCACCTATAATTAGCGCTCCTTTATGTTCGTCTTCGTAACCAATATTACGAATTGAATAATCGATTGAATCGGGTGTTTTAACAGACGTACTACCGTCTTTAAACCAACCATAATCAGCAATATATTTGATTTGGTCTTTGTTAAAAGTGATTGTTTCTTTTCCATAGGTGTTCCATAAGGCCATTCTCAAAATATAAAACCCCATTATTCCAAAGAAAAAGACACCCATCAAAAACCCAATATGAAATCCATTACCGAGTGAAATGTACATCAACATTCCTGCGAGTGGCATTATAAAAAACAAAATAGCCACAGTAAAAAATATTATTCTAATGAAAAGAGGAGACTTTTTAACTTTTAAAATCAACTTATTGCCTTCGATTTGATATTGTTTCAAGATTCTAGTTTTTGATGAATAAACGGTATTGAATTTTATCCTTTTGTCGGTATTATGCCTTTTTTATAAAGATCTAAAGCACTGTCTAAAATACGTTCGATAGTTTTTATCGGTAAATCTTTAGTCGGATCAATGTTTAGTGTTTTCATTCGGGTGCGATTTCCTTGGTCTAACTCTGGGAAATCTAAACGCAATCCTTCAACCATAAGTAAGTAGGGTTGATTGGTTTTTTTATCTATCATTAAGAAACAAAACATTCTGTTCTTATAAGAGAAACAAGGGGAATTCCACTTGATCGATTCGGTAATCTGTTCGTCTTGTTCTAAAATGATATCACGCAAAACGAATAAGCAACTCTTATTGGGTTCTTCCTTATTCATGTAGTAATCGTGGAGTTTTTCGTTCATTCTAATAACTTTATACTGGATTCAGTTTCATTTAAAAGTCCAGATAATCCAAGACTTAAATCTGTAATCAGGTAATTCATATGTGTAAAATCTTGATGTTGTGTTTCGTCTTTAACATGATGATAGTATTCATAATTTGTGAAATTAAAAGTACAAATTGTTTGCGAAGGAATATTTAATTCTGTGTAAAAAGGATAATTATCGCTTCTTTTAAACAACTCCATTTTTGCTGCTTCTGGGGAAAAACCTAAAACATTTTTACCCGAATAATGATTGAATCTATCGGCCATAGTACTCATTTTATATCCAGTTAGAAAAGCAGAATAATCTACATTTTTTAATGGAACGCCCACCATTTCGATGTTAAAAACAGCATAAATTGGTTGATTCATACTTTTAAATCGTTGGGCCAAATGTTTTGAGCCCAACAAACCAATTTCTTCCGCTGAAAAAAGAACAAACATGATACTTCTTTTTGGAGGATGAGTAGCAAAATATTTTGCTAACTCTAACACAGTTGCAACACCAGAAGCGTTGTCATTTGCACCGTTGGCAATAGAGTCTTTGGCTGATTTACCTCTGCCACTAAATCCAATATGGTCATAATGCGCTCCAATGATAAAAATATCATCTTTTAGTTTTTCATCAGTTCCTTCTAAAAAACCAACAACATTATACCCGTACTTGGATTCAATTTTAAAACTGTCTCGATAGCTCGAAAAAAACGGTTTTAGTCCATAAGACTTAAACTCATCGCTCAAATAAGTTGCTGCTTTATTAATTCCTTCAGTTCCAGTATCTCGTCCTGTTAATTCATCTGAAGCCAAGTAAGAAACATGACTTTTTATAGACGCTTCCGTGGTGATGTGTTTTACCTCATCAAGACTTTTACTTTGTGATGTTTGTTTTAAATTCGCACACCCCGTTAAAGTTAGAATACCAATAAATAAGAAGTGTTTTTTCATAACTCTAAAGATAGGAAACTGTTGGGAATATGATTATTCTTTATAAACTTCAACTCAATGTTTGTCCCAGAAGCAGTATTCCAACACTCCCACGACTACGGCAGATAAAATGAAGATTGTCGTTTCCATTTGGTGAAATTCTATTCTGATTTTTGATTTAAAATGATTTCTCACAAAACTATTGAAATCCCACGACTACGAGATGAAAACCCACGACAACGAGATGAAATCTCGCTGTAGCGTGGATTTTAGGATGTCTAAAACTAAATTCAATTAATAAAATCTATTCGCCTCAAGTTTAAGGAGAATAACTTTTATATTCACCACAAAACTATTCTACTCCCTAAATTTCAAATAGTTATTACGAAAAAAGCCCCGAATAATCGAGGCTTTTTATTCTGTAAGTATTTTTCTATTATTGTTTCTTCAATAGATCTCTAATTTCTCCCAAAAGAACTTCTTCTTTTGATGGTGCTGGCGGCGCAGCTGGTGCTTCTTCTTCTTTCTTCGCCATTCTGTCTTTCATTTTGTTGTACATTTTCACAACCATAAAAATGGCAAAAGCAACAATAATAAATGTAATTACTGTATTGATAAATGCACCGTATGTAATGGCAACTTCTGCGGTTCCGTCACCAACACCTTCAGCAGATTCAGCAACTTCAGCTTGAATTACATACTTCAATTCTGCGAAATCAACTCCTCCCAGCAGCTTTCCTATTGGAGGCATAATAATGTCATTGACTAATGACTTTACAATAGCTCCAAAATAAGTAGCCATGATAAGACCCACGGCCATATCGATTACATTTCCTTTGGCAATAAACTTTTTAAACTCTTTCATAATTAATTGATGTTAGTTAAATATTACTACTAAAATATTCTAAATTTTTGTTTTATCATACTTTATTAAAAAAATGTGGGTTGTTGATTTACAAGACGTTGTGACTTAAAAACTTCGGAGATTTCCATTTCGGCTCCGGTAGTGACTCTTGACTTCGAGAGCCTCCACTTCGGTTCTGCTCAGTGAGCGGCAATTTACGATAATGAAAGAAATACTATAACTAAAGATAAAAATTCTTATTATCTTAAATGTGAAATTGATTTGATTATCGAAAATTCACTGAATTATAAAATCAAAAACTAACCACTAAATGAGTAAAGGATATATGTATATTTTAGAGTGTTCCAACGGAAGTTACTACACTGGTAGTACAAAATATTTAGATTTAAGAATAAGGCAACATCAAAATGGAGAAGGAGCAAATCATACTTCAAAGTTTTTACCTGTAAAATTGGTTTACTTTGAAGAGATTAATCGAATTGATCATGCTTTTTACCGAGAGAAACAAGTACAGGTTGGAGTAAAAATAAAAAAGAGGCGTTGATAAAAAAGGATTTCAATAAATTACATTCCGAAGCGAAGTGTAAAAATAATACGAATCATACGAACTTTGACTCCACACAATAATCTTTTCAACAAAGACAAAACTATGGCGGCTGAGCGGATTATTGAGCGGAGCCTCTGAGTTGGCTGAGCAGATCCGAAGCCAACAATTCTTTGTTTTATTTGTCTTCTAAAGAGTAAAGAATATACTATTTTTGTTTCAAACGCATTTAAAATGAAATATTGCAATGATCCGTTTAATCGTACGCGATTAAAAACTCAAGAGGTTAACGTAGGAAAACTAGGAATAGGAGGGGAGAACCCGATTCGAATTCAATCGATGACCACAAAAGACACCATGGATACCGAAGGTTCTATTGAGGAAGCCATTCGAATGATTGATGTGGGTTGTGAGTTGGTGCGTTTAACAGCACCTTCGAAGAAAGAGGCCTACAATCTAGCTGAAATCAAGAAAGGACTGAAAGAAAAAGGCTACGATACACCTTTGGTGGCTGATATTCATTTTACACCAAATGCGGCAGAAATTGCTGCTGGAATTGTAGAAAAGGTAAGGGTGAATCCTGGAAACTATGCAGATAAAAAGAAATTCGAAGAAATTGAATACACCGATGATAGTTACCAAGCCGAACTAGAGCGTATTGAAGATAAATTTACGCCTTTGGTGAAGTTGTGTAAGGAAAACGGAACGGCAATGCGTATTGGAACCAATCACGGTTCACTTTCTGATCGAATTTTGAGTCGTTTTGGTGATACGCCGGAAGGAATGGTAGAATCTGCAATGGAGTTTATTCATATTTGTCAGAAAAACGATTTCCATGATTTTGTTATTTCAATGAAAGCAAGTAACACTTTGGTGATGGTGCAGGCATACCGTTTTTTAGTCGCGAGAATGTTGGACGAAGGTAAAGTTTATCCTTTGCATTTGGGAGTTACAGAAGCTGGAGATGGTGAAGACGGTAGAATAAAATCTGCTGTTGGAATAGGAGCCTTGTTAGAAGATGGATTAGGGGACACTATTCGTGTTTCATTGACCGAAGCGCCAGAAGCGGAGATTCCTGTAGCTGAAAAATTAGCGCAAAACTACAAAGAAGATGGAATTCAAGAGTTTAAGGGCGACCACCAATTGCCTTATAACCCATTAGAATACAAAAGAAGAGAGGCGATGGAGATTGCGAACATTGGTGAGAAAAATCCTCCTATTGTCTTTTCTGATTTAAGCGAAAAAGAAACGATTTCTCAAGCGAATTTCTTCGGTTTTGGATATAATTATTCAAAAACTTTAGACAAATGGACAATGCAAGATTTGGCCGTCGATTATGTTTTTATCGGCGACAAATCAGTTGATTTTGAAATTCCAGGAATGTTGGGTGTTGTTGCAAATGCTGAAAATTGGGAGAAAAACTATTCAAATAAAAAACACTTTTACCCTTTATATAATGCGATTCCAGAAGGTGGATTCAAACATAAAACGTTGAACTTTTTAGAATGGAATCCAAAAAACACAGCAGAAATTGATCAAATTCAATTCTTAAATGACGTCGTTTTAATTCTTGAAGCACCAAGTGAGAATTTCACGCAAGTGATGCGTAATTTCTACCGTACATTGGTGTTGCACAACATTGATTTACCGGTAATTTTAAAACACACCACCTCAACTCAAGACTTAGAAGCATTTCAACTGTGGCAATCTGCTAAAATTGGAAGTGTTTTAATTGATGGATTTGGTGATGGTATTTGGGTGAATTCTACAGAAAAAATCTCTCCACAATTGGTGAATACAACTAGTTTTGGAATTCTTCAAGCCACGCGAACACGAATTTCTAAAACAGAATATATTTCTTGTCCTTCTTGCGGTAGAACCTTATTTGATTTACAAGAAACAACTGCAAAAATTAGAAAACACACTTCTCATCTGAAAGGATTAAAGATTGGAATTATGGGTTGTATTGTGAATGGTCCAGGAGAAATGGCCGATGCCGATTATGGGTATGTGGGAACACGCCCTGGGAAAATTCATTTGTACAAAGAGAAAACTGTTGTCAAAAAGAATGTACCCGAAGCAGAAGCGGTGGAGGCTTTGATTGAATTGATTAAAGAGAATGGTGATTGGGTAGAGCCGAGGTAGGAGCCATAAAAAAAGATTACAATTAAGCCTTAATTTTCGATGAGTTTACCTTTAAACTCTATCATTCCTGATTGGGATTGTTCTTGTAGCTTTAACTCACAAAATGATATTTGTACTTTTCCATTCACCTTATTTAAATGGACGAGTCTTTCGTTATAGTCAGCAGGTCCGGTATAGTTTTCAGATTTGTAATCATAATAAGTGTCATAATTAACTGGATAAGGCAATGAATTTAATCTTGCTTCAACGAATACTTTATTGTGATCAATGGAATTAAAGGTTGATGGATAGTAGACTTTGAAGAACTCGGGAGTTTGATTTAAAAAAACAAACCTCATCGTATCATTTTGGTTATTGGTAGCTAAAAAAACAAAATTTCCATTGGATACAAATGTTTTATTGTTAGTGAATACAATGTTTGAGTTGGCACCAGCAATTTGATTATTTGAATAAAAAGAACAACCTGGGCTAGTTAGAAAACAAGGATCACAAACCCCTCCGCAATCAACTCCCTCTTCATTGGCATCTAAAACACCATTGGTACATGAGGACCCTACGATATAGTTTGAAGGAAGCTTTACTGGCTCTTCTTTATTGCATGAAACTAATATTAAAGAGCTAATAACTAATAAAGTTAGGACAGAGAGAGTGGCTTTTTTGATATTCATTGTGTAGTGTTTTTAGCCTTGATTTCTTTTGCTTGGCTTGGTATTAATAGGAAACAAATATATAATTAATTAAGCGAATGACTCCAACAGACAAAAACTATTGATTTTAAGACAGTAATTGATTCATTAAATATCTTCAGATGTATACCCTTTTCTACTTGAAACTAAGGGGTAGAACAAACCTTGATCTTACTTGCTTTCCCTCATTCATTGCTGGTATCCAGTTTTCCATTTCCCTAATTAAACGCGTTAAATCTCTTTTCAACTTTTCTGAAATAACTCCTGTTATATTAATTTGTTCTGTGGTACCATTAATATTCACAACAAATTCAACGATGATATCTGCTTGTTTATAATTAGTTGAAATCACTAAAGGTGAATTTAACTTTTTACGAATTAACTTATTTATGCCTTTTTCACCCTTTTTAAAGAAAGCAAGCTTCTCAGGGTTTTCAACAATATTAGAATCATCTTCTAAAATAAAATTAATTGGAATTTTGCACCGTGCTCTAACTAATTCGCCTTTATGAATAGCGGGAATCCAATTCGGCATTTCACCAATTACCCTGATTGCTTCTTTATCTATTTCACGTGAAACACCACTTAAAACTTTGATCTGCTCCAATGAACCATCTTTGTTTACCACAAACTCTAAAACAACTTGACCATAATCGCCTAGTTCCATTGATATTTCAGGGTATTCGATGTTATCCATTAAGAATTCTTTCATTGCCTTCACTCCACCAGGAAATTCAGCATTTCTTTCAGACACTGGTTTTTTTTGAGAAAAAATAAAAAATGGTAGAAGACAAAAAAGAATAAAAACTGATTTCAAAATAATATTTTTTGTAGTGTTATATGCTTCAAATATAGATAAAAAAATTTATTGAAAATGTATCGAGAAGGGCAATAAAGCTCTAGACCTTACCTTTTTTCCCTCAACTTCTGCGGGAATCCAATTCGGCATGTTTTTTACTAATTCAATGTATGCATTGTCTAATTCTTTAAGACCTTCTTTTCTAACTATTACTTGTTCAATTGAGCCATCAATATTGATAATAAATTCAACAAATATTCTTCCATTTGGAACAGTTTCAAATTCAATTTTTGGGTACTCTAAATTATCAATAATGAATCTCTTCATTTCAGTTGGCCCTCCAGGAAATTCAGCCTCAATGTCAGGATAAAGTACAATTGTTGTATCGATTTCTTCTTGCGAAAAGAGCAAAAATGGAATCAGGAGGCAAAATGTTAATATTGTTTTCATGACTGATAGTTAAAAAATGCGCATCAAATTACTTCTCTTTCGAGAATTCAAATACAACTGGAATCCTACATTTTATATCTATTTTTTCTCCGTTCAATACTGCAGGAGTCCAATTCGGCATGCTTTTAACAAACCTAACAGCTTCTTCATCCAATTCGGCTGAAACGCCTCTGACAACCTCAACATCTTTGATTTCGCCCTCCTTGGTTACAATAAAATCGACATAAACTCTACCTTGATTTCCAAGTAATTCAGCTAGCTCTGGATATATTAAGTTCTCTTTGGTAAACTTTCTCATTTCATCATTACCACCTGGAAACATTGCATTAATTTCTGGAATATTGTTAGTCTTTTTTTCTGATGAATTTGCTTTTTCCTGTGAAAAAATAAAAAATGGCAGAATGAAGATGATTGCTAAAATTGTTTTCATGAGTAGTAAATGTTGAAATGTAAATTGGTGGTAAATATAAAAAAACAATCAATAAGGTCTAAAGTTAACTGGAAAACGAACTATAGATTTCGTTTTTCCATCCTTATTTTCTGCGGGAATCCAATCAGGCATGTTATTAACTACTCTTAATAACTCTTCATCTAACTCCTCCGATATTCCTTTTAAAATTTTTGCATCCTTTATTGAACCATCAGTATCCACTGTAATTTCAACGAAGGCTCTTCCGTAAGGTGATTCACTTGTAAGTGATTTGGGAAATTGAAAATTCTCCTTGATATATTTGTTCATTTCTTCCGGTCCTCCTGGAAAAGAAGCTTCTGGATAGCTAATAAACTTTACAATATGCGAAGTGTCTTTTTGAATAGAAATCGTGTCGCAATTACCAATAGTTTCAGAAATAACAGGATTTCCACTTTGTGAAATGAGTATGAGTGGAGCAAAAAAAAGCAATATTAAAACAAGTCTTTTCATTGATTAAAATGTGAAAATTCATCTCTTAACTTATAGCTAATGAATAAGTTCAAAATATGATTAGGTGAAATAATTAGTAATTAATCCGCTCACATCAAATTTTTACATTTTATCAATTATCACATTCGCCAATTGAGCAGCTTTATCGATTCTGTCTTGCTTACCTTCTGGACTTTCACTACTAGAATCGTTGTATAAAGAAAGGTAGAAAAAATAACCATCAGCAACAAAACGAAGTTGACCTTTTTCATAATCACTCCATGACGCCTTGTCTCCAACTCCTTGAACAGTTTCAAGATCGTATTTATTATAATTTGATTCATTCTGTTTTTCCCATGTTTTATTTACCTCAGCGGAACTTTTCTGATCCCATTTTGCTTTTGTTAACCTTATGGTATAATTGATATCGTCGGCTGTCCATTTGTAATAACAAATCTGATCAAGATTTTTGTCTTGTTCAATTTCTACCCCACTATTAAGGTTAAATACTGAACGAATATCATCTGTGCCGATCATTAAACAGAAGTCAGTACCATTAAACTCTCCTTTGGAATTATTGACGCTTTCTCCACACGAAGAAAAAAGAAAAAGAAGAGTGATGATGATTAAATATACAGGTTTATCTATTGCTTTCATAGTCAGTTAGTTTAGAAGAATCTAAATAGAATTGTTTATAAATCAAAATAAAAGCTCGGTTTAGTGAGTTTCAATGTTGTTAAGCCTTATTACCTTAGTTGAGGTTTGCTGCGTTTTGGGTGTTGTACGGACGATTTGCAAATCGTCCCTACGACATCCCAAAAAACATCTCCACATCACCCTTATCAAACGATTTTTTCTCTTTATCCACACGAATCACATCCGCGGCAACGGTTTTCTTTTTGTCTTGCAATTGAACAATTTTCTCTTCTATCGTGTCTTTACAAATCATACGATATGCCATTACTTTTTTGTCTTGACCAATTCTGTAACAGCGATCGATTGCCTGACTTTCTACGGCAGGGTTCCACCACGGGTCGATTAAATAGACATAATCTGCACCTGTGAGGTTCAAACCTGTTCCCCCAGCTTTTAAACTGATCAAAAAGACGCGAATCTTATCGTTATTTTGAAAGTTATTGACCTTTTCCTCACGATTACGGGTCTGACCATCCAAGTATTCAAAAACGATTCCTTCTTGCTCTAAACGGGCTTTAACGAGGTGCAGCATTCCAACGAATTGAGAAAAGACCAAAATCTTATGGTTATTTACTTTTTCGGTTAAATGACGCACCAATTCATCCAGTTTTGCCGATTCATTTCCGTAGTCTTTTTCCTTGTCGGCAAGAGCTGTTGAATTACAAATCTGACGCAATTTTGTTAATCCTTGCAAAATATACATTTGCGATTTATTGATACCATCTTGTTCAATTTGCTCATTTAATTTTTGTCTGAAATACTCTTTGTAATAGTCATATACTTTACGTTGGGCTTTTCCCATTTCGCAGTAAATCACCACTTCCGTTTTCGTTGGCAGTTCTTTGGCTACTTGCGTTTTTGTTCTGCGTAAAAGAAATGGATGAATCATTCTGGCCAATAAATCAGAAGTGTATTCATCTTGATCTTTGTCAATAGCCTCTGAAAATGTGGATTTAAAATGCTTGATACTTCCAAAAATTCCTGGATTCAAAAAGCTAAACTGACTGTATAAATCGAAAGTATTGTTTTCAATGGGTGTTCCTGTTAACGCTAGTCTGTTCTTGCTTTTCAACAAACGAACCGCTTTAAACCGTTGAGATTGCGGATTTTTAATGGCTTGACTTTCATCCAAAATCACATAATTGTACTCAATTTTAATATGTGTTTCTATATCCTTGATCATAGAACCATAAGTTGTTAAGACTACATCATGTTTAGGGATTTCATTAACTAGTTCTGCTCTATTTGGACCGATAAAACTCAGTACTTTTAAACCTGGAGCGAATTTTTCCAATTCAGCAAGCCAATTAAACATCAAAGAAGTTGGAGCGACAACCAAATGGGGCAGAGGAGAGCTGTCCTTTTTTGGTAAATTTTTCAGGTATTGTATAAAAGCAATGGTTTGAAGCGTTTTTCCTAATCCCATATCGTCCGCTAAACAGCCTCCCAATTGATTTTCATGTAAGAAAACCAGCCAGTTTAGTCCTTCTTTTTGATAATCTCGCAAAGTGGCCTTAATTCCTTTTGGTTTCGGAATGGCTTTTAAATCTTTGAGATTTAACAAACGTTTTTTCTTCTCGTGTAATTCTTGTAAAAATTTAGGTGTATTTGTTTCTTCTTCATACAATTCATCTATGATATTAAATTGAAAATTAGAAATCTCAATCTTGTCCTTCTTTACATTTCCAAGTTTGAAATACTTCTTATACTTTTCAATCCATTCTTTCGGTAATATTCCAATAGTTCCATCCTTCAATTCAACGTAATTCGTTTGCTTAATTATGGATTTTTGAATTTGTTTTAAGTCCGCAGTTTGACCACCAAAATCAACCTTTATATCCATGTCAAACCAGTCAGTGCCAGAGCTTAAGCCAATTGAAAAAGAAGGTTTATTCAAATTGTATTTAATTGATTTTAAATCATTTAACCCAAATATTCGTATCTTTTTATTCTTTAACTTATCTAAGGTTTCCATCAACCACATAGATTCTAAAGCCTCTTCAACCGTTAAATAAAAATAGTTTGATTGTCGTTCAAACTGCGGATGCAGCGCTTTAAATTCAGCTAAAAATTCAGCTTCAAAATCTTCGTCTCGTTCTTTATAAGTTAAGGCCTTTTTATCCTCCCATAATTTTTCTTTAGTTCCAGGAGAAACCAGGGATTCATCATATTTGACAAGGGGTTGTAAAACGACGTATTGTCCCTCCTCATCCGACAAATAAACGTGTTTTTCAATTTCAGCCTCCTCTTGCATTTTAGCAGCTTTTATCCCCGAAAAATCAACCTCAAAAACCCGAGATAAAGGTTCAATTACGGAATTCATAAGGTCATCTATCCCTTTGTGAACAACATTCATTTGAGGTTTCTCCATTGCTTTTAAAATAGAGAAAGCAATTTCTGCGTTTTTAAAAGGAAAAAAGAATTCATTGAATGCAATTCCGAAAGGAGCAATCAACAATTTATTAGAAGAAACACTATAGGTTTGATTTTCAATTCTAATTTTAAAATCGAGCTGATAGAAGGGTTTTTTGTCGGTAATTTTTAAAACAGGCCCTACTTCATCCTTTCTTATTGTTAATTCAGTACAATGTTTTTTAACGAAAGACTTATGTCCTTTATGAAGGTATATAGTTTGCTCAGGATTACTTTCTACAATAGCAGAGAACATTTTTATCTGTTCTTTTACCACATCAATTCTATAGTTTAAATGGCGGTTATTACTATGATTTTCAGATAGTTGAATCCCATTTAAAATCAAATCTTTGTATCGGTTCTTATCAACTTGTGACAAGGCATCAGCAAAATTATAGTCAGAAATCACCTTAAACTTAGTGTTCACTTTTGTATTCGTTTTATCCATTTTCCCCATAAAAGGGAACACCTCTTTAATTCTATTTTTAGATTTTTCTAAACCAATAGCTACTCCATAGACCGCGTTGTCTTCTGAATGTTCTGGAAGAAAAAACTCCTTTCTATCCTCCTTAAAAAGTCCGAATAAAGAATCATTGGAGCCCACAATGTTGCTAATTTTCTCTTTCACCTTAACGCCACTAGTAGAGATTTCCATTTCAAAAATATCTTCGAATTCCAGAAGTCCATCAAACTCTGAACTATTCATTGTCCTTTGTTTAAAGCGTTCTTCAAAATTCTCTGTGAAATAATCTTTACCGAATTTCTTAAAGAATTCTTTAAGAAAAACCATCTTATGGGAACAATTTGTCATTGTTTTACAGGAACACTTTAAAGCCAAAAGATCATTGGCTCTATTGTACGTCATCGATAGTTGATAATCATCACGGTAATCTTGATAAACCCCTTCAATTCTATTTTTATTAATTGAAGTAAAAGTAAGGGGACTATAATAGTTCGTTCTGGAAGAAAATTCCATTTTATTGAGTTCATCTACATCAATAATTCCGTGATCATGTGGGATGGTTGTAGTAGGGGAGATGAAGGTTTTTTTTTCAATCATTCGAATCAAATCAATGTCTTCACTTTCTATTAATTCAATTAACTTATTGAGTGAAGCCACCTGATGTTTACAAATTCCAGCACCATTATAAGGGCAGGAACATGAAGATTTGATGTTATAATAATTATGTAAATCCAAGAATACATCATAGGGATCAATTTGTGACCCGCTGCATTCAAACAATAACTTGTTGGCGTTATTAGAGATAAGCGATGGATAATATCCAAAAGCTCTTCCAATAACTTCAAATCGTGCATTCTTATTAATATACTGCCTCAGTTGATCAATTATGATTTCATTTTGACTTAACATCAATTTTTAAAATTTAAAATATTAATGATATAGAAGATAGGTTGAGCATATAGTAATTTTGAAACCATAAAATAATGTTCAAAGGTACAAATTGAATTTTGGAGTCTGATGAGGCAAGCCTCAAAAAGTTAAGTTAAGCATCTAATTTTTCAAAAAAGAGAGAAAAACCCAAAAAAAACACCCATCAAAAATCTCTGATCTCTATTTTTTAAACACCAACCTTCAGAACAAACAAAAAACACGCTAAAAACAACCTTAAAATGCAAAAACCAAGCTCGCGCTTGGTTTTTTAACATCATATTCTCTTTAATGGATCTCAAAAAATATAATTTCAAAAAATGGATAATTTTTAATTCCTTTTTTCAAAAACATACACTTGACTTGAGTAACCATATTTTTTCGCTTTTCGATTAGAGATAAATCCACGTATCACTCCAAGCAATGCTATTCTTTTTTTATATTTTTCAGAAAGCATAGAGACATAGTACGCATCGTATTTCATAGGAATGACTTTTTTAAGATCAAAGTCAAAATCTAAAAGCAATCTTGAAATATCGTTTTGTTTAAAATGGTAGAGGTGACGAGGCACATCATAGGCTGCCCAATACTCTTTATAGAATCTTGCATCATGAGCATTCATATTCGGAACAGCAATAAATAACTTTCCTCCGGTTCTTAGAATATCATTGATTCTTTGCACATCTTTTCTAAGATCATAAACATGCTCTAAGACGTGCCACATAGTAACAACGTCAAAACTATCCTTTTCAATATTGTACAGTTCCTCTTGTGAACTACTGCGTACTTCATTGTTTTTATGCGCATAATCTCTAGCGTCTGCATCGGGCTCTAAACCTATTCCTTTAAATCCTTTTTTATTTACGGCTTTTAGAAAATGACCGGTTCCAGACCCTATATCTAACAATTCTCTTCCATCAGTAGCGTTTTTAATCCACTTGACTTTTTGTTTTAAAGTGATTCCCCGTACAATATTATAGAGGTAGTTAATCAGTCCTTTATTACTAGAGCTATGAGAAATGTAATCTTCAGATTTATAGTACTGACCAATCTTTTCTGCTGCTGGAATAGGATTGGTAAAATGAAAACCACAAGAATCACATTCAACAATATTGAATTTTTCTTTGGTAATCATATGGTCTGTTACTTCTAAAAAAGGACTAAAATCGTTCTTTTCACAAACCGGACAACTTTTAATGGAATTCATTTTCTATGATTTAAACTGTTTCACGTGAAACTATCGTCCCAAATATATCAAAAGAACATTCACATCACTAGGAGAAACTCCACTAATACGTGAAGCTTGTCCAATTGTTTTAGGAGAAATTTCTGAGAGTTTGTTCACAGCTTCGGAAGACAAACTACTTAGCTTAGAAAATTCGATATCTTCTGGAATTGTAACATCTTCTAAACGGTTTAACTTATTTGCAACATCCTGTTCCCGGCTAATGTACCCATCGTATTTAAGCTGAATTTCGGCTTGTTCTAAAACTTCTTTAGAAAGTCCATCTGTTAGTTCACGAAGCTTCGAACTCATTTTCAACATTTGTTTCATTCCAAGATTTGGTCGCGTAATGAGTTGAGTCAACTTTACTTGTTGTTTAATAGGCGAGGAACCATGTTCTTCTAATACAGGATTTGCTTCATCAGGTGTTACACCAGTTTTTAGCAACTTCTTTTTTACATACTCGATATCGTTTATCTTCTGCTTCACTTTTTCCATACGTTCATGACCTATCATTCCGATAGCGTGAGCGATAGGAGAAAGTCTTAAATCGGCATTATCTTGACGTAATAATATCCTATACTCCGCACGAGAAGTAAACATTCTATACGGCTCTTCCGTTCCTTTTGTGATTAAATCATCGATTAGCACGGCAATATATGCATCTGAGCGATTTAAAGTAAACACCTCTTTACCTTGAACTTTACGGGCGGCATTAATACCAGCCATCAAACCTTGACAAGCTGCTTCTTCGTATCCCGTTGTTCCATTAATTTGACCCGCAAAATACAATCCTGAAATCAACTTTGTTTCTAAAGTATGTTTTAATTGAGTAGGAGGGAAGTAATCATACTCAATGGCATAACCTGGTCTAAACATCTTTACTTTCTCGAAGCCAGGAATTGTTTTTAAAGCTTCCATTTGCACCTCTTCAGGTAGACTTGTACTGAAACCGTTTACATATATTTCTATGGTATTCCATCCTTCTGGTTCAACAAAAATTTGGTGACGTTCACGTTCGGCAAAACGCGATATTTTATCTTCAATACTCGGACAGTAACGCGGACCTTTAGATTTAATGGCTCCATTAAACATTGGACTACGGTCAAAACCAGTTCTTAGAATATCATGCGTTTTTTGATTGGTATAAGTAACATGACAAGGTCGTTGAGTCGTTAAGGCTTCAGTTTCATCAGTAAAACTAAACTTACTGGTTATTTCATCACCGCCCTGTAATTCCATTTTAGAATAATCAAGAGACCTTCCATCTACACGTGGTGGAGTTCCTGTTTTCATTCTTCCAGATTCAAAACCTAACCGAACTAAATCTTCAGTAATTCCTGTTGATGCACCTTCTCCAGCACGACCTCCTCCATATTGTTTCTCACCTAAATGAATAACGCCATTTAAGAAAGTACCACTGGTTAAGATTACAGTTTTACCTGTAATCTCCATACCCATTCTGGTTTTAACACCCGTCACAACACCATCCTTTGTTGTTATACCCACAACCATATCTTGCCAAAAATCAACATTTGGATTAGACTCCAACATCAACCTCCATTCCTCAGCAAAACGCATACGGTCATTTTGTGTACGTGGAGACCACATCGCAGGACCCTTACTCATATTTAACATACGGAATTGAATAGCGGTTTTATCTGAAACAATTCCGGACCCACCTCCTAAAGCATCAATTTCTCGTAAAATCTGCCCTTTTGCCACACCTCCCATTGCAGGATTACAAGACATTTGGGCAATAGTATTCATATTCATTGTAACTACAAGGGTAGAAGCACCAAGCTTCCCAGCTGAATTTGCAGCTTCACAACCTGCATGTCCAGCACCTACAACAATAACATCATAATCTCTCAGCATAACACATTTGTTTCACGTGGAACAAAATTACAACAGTGTTAGATAGTAATCCTCCTTTTTTCGCATTATTTCGATTTCTTTTTCAGTTTTATCGCCATAACCACACAAATGCAACAATCCGTGCACTAAAACACGATTCAATTCTGTTTCACGTGAAACATTATAATTTTTCGCATTGTCGTTAACACGATCAATACTAATCAACAAATCTCCACTAATAAAATCCATTTCACAATAATCGAAAGTGATAATATCGGTATAATAATCGTGTTTTAAAAAGGATTTGTTTTGTTCCAATAACCAATCATCCGATCCTAAAACGACAGTTATATTACTTAGAGTTTTGCCTTCGTTTTCCACGACCTTAATAAACCATTCTTGTATATAATCCAGGTTTATTTCTGGAACCTCTATGAATTCGAATTCAATCATTTCTTAGTAACAAAGGTAAGGATCACTTTAGCTCCATTGTTTTCAAAAGCGACTTCATCGGCAAGCGACTTCATAAGGAATATTCCACGACCACTTTCTTTTTCTATGTTTTCTGGCGCAGTAGGGTCGGGGAGGTTATCATAAGAAAACCCTTCTCCATCATCGGAGATGGTGAACCTTAATTCTTTTTCATTTTCAAAAATACTTATCCTTACTGATTTAGAGTTGTCTTCTAAGTTCCCATGTTGAATCGCATTGTTTACTGCTTCTGTTACAGAAATCAAAATATTGCCATAATGATCTTCATGTACATCATAGTTTTTGCAAACATCGTCTATTAATGTTTCTGCAATCCTTAAATTTTTAAGGTCCGACGGGAATGATACGGACTCAATTTCTTTATAGCTTGTTTCCATCAAAGTATATTATCAGAGATTGAGGACGTACCAAAAGTTAATTAACATTCAAAAAATAAGCGTTTGCTTTCTCTTTGTAATACTTACTAAATGACGGATCTAGCGTACGTAATAACTCAATCTGTTTTTCTTTCTGCTTCTTATACTCCAAAAACTCAATTTGGTTACCAATATTTTGATCTTTTCCTGAATTACTTTCTCTTTCTTCATCAAGTCCCCTTTCACGCATTGCATTTTCACTTTCTAAAAGTCGTGTTAAAATTTCTTGTTGACGATCGATTAGTTCAGGACTCCATTTTTTATTAATCAAATCTTCTTCTTGTTTTTCGAGTTCCTTGATTAGGTCGTTGAGTTTGTTTCCGTCACCACTTCCGTCTTTATTCATTTGCTCTCTAAGTTCTTGAAGCTTCTTCTGAATAGCACTTTGTTCAGCAGCCATTTTTGCGGCTTGTTGTGAATTCATTGGTAACATTCCACCTGGTTTTTGTCCCGGTTGCTGACCTCCAGGATTTTGACCTTTTTTCATTTGTTCTAGCTGCTTTTTAAGCATCTCTTTCATTCCTTCCATACTCCCAGGTTTCCCTTGACCGGGTTTACCCTCTCCAGGTTTACTGCAACTACCATTTCCTTCTTGCTGACTCTTCATTGCTTGTTGTGCACTTTCCAAAGTCTCGTTTAAAAACAAGGCTAAATTATTGATTCCGGTCATGGCAAATTGTTGTTTAGTGGCCAATTGCCTATGTTCTCGTTCACCAATATGAGATGGAATATACCTGTATTGTTTTTCTATATCACCTAATTCTTGTTCTATAAAAGAGGAGATTTTAGGCACACGATCTGCAAGGGCTCTTAAACTATCCTTCACTGGATTCAAGTTGTCAATTATACCTCGTTGTTGTTGTCCAAGTGTTACGAAGTATGGATCATAAATATCTGTGTTTTGAAAAGCCAACATGTTTTCTTCTTGATTAAAACTAAGTCGCATTAAGTTTTCCAGTAAGGCACGCATTGCTTTTAAATCTTCACCATCTTGCTCTTCCTGACTTTTTTTCATTTGAGCTTGTAGTTGAGCAGCTGCTTCTTCCATTTTTTCACTTGCCTTTTTCTGTTTGTCTTTGGCAGATTCATTATCACCTTCTTGAATATCTTCTTTGGCGCCTTCCATATCTTCAGATATTTCTTCACTCATTTCATCCATGCCTTCGAAAGACAAAGGACGTTTTAATTCATTGTTTTTATCCAACATTTCTTGAAGGTCTTCTTTTACTTTTTCAAACTTTTCGTTTAGGTCTTTTTGTTTATCTTGAGCTTCTTCTTTATTTAAACCATTGTCTAAATCTTCTTTTAAACGGTCTTGATCATTAGCTAATTGTTCAAGTGACTTCTGTAAATCTTCAACACGCTCTTCAACATCCATCTTCTTTAACATTTCCATGGTCCGATCCAATTGGCGTTCCATATCTTCGGCAGACATTTCAGCGTTTTCCATTTTTTCCAATACATTTTTATCTGTATTGTTTTTCAACATCTCTTCAAGTTCTTCCAGTAATTTTTTTAATTCTTCATCCATTACCGAGTCGAGTAACTCTTCTAATTGCTTCTGTTTTTCGAGTAACTTTTCATCCATTGGACTCAACTTAGACTTCTCTTCAAAAGAAGATTTCATTTGATCCTTGATCTGTTTAATTCTATCTTCTAAAGACTTTTGCTGTGCTTGTAAACTTTCGACTTGTTTCTGCTGTTGCCATGAAGTGTTTTTAGAATTCGCAATCTCTTTTTTAAGACGCTCCATTTGTTCTTTAAATTCTTGACTTTCGCGAATCAAATCTTTTAAATCTTCCCTTGCTTTATCTTTTTCTTCACTGCGTTTTTCTTGTAATTCTTCTAAAGAAGGGCTTGCATATTGAAACACATTAGATTTCGTAGCTTTCGATCCATTCACCCCATCATTGTCATAAACAGTAAAGAAATACGTAACCCTATCTTTCAATTCTAAACCTAGTTCATCCAAATTAAAAGTCATAGAAAAAGGAGATTGTTTTCCATCAATTCCAGGAACTGAAATGCTCTTGTTGATTTTTTCTCCAGAAGCTTTTTCTATAGAATAGGTAAATACTAAACGAGACAAACCATGGTCATCACTTACATTACCATTAAAATATATTTTGTTTTTTGATAAGGAATCTGTTCGACTTTGCACCGTAATATTTGGATATTCATCTTTAATAATATCGATATGATATAAGTTAGTGTCTAGACTTAAAAGTTCATTGTTCTCTAAAATAAAAAGAACATCTGAGGATTGTCTTGCAACATGTGAAAACCTAAACCCAGGATTATCGATGAATTCATAGATGGAATCTGAAAGCACAACAGATAATGATTTAGAATTCTTCGTTAAACCATTCCATGTAAGTTTTGCTCCATCAGGTAAAATTAAATCTCCAGGATTCTCTATTGTTTCATTAGCACGATTTAGGTATTGGGGATAAGTTATATCAACTTTTAGATGACCTAAAGAGCTACGTTTAACAACTTTAATTAAATGTTGTTCTGATTGTGCTCTTGTCGCTTTAAAGTTAAACGATAAATCTTTATTTAAGTTTTTAAGGGTATAAGCAGCTTCATTATTGCTTGTTTTATTCATTAGAAAAGTACCTTCATCACTTTCTAAATAAACACGGTCAGGTAATGCTTTCCCAGGAAGAGGGGTGAGTAAAACTTTAATTTCTATTTCGTTTCCTTCTTCTATGACTAAATTTTCGTTTTGCAATTCAAAAGTAAAATCTGGTGCGATTTCGAAAACCTGATTGTATTTGATTAATCTTTGAGTACCTTCAGTAAAATAATTGGGTACCATAATTCCGATTAAAACAACGGTCAACAAAATCGGAACAAAATACTTTAAGAATTTTTTATTCGCAGAATAATCTATGGCAGAAGAAAAGGTAAGATTATTCAGTTGACTCGCATTTTGCTGTATACTTGCTTGAATAAGTTCAATATTCTGAGGATTTGTTTCGGTAGCATCACGAAGCTGGAGCGTGTTCAATAGTTTGTCATTAACTTGAGGAAAAAAATCACCAATAATTTGGGCTGCTTGGTATCTGTTTATTCGTTTGCCAAAAGAAAACAATTTAGCGACGGGAAGAATAAAATATTTAATCAACACGTATGAGTTCAAAGCAAGAAAGGAAAAGAATAAAACCGCACGTATCAATGAGTTAAAATGTCCCAAATATTCAAGGCCTGAAACAATTAAAAAAGTAAAAAGGAAAATGATAAAAAAGAGCAAAAGCCCTTTAATCATTAAGTTTTTGTAGTATTTACGAATAAACGCATCTACCTGAGTTAATAAATCATCAAAAGTTCCCATTCTACACTGTAATTAATACCAAAAGATAATGTAACTATAAAATTACGAATTGTAGGACTAATACAGGTATAATCAACGGATAAAAGCGAGATATGTTGCTATTGGACCGTCGAAAAATCAAAAAACAAAATAGGCGTTAGGCATTTTAAGGTATAAAAAAAGAAAAAAACATAAAATAAGACTCTTTTTTGAAGGAAGAATGGATAAAGGCTAAGGAATCAATTATCTTTGCCTAAAAATTAAGAAGATTATGTCAGATAAGTCAGTTCGCGTTAGGTTCGCACCATCTCCAACAGGACCACTTCATATGGGTGGAGTACGTACCGCTTTATACAATTATTTATTTGCTAAAAAACATAATGGTACGTTCATTATTCGTATTGAAGATACAGACCAAAATCGTTTTGTAGAAGGAGCAGAGGAGTACATTTTAGAAGCGCTAAAATGGTGCGGAATTACTCCTGATGAAGGCCAGGGTGTTGGTGGAGATTATGGTCCGTACAAACAATCCGAGAGAAAGGAAATGTACAAGCCTTATGCTGAGCAACTGGTTAAGAACGGAAAAGCATATTATGCTTTCGACACGGGAGAAGATTTAGACAAAATGCGTAAGCAAGCGCAACAAATGAAAATGCCGAACTGGCAATACAATTCTGTAACAAGGTCATCGATGCAAAACTCATTGACTTTACCAGAAGATGAAGTTCAAAAAAGATTAGAAAATGGAGATCCTTACGTGATTCGTTTCAAAATGCCACGTAATGAAGATGTTCGTTTTGAAGATAAAATTAGAGGTTGGGTTGTGGTCAACACCAATAATTTGGATGATAAAGTATTGTATAAAAGTGATGGGATGCCTACTTATCATTTGGCCAACATTGTAGATGACCATACCATGAAAATTACGCATGTAATTCGTGGGGAAGAGTGGTTGCCATCAGCTCCTTTACACGTTTTATTGTATGAAGCTTTTGAATGGGAAGCTCCTACATTTGCACATTGTCCTCTTTTGTTACGCCCTGACGGGAATGGTAAACTTTCTAAAAGGGATGGAGACCGTTTAGGCTTTCCCGTTTTTCCAATTGACTGGATTGCAGCCGATGGAGAGAAGTATTCAGGATACCGAGAGAAAGGATATCTATCAGGTGCATTTATTAATATGCTAGCGTTCTTAGGATGGAACCCAGGAACGACACAAGAAATATTTTCACTAGAGCAAATGATTGAAGCTTTCTCATTAGAAAGAGTAAGTAAGGCAGGAGCAAAATTTGATGCTGACAAGACCAATTGGTTTCAACAACAATATTTGCGTGCAGAGTCTCCTACTACATTGGCAAAAATGTTGCGTGAAAAAACAGGTTCTGAATTGCAAAATGTAGCAGATGCTTATTTAGAGCAAGCGTGTGTATTAATGAAGGAACGCGCTACATTTGTTGAAGATATCTATACAGAAGGAAAATACCTTTTTGAAAATCCAATAGAATTTGATGCAAAAACAGTAGCTAAAAAATGGAATGAACTGGCCGAAGAATTAATGTTGGAGTGGTCCAATAAACTAGAAGCTCTAAACACTTTTGATGCTGAAAACATTGAAAAGAGTTTTAAAGCTTTCTTGGAAGAGAAGGAACAAAAAATTGGTAAAGTTCTTCCTGCCTTTCGTTTAGTTTTAACAGGAAAAGGAATGGGACCGAGTATGTTTGAAATAGCAGCTCTTTTAGGAAAAGAGGAAAGTTTATCTAGAATGAAAAATAACATTCCAACAATCAAAGGACTAAAGGCATAACTTTCAAAAGAACAATTGAGAATGAAACATACAATTGAAGTAAACGGGATAAAGCTATATGCTTTTCATGGCTGTTTAGATGAGGAAGGAAAAATCGGTGGACACTACACGGTTGATGTTTCAATTACAACTGATTTTACAGCTTCTTTTTCTTCTGATGAATTAGAAGACACTATAGATTATGTTGCTATTAACTCGATTGTTCGGGAAGAAATGGCCATTCGGTCAAAGTTAATTGAACATGTTGGGTACCGTATTTCGCAACGTTTGAAACAAGAGATCAAAGGTATACATTCATCAAAAGTTAAAGTTATTAAACATTGTCCCCCTATAGGTGGAGATGTCGATGATGTAGCAATTATCATTGAGAACTAACGAATTAGATTTCAATTTTTATAGGACACTTATTGTTTTTAAAGATTATTCCTTTTAGAAGAAAAATAATTAGTATATTTGCGGTCCTATAAAATGGTCCTGTGGCCGAGTGGCTAGGCAGTGGTCTGCAAAACCATCTACAGCGGTTCGAATCCGCTCGGGACCTCAAAGAACCCTTGACGATTAAAGTTAAGGGTTTTTTTATGCCTAAATTTAATTCTTGATTATAAGTCTATTTCAAAATAAATAATTATATTGAACTGCTAAAAATTGTAACTGCTTGAAACAATTGTGTATTTTTGCAGTAGACTATATAAACCATATACTAATTATGTCCGACAAAAGTTTTATCGTTCCTCACGATTTTTCAGAGGTTGCAGATTCCGCTTTAAACCATGCGATTATTACTGCAAAAGTAGTAGGTGCTAAGATCTACGTTCTTCATGTTGTTTCAAAAAACAAAGACATTTCTCAAGCAGAAAGTAAACTAAAAGAAATTGTCGAAGCACATAAAAGTTCTAAAATTGAGTTGATTCCTAAAGTTAGAGTAGGAAATATCTTTGAGGATATTGGAGATTTTGCTGCAGAACATCACGCAGAATTAATTTTCATGGGAACTCATGGTGCTTCAGGATGGCAACACATTGCTGGATCACATGCTTTGAAAGTAGTTACCCATTCAACAGTTCCATTCATTATTGTACAATTGAAATCAGTTGGTGAAAGTGGATATGATGATATCGTAGTTCCTTTAGACTTACATAGAGAAACCAAACAAAAGTTAGCGATTGTTGCTTCTATGGCTAAATACTTTAAATCTAGAGTTCATGTCATTACACCAAATGAAACCGATGAATTCTTGAAAAATAAAGTAACCGCCAATATTTTATTTTCTAAACGTTTCTTTGAAGAACGTGGAATTGAAATGACTGCAACTTTAGCCCCAAGCAATGGTTTTGATAAAGAAGTAGTGAAATTGGCGGTTGAAAAAGACGCTGATTTAATCGCTATTATGAACCAAAACAAAAGTAACTATCTAGGAGCTTTCGGTTCAAACTATGAACAATATATGATTACTAATGATGCTCAAATTCCTACACTCGTGGTGAATCCAATTGAAACACCTTACGGAAGTAGTATTTTGTTTTCATAAATAAATAACATTCAAAAAATTAAAGACCGTTCAATACGGTCTTTTTTTTGTTTCAATAAATTTAAAAAACTTAAATAAGGGAAGAAAATAAGCTATACGCACTTCCTTTGATCATGTGTATACTAGTTACCAAAAAAGTATTTAATACCTCGTTTAAACGCAGTTAAAATACTCTAGATACAAAGGTTTTAATCTTTGTAATCATAAGTCTTAAGTTTTTCTTTTATCTCTTCTAAATTTTGAAGTTTTTTAGCCAAACGTGTATCTATAGATGTTTTGGTAAAATACCTGTGCTGCGACAAGAATTTAACTTGCATTTCATCCCACATTCGATCACTATCAATTTTTCCATGTTCTCGAAGCTCCATGCGCAGTCGATCTGCAATTTCATGGAAATCATCACGCCCTAAATAATCTAAATCAGCGTCACAAATAATTTCTTCCAAATTGTTTTTTGGTTTATGCGGAACAGAAGTCACGTAGATTAACTCCTTAATACGCTCAATATGTGCTTCTGTATATCCGAATTTAGGAAGAATTTCTGCAGCCATCCTAGCCCCAATGGGCTCATTTTTCTCATATTGTTCTACAAATCCTGCATCATGATATGAAGCTGCTGATTTCAATAAAAACAAATCTTCATCAGTAATTCCCTCACCAATTGCAATTCTTTCCGCCTGTCGTGTTACATCAATTGAATGTTCAAGAGAATGATAATGTAACTTTGGACTTAATTCTTTTTTAAGTTTTGAAAGAATAAATCGTTCTGCTTTGTAGTAATTAATTTTACTAAAGTGGTGAAGGTTAACCAATTTATGAAAAGATTCATTAGGTTCTATACCTTTGCCATCCACCGAAAGCTCAGGTTTTATGGAAACCACTTCGTAAGTCATAATTTTGATTCCACTTTTGGCCCTTACTTTACCAATTTTATTACATAAAAAATAAGGTTCAATATGGTCAAAAGTATCTTGAGTGATGGTTATTTTTCCGGGTTCACACAATTCTTCCATACGTTGTGCACGGTTTACTGTATTTCCCCAAACATCATATGCATAACGTTTTGTACCAATTACTCCAGCGGATACAGGACCTGTATTAATTCCGATGCGTAATTTCCAATATGGTAGGTCTGCTTTAATTTGTGCATTCTTATGTTCTAACATATAAGATTTAATCTGCACAGCAGCCAAAGCCGTGTTGATAGGGTTAGTTTTGTTACGAATGGGAACCCCACCCGCGGCCATATAGGCATCTCCTATTGTTTTGATTTTTTCAAGGTCATTTATTTCAATGATCTCATCAAATTTTCTAAAATGCCTATCTAAAATAGAGACCAAATCTTTTGCAGACATTTCTTCTGCTATTTTTGAAAAACCAACAAAATCTGTAAACATAATCGATACTTTACTAAAGCTACGTGCTGCAGACCGTCCATCTTTTTTTAATTGACTGGCTGTTTCTTTAGGTAAAATATTATTCAATAGTCGTTCAGATTTTTCTTTTTCTCTTTCTAGTTCTTCCGTTTGCAATATTAAGCGACTTTTTTGTTGTTGAATTTTCTCATTTTTCTTTCTTAGTTCTCTAGTTCTTTCAGCAATTTTCATTTCCAAACGTACTTGTTGTCTTCTTTCTTTGTCTATACTTTTTCGTACACGATAAATAACAAACAATGTCACCACCACAATAAAGATCGCATAAAACCACCATTTCATCCAGAAAGGTCTTTCAACTTCTATAGTAAGACGAGCAGGATACTTATTCCAGTTACCATTCGTTGTTCTGGCATAAATATATAATTCATAAACTCCGGGTGCTATGCTGGTAAATCGTAGTTCATTAGTAGAACCTAAAACTTCTTCAACTTCATCATCTCCAGACATTACATATTTATACTCAATTCGGTCTGGATTACTTAAATCATTGGCGAAAAACCGCAATTTTAAACTTCGTTTATTATAAGGAAGGGTGATTCGATCTGTAAACGCAATACTTTGTGATAAAATACCATCTTGTTCAGGAAATACAGGTACATTTTCTACTTCTATACCAGAGAAATAAACCCTTATATTTTTATTGATTTGAAAAGCTTCAGAAGGTTTAACATAATTAAAACCTTGGATTCCTCCAAAGTAGATTTCGCCATTCTGGGATAAAAAACTAGCGCCTAGATTTAGTTCATTACTCATTAATCCATCTTTCTCCGAAAAGGTATAAAATAAGTTTTCTTTAGTATTCAGTGCTACTACACCCTTATTTGTTGATAACCATATATATAAAGGATTTAATTCGACTGCTTCAACACCATAAATAACATTATTGGGTAAGCCTTTAGATTTATCATACCTAATTACTTTTTTTGTTTCAATACTATATTTAAACAAACCATCGCCCATTGTACCAAACCAAAACTCTTTATTATTGGCTTGAAAAACATCGGAAAAATAAGCGCTTGTAGCTTTACTAAGTGGTGAAAATTCGTGTTGCGCAAATGCTTTTAATTCATCGTTTTCAAACTTAATTTGAAACAAACCTCCCGAAGAAGGTGAGGTATAAAAATTATCATCTTTTCTAAACACAAAACGACAGGGTCCTGGACTAATGGTGTTTTCAGTTTGTGGTCGATGAAATAAATAATGGAATGAACGCTCTTTGTAATTAAATAACATAACACCTGCTCTTGTACCAATGAGGTACGTATGTTCTTCCGTATAAGGTTGAATAGTATAAATAAGGTCAAATCCGCGCTGAATATCTGCAGCATGAATTAATTTGGTAAATGTATATTGATTTGGATCATCGGAATCAATAACCAATTCATATAAACCATCGATACACCCCACCAACAATATGTTTTCATCAATAACCTCAATAGTTAATGTGGTATGATCATCGTTTTCTTGAGAACTACGATAATAATGATAATAATGATGTGTTGTTCGGTCAAAACTAGAAACACCATGGTCTGCTGCGATGTATAAATACCTTTGGTTTTTAGATTCAGCAAATCCCCAAATATTTTGTGATGGTAGACCTTTACTTAGATCTGCAGAAGTTCCTACACCTTTAAAACCAATAAATTCAGGATTAAAACTACTCAATCCACGTTGTGAAGTTATCCAAATAACGCCTTGATTATCTTTAAATAATCCACTTAATTTATTCGAGATTAAAGAACCTTTTTGAAAAATATCTGCCGAATAATTCAATACCACTACACTATCCTTTTCATCTTTAGAAATTTGAAATAATCCCGAATTTTCACTGGCAATAAATAAACGATCAGGAGAAAGATAAATAGCATCAATAATATTCACATCTCTCAAATGAGAGAATAGATGGTCTAATATATGAAAGGAATTGCTGTTTTTATCATAATAAAAAACACCTTCATTTGTAGAAATAACAATCTCATGTTCAGGTGATTCTATCAGTCCGTTAGTAATAAAGTCTTCTTTATTATTAATATTTGGTAGAATAACTTTTTTATTTCTAAAAGCAAAGTCCGTAATTAATACTCCTTCAAATTCACTTACAATAATAAGTTCATTATCCTTACTTCTAATGTCAATTATTCTAGAATCAAATATTGTATCATCTATCAATTCAAACTTAAGACTGTCTGTATCAAATTTAAAAATTCTACCAAAAGCAGTACCTATCCAAAGATGACCATAAGTATCTTCAGCAATAGATTGAATTTCGAGGCGTTGTTGTGATTTTACTTGAAAAGATGAAAATTTAACCGAACGTGGATTATATTTAGTTAATCCATTATAAGTTCCAAACCACATATTTCCATTTCTATCTGTAAAACTGGTATTGATGTATCCATTAGAAATATCATAGCCTTGGTCAGCTGAGAAAACCTCGAAATTTTTTCCATTAAACCTATTGATTCCATCTTGTGTACCTAACCAAAGTGCACCCAGTTGATCTTGAATAATACAAGAAACTGAACTTTGGGATAAACCATCGTTAATGGTATAATTCTTAAACTGTATGTGATCTTGAGCATGCAATATAAAACTGGTGCTAACAAAAATCACATACAGTAAAAATCTTTTTAAAAAGAAGTTTTTATTCATTTAAATAATGTCTCAAATAGTAGTAGTAGTAGCAGAACAATTATTGCACGTTGTTAATGGTATCAGCGGAAATACTTGCGTTTTCCATATCTCTATCAAAAAGATATAACCCACCTTTATCATTACCGATCAATCTTAATTTATCTAAGATATGACGTGCAAGTGCTTCTTCTTCAAGTTGCTCAGAGACATACCATTGAATAAAATTATGTGTACTGTAGTCTTTTTCTTTCAAGCATGCATCAACAATATTATTGATACTTTCAGTAACCAACATTTCGTGCTCCAATAAGGCTTTAAAAATTTTCTCCATTGAATCAAAACTTACATCTGGCTTATAAATTGCCGGAATAACAGCCACACCACCTCTTTCATTGATAAATTTAACCAATTTCAACATGTGTTCACGCTCTTCATCACTGTGCTTATATAAAAATGAAGCAGTTCCATTAAACCCTTGATTTTCTGACCAAGAAGCCATTGATAAATAGAGTTGACTTGAGGAATATTCTTTCTCAATCTGTTCATTCAATAATTTTTCTATATTCTTATTCATTTTATTAATGTTTTAAACAAAACTACGAATTAATAACCATTCTAAAAAAGTCTAAGAAAAATTGTAATTCTTAGAAATAAAATCGTTTATTAAACTTATAGATAATATTAGAATTAAAATTAGAGTTTAAATTAATATATCTTTGAACGAAAATGTAATACATGTCAAAAAAGAAATTCAAAAAAAAAGGAATAGAAAGAGCCATAAGAAAGATATTTGAAAGACAACCTGATCAAAAATATACAGCCAAAGAAATAAGTGCTATCCTACAAATCACAGATAAAAACATGCGAAAACTTGTTTTATCAATACTTAAAGATCTTAAAAACGATAAATTCTTAAATGAATTTCAGAATGGGTACTTTATCATTAATGAAAATTATTCTACTACATTTATAGGAACTGTAGATTCAACAGCAAGAGGAGCAGCATATATCATGGTACCAGAATTAAACGGTGATATTTATGTACAACCCGAAAACCTTGCAAATGCCTTACATGGCGATACTGTTGAGGTAGAGATTATCCGTCAAAAAAAGAATAAAACAGAAGGAGCAATTACTAAAATCATCAATCGTAAAACAACACAATTTGTTGGAACATTAGATGTGAGAAATAAATTTGCTTTTTTAATCCTCGACAATAATAAAATTAACGTAGACCTGTACATCCCCTTGGAAAAATTAAAGGGGGCTAAATCTGGAGAAAAAGCTATTGGTAGACTTACCAATTGGCCTAAGGGGGTTGCTAATCCTTTTGGTGAAATAGTTGAGGTAATAGGAATGCCAGGAAACAACGACACAGAAATGTTGTCCATTCTCTTTAAAAATGAATTTGAAATTAAATTTCCTCAAGAAGTAATTGAAGCAGCGGAAAAAGTGGGAATGGATTTAGATCCTGAAGAAATAAAAAAACGTAGGGATTTACGTAATAAACTGACTTTAACTATTGACCCATTTGATGCAAAAGATTTTGATGATGCTTTGTCTTATGAGGTCTTGGAAAATGGAAACATTGAAGTAGGAGTTCATATTGCTGATGTTAGTCATTATGTACGTCCTGGAACACCGATGGATGATGAAGCATACAAGCGAGGAAATTCTGTTTACCTAGAAGACCGCGTAATTCCTATGTTGCCAGAACAGCTATCTAATATGGCTTGTTCCTTAAGACCAAACGAAGATAAATATGCCTTTTCAGCTGTTTTTGAACTGAATGAAAAAGGAAAGGTGATAAAAGAATGGTTTGGTAAAACGGTTATTCATTCGGATCAGCGTTTTGCCTACGAAGAAGCACAAGCAGTAATTGAAGGAAAAAGTGAGGTCCAAAAAGAAGCCATATTAGGATTAGATAAGTTGGCCAAGATCATCCGAAAAGACAGGATGAAAAATGGTGCACTTTCTATTGAATCTGAGGAGGTAAGTTTTTTAATTAACGATGAAGGTTACCCAACAGGAGTGGTTAAAAAAACATCAAAAGACGCCAATAAACTGATTGAAGAATTTATGTTGTTGGCCAATAAAAGGGTTGCATTATTTGTGGGTAAACTTCCTGGTGATAAAGGTTCTAATAACCAGTTTATTTATCGTTGTCATGATAAACCAGCCATAGAAAAATTAAAAACCTTCTCTGTTTTTATCAATAAGTTTGATTATGATTTGGAGTTTGAAAATATTGAAAATGTTGCAAAAAAAATCAATGGTTTATTAGAGAAAATTAAAGACACTCCTGAATATGGATTAATTCAATCCATGGCTATTCGTTCTATGGCTAAAGCAAATTATCAAACCAATAACATAGGACATTACGGATTGGCTTTTGATTATTACGGTCATTTTACTTCACCTATTCGTAGGTATGCCGATTTAATGGTACACAGAATTTTACAAGACAAATTAAATCATCGTCAGAAAAGTTACGGTAATAAGCTCAATGAAATTAGTGAACATATTTCTGCACAAGAAAGAAAAGCCATAGACGCTGAAAGAGAATCTAATAAATATTTTCAAGCAAAATTCTTAGAAGACAAAGTAGGAGAGGAGTTTGAAGGAACAGTATCAGGATTAGCGGACTTTGGAATGTTTGTAAGAATGAATGACAACTATTGTGAAGGAATGATAACAATGTCATCTTTACCCGATGATAATTATTATTTTGATAATGATAAATTTCAAATTGTAGGTCGTCAAACGGGTGATAAATTTAATTTCGGAGATCAGGTTAAGGTTAAAGTTATCGGTGTTGATATGTTTAAAAAACAGGTGGATTTAGAGCTTGTAGAGTAAATATCCTACAAGCTTTTATCTTTATTTCATTAGCGTCCACAAGAAATTTTCTCCACTCTGTTTTGATGCCTACCCCCTTCAAATTTAGTTGTTAAGAATTTTTCAACCATTTTAATTCCATCTTCAATAGACACAAATCGAGCAGGGAGTGCAATGATATTGGCATCGTTATGTTGCCTGGCCAATTCTGCAAGTTCTTCTTTCCAACAAAGTGCACCTCTAATTCCTTGGTGTTTGTTAACAGTCATGTTAATACCATTCCCACTTCCACAGATTACAATCCCTAAAGTATCCTTATTTTCGCTTACGTGTTGGGCAACTGGATGACCATAATCTGGATAATCTATACTGTCCTCCGAATAAGTTCCATAATCTTTAAAATTATAGCCACGTTCTGTGAAATACGTTTTAATTGCTTCTTTCATCTGAAAACCAGCATGATCAGCACCAATTGGGATAATTTCAGTTGTTGTCATAATATTAGTTTTTTACAAATTTACGTAATTAACAATCGGTTTGAATTATGAACATCTACTTTTTTAGCAATTCTTAAAGCCTTGATACCATTGCTTTTTAAAATATACTTATTGACAGGGTTATGAACAATTCGAAAAATAAATGTTAATTGAATTCAATAAGTTTGTCTTGCTTATCACATAATTTTTTACAAGCCAAAATACAAATGAGAAAAACAATAGTAAGTTATTACATTTTACATCTAGATATCAACAATGAAAATGAGCTTAAAATTTTTTAAAATGAAATAAACTTATTCAGTTATTGGTTATTAACAACATTGTTTATAACCCTGCAAAAAGCTTATAAAAGAACAGTTTAAGAAAATATTAAATGTTCATAAGCATACAGAAAATGTTTACAACTTGGATAACAAGAAAAAGTGAAGAAAGTAATGCACCGTATTAACAGTACTATAATAATAGTAAAGGCTTTTTTAAAAAATTTCTTTTCTTATTTTTATTTAAACTCTTGAATAAAAAAGTTGAATTAGGAATTTAAAAAGAAAAATCCTACTTTCTTTAAACAGGCTTTTAAAATGCTGTAATGGCTTGACCACTAATCATTTTATCCTAAATTATTAGGGCTTTATCGAAGTAATTTGTAATTTCATAGCTGAATAAAGGATATTCATTTGTTAGAATTACTTAAATTTGTAACCACGCAATATAAGAGTATGTCAAAAATTAAGGTATTAGTCGTTGAAGATGAGTCTATTGTCTCAAAAGATATTCAACACAGTCTCAAAAGATTAGGATATGTAATTTCTGGTGCATCTGCCACTGGAGAAAAAGCTATACAATTGGCTTCTGAGGAGCGACCAAGTATTGTTTTGATGGATATCATGCTTAAAGGAGATATGAACGGTATTGAGGCTGCTGAGATCATCAGGAGAGAACATAATATACCAGTGATTTTCATAACTGCTTACGCAGATGAAGCTACTTTAGCCAAAGCTAAAATCACAGAACCTTATGGATACATTATTAAACCTTTTAAAGAAATAGATTTACACACTTCTATTGAAATGGCTTTATACAAGCATAAAAAAGAAAAAGAAGTGGAGAAAGAACGTGATTTACTTTATTCAATCGTAGAAGGTAAGGATACACAAGATTTTATTTTTGTGAAATCAAACTCAAGACTCGTAAAATTAAATACAAAGGATATTTATTTTGTTGAGGCTTTAAAAGATTATGTGGTCATCAATACCTTAGATAAAAGATATACCATTCATTCAACAATGAAGGATATTGATAAAAAATTAGGAGATACAAATTTCATTCGTGTTCACCGTTCATTTATCGTTAGGTTAGATAAAATAGCTTCTATTGAATATCCAAATCTTCAATTAGAAAAAGATAAAAAGCTCATTCCTATCGGAGGTTCTTATAAAGAACAATTAGTCAATAAAATCAATTTGGTTTAATCGAGAATAGAAAACATTCTTCTGTACTTTTCTATCTGTTATTCAATCAATAATCTATTGATCATTTGAATGGTTTCTATTTTGTATTCCTCATAAATTTCTCCTGTTCCTGGTCCGTTAAATCCAGTATGTATTTTAACTACCTCACCGTCTTTGTTGATAAAAATAGAGGTAGGAAACGAACTTACTTTGTTTAACATATCGAAATCTTTTGAAGTAATTGTCTTAGAAGCTCTTCCACCCACAAGGATTGGATAAGGAACTGATTTATTGTCAATATAGCGTTGTATACGTTCTACTTGATCTTCAAAATTTTCAGGAGATTCATAGGCAACGCCTATAATTTCTAATCCATCATTATGAAATTGATCATATAATTCATTATAAAATTTAGTTTCATCTAGGCAGTTAGGACACCATGTTCCAAGAATTTGCACGATCACCACTTTACCTTTTAACTGCTGATTTGGATAAACATAGTTTTGTCCATTTAAATTTTTGAATTGAAATTTAAAGTCATCCTTTACCATATAAGTTAATGAATCTGGATCTTTTAATGTAAAATCATTATTTCTCACACCAATCCAATCGGTTTTCCAGTGATTTCCAGATAAAAACTCTCCTCTTAAAGTGTCATTAATTAAGTGAGCTGTAAATAAAAACACATGGGCTCCATCAAAACTGGTGAGCTTTAATTCATTATTTATTACTGTTCCTTTCAGAAAACGATAATCACCTGTTTCGGTTAAAAATGTTCCTGTTATCTTATTGTTTACTTGTTCAAATTTTCCAATTGCAGGATATTGATCTTCAGTATTGGGATTAAAAGTAACCTGCCATTTACCATCGAAATTTTCATGTTTATACCTAATATCTATTACAGGAGTATCATCAACAAAAAAAGCTTTAAACTCTATTCGTGAATGTTTTTTCCTGTCTGGATTTACAAAATAGCCAGATAATTTATTCTCATTTAAAGGATCAACCTTAAAAATTAAATAGTTAGGAAAATTAGTAAAGTAAAATTTAATGCTATCATTTTCAATTTGATAATCTTTCATTTCGACTATTTCTCCACCATTTTTAATGGTTATTTTTTGATTGGGATCAACTTCAAATTGAAAAATTAATTCATGTGTGTTTTGTAAATTTAGGTTCCCCATCCACGAACCCACCTTAAGGGGATTTGCTTGAACAAATGAGTGAATGAAAAGAAGAATAAACAGAATACTAAGCTGGGATAATTTCATGTATGTTATTTGGTTGTTCAAAAATAACAGGCTTTTTTTATTGCTGCAACCTTTTATGTAATATTGTAGTCTATTATTCGAGATGTAAAAATGGATGATGAAACTCTTGTACAGAAATGTATTTCTGGAAACGCTGAAGCACAACGAAAGTTGTTTGATCGTTTTTCCCCTTTAATGTTGGGGGTAGCAATGAGGTATATCAAAGATAAAGAACGTTCAGAAGATGTTCTTCAAGACGGATTTATTAAGGTATTTAAAAATCTTCATCGATTTGAACACAAAGGTTCTTTGGAAGGATGGATTAGACGAATAATAGTAAACACTGCGTTAGATCAAATCAGAAAGTATAAAAAGGAACAAACTAATGTTGAATTGGATGATTCCCCTTTTGAAATTGTTCAAAAAAGCGATGCAGTAGAACGTTTACAAGCAGAAGTCCTGATGGAAATTGTTCAAGAATTGCCTGATGGATATAGAATTGTGTTTAACATGTTTGCAATTGAAGGTTACAGTCATAAAGAAATAGCAGAACAATTAAACATCACCGAAAGTACTTCAAAATCGCAATATTCAAGAGCTAAATCTGTGCTGAGAAAGACATTAAAAAAATACAATATTGAAAGATAAAGATCAAATAGAAGAGTTATTCCAAAAGGAATTAGGAAACTACCAAGCAAAGGTAGATCCTAACCTATGGAATGGTATCCAAGCTGGTATTAGTGGCGTGGGTACTGCAACTGGCGTGGGGTCTTCTATCGGTCTTGTGGGTAAAATTATTATTGGAGCTTCAGTAGCTGCAGCAATTACTGTGGGTACAGTATTAATTGTAAATAATAACAAGGTTCAAAAAGAAAATAAAGCTGTTTCAGAAATCAACACGAAAGATAGTTTAGAACAGAATAATATTGAAAAAGTTATTGAAACAGAAGAAAACACTATTGATTCTACAATTTCAGCGCGTAACTTTGTTGAAAAAAACACGCAAAATAGAACGATTGATGATTCAACAATAGAAAATCAATTTATTGATGAAGCTCAGAACAACAATACACCTAATTCAAATAAGCAATCTACTATTATTGTTGAGGAAGAAGAAATGGCCTATATACAAGACCAAGATAAAGAGCAAATTGTTGAATATACACAACCTAAAGAAACAGATTCTGATCAAATAGAAGAAAATACTTTTTCAAAAGAAGAGAAAAATGTTGATTTAAGTAAGGTGAATATAGAAATCACTAAACAAGAAAATCAATATGTGAAGTTCGCTGCTCATGATGTTCCTAATGCTGCTGAAGTTTTATGGGATTTCGGAGATGGAACTTATGACAGAACTTTAAATCCGGAACATTTCTATATTGAAGCTGGTGTTTATAATGTTGTTTTAACGGTTCAATCTGGTCAAAAAGAAAGTAAAAGAAATATTGAAGTGAATATTCAAATTACAGGAGAGATAGGAAGCTTACCGAATGTGTTTACCCCAAATGGAGATGGTCGAAATGATGAACTTTTCATTGAGTGTAAACACCTTAAGTCTTTCCAATTGACAGTGATGGACAATCAACAAAACATCGTTTATTCAACCAACGATGCTAACTTTAGATGGAATGGTTTAGATCAACAAGGTGTACCTGTAAAAGAAGGAGATTACTTCTACATCATTGTTGCAGAAGATGAGGCGGGGAATTTGATCAATAAATATCAACGTCTACTCATTCAACGCTAGTCAATTTTACTATTTTTATAAACAAATTGCTTTTGCACTAATGTTATAAAAATTGCGGGTATTTCTCACTTTATTTCTTTTTTTTCATTGCTTAGCTTTTGGGCAAGATGAAGTGGTATTTTCGCCAGTAGGAGGAAATTATCCTGATTTGAAAAGTATTGCTGTTGATATTCCCAAAGAGTATTCGGTTTATTACACTCAAGATGGAACTACACCCAATAAAGCCTCAACAAAAGTCAATGGAAATATTCAAATCAATGGTGATGTTGCGCTATTTTTTGCCATTTATAAAGGTGACCAAGCACCAATTTATACCACACATACATATATCACATCACGCCAGCAAAACCTACCCATATTTTCCATTATTACAGACCCTGTTCATTTATTTGATTCCCTGGATGGAATTTATGAAATGGGGTGTTGTGCAGAAACAGAATTGCCTTTTAAAGGAGCTAATTTTTGGAAAAAAATAGAGAAACCCATTCAAGTTGAGTTTATAGAAAACAATAAAAAAGCATTTTCTCAAGCTGCAGGAATCAAAATATTTGGGGGATATAGCGTAAGCATGCCGCAAAAATCCTTTGCTATTCATGCAAGAAAAAAATATGGTAACAATAGATTTCAATATCCTTTATTTCCGCAATTGCCTTTTTACGAATACAAAAATTTTGTTTTGAGAAATGCAGGTGGAGATATGCAAGGAGCTCATATTCGGGACGCTTATTCTACCCAATTGACCAAAGAAAGTGGTGTGGCTTTTCAAGAATATAGACCTGTTGTAGTTTATATCAATGGAAAATACTGGGGAATTTATAGTTTAAGAGAAAAAATAAACGAACATTTTATTCATGACCATTATGGAATAAACAAGAAAGATATTTCTATTATTCGTCCACCCAATGTTGTAAAAGAAGGACCGAAAAGTGCTTTAGAAGATTATCAAAACCTAATTCGTTTTATAGGTTCAAAAGAAAAGTTGAGTAAGGAAGATATTGCTAAAGTTCAACAAGAAATTGATATTGAAGATTATCTAAAATACAGTATTATCCAAACTTATTTTGGAAATTCAGATGCAGCTTCAAACATACGACTATACAAGGATGTAAATAAAAAAACACCATTTAAAACAGTGTTATTTGATCTCGATATGGGTTTGAATATTTTTGATGAAAATAAACACAAGGAAAATTCAATCCAACTGTTCACTTCGGACCTTGATACAAATATTCAATATCCAACAGAATACACCCTTTTATTGCGTCAACTATTGAGCAATGACAGTATTAAAAATCAATACATCAATTATTTTTCAGACGCCATAAATACTTATTTCAAGACAGAAAAGGCTGAAAAATTATTATTTGAAATGACCAATGAATGGTCAACTGAAATAACACATCACAGAAAAAGGTGGAACATTACAGAATTGCGGTACAATAGGAGTATAGATAGACTTCAAACTTTTATTCAAAAACGACCCGATATCATATTAAATCATTTAAAGGAATATTTTGATTTAGGGGAAACATTCGAAGTGAAAATCAATGTTGGAGAAGGAGGAAAAGTAAAGTTTAATTCAATTGAAATATCGGAAAAATTTTCAGGGCAATATTTTAAAAATATACCCCTTTATTACGAAGCAATTCCAGATGAAAACTACGAATTTGTAGGTTGGAAAAACAATACCAGTGAATCAACAAATCAGTTATTGATCAGCACTGCAAACACGATTGAAATCACTCCTATTTTTAAAGCTAAACCTGCACCTTATTACTTCAATAAAATCATTTTAAGTGAAATAAATATTACACAATCTAAAACAACCAAATATGAAGATTGGATTGAAATATATAATCTTTCAGAGGATACTTTAGATTTATCACACTGGATTTTAAAAGATGACAAAGACCACCATAGTTTTAAAATTAATAAAGGAACTGTTATTTTACCTCACAGTTATTTGATATTAACAAAAAAGAAGGACAAGTTTATCGAAGAATTTGGAAATGATTTTTACGTAATTGGAGACTTTCCATTTGGTTTTAATGAACGAAAAGATAAAATCAGACTTTATAATGAAGATGGATATTTAGTGCTTCAATTCAACACTGAAGAATTGCCATTATTAACAAATAAGCAAAACAGTTGGGTAAGGGTAAATAGTGATGCAATTAATTCTTTTGATCAACAATGGATAGAAGAAGTACCTCAGCCCGGTATAAAGACCTACTCTCATTCAGGAGAAAAACAGGCCAATAAAAGTAAATACATTGGTAATTTGCTCATATTTATTGGAATCATTTTATCACTTCTCGTTCTTATCTTATTTTTTATTAATTTGGCTAACTACATAGGAAGAGACATAACCTAAGGCATAACTATATGAGAATTATACTACTCACTTTACTGTTTATTTTTACCTGTTCAATAGGGTTTTCGCAAAAGAACTTTAAGAAGAAAAAACCATATGCATGGATGATAGGTATACAATGGAATATAATGGATGATGATGGCTACCGTACAGAGCATATCATTAACTATAAAGATTCTTGGAACTTACCTGTTTTTCCATCTTCCATTAACCTTGATATCTACTTAAAAAAAGGAATGAGTCTGGATTTTTTAGCCTCTTATAATGAATATCAATTAGGGAAAGTTATAAATCAAGATACAACATTACATGGAAAAGCATTTGCTTTAGATGCTAGCTTCAAATACAGTTTTGGTTTTTTAATGCGACAACAAATTTTTGATCCCTTTGTCTATCTCGGAGTTGGCTATACTGGAAGAGAGGCTTTATGGCCACAAAATATGCTGAGTGGAAATGTAGGCGCAGGATTCAATATTATGATTGTTGGAGGACTAGGTGTTCAATGGAGAACCACAGGAAAAATAGGGTTATTACCAGAGGTATTTGATGTAGAATATGACTATTTGCATCATCATTTTGGATTGATTTATAAATTTCCAGAACCAAAAAAGAAGAATAATTTTGGTAAGAAAAAACACCAACATCTTTTCAAAAAACCACGATATCGTAGGACAAAAGGAATGTAGACTTTGATAAGCTGGTTTTATTCTCCAAACAATTGTTATTTTTGTATAAGCACCTTTTGAATATGGTGTAAAAATAAACAGTATGCAGAAAAAGAGACCAAAAGAAAGTTTGATTTTAAAAACAGACAGAAAACCTATACGCGTAGGGATATCTGTAGGTGATATTAATGGAATTGGACCAGAGGTAATTATTAAAGCATTGCGTAATACTGAAATTTTAATGGATTGTACGCCGATTATTTATGGGTCTACAAAAACATTGTCATTTCATAAAAAAGCCATAAACGATGATTTATTCAATTATCAAAGGGTTACAGATGCAACCGATGCTTTAGATAAAAAAGTAAACATTGTTTCATGTTGGAATGAAGTGGTTGATATTCAATTGGGAAAAGCCAATGAAACAGGAGGAAAATATGCCTTTCTTTCTTTAGAAAAAGCAACACAAGATTTAGCGAATGGAAAAATAGATGTTTTGGTAACAGCACCTATTTCTAAAGAAACCATTCATCAAGCTGGATTCAAATTTCCAGGACATACAGAGTATTTAGCAGATTTATCAGGTAAAGAAGATGCTTTGATGATGATGGTATCTGGAAATCTTCGTGTGGCTTTAGTAACAAGTCATATTCCTTTAAAACAGGTGATAGAAGATGTTACTGAAGAACGAATTTTAGCGAAAATTAAAGAATTCAACAAGAGTTTAAAGAAGGATTTTGGAATTGTTCGTCCGCGTATTGCTGTATTGGGATTAAATCCACATGCAGGAGAAAAAGGTGAAATGGGAACAGAAGAATCAGAGGTAATTAATCCAGCAATTCAAAAAGCAATGGATGAGGGAATTATCACTTTTGGACCTTATCCAGCTGATGGATTCTTTGGAAGTCGACAATACTCTAATTTTGACGGTGTTTTAGCAATGTATCATGACCAAGGTTTAACAGGCTTCAAATCTTTAGCATTCGAAGATGGTGTAAACTTTACAGCAGGACTACCCATCGTTAGAACTTCACCAGACCATGGAACAGCATTCGATATTGCGGGGAAAGGAGATGCCAATGAGCAATCTATGAGAAGTGCAATATACTTGGCTGTTGATATTTATAGAACACGTAAGTTTATTAAAGAAATTAATTCTGATCCGTTGCCGAAAAGAGTAATCAGAGAAGAGAAGAAGTCGAAGTTCTTTTAAACTACTTATTCATTTTTTTATTCAAGCATTTAATACCATGAGTTTAAACCTAAAACTTTTAGAAGCCATTTGTCAAGCCCCTGGAGCACCAGGATATGAACAAAAAATCAGAAATTTAATTCTAGATGAAGTCCGTCCACTAGTAGATGAGGTAGAACTCGACAACATGGGAAATATCTACGCTATAAAACGCGGTAAATCTAACAAAAGAGTTCTGATTGGTGCACACATGGACGAAATAGGGTTTATTGTGACACACATCGATGACAAAGGTTTTCTACGCTTTCATACCTTGGGTGGCTTTGATCCAAAAACACTCACTGCGCAACGTGTAATTATTCATGGAAGAGAAGATATAGTGGGCGTAATGGCTGCTAAACCAATTCATGTAATGTCACCCGAAGAGCGCACCAAAAATCCAAAAACAACAGATTTTTTCATTGATACAGGACGTTCAAAAGAAGAAGTTGAAAAATTAATTCGCATTGGAGATCCAATTACAAGGGAACGTTCTTTTATTGAAATGGGAGATTGTGTTAACTCAAAGTCTTTGGACAACCGTTTAGCCGTTTTTATTTTGATTGAGACTTTAAAAAAACTCCAAAATAAGGAAGTTCCGTATGATGTTTATGGTGTGTTTACCGTTCAAGAAGAGGTTGGAATCAGAGGGGCCAATGTTGCGGCATTGCGCATCAATCCAGACTTTGGATTTGGGTTAGACACCACAATCGCCTATGATTTACCCGGAGCATCAGCCCATGAGAAAATCACTTCACTCGGCGAAGGAACAGCCATTAAAATTATGGATGCTTCCACGATTGCAGACTACCGAATGGTTGAATACATGAAGCAAACGGCAGACAAGCACAAGATTAAATGGCAACCTGAAATTCTTACCGCTGGAGGAACTGATACTGCTGGTATCCAGCGTATGACCGAAGGAGGATCTATCGCAGGAGCGATTTCTATTCCAACACGTCACTTACACCAAGTCATTGAAATGGCACATAAAGAAGATATTCAAAGAAGCATTGATTTGTTGATTGCTTGTGTTTCGGAGATTGATGGATTTGATTGGAGTTTTAAATAATATCAATACAAGATTTTCACTTTTTGATTTAAAGTTTTGCTTGTTTGTTTATGCTTCCTGACTTTAAAGATAGATAAGATCTTGATTGAAATAAATAATTAATATATTGCTTTGATAGTGAAACGACTATCATCATTAGCTTTTATATAGGTATTTATCACCTCATGTATTAAAGAAACTTTATTATATTTATCCGGAAACTACTCAACTATTGATAGATAATTTTATTTACGTATGTAATTATTTATCAATAGATTAGAATTATTTATCCTTTGAATTTTATTTTAATTAAAACCACATTCATTTCTTTTGAAAAGTGGTAATGAAAATAAATAATAGTTTAAAAAATAAATAATACACTGATACAATGTTAATTATATTTGAATGAAAAAAATACCGTATAATTTATATATCTACTTTGAAGAATTAAGTTCATTGTTCATCGAGAATACAAACAGTTTACGAACAGGATTTGCTTCTGTAGAATTATCAAGCTACTTATTAGGTAGTTTTCTTAAAAAGAAAGAAGCACTAAATACTGTTAAGATAGCGCATATTCTTAAAGGAATAGAAATGCAGTTCGAATTATTGAACAGTTGTAGCTTTTCAGAAGATCATAAAGGATTTAAAGATGGTTATTCTGAAAATATTGAATACCTCAAGCTATTAGATAAAAACCACGCCAGAACAATTGATAGGATCAGTACATCTTATTTTGATCTGAGCAAAAAAATTAAGCTTGGACTTGATGAGCAATTCCATGACCTAAGAGCGCATTTTAATTTATCAAAATTGACACATCAACCTTGCGAATCAAAAGACTTAATAGATTATCCAAATGTTGTTCGTTTACTTCAGTTAAATGAATTAAATCACTTTAATTCTGAAGATGAATTATTTATGATTGTTCATCAAATTTCTGAGTTATGGTTCAACATAGGAATAAACGAAATTAAGGTTATTGATCGATTTTTAGAAGAACCTGAAAATAAGGGGGTAGAGATTGAACAACATTTTAATGCGGTCTATGATGTACTGATGTATCTTGCAGATCATGTCTTACTTTTAGAGCACATGGTGTTGGCAGATTACCATCCTTTACGTGTCGCCTTAAGAGGAGCAAGTGGAGGACAATCTCAACAAGCTTATATGTTGTTTGGCTTATCAAAAAAATTATTTGAAAAATTTTTAAAGGTTGTTGAAAACAAGAACAACAGTATTGTTCAAATATTAGAATTTCCCTACGAAAACAAAGTTTTACTGCCTATTGTAAATCATTTTACCACATTTGAACGGGCATTAAAGAATTTTTTCTTTCAGCATTATGTGCTCACATCAAGTATTATTGGGGCTGAGTCATTTGGTTCAATAGGTCACGATTTAATTTCACTTGTAGGAAAATTCATTCAGCCTATATTTAAAGAAATTGATCAGGCAAAATATGATTTAACCTTAAAAACGAATTACCAATACAGTAAACAAGCAGGTGTTTTAATTATGGAAAAGGAAAACTTTATTCCTCAAAGTAATCAAAAGCATACCGAAAATCATCAGATTTTAGAAACTACAATAGATAATTACTTTTTGACCATTAGTCAATTAGACCAAGAAGGGTGGATAGATTTGTTTGACGAAAATGGTTACATCGAAGATCCTGTTGGAAGTCGCCCTTATGTTGGTCATGATCAATTGGCTATTTTCTTTAAAGGAGTGGTTCGTTTTTTCAAAAACTTAACGATGACCATGGAAAGCATTGAAATTGAAAAAGATTTCGTGAATGTCTATTGGAAGGCAGAAGGAACGAGTTACAACGATAAATCAATCAAATATCAAGGAGTTGAAATATTTCAAATTAATGATCAAGGAAAAATATTGTGTGCAAAAGTTGAATGGGACCCTTCAATAGTGGCCGAACAGTTATAAAAAATATCAGAAAAGTAAATTTACGTTTAAGTACTTATTGACAAGTTTTTTTTATTGTGAATATAGTGTTTATCGGGCTTACAAATTTTTCCGAATGAACCATAAATACCTCTGTATTTTTTTATATCAGAAAAAAAAGGAATAAATTTAAACAATAAAAGAAGTTTTGTAATAGCGGAATAGTTTTTAGAACGCCAGGACTATTACAGTGATATAGCTAAATTAAATGAAAAGATATAATTCAACAGAAGACCTTAGGTTACTTAGTGAAAGTGCCTTAGAAAGTTCCTTAGCGGGTTATTGGGATTGGAATATGGTCACGAATGAGGAGTATCTTAGTCCACGATTCAAAGAAATGTTCGGGTATTCTGAATCGGAGATGGAAAATAGACCCGAAGCTTGGCAAAAAATTGTTTATAAAGAAGACTTACCAGGGATGTTTGATTTATTCAAAGCCCATATTCGGTCTAAAGGAAAAATTCCTTTCCATATTATATTGCGTTATCACCATAAAAATGGTAGTACAGTATGGGTGAGATGTAACGGGAAAGTTGTTGAATGGGATGAAAAAGGTAGACCTCTTAGAGCCATAGGTTGCCATGTTGATATCACAGAAGAAAAAAAGGTTGAAATGCAACTTAAAAAAGCCATCAAAGAACGTGATGTGCTTTTAAAAGAAGTTCATCATAGGGTGAAAAACAACCTTCAGCTCTTGCTTAGTTTATCTAGGTTAAAAGATAAAAATGGAATGATTGAAACCCATGAAATTGAAGACGCAATCAACTCAATTGGAATGGCTTATGAAGCTATTTATAGAACAGAAGATTTTGATAAAATTTCGATTAAAACTTATTTAGATCAAATTGTTCGACCTTTAATTTTAGGTAGAAATATTGAATTAAGTATAGAATCGGTAGTTTATGAACAAAATATTGATTTTTTAATACCAATAGGATTAATTATTACAGAATTGGTAAATAATTCCATGAAGCATGGCCGAAAGGAAGAAAAACCAATGAATATAAGCATTGAAATAGAGAAAGAGAAAAATGCATTAAACTTAACTTACTGTGACGATGGCGTTGGTTATGGAAAGGATTTGGAAACAATTCGAGCGGGTGACTCTTTTGGTATTGCTATTATAGATGGATTAATTGAGCAACTGGACGGTTCAATAAAATTGTACGATGATGAAGGCGCTTGTGTTCAATTAAAAATAAACCTAGACGCTAGTAATGTATAGTCGCTTTTGCAGTTGTTTTTACTTGCAGAATTAAGTTAAAAACAAGCAAGAAAATGCATTATTGTTTGCGAAAATAATCTCCTAAATACTGATGTGACTTCTAAATTACTGTGATTGCCCTTCAAGAACGCTTAGGTACTTTCTATAAGTACTCTTCACAGAATATTCCTCCTCCACTGTTTTTCTTCCAGCTTGTCCAATTGACTTGCGTAGGTCAGAATTTGTAATTAAGTCTACCAAGCGTGCTTTCCATTCATCATCAGAAGAACACAGATAGCCGTTTTCGCCATTTTTAACTATTTTAGTGTTAACTCCCACAGGAGATAAAACAGTGGGGATACCGAGCGCCATGTACTGCAATGCTTTAAATCCACATTTTCCTTTCGACCATTGATCTTCTACAAGTGGCATAACCCCAATTTGAATTTTGGCTAAATCTTTAATTTCTGTTGCTTTATTCCATGGAACAAACTCCAAAGACTTTAAATCAAATTGTGGTTTTTCATTTGAAATGACGCGGAAAACAAAATCATATTCTTCTTCAAGCTCAACTAATACAGGAATAATTTCATCTAAATAGCGCAAAGTTGTTTGGGTTCCTGTCCAACCAATAACAACTGGTGTTTGCTCGTATTCTGTCGTTAAATTGTGGTGGTTTTCTAAATCTATTGTAGTGGGAATAAGGGTAATATTTGAATTGAAAGGTCGCGCATATTCAGCTAAGTACTCATTTCCTACGGTTAACTGTTGCGCCCATTTGATGCAGAACTTCACTTTCCAATACGCTTTTAGTCGGTGAACTTTGGCGTTACTTTCACTATAGTTGGGCAGCCAGATCGCATCGTCGAAATCATAGATGTATTTTCGCTTGAGTACTTTGGCTAGGATCCACTCAAAAATAGGTGGACCGATATGCGCCATTTCTCTGTGAACAAAAATTACATCAGATTTTTGAAGATTAAAAACAGACTTCCAACGTCGAAAAAAACTACCTAAAACACCGAAAGCTTTGCGTAGATATGCACCTTCTTGATACAGTAGTTTCCATGTTTTTTTAGTTAGAAAGCTTTCATAAACGATTTCATACCCGTCTTTTTCCAACAATGGCAAATACTGCTCAAAACGAAAACGTTGAGAAGGAGCTGTTCCTTTTGGATAAGGGGCGAATATGACAATTCTTGGTTTCAAAATATTACCATTCAAGCACTACCTTTCCAGTCGATTTTCCAGAGCCTATAAACTCATGGGCTTCACTAATTTCTTTAGCGTTATACACAGCGCCCACTTGTGGATCCAATTGACCTTCGATAGCTAGTTTCACCACCTCTTCTAAACAGAATTGTAACGTTAAAGGCTTAAAATCGGCTACTTTTAGCATATTAATCCCAATAATGCTTTTCGAACGCATCATTAAAGTAATCGGAATAATAATGCCCATTTTTCGAACAAAGTTCAAAGTAGAAAGTGTTCCCCATTTTTTACCCGAACGTTCACTGCCTCCAAAAAGTACTAGTGCACCAGTACAGCCCAATAACTGCCAATCTTTTTTAAAGGTTGAACCTCCAACAGGATTAAATGAAACGTCTACACGTTGATCTTTAAGTATTGCTTTTACTTGCCTGTAATAATCACTTTCAGTATAATTTACAATATGACTTACACCTTGGTCTTTTAAGTATTTCGTTTTATCCGTATTTCTTGTTTTCGCAATAATATTAACTCCTTTATTGCGCAGTAACTGAATCAAAGCCGTTCCAACTCCACCAGCTGCGGCATGAATTAATACATTGTCTCCCTTTTGAATTGTCGTAGCAACAAAAGCCATATAGTAGGCCGTAACATATTGCGTAGCTAAAGCTAAGGCTTTATTTCCGTCGTAATCTCCAATTATGGCAACAGCGAAATGCTTGGTATTTACCAGCTGACTATATCCACCAAATCGGGTAAAAGCAACTACCCGTTTACCCATTAAATTGGCAGGACTGTTTTTTCCTACTTTTGTTACTTTTCCCACGACTTCGTAGCCCAAAACACAAGGCAGAGGAGGAGCTTCTCGGTAGTTTCCTTCCCTAGACATTACATCGGCATAGTTTACACCAAATCGTTCTACTTCAATTTGAACTTCATCCTCTAAAGGTTCGCTAATGGAAAGCTCTTTAAAAGCAAAAGCATCTTTAGATGCTCCGTATTTTACAAGTTGTATGGATAGTTTAGTCATTTTTTTTCTCTTTTGTTTTAGCGCTGATTACGATAACAATTTCACCTTTTGGAGGTGTTTCTTCAAAATATGCAAGTAATTCTTCTGCTGTTCCACGGTGAAAAGTTTCATACATTTTAGAAATTTCTCGTGCAACACAAACTTGACGGTTGGGTTCTAAATATTCCACCATTTCTTTCAATGCTTTAACCAAGCGGTGTGGGGATTCATAGAGAACCACTGATCTAGATTCATCTGCAATGGTTTTCCATTTGGTTTGACGGCCTTTTTTATGGGGTAAAAAACCTTCAAAAATAAAGCTATCGCAAGGAAATCCAGAACCAACAATCGCCGGAATAATTGCGGAGGGTCCAGGCAAACAAACAACGTTGATTTCGTTTTCTATACACGCCCTAACCAATAAAAAACCAGGATCAGAAATGGATGGTGTACCTGCATCAGAAACTATAGCGGCAGACCCAGCAGCTTTAATTTGATCGATGATGCGTTCAACAGTTTTGTGCTCATTGTGAATATGGTAGGCAATTAATTGGTTTGAAATTTCATAATGCTTCAGCAATTGACCAGTCGTACGGGTGTCTTCAGCCAAAATGAAATCTGCCTCCTTCAATATGCGAAGGGCACGCAAGGTGATGTCTTCTAAGTTACCAATTGGTGTAGGCACTACGTATAATACACTCATATTTTATCTTGTTAAAACGATATAATCGTTCAGAATTGTTTTTAAAAATTTCAATTTTTTCTTTGGTGTTTCTTCCATTTTTAAATCATCTGCAATCTTATCAGCTAGCTCTATAGCTAGTTCTTTTGTTGCTTTATTTTTGTAGGCTTCAACACGAGAAATTACATTTTTTACCAACATCATATCTTCATCAGTATACATGGAAACACCTAGGTATTGAGGAGTATAGTTTTGATTGCTACGAATGGCTAAAATGTCCCGGATAGAATAAACTTTTTTAGGCCTTTTTCTCACCACCACTGTATTGGCCATAAAATCTCCAATTCTTTGATTTTTACTTGAAATAGAACTGATCAAAGTATCAAAGAAAAACGATGCAATTAAAGCCATTATTCCTCCGAAGGCAATCATAAAAATATACATTTCGTAGGGTCTAAATAACCAACGCGTGAAGTAATCTTTAAATTTTGCATTTTCTCCGTTGACTTTGGTCACCCGAATACCAAGCGCCATTTTTCCAATGGTCTGACCTTTTGTAAAGTATTCCATCATAGGAGTATACAAAACAAAGGGCAAATAAACCATTATGCTAAAAAAGATGACCCAAAAATCATAAGAGTGTTGATCAAAAATGGAAAAGTTAGTAGAGAAAATGATCATAATGAGTATCATCATGATGAAAAAATACGACACAAGAATTACGACATCTAAAAGCACGGCAAGCAACCTCTGTCCAATACTGGCCAACTCGACTTCGATGGGCACATTTTGATCTGTTGTGAGCTTTAGCTTTTGCATAATTTTAAAACATAAAGGTAATCAATAAATATAAAATAATGAGGGCTGTTTTGATGAGGGTATTTGGAAGCACGTTTTGTAAAAGCTACTTAAACCAATCCTTTTGACTTCAATTCTAAATATTTATTCAAAGTATCTATATTCAATTCATTGGGCGCCGTAAGCACAGTTTGAATTCCATGTCGGTTCAACTCTTTGGCAATTCTTTTTTTGGTATTGATGACATCTTCTGCCAAAGTAGAAACATACAGTTCTCTAGCAGAGGCTGGATTTTTAGTCAATTCGTCATTCAAATCTGTGTTCTTAAAGAAAACAACCACCAAAACATGTTTCTTATTGATGCTTTTTAGCATAGGTAAAGCACGATGCATTGCCAATTCTGTTTCAAAATTGGTATAAAGCATCAAAAGTGAACGAAAAGGGATAGTTTTTCGTAAGGATTGATATAAAAGTGAGTAATTCGCCTCTTTAAACTCAGTTTTTTGAGCATAAAGTGCATCCAATATTCTTTGAAGTTGTCGTTTTCCAGCATCAGGAGCAATTTGAGTTCCTATTTTATGCGAAAATGTAACCAAACCAATTTTATCGCCTTTACGCAATGCAATATTTGAAAAAACAAGGGTGCTGTTTATGGCATGGTCCAATAAGGTAAGGCCTTCAAATTTATGTTCCATAGAACGCGATTTATCAATGACCGCAAAAACCGATTGTGAACGCTCTTCTTGATATTGATTGACCATTAATTCTGAACGCCGTGATGTTGCTTTCCAATTTATGGTACGAATGTCATCCCCTTGGATGTAATTTTTGATTTGCTCAAATTCATTGTTGTGACCCAAACGACGGATTTTTTTTATTCCTCTTTGTTGAGTTTGTTGACTAAACATTAAAAACTCGAAGTTTTTCATTTGCAAGACCGAAGGATAAACCAAAACACTTTGTGGTGTTTCAATAATTACTCTTCGTTCGAGTAAACTTAAAAAAGAGCGTAAAAAAACATGGATATTCTTCCAGTGATAAGCACCTCTTTTGGTGGGTTTGAAAGAATAATTAAAACTTTCCTTTTGTCCAGATTTCACAAAACCATAAAAAGCCAAATCCCTGGCCTGCATTTCATAAGGAGGTTCATCAAAAACAGTAATTTTATAAGGTTGGTTTCCAGTGTTTTTTAGAGTGAGTTGAATGGTGGTTTCATCTCCTAAATTAAGGCGTGGCTCTATGATTCTTTCAGCATAAACAGCTTGTTTATTGGCAAAAAGCAACAAAGCATCTAATAGAGTGAGGATAATTAAAACAACCAAAGAAAACTGTCCTATGTAAAACAATACAGGAAGATAAAAACCGGTCACGATAAGAATTACACCAACCCCAAAGGCGATAAAAAAGAACTGCGATATGTAAAGAGACTTTAGCATCTGTTATCTTGGCACTTCTATTTCTTGAATAATTGAAGCTACTACTTCGTTGGGTGATATTCCTTCCATTTCTGCATCCGGCGTCAGAATTAATCGGTGACTTAAGACATAGGGAGCCACAAATTGAATGTCATCAGGGGTTACAAATGCTCTTCCTCTAATTCCTGCAACTGCTTTTGCACTTTTAAGAATAGAAAGTGAAGCTCGGGGAGAAGCACCAAGGTAAATTTTACCATGGTTTCTTGTTTGATCGATTATAGTTGCAACATAGCGAAGCAGTTCATCAGTAATGACCACCTTTTTAATTAAATCTTGAATCTTTTGAATATCAGCACTTGAAATGACCGCTTTAATTTCCTCTAAATTTGGTGGCTTAATGTTATTTCTATAGCGGTGAAGTATTTTTACTTCATCATCTAAATCGGGATAATCCATGGTGATTTTAAATAAAAAACGATCCAATTGTGCTTCAGGTAGAGCATAAGTTCCTTCTTGCTCTATTGGGTTTTGTGTAGCAATTACAATAAAAGGAAACTCCATTTGATAAAGCTCACCGTCATAGGTGATTTGTCGCTCTTCCATCACTTCAAACAAAGCCGCTTGGGTTTTTGCTGGAGCACGGTTTATCTCATCAATTAATACCATATTAGAAAATATTGGCCCTTTCTTAAAGAAAAACTCAGAATTCTTCATGTTGAAAACAGAAGTTCCCAATACGTCTGACGGCATTAGGTCTGGCGTAAATTGTATTCTTGAAAAATCAATATCCAAAGACTTTGACAAGACCTTTGCAGAAAGTGTTTTGGCTACACCAGGTACACCCTCCAAAAGTAGGTGTCCTGCGGAGAAAATTCCGGTCATTAATAGGTCGACCATAACTTGCTGACCAATGATAAATTCACCCATTTTTGCGCGAATTTCATTGACCTTTTGAGAAAGCCAAATCATTTCTTGGTTTTCTTCTTCGTAAGGCATTTTTTCGAGCGGATTGTTTTCTCTGTTTTCTGTTTGTGGAGTTACTTCTTCCTTTTTGTTTGAAGAAGCATCTTCATTTTGCGGCATATATTTTTCGTTTTCTTCCATGTCTAAGTCGGTTTAAATCGTTTTATTAAATTGTCTAATGCTTTTTTATTCTTTGTATCAAGTGATGAAATGTTTAGGGTTGATTGCTCACCATTTTTTAAATAAATGATGAGGTTTTGTCTATTTTCTTCAATAAACTTAATGTTTTCATGTAAAATAAGGCTTTTTCTCCTCCATAAAGGATTGATTTCGATAAGATCGCGATTCAATACCAAAGCAGGTGTGTTGAGCATGCGCGTCCCGATAGCAATTGCTACTATTCCAATAGGCCAAAACAAAACGCCCACACCTAAGGAGAGAGACAAGAATATAAATCCAAGCAGAATAATAAAAGCACCTAAGAATATTGTTCCTATTGCTTGACTCTTTTGTCTGTATAGGGTAACGGGGCCGCTCGCTAATTTATTCCTTACCTCTTTGTTCCAAATACCAGACTTAAAATAAAATTCTCGTTGCACTTTATAGGTGTTACCTAAGTAAATATCGCTCACCTTTGTAGTTGCTTCTAAAAACTTGAGCAATTGATCTATTTCTTCAAGTGGCACATTGGATTTTTTAGATAAACTAATCAACGCTTTATGGTCTTCACGTTTGGCTAAATCGATATAAAAATGCTCGTAAACAGCACTATAGAAATTCCGCCTCATGATTTTCAACATCTTATCTCCATGATTTTTATTGAAATAAATTCCCGCTAATGTATCGACATAGCTGAATCCTGTGTTTTTATTGTCTTCCTTTGCTGGAATAATAGGACGTCTTCGTTTACTTCTGAACAAAAGGTATAATAACAGTCCGAAAACAGCAAGAATAAAGCCCCAACGAAAGGCAGGGTGTTTAAATAACTCACTGAGCAAACTATGGTCTTCTTCAAATTCTCCGGATGAAGGGTCGTATTCAATAGGTTCATATTTTGCAAAGGACAACCACTGAATATGAGGTTGATCTATTTTTGAAAAAACCTCTTTAAGGTAAGCTTTACCCTCTTTTTTCAGGACTTGTACATTGGTAAAAACAAGGGGATTCAAGTGTAAATAGATTTTACCTAAACCATAAGGAATTTCAATAAAATTTGGACGTCCAAAAATGGTACTATGGATTTGTGTATGCGCATCCAACTCATGCTTATGAAACATATCCCATATTTCTGTTAGGGTATCATTTTCATAATAATAGTACATGTTGTACAACTGATCATTGATTTTATGTGGTGCTTTCTTCTTTGGTATGAAGGTAAGCGGATTTTCGTCAAACAATTTTTCGAGCAAATAAGGAGGTAGTTTTTCACTTGACAAAAAAAAGCTACTTCCATATTCTATACCTTGAAGTAATAGGTCAGTTTCTTCATCTGTAAGCATGAATTCTAAACCAATATACATCATAATTGAGGAATCAAGCCTCGTAATAGAATCCAGTAACTGGTAACTAGAATAATCATTAAAGACGGTAAAACGGCCATCAGCAACGGCCAACTCTCTAAATGCGTATAAACCATAAGGATTTTTGTCCTCAAGAGCTAAATCAACTTTCCAGTTAGAAGAAGTAAATGCTTTCTTATGCTGCTGTTGAGTTGAAGGCGTTGATTTACTTCCAGCATTAAGAAATACCACCAACAATGCGCCCACAAGCACAACCGCAAATATGAGGTAGAGCATTCGGTTTCTATTCATCCTTCAGACGGTTTAAAAAATCAGAATAAAATGTGGAGAAACGTTCAAAAGTGGCTTTGTTGGGTAAGTTTTTTCCATACCAACTCCATTCGTACATTAAAACAGCTTTATTGAAATTAGTAGCTTCTTCTTGCGTACTCATTTCTATACTATAATGTGAGTTTGTTTTTCTTTTTGCCCATTTAATCCAGTTGCGTTCTATCAATGCCTTCAAAAGCATAATGTAGTAAATTCGTATAGCCGTACGATAATCTTCTGCAGCAATAGCTTGATCAAGGTCTATTTCTAACTTGCTTTTTTGAATGGTTTCAGGATTAATTTCATTGTCTTCATCATAAATATAAGCGCCAATTTTTTGATCAGGTTTTGAGGCGTTCTTAAAGAAGAAATGATAAATTAAAAAGACGAGCAAAAGGATTGCAATGCTGATTAAAAAGAACTTTATCAATGAACCATCTCCCCAATCCCAGTCAGGACCGTCATAATCTGGAGGGTTTACTTTAGGTGCGTCTGTATCAGGAGTAGATAAATCTTCTATTCCTTGATCGTTTTCATCTTTGATGTGTTTTTTTACTCCTTTGTCAGACCCATTTGCAAAACGCTTTTCTCTCGAAGTGATTATTTCGTCGTCTGTAGCAGATTTGTTTACCTTATTTTGAAGGGCTTTACTTTCATTGAATTGTTGCGGAGAAATATAATCCTTTTCTGGTCCTTTTGGACGCTTCGAAGGTTTGTATTGAATTCCTTCATTCAATTCTTCCCAACGTTGATCAAACGTTTCGTCTTGACCCATAATGAATAAAGGCAGCAGTGCAAGAATCACCCAGAGGAAACGATATTTTATTGAAAAGCTATTCAAAATCGGCGTTTGTTTCTTTAATTCTACTGCGTTGACCAAATTGTTGGAATGCTGCTTTTAATCCTATAGCTTCATTTTCTTCTTTGACAGAATAAAAAAGTAAGGCAAAAACGATAAAAAAGAGGGGAAGAATTACCACGATAAAGCTAACATAAACCAATTGCCTGATGACATTCGTCCAAACAATAGGGTCTGCTGTAAATTCAGCAAAAATAGGCAGTAAAAAATCAATGAACCAATCCAATAAATCTCCCATATCACCAACAACAAAAGCAAAAGGTTGTGCAAAGAAGAAGGTAGTTAAACAGAGTACAATTAACATAACTATGCTCGAGTTCCATTTTTTAGAAGAGACAACATATCCATTTTTTAAAACTGGTTTTTCTTCTAAACCAACGCTTGCAGGTGCAAGAATAAAAAAGGGGAAAATTAAAATTGATGGAATAATTATGAAATACGGAAGTACTATCAATAAGAAGTAAATGGGCAACAGCGCGATAAACATTTTAAAAAACCGTTGTCTTACATAATGAGTGAAAAGTGGAGTTGAAAATTCATTTTCCGTAGAATAAAGACTAAAAAACACTGATAATGCAATAAAAGTAATGGGAAACAGCCAAAAAACAGCAACCAATGTATCTGATAAACCATTGTAAGCAACACCCCACGGATTTCCAAACAGTATTGAAAGTTGACCAGACCAATCATAAGCGTATAGAACAGTTAGGTCTGAGTAATGCGAAAAAAACTGATACACAAGAATAATTGCAATTAGAGGAAAAGCTGTGCGGATTATTCCTTTCCAGAAAAAGCTAAACTTGACAAAGAACAATTGAAAACTTTCACGAAAAATTTGAATGTTTTTTCTGATTTTATAAGGCTTAAAATCAACTTTTTCGAAGGCATTAACCTGTGGTGCAGCATGTACTTTTTCAGGGTATTTACGTGCAACTAGAAGGGGATAAATAACATAATAAAACAAGATCATTGCAAAAGAAAAAAGGACAATCATCCATTTTGACCAATCGGGCAGAACTTGGTAGTTTCTTGTTACATAACTTTCTAAGAATCCTGCGATGATAAAAATAGGAATTAGCGACAACATAATACGTATTCCTCTCATGCCGCTCATTTGAAGGGCTTGTAGACGCGTGTAACTTCCTGGAAATAAAATTCCATGACCAAGTGTAAAACCAGCACCAGAAGCAATTACGATGGCAGAAATTTCAAACGCTCCGTGGATCCAAATAGTTAAAAAAGAAGTGAGCAATAACCCTTTCATTTTAAAAAAGTATTGAAATACACCCACCATTATGGCATTATTAAACAAGATAACGTGAGTTCCTAAGGAGAATAAAATTCCGCCAAAAAAACACATCAGTGCAACCCGGATATTGTTCAGTGTGATTTGAACAAACATAGTTCCTTGAGAGGTGTCACCATAAATTCCCAATGGATTTCCAGAAGCAATATTATCTTCAGTTAATTGAATATAATGACGCCCCAAAATTGTTTTTGCGAAATTAATGTCTTGATGTGTTGAAAAAGCACCAATTACTGCATAAATAAGAAATAAAATGAGTGCGAAAAGTAGATTTTTGCGAGCCCTATATATTTCAAGCGGTAAGTCTATAGTCCATGCTTGCCAAATAACAGAAAAAGGCTCTTTTTTCTGTTTGTACAATTGTCGGTGGACGCTTTGCGCAAGATAATTGAGGTAAGCACGTACTGTTCTTTTTTCATAAAAAGTTTGCGCATAACTTAGGTCATTATTGAGTTCAGTGTACAATTCACGAATCTCCTCGGGATTAGTCGAAGAGGAAGTCAAGTGTTTTTCATATCTGTTCCACTTGTTCTTATTCTGATTGATGAACTCTGTTTCCTTCATTAAGTGATTAAAGTTAATATTTATTTTTAATCGTTTGTAATTCTCTATATCAAATGTAGCCTACAAGAAATGCCCTAAAATAAACTTATTTAGGGCATTTCACAGTATGTTTATGTTAGACTAATGGTCTTACAATGGTTTGATTAAAAGTATTTTATATTCTTTTTTGCTGTGATTTACAAGGAGTAATATGTCGTTGTTAGGTAACACTATTCCATCTGTATCAACACCTTTAATTACAGTTTTATTATGATTAGGAGCCTTTTGTATTTCAACTAATGCTTCTTCGATTTGATCTCCATTGGCATCGATTTTAATGACTTTTAAAAATTTGTCTTTTTGGTTTTTATTGGGGTCAGCATCGTCAAAATCTGATCTTCTACATGAGGTTATACGGTAAAAATCCTCATTTAAGCTAATCATGAGGTTGTGTTTTGGACTTGGTCTAGAGAACGTAGTTGATTTCTTAATTTGTGTATTAGAAGTGACTTCACCATTCACATCAATATTTGAAACAACAATTGATCCGTAAACATATTTAGTTTTTGTTGTTTGATTGTCTCCAGACCCACTGGTGTAAGTATACGAATATTGTATTTCACCGATTAAAGCCATTGAACCATCTTCGTTTTGTACGATTTCTTCATTGACCAAATCATCAAAACGATTGATTTCTGACTTACGCATTTTATCCGCTTTTCTATCAGACTTCCCTGAAACATCAATTGAGTAAAAATCTTCATCAAACAAATAAAACTGCTCTGTTATTATTTCAGATAAATCAGAATCAATAATGTAAGAAGCCACCCCTTCTATCTCTGCTTCCTTTGGGTTTTCAGTAAAATACCCCAAACAATGAAGTGTATTGTTCTTAGATACTTGAATGTCCATTCTTTTTAATCCTTGTTTGTCTAAGGTGATCGATTCACCTGTATAGTTTCCTTCAACCAATTTGTATATTTTATAGAATTGGTCTTTATCTTCATACAGATTAATTCGACTGCCCGTATGCAGATGTCTTGAATATGGTGTTTTTGCACCTTCCTTACCAATGATAAAAACTTCACCTAGATCATTTAAAACAATGTTCTTAATCTGAAACCTTAGCTTTCCATCTGGAGATACTCCTAAAACTTCCACTTTCTCCTCTTCCCAATAGATTTTTAAATCTTCATCGAGTAGAATTAAACTCATGTTTTCTGGACGTTTTTTGGTGTAATAAGGAATGATTTGAAACAAAAGATATTTGTCGTTTGGAGAAGTGGTCAAATGATATGAAGAATGCCCCTTCTTTTTGTACAGAACTTCATTATTTATTTTGACCCTTTTTCCAATTATATTGCTTTGAGATTCACCTATTTTTTGAATATAGGTTTCTTTTCTTTTTTCCTTTTTAAAAACACGTGTAGAAATCAATAAAAAATCATCTCCATAGTTGATTATGTCTTGAATCCTATAATTCTTCTCATCTACTTGCTCAGAAATATCAAACTTTCGAATGAAATTCATCTTGTTATCATAAGACTCAATAAAATACCTCCATCCTCCAGGACCTTTTATGGTTTCTTTATTGAATACCAAGTACCCTTCATCTGTTTTTTTAGCGCCAATAAGCTTTAAGGTGTTTTTATATTTTTTATGGTTTGACCAAGCAATCTCAAAATCTTCACTCGGAGTTTGAGCAAAAAATGAAACGTTAAAACATAGACATGCAATCAGTAATAGATTTTTTATTTTCATAAGAAGTGTTATTTGGTGTGCAAAATTAAGAAATAAGTGTAAAAATATGATTTAATGATAATCTTTTCAATCTAAAATTATTTTAGCAAAAAACTATTCAATATTCGTTCTCCAGTTTTTTGATAAGACTCAACTTGATCAATTTCACATGTGAATGTCAGTACATAAGCGATGTTGTCTTTGACAAAGAAATACTGCATAAACTGTAAATCAAACAATCCCTGAGTCCCTGTATAGATGAGTTTATGATAAGTTCCGTTTTTATTTTCTAGTCTTTCGCTTTCAAGAATTTTTCCATTTACGACTAAAGTCTCGACTTGTTTTTCTGAAGCCTCAACATATTGATCTAGATTCACTTTATACTCAGATAAATCTTGTATAATGTAATTTACATTTTCACGGAATAAGTCTTCTTTAGAAACGATAGGGCTAAATAAAATGACTTGTGTATTCATTGCTCCTGAGGTATTGACTTCCCAATTTTCAGGATATTCAATAAGGTAATTTTCTTCATCGAGGGTCTTCCATTCTTGTGTAAAAGAAAAGGTAGTTAAGAGGAGAAACGAGAGGGTAAAAGTTAAGTTTTTCATTTTTACGGGATTTATTTAGTAAAAGTGCTCTTTTTTTTAATCAAAACAAGTTTCTAGTATAGAATTTTATAAAATTCTTCCTTTTTCAATCTGCCTTTTTGTTTCTTCCACACCCATTTTTGTGGCGATTACACTAATGATGAGAATTTGAATGGCATGAAATAGCATCAAAGGCAATAACATCAATCCCATAATACTGGTATGACCAAATAAAGCTTCAGAAAAAACGGTTCCATGTACAAGTGACTTTTTGGTTCCACAAAACTGTGCAGTAATTCTGTCTTCTCGGTTAAAGTTTAAACGCTTTCCAATCCAGCCAGTAATGAAGTAAACAAGGAAAAACAATGCGATAACGAGTGCAGTCATCAAGAGTAAATCTACGAGACTAACACTTGTAAAAACGTTTTCTTCAAAAGAATGAACAAAGCTTTTATAGATGATAAGCAGAATTACGGTTTTATCGAAAAGACCCAAAGATCGTCCATGCTTACGGGCGAATGTCCCAAGGTATCTACGAAGCAATAGTCCTAAGATAAGCGGCAATAGAATTTCTGTTCCAAGTTGGATATAAATCGCTGAGAAATCGTAAGCAATGTCCGCTTGTTGAATAAAAGAGGTCATCCATAAGGGCGTGATGATGATTCCAATAATTCCAGAAATACTCGCATTAAAAATCGCTGCTGGAATATTCCCTTTGGCCAAGGAAACCATTACCACAGACGAAGAAACGGTAGAAGGTAAGGCCGCCATAAAAAGTAAGGAAAGCCATAAGATTTCATGGTTGGTGTCTTTGACCAATGGATAAAACACTACCACAATCAACGGAAATAAGACAAATGTACTTGCTTGCACAACGATGTGTAGTCTCCAATTTTTCAACCCACTTTTAATGGCTTCAGTAGAGAGCTTTAATCCGTAGAAAAAGAAGATGAGTGAAATTCCCCAACCTGCAATCGTGTCCAAAGGAACGGGACTGTCTGTTGCACCGAGTTGCGGAAAAAAGTACGCGATGACGATACTGATGATGATGGCAATGACAAACTTATCGATTTTCATAAAAGATATGACGCTTTGGTAATGGGCAAAGATAAGGGTTTTAATTTTGGGCTAAAAGCTATAAGCCATAGGCTATAGGCCATAAGCTATAAGCTATAAGCTATAGGCCATAAGCCATAGGCTTTATGCTTATAAAACTAAATCGGTGATTCAATAGAAGAATACTTAAGCATAGATTATTCGTATAATTATACGGTTAAAGTTCGCTGTATTTTTAAATATATATCCTATAAATCTAAGGTTTAGATTTGTTTACCTTGAATTAAGTAGACAGGAATTATTATATTTGGAATGAAACGTATAGGTTGGAAATAGACCATGGTCGATAGCCGATTGTTAGCGGTAATGGTAGGAGACAGTGCAAACCCAAACATTGGTTCATAAACCAATCAGACTTTTGACAAACAGAAAAGAGTATAGATGATTTACATAGTGTTAATTTTAGCGGCAATAATTTTGTTTGCCTATACTGCCCGACAAAAGGGCGGAGACAAAACGCCAAACAGCAGACCATCGCAAAGAGCGGTTCAGTTTACCGTTACGACAAATGCGAAAACAGACAATGTAGAAAGTAGCGACACCACAAAGTGGGAACTTGTGCGAAGAAAATCGGACAGGTGGAAAGAACTTGGTTTTGGTGAAGGTGAAACATTTCCAGGTTATGGAAAACTATACGATAGAGAATTTGATGTATGGTATTGCGACATCGGTTTTAAAGACAAAAAAGATATTCAAAAATTCTACGACCGAAACCCTTTGCACTACGAACCTAAGGATAGACAAAGAGATATGACCCAAACTTCTATCCAAAACAACATAAACAAAATGCGCTCTGAAATAACTGGGGAAGGGGTGTATTTAGAAAGATTGCATAACACCAAAGAATATGAAGCCCTCTATACAGGATTAGACAATAAGAATAGAAAACGATGGTATTTTGCGTTAACCAAATTTACACCAACAGGAATAGAAACTGATAGAGCTTTAGAAACAGAAGAAGAAATTGAAGAAGTTGAGGAGGTTATAAATGTTCCTAAAGGTTGGACTTTGGTTAGAAGGAAATCAGACGAATGGTTTAAGAATGGATTTGGAGACGGTGAATTGTTTCCCGGCTATGGAAAAATTTATGAACGGACTTTTGATGTTTGGTATTGTGAGGTTGGCTCAAAAGAAAAAATAAAGCAACCAGATTTTAAAGACAAAGCGATTTTAAATTTTTACAATGGTATTTGTGGTGATTTAGGAAATCTTAAAGGGAAAAATTTAAAATTTGAATCACTTTCAAAGACACAGGGATATATTGAACTGCTTTCAGCGTTAGACAATATAGAAAGAAAGCGTTGGTATTTCGGACTAAAAAAAACTGAACCAACATTTATTTATACAGAATCTACATAAACAATATGAGTTTCATTCCAATCACGACACCAGTCTCAGAAATTATAAATAAACACACAGTAAACGGTGTATTTGTAGAAGACCGTCTTGAGCAAAATGTAATCTCACCAGATGTTTTTCAAAAAGCAAAAGAAGATGTAGAACAGCGACTAAAAGTAAAAGTGAAATTTGGCAAGTGTAGTTCTGTATTAGTTCATCAGTTAACAAGACACAGCTTACAGATATTTGAAAAATTTGGCAATGAAATACATCATTACCATTTCCCGACAATGCTTGACATAATTGAACTTGTTGACCAAGGACACAAAATGAATGTGAGACCATTTAATAAAAATGGAACTCTTGCTGGATTAAAACACATTCATCATAACTCCAACACTTTTATTGCGCAAAATATGGTGAACTGTTGGAAAGAAAAGTATGGCAAAAATGACGAAGTGTCTTTTCAAAACAGATTACTTGAAGAAATTTTCACTGGACTATTAAATGACTTCCCAAAAGAGATTGCTCAAAAGAAATCATTAACAGTTCTCTTGACAAAAATTTTATACGAAAGTAAATTCAGAAAACCCCAAAAGCAGACTGGCGAGTGGATTGTATTTGCTCAAAAGGACAATGTCAATTACTATTTGTGTCTAGCAACACATAATGAATGCAAAGACTTTACAGACCAAGTAGTTTATGAACGGATTAAACCTTGCTTGGCAGAATTTCCTGAAATAAAAAACAACTTTGGTGGACAAATTTAACGATAGACGCATGGACGAAAAGAGAACCACTACCGCTAACAGCACCTACCCAAAAGTGGCGGTTCAATGGTTAAATCAAGCTTTGTGCTTCTATCAAAGTTTATGCTTGGTTGACAGTGAATCGCTTCGAAATCGCCACCTTCGGGTAGCTGCAAAACGTTGTAGGCTAACCACAGAGAGACAAACCAATGACTAAAAAAGGACTTATATGGACAGTGGTTGCATGGATAATCTTGACCATTGTAAACTATTATTTCATACCATACTTTTTTTTAGCATTAATTTGGTTCGGACTTAGTTTCATTTTACTTATAGTGGCACTATTTCAACTCGGAAAGTTATTATACGAGATAAAGCGCTTAACTGAGTTTAGAGTTTTAAAATTCTTGACATTTGCAACACTTTTTCTTTTGACTTTTTTTCATACAACAACAAGTAATGTAATTGAAAAAATCGATTGGTTTTTACTCGAGAATAGAAGAACAGAAATTATCAATCTTGTAAAAAATGATCAACTAAATCTTAATGTGAAAGCAAACGGATGGGTCTATGAATTACCATATAAATTTCCAGTTGTTTCTAATGGTGGTAACGAGATTGGGATTGTTAGAAACCAAGAGACTAATGATATCACTGTGACATTTTGGGTTTTTCGAAATTACTTCGACTCCCCTTCAATACACTTTATTTATACCGACAATCCAGAAGCTATAAATATATATGAAAAACGAATAATAAATAAACCAGAAAACAACTGGAAGATTAAAAAGAATTGGTATAGAATTTATGATGAATGAAAAAATGAAGGTCCAGCTATAAAACAGCCCTTATCGCCAGCCTGTGCAACCCTACGATTTTTATATTCATGTAAAAGAAATGTTTGTATCTTCGAGTTAACATTTAAAAACAGGCTGCTGCAAAGCCTCAAACGTTAGAAGCCACTAAGAATGACAAAATACACTTTAACTTTATCATTAGTTTTTCTCTTGCAGCTAGTTCTATCGCAAGAATCAGAACTTAAGAATATACCTGGTTCAAGAGTTTTCTTGGTAATCCCTGGTGGTTTCAAAATTTCTAAGTCAACAACAGGGATAGAAAAAAGCGAAAACGTTGGAATTATCGTAATGGATTTAAGAGGTGGCAATTTTTCTTCAAATGCCGCTACTTTCACTGAAGCCAACTGGAAGAGTAAAGCAGATACCGTTTTATGTTTCAAGGAGTATAAAATTCAAGGATTTTCAGCAAAAAAGGTGCAAATTCAAAGTTCTGGAATGAACTTCACAGCATTGATATTCGGAGATTCAACTTTTTCAGCAATGATGACTGGAATGGCTCCAATAGGAGATAAATCTTCAATTAAACAAATTGAGCAGGCATTGAATAGTGTTAAATATGATAAAACACTAAAGATAAATTCTTTGAAAATTGCTAAGTTTAAGCTTAACACTGACAAAAGTCCTTACAAATTTGCTCAGCATTCATCGAGCATGTATATATTTACAAAATATGGTGAACAAACATCAGAATGGGATGAATTATCTCTTGTAGTCTCTGAATTACCTTTTGAAGTGGGATTTACTGTCGAAGGTCTAGCTCAACAAGCAATAATTGGTCTAACAAATAATGGCTTTGAATATGAAAAATTGTTATCGGAGAGAAGTTTGGTACTAAATAATATACAGGCGTTTGAATTAGAAGTTGCAGGTAAAATGAATGAAAAAGATGTAATAGTATATCTTTTAACATTAGCTAAGGGGGACAATTCATTTACTCTTATGGGTATTGCGAAAAACGACCTAAAACTAGAAATTAGTGAGTTTAAGGAATTAGCTCGAACTATACAGCTTAAGTATTAAAGGTTTATAACATCACCTAAAAAACACTGCAACGATTGCATGCGCCTCGAAGAATAAATCATCCTCAACTCAATCAATCTCATTTCAAATTATTGCTTAACTTTATAGGATAGTAGCGAATTTATTAGCTGAAAACCATCACCCTAAACCCAAAAAAACATGACAAAAAACCACAGAAAAAATTGGGCAGAAAATGTGGAATGGACGCCAAATCAAATTGCGTTTCCGTCCACAGAGCTTGATATTCAAAACTTGGTTTTAAAAGCGGCCAATGATAGGAATAAAATTAGGGTAATAGGAACCGGGCATTCATTTACGGAGTTGTGTAAAACAGAACAAATATTATTAAGCCTGGATGAATACCAAGGATTGGTTAGTGTTGATAAGAAGAAATGTCAGGTCACGGTAAAAGGGGGAACTAAATTGAAATTACTGGGAGAGCTTTTATGGAAAGAAGGTCTTGCCATGGAAAACCTTGGTGATATTGACGCCCAATCCATTGCAGGAACAATTTGTACTGGAACCCATGGAACGGGGACGGATTTTGGAACAATTAGCACCCAAATAATTGCTTTAAGATTGATCAACGGAAAAGGAGAAATCAAATCTTGTTCTCCAACAGAAAACCCTGAACTATTTAAAGCAGCGCAAGTTTCTCTGGGGGTTTTGGGAGTAATCACAGAAATTACCTTACAATGTGTTCCGAGTTACAAATTACTGGTTACGAATAGAAAGGAAGAACTTGAGGAAGTAATGTCAAGCATATCGGAAAGAAACCGTCAAAATAGAAATTTTGAATATTATTGGTTTCCATACACCCAAACGGTTTGGACCAAAACGACAAATATTGCAGAAAGTGGAGAGCCTGATAAGGATACTTACTTGAATTATGCATCAGAATTATTTTTAGAGAATTATACCTTCAAAGCGCTGTGTGCATTTGCCAAAACTTTCCCATCTAAAAATAAAATGGTCTCTAAAATCGTAGCTAAGGCCGTACCGACCATGAAAAAGTTAAATTATAGTCACAGAGTATATGCAACCATGCGTTTGGTTAAATTTACAGAAATGGAATATAATGTGCCTGCTGAAGCCTATCAAGACGTGATGAAAGAAATTGTGCAGTTAGTTAATTCTGAAAAATTCGCTATTCATTTTCCAATAGAGAGTCGGTGGGTAAAAGCAGACGATATTTACATGAGCCCAGCTTATGGCCGCGATTCTGCTTATATTGCTTGTCATGTTTACAATAAAAAAGACAATACCGAGTATTTTAAAGCTTTAGAAGCAATTTTCAGGGCTTATGGAGGTCGTCCGCATTGGGGGAAATCACATACATTAACGCAGCAAGATGTCATAGACCTTTACCCAAAATATCCTGAGTTTAATAAGATCAGAAAAGAGCAAGACCCAGATGGAATTTTCACAAGCCCTTATATAAAGCAATTGATTGGATGATGAAAAAGGAGAGCAATAAGGACTATTTTGAACAGCTTAATGTAACGTTAAAAAAACATCATCGAGCTATACCGTTTTTAATGGTTGATCTTGACAGGGTAGATAAAAATATTGAATTATTTAAAACTGACTTAAAATCGAATGCGCAGTTCCGCGTGGTGGTTAAGTCATTGCCTTCACCCAACTTATTGAACTATGTGGCAGATAAGATGTCCACGAATCGTTTTATGGTTTTCCATCAACCTTTTTTAAGTCATTTGAGTACAGTTTTAGATCGTAATGCTGACATTCTTTTAGGAAAACCCATGCCGATAAAAACTGCGGCCTTCTTCTTTAATAATTTCTCAAAAAGCGAAACTGAATTTAATCCATTTACTCAAATTCAATGGCTAGTTGATACGAAGGAACGTGCTTTGGAATACTTGAAATTAGCAGAAGAGTTAAATCAACCGCTCCGACTAAACTTAGAAATTGATGTCGGGTTACATCGCGGAGGATTTCAAACAATAAGTGAAGTACAAGATGTTTTAGAAATTATAAAAGCTAAAGGCGGAAAAGTAGAATTTAGTGGCTTTATGGGCTATGATCCACATGTAGTGAAGGTTCCAAAAATTCTTCGTTCTCAAAAAAAATCTTTGAGCGCGAGCAATGATTTCTATAATGATTGCAAAAAGATGGTTGAAGAACAATTTCCAGAACTTTGGAATGATCATCTGACTTTTAACGGTGCAGGAAGTCCAACGGTTCGTTTACATAACACCTCATCCTCACCTTTAAATGATATTGCCTCAGGTTCATGTTTTGTCAAGCCAACCACCTTTGATGTTCCAACATTAAACAATTATAGTCCAGCATGTTTTATTGCAACTCCTGTGCTGAAAAAAATGAAAGACACCACTATTCCAGGTTTAGAAAAATTTAAAACGATATTGCGTTTCATCAATAGAAAAAACGCTCAATCCTTTTTTATTTATGGAGGCTTTTGGAAAGCGGATTATGTTTTTCCAGAAGAATTACAACTGAACTCGTTTTTTGGAGCATCCACTAATCAAACAATGGTTAATGCTCCTATGACTGCAACCTTAGACGTTGATGATTTTGTGTTTTTACGTCCTCACCAAAGTGAATTTGTATTCTTGCAATTTGGTAAATTGATGATCACCAGAGGAAATAAAATTATTGATGAGTGGGATGTGTTGAATAATTGAATAAGCACGAGAAACAAGAATGAGGATAATCATCCATATCCCAACATTTCTCTTTTTCCTCTGCGAATCTCTACTTCGGCAAACTCGGCACAAGTGTGAACACTCAGCGTAGCTCTGTGAAAACCCTCCGTGTATCTCTGTGTAATATTGTTTTAAAAAAGAGCGAGAAACAGTGTGAGAATGAGGAAAGAAATCACCCCCTCAAAAACTCACCATACTGCAACACCCTAAAATCAATCGTATTCATCTTGGGATTCTCAGCCTTTAACTTTTTGTCCCTTGACTTCTCTTGAAACTTGTCATTTCGATGGCGCTTAACGCCGAGAAATCTTTTCGACAGATAATAATCAATAAAATGAGAACTTTATTTTGATTTAAAATTCAATCTTACAAATATTGGTAGAACAACACAAAAGAGTATGGTTTTTATGCAAATGATAGTTCGTAACATTTCAAACTCGCATCTCAAACTCAATACTGAGAAAGACCTTAGTCTTTCTTTTCCCAAACATTATTTTCTAGATCCGCATCCATCCAGACTCCTCCGTCCAATTTAATTTGAACAATGTCTTTTACGTCTTTTAGCTTTATTGTGGCAGCGCTTAAATCATCTTTCCATACTTCTGGAGTTTGGTGGAAGGTTTTCGTATCACCATTTTTCAATTCAACAACAACATCAAATGGCACAGCCATTCCTCCAATGTTATTGATTTGGATTTTTGCAGAGTTACCACCAACTTTCACCTTACAAATCGCAATATCCATATAGTTATTACTGAAAAACCAATTGTTCCAGAACCAGTTCAGATTTTCTCCTGTGATGTCATTAAAAGAGTAAAACATATCCCAAGGAATAGGATGTTTTCCGTTCCATCGGTCCATAAATCCATGAAGGGCCGTCAAAAACATTTCGTCACCTAAGTAATCACGTAAGGCCAAGTAACCCAAGGCTGCTTTTCCATAGCTGTTTGTTCCTGCACCTAGTCCACTCATTATATTTGAAGGGGTAATGATGGGAAGGTCTAATTCCAACGAAGTATTATTGCTCCATCTTTCTACTCGGAAACGTTTAAAGTTTTCTGTTGCCTGTTCATACCCTAAATCTTCGATGCCTATAAAATATTCAAATGCCGTTGCCCAACCTTCATCCATAAAGGCAAAACGGGTTTCATTGATTCCCATATAGAAAGGAAAATAGGTATGAGCCACTTCGTGTTGCATCACAAAACGTGTAAATTTTTCATCATCATTTGAACTGTCATTGGCCATCATAGGATATTCCATATTGGCAAAACCCCTAACAACAGTCATCTTTGAAAATGGGTAAGGAACTCCAGGAATGTGATTTGAAAACCAAGACAGGGTATTCATTCCGTATTTGACCATGTTTTTAAAGTCCTTCGAAGGTGCATCGTAGGCCGCTTGGAAACTAGCCCTCCTTCCAGTTGCTGAATCGACAACCACACTTCCTGCATCCCAATTGTATTGGTTACTTGTAGCTATAGTGATATCTGTAATATTGTCTGCCTTCCACTTCCACGTATTGGTTTCGTTTTGCATGGTTACAGCTTTGTTTTTTACATCCTCTTGCGTCATGATACGAATCACCTCATCTGAAGTCATTGATTGTTCTAATAAATCAGCGTATTTCTTTTGAAGTACTTCTCTTGGGTTCATGAGGTCTCCCGTTGCCCAAACAATATAGTTTTTGGGAACAGTCACTTCAAATGAATAGTCGTTAAAGTTATTGTAAAACTCTTGAGATCCTGCATAAGGCATAAAATCCCAACCTTCATAATCATCATACACGGCTACGCGAGGATAAAAATAAGCCAAGAAGAAAGTGGTTGAATCAATTGCTCCTTCTCGTCCACTTTGCTTGGAAACATCAAAATGCCAGTCAAACGTAAGTTCAATACTTGAGTTTGGTGCAAGTGGCTCTGCCAATTGAATGACTTTATTGATCCCGTCACGTTCATTATTTTCCCACTTGCGTTGAACACCGTTTTCTGTGTATGAATTGATGTGCATTCCTGATGTTAAGTAGTCATTGGTAACTGTCCTCAACCTTGGCGCTGCAGGTTTATGGTGATTTAAAATTAGTTTATAATTCAGTCTTTTTAAAGTATCAGGACTGTTGTTGGTGTACGTGATTTTTTGTTCACCTATTATTTTCCTATTGGGAGGATCAATTTGAATGTGCATTTCATATATTCCACGATTTTGCCAGTATTTCTCTCCTGGATTTCCGTCGTAAGCTCGTGTACCGTTTTTATAAGCATTTTGAACACTACGCGGTTGATAGAGCTCTTGAGCGTTGATAGCACCCGATATTAAAAAACCAATAAATAAAAGGAGGGTAGCTTTTGACGTAAACAAAGTGAAAGACATATTTTGCATTAATTAAATGTTTCAGACCTTGTGCAAAGATAACAAAATGTTTTCCGTGTGCTTTCGAACGGTTCAATTACCCGAAAATAGTACAGTTGGTATTTAGCTTTTAGGGTTAACGATCTACCTTAATACTCCAACCTCTCCCTATCTAATATTTACGATTCATCGTAAATATTAGATTCACTCCATTTCCACAACTAAATCATCACTGTGTACCATGGTTCCTTCTTTAAGGTATATCTTTTTGACTTTCCCATCGGTATTGGCGCAAATTGTAGTTCCCATTTTCATGGCTTCGATGACAAACAAACCTTGATTTTTTTCAACGGTATCGCCTTCTTTTACCAAAATTGTAGACAAAGAACCTTGAAGTGGCGCACCAACCTCATTCGGATTGCTTTTATCTACTTTTTGATGCACGATTTTTTCAACAGCAATAGAATTGTCTTTAATGTTCGTACTACGCGTTTGTCCATTTACTTTGAAAAACACCTTCTTTTCACCTTCATCATCAGCTTCTGTAATAGAAATTAATTGAATCAAGAGTGTTTTTCCTCTATCTAGTTCCACAATAATTTCTTCACCTGGTTTTATACCATAGAAGAAGTTTTTCGTTGGAATTTGCATCACTTTTCCAAATTTGAGGTAATGATCATACAAATCAGTAAATACTTTAGGATACAATTTATACGATAAGAAGTCGGTGATTTCAAGAGCTCTGTCCATTCCATCACCAAATTCTTTTTTAAATTCTGCAAACTCTTTACCAAAATCGATGGGTTCTAGGTGTGCATTCGGACGATCAGTATACGGTTGTTCATCCCGCAAAATAATTTTCTGAATGTCTTTTGGAAATCCACTAACGGGTTGACCTAAATCTCCTTTGAAAAAGCTTTTTACCGATTCTGGGAAGGATAATGTTTCTCCTTTTTCCATAAATTCTTCAATAGTGATGTTGTTACTCACTAAGTATTGCGCCATATCTCCAACAACTTTCGAACTTGGGGTTACTTTAATTACATTTCCAAAAAGTGCATTCACTTTTGCATACATATCTGTAATTTCTGTGAATCGATCCCTTAATCCTAAAGACTCCGCTTGTGGAATCAAGTTGGAATATTGTCCACCAGGAATTTCGTGTTTGTAAACCTCTCCAGTTCCAGATTTCAATCCAGATTCGAATGGATAATAGTAATCACGTACATCTGACCAGTAGGTTGAATATTCATTTAGTTTTTGAATGTCCATTTTGTTTTCACGTTCTTGAAAACGCATGGCTTCAACCATAGAGTTGAAATTCGGTTGTGAAGTCAAGCCGCTTAATCCACCCAATGCAACATCAACAACATCTACACCTGCTTCAATGGCTTTGAGATAAGTTGCAGATTGCACCGATGAGGTGTCATGTGTATGTAAATGAATTGGGATCTTGATTTCTGACTTCAAAGCAGTAATTAATTCTTTTGCTGCATAAGGCTTTAACAATCCTGCCATATCTTTTATGGCCAAAATATGCGCTCCAGCATTTTCAATCTCTATGGCAAGGTCTAAATAGTACTTCAAAGTATATTTATCTGCTTTTGGATCCAAAATATCGCCAGTATAACACATAGAACCTTCTGCCAATCCTTGGGTGTTTTTTCGTACGTGTTCGATTGCTGGTCCAATCGATTTCATCCAGTTTTGAGAATCAAAAATTCTAAAAATATCTACTCCGTTTTCCCAAGCTTCTTTTACGAAGCGCTCGATTAGATTATCAGGATAAGCCGTATAGCCAACACCATTTGAACCCCGCAACAACATTTGTAAAAGTACATTGGGCATGGCTTCACGTAAAATACGTAAACGTTCCCACGGATTTTCTTTCAAGAAGCGCATACACACATCGAAAGTTGCTCCACCCCAAACTTCCATACTGAAGACCTCTGGGTGATTCATTGCAAAACCTTTCGCTACTTTTTCTAAATCGTAAGTTCGCATACGCGTGGCCAACAAACTTTGGTGAGCATCACGCATGGTGGTATCGGTATAGTGAATTTTCTTTTCCTTGCTCAACCATTTTGAAAACTCTTCTGGACCTAATTCTGTCAATAAGTCCTTGGTTCCTTTTGGATAAGCAGCTTGCCCATCAAATTTTGGAATTTGTGGTTTGATGAGTTTTTTGTTGGGATTAATGATTTTAACATCAGGATTTCCATTCACAATGACATCTCCTAAGAAATTAAGCATTTTTGTTGCTCTGTTTCGGGGTTCTTTGATGTTGAAAAGCGCAGGCGTATTGGCAATGTAATTTACCGTTACTTTTCCTTCGCGGAATGTGGGGTCATTTAGAATATTGTCTAAAAACGCCATGTTGGTTTTTACACCACGTACTCTAAATTCAGCCAAAGCACGTCTCATTTTACGACACGCTCCGTCCAAAGTTCTACTGTTGGCAGTAATTTTCGTCAACATAGAATCAAAGAAAGGAGAAACCGTTACGCCTTGGTAAACACTACCAGCATCTAATCGAATTCCAAATCCACTCCCACTTCTGTAGGTTGTAATGGTTCCGTAATCAGGTTTAAAATTGTTTTTAGGATCTTCTGTTGTAATTCTACATTGAACAGCGAAACCGTTGATTTTAATGGCATCCTGACTGTAAATTTTGATTTGTTCATCCGATAATTTATAGCCTCCTGCAATGAATATTTGTGATTTTACAATGTCAATTCCCGTTACCACTTCAGTTACTGTATGCTCTACTTGAATTCGAGGGTTGACCTCAATAAAATAGATGCTTTGGTCTTCGTCTACTAAAAACTCTACCGTTCCAGCGTTGCTATAATTTACCGCTTTACCGATGGCCAAGGCATATTTATACAGATTTTCTTTTACTTCTTCACTCAAATGAACGGATGGTGCAAATTCAATTACCTTTTGATAACGGCGCTGTACCGAACAATCGCGTTCGTACATGTGCACTAAATTTCCGTGTTCATCCCCGAGAATTTGAATTTCGATGTGTTTTGGATTTTGCACATATTTCTCAATAAATACGGTATCGTCTCCAAATGCACTTTTGGCTTCACGTTTCGAATCTGGATAAGCTTGCTTTAAGTCTGCTTTGGTGTGAATTACCCGCATTCCACGTCCACCACCACCAGATGCTGCCTTTAACATGACAGGATATCCAATTTTTTCAGCTTCTTCAATTGCAATATCAACCGAAGTTAGGTCTTTTTTATTGCTTTCAATAATTGGAATTCCGTTATCAATGGCTACTTTTTTCGCCATGACTTTATCTCCCAATGACCTCAAAACAGAAACATCAGGACCAATAAAGATGATTCCATTGTCTTCACAGGCTTGAGCAAAATCTGCATTTTCAGATAAGAATCCATATCCTGGATGAATGGCATCGATCTTATTTTCTTTGGCCACTTGGATAATCTTGTCAATATCAAGATAAGGTTTAATTGGGTCATCATCTTCTCCAATTTGATACGCTTCATCCGCTTTGTATCGGTGCAAAGAATACCTGTCTTCAAAAGTGTAAATTCCTACCGTTCTTAAACCTATTTCTGTGCATGAACGAAAAATTCGAATTGCAATTTCACCTCTATTGGCGACAAGTACTTTTTTAATTTTCATCTATTGGATTTTTATGATTTTGGTCAGTGTTTTAAACTGATACCTATAATATCGCATTTTTTGATGAAAATATGACCGAAAACGTCAATTTTTTAGAATTTTTACCAAAATAGTCTTTTTGTAAATTGAGAAATTAAAGAAAACGCCACAAACTATCCGTTTGAAAAGAAAATAACTTTTTATCGCTCTCAGAAAGAGTTAAAACTATGCTCCCAAAAGGCCTCGGGATTAGTGCATCTCGCTTTGGCTTCTAAAAACTTATCAGACAGTAGACGTTAGACAAAAATGTTTAACATCTAACATCTAATCTATTTTGTTAACTATAGAATTTTTTCTCATGTAAACCTATGGTACTTTTGGTTCATAGTGGTTTAGTTAGCGAAGTGTTATTATAATTTACTATCTTTTCCACATTAAACAACGACAGAAAATACAACATGAGCATCAATTGGATTATATTGATTATAGGAGGTTTATTTGAAACCGGATTTGCTATAAGCTTAGGTAAAGCACAGCAATCATCTGGAAAAGAATTATGGATGTGGCTGATTGCCTTTGCCGTCTGTGTGAGCATCAGTATGTATTTATTGTTTAAAGCCATGGGAGGCGAACATGCCATTCCTGTAGGAACAGCCTATGCTGTATGGGGAGCAATCGGAGCAATCGGAACAGTAATCGGAGGAATCATTTTATTTAAGGAGCCAATTACTTTTTGGCGCATGTTTTTTCTGATGACTTTGGTTATTTCCATTGTTGGCTTGCAAATCGTGAGCAGTAAATCGTAACTAGGAGAGCTTTATAAAGGGGACTTCGGGACTTCGAGAGCCTCAGTCACCTCAGTAGCTGCTTGCACTGAATAAAATTGGAGATAACAAACAGTAAATTTTAACCTATGCTTTTACTTATTACGGAACACCGCTGGCTGAGGCTCTCGAAGCAAAGGTGTTTTAATTAATCACCAACAACGGCATATTTCTATTTCGAATCAATAAATCATTGGTCACACTTCCAATAAACAACGAGGCAATTTTACTGCTTCCTCGTGCTGAAACGACAATGATGTCAAAGTCTTCTTTTTCTGCATGCAGTTCAATGGCTTCAACGACCGACAAATCTTTTCTATCGATGGATTTAAAAGGAATTTCTTCTGCAATCTTATATCTTTTTTTGAACTGTTTTACCTTTTCTTTGAGGTTCTTTTTAGTTTTATCAATAGCCTTTTCTGTATTGATATAAGGAAAGAAAAACGAAGGAATATTATAGACATGCAAAGCTTCTATTTCTCCTTGAGAACTAGCAATTAAGGTTTGTGTTTCAGCGAAAGATTGAGCAGATTCAGAACTGAAGTCAGTAGGAATGAGCACTCTTTTTAGTTGATGTCTTGTTTTTTCTGGCACCAAGAGGACATTCGCATCCATCATACGTACAAGTTTTTGGTTCAATGCTCCAGTTCCTTGTAATTCGTTTTTGTTTCCAGTGAGTAGAATATCTATTTTATATTCTTTAGATAAATGCGTGAGAATACTTTCTGTATAATCATCCGTGGTCAGTAAAACAGTATGTGGAACTGCACCAGAATAATGTTTTTCTATCGATCGGGTGAGTTCCTTGTCAATGATGTTTTCAATTGAAATTTCTTCTTCCAAAAAGCTGTCCTGTAAACTGTCTAATTTATAGTGTTTGATGTTGTGAATGAAGTAGATGTGTTCCATTCCCCAAACCTTGCTCAGAAAACTAACGTAATTGAGCAAAATGGCATCCATTTCCGATAAATCCATGGCCACCATAATTCTTAAGTCTGTTTTTAAATTTTTCTTTCTAGTCATTTTCTTCGGTTTTATCGTCTAACTTTTGTTCATCAATCTGCTGTATACCTTTTTTGTCGCTAGGATTGATTTTGTCTAGGTTACGTTCTTCACGGTCCTTATTTATTAATTGAAGGATATTCTTTCTGTAATCTTCTCGTTCAATTAATTTTTCTTTCCGTTCAGCTTTACTATAGTCTTCTTTCATTCCAGAAAACAAGGAGAAACACATGACCACGAGCATTATTGCAAAAGGGAGTCCTGAAATTGTAACTGCGGTTTGTAAGGCATTTAATCCTCCACCATACATTAGAACTCCTGCAACCACTCCAGTTGCTGCGGCCCAAATTACCCTTTGATATTTTGGTGTTTTTTCTTTTCCACCTGAAGTAATACTGTCAATCACTAAAGCTCCTGAATCGGCAGAAGTAATAATAAAACTACTGATGAGGATTAGGCCGAGCACTTTCAACACCATTGCCAGTGGGAACTTATCAAAGAAGACGTAAATAGCGGTTGAAATATCTTCTCCAACAGCTGCAATCATCGCAGTATCTCCATTGATGATGTCTCTCATTGTAATTCCTCCAAATGCACTAAACCATAAGAAAGTAACTACAGAAGGTAGAATTAACACCCCCAGAATAAATTCTTTTACCGTTCTTCCTTTTGAAATTCTAGCGATAAATGTTCCCACAAAAGGAGACCATGAAATCCACCATCCCCAATACATAATGGTTCTGGTTTTTTGCCAATCGGTACCACGTAAAGATTCTGTCCAGGTGGCCATATCAATAAAGTTGACCAAGTAACTTCCCACGTTCTGAATGTATGCACTTAAAATATAAGTGGTAGGTCCTAAAATCAGTACCAATAAAAAGATAGCGGAGGCAACGCGAATGTTAAGTTTACTCAAAAATTGAACTCCTTTATTCAACCCTGTAAATGCAGATAATGTGGCGGCCAATGTAACGGCAAGAATAATCAGCATTTGATAGAATAATGTACTTGGAATACCAAAGACGTGAGTGAATCCTTGGTTAATTTGACCTACACCAAACCCTATGGTGGTGGCCAACCCAAAAAGAGTGGTGATTACCGCCATAATGTCGATTAGGTCACCCATCCATCCGTAAATTTTATTCCCAAGAATAGGGTAAAAAGCGGAACGCAAGGTCAAAGGCATCTTTCGATTGAATGTAAAATACGCTAAGGATAATCCCACTACTGAATAAATAGCCCATCCATGAATTCCATGGTGAAGGAAAGAAAAATTGATGGCTTCTTGTGCAATGTTTACAGGATCTTCTCCCGCTAATCGGGGTGGATTTAAAAAGTCGCGAACAGGATCGGCTATACTAAACAGCACCAATCCATTTCCTACTCCTGCACTAAAGAGCATTGCGAACCATGCCCAACGGCTAAATTCTGGTGTGGCTTTTCTTCCTCCTATTCGTATGGAGCCAAATTTACTAAAGGCCATGTAGAGACAAAAAACAATGAAGAGGTTTACCGCTAAAGTGTAAATCCATCCGCCATGTTCCGACACATAGGTTTGTGCGATTCCAAAATAGTGATCTGCTTGTTCTTGAAAAACAAGGGTAAAACCAACACTAAAAATAATAACAGCAATGGCAGTAAAAAACACTGTTTTGTTAACAACCAACCCGAAAAATTTTGAAGTATTGTCCTTTCTTGTAACTTTTATCGACATCTGTTTTGTTTAAATTTTTAAGCATAGAAAATAGTACAAATAGATGGATTTGACAAATTTTGGTACTTATTTGGCTAGAAAACCCTGTGATAGGTAATTTATCTTTTTCTAAATAAGTGAATTCAAGCAAAATTAATAAAACACGATTCATCGTTTATCCATATTTGTAATTCAAATTACAACACTTCAATTTGCAGAAGGAAACAGTAAGGACTATTTTTTTATATTAAATGTCACGTATAAATCACAACAGATATTCAATAAATTGACTATTTTGGTTGTTTAAATTCATTAAAAATGAAAATGACTACTTATGCAAGAGCTTTTTAAGGGACTAACCCTCTATGAACAAACCTATTGGATCATCGCCATAATTGGCTCCTTAATATTGGGTATTATTCTGGTCATGACCTTTGTTGGTGGAGATATGGACAGTGATATGGCAGCGGATGCTACAGACTTTGAAGCCGACGATGGAGGAGTTGGTTTTCAGTTTTTTACGTTTAAAAATTTAATTGCCTTTTTCACTATTTTTGGCTGGACAGGTGTGATATTGATTGGGTCTGGTTTATCCAATGGAATTGTTTTAATGATTTCTTCCATTGCTGGATTAATCATGATGGTGATTACTTCTTCACTATTTTACTTTATGAATAAGCTTGCAGAAAGCGGAACTTTAAAGATTAAAAACGCCATTGGTGTAGTAGGAGAAGTTTATTTACCCATTGGACCGAATCGCTCTAAAACAGGAAAAGTACAAATTAGTGTTCAAGGTTCTTTTAGAGAATTAGACGCTATTACAGATGAAAATATAATGTTGACCACCGGTACTGTGGTAAAAGTAATCGATATAGTAAGTGCCGAACTATTATTAGTAGAAACCCTTTCAAAAACCAAATAACCTATGAACTTATTAATTGCTCAAGTGGAGCTATTCAACGGAATCTATTTAGTTGCCGCGGTAGTATTGATTTTATTTGTCTTCTTCTTCTCTATGATGAGAAGGTACAAGCGTTGTCCATCGGATAGGATTCTTGTGGTTTACGGAAAAACAGGTGGCGGACAATCTGCAAAATGTATTCATGGTGGTGCGGCATTCATTTGGCCTATCATTCAAGATTATGAATTTTTGGATTTAACACCCATGTCAATCGAGGTGAATTTAACCAATGCATTATCCAAGCAAAACATTCGAGTGAACGTTCCTTCAAGATTTACAATTGGTATTTCTACAGAACCAAGTGTAATGCAAAATGCAGCAGAAAGATTATTAGGACTTACTTTAGAATCGGTTAAGGATTTAGCACAAGAGATCATTTTTGGTCAACTGCGTATGGTTGTAGCTTCGATGGATATTGAAGAAATTAATTCTGACAGAGATGTGTTTTTATCTCACATTACGCATGGTGTTGAAGCCGAGTTGAAAAAAGTAGGTTTGAAATTGATCAACGTGAACATTACTGACATTCACGATGAGTCAGGATATATCGAAGCACTTGGGAAAGAAGCCGCAGCCAAAGCAATCAACGATGCGAAGATTTCTGTATCTCAAAAAGACAGGGATGGTTCTATCGGGGAAGCACAGGCCGTACAAGATCAACGTATTCAAGTAGCGGCAGCCAATGCTCATGCCGTGGAAGGAGAGAATACAGCGAAAATTCAAATTGCAAATTCAGATGCAGCCAGAAGATCTAAAGAAGCAGAGGCAGAGAAAATTGCCATTGCTTCAGAGAAAGTTCAAGCGGCGAAAGCATTAGAAGAGGCCTATGCAGCGGAGAAAATTGCAGAGGAAGCCAGAGCAAAACGTAAAGAAGCTGAGCAAGGAGCTGATATTATTGTTCCGGCAAGAATTGATAAACAAAAAATAGAGATTGATGCGGAGGCGCAAGCAGAACAGATCAGAAGAATTGCAAAAGGGGAAGCAGACGCTATTTTCATGAAGAAAGAGGCAGAAGCGAAAGGACTTTATGAAATTCTTACTAAACAAGCAGAAGGTTTAGATCAGATTGTGAAAGCTGCGGGTAATAATTCTAAGGATGCGGTTTTACTTTTAGTTGCAGATAAACTACCAGAGTTAGTAAAAACACAAGCTGAAGCCATTAAAAACATTAAGATTGATAAGATTACAGTATGGGAAAATGGAGGAGGAAAAGAGGGGCAAACCTCTACTTCTAACTTCATTTCAGGAATGTATAAGTCTGTTCCACCGCTTCAAGAAATGTTCAATATGGCAGGAATGCAATTGCCGAATTACCTAAAAGGTGAAGAAATAGATGAAGAAAACGGCGAAAGTGATCAAAGTGGTGCTGAGTCGAATGATCTAAAACCCAAAGGGGATAAGTCAGAATAAGCAATTACACTATTTAATAGTTTTAAAACCTCGTCAATTGACGGGGTTTTTTTACGTTAAGGTTCAGTACAACACGAAAAGTCTAGTTTAAATATCAATATCAGTCTTATTAGGTCTTTTACTTCCCTTTTTCGTAATCATTTTTTGAATGAATAAGTTACTTGGAATTGTGATCATTCCTCCTTCTTTACTTTTTACGGTGACAAAAAAAATACCGACATCGCTTATTTTTCCTTTTACAGGGTGATCTACATCAAATATCTCTATCTCATCTCCAATTTTTGCAGGGTGATTAAAGAAGATGATGAGGGTTGCTGTAATGTTTGAAATAATTGACCATTGTGCAAAAAACGCAATACCTAAAACCGTCAGTAAAGAAGACACAAAAAACAAGAGTTCAGATTGCTCAACTCCCCAAATAAAGAAAAGTAAAGTTAAACTGATGGTAATTAAAATCAGTTGGATAATCTTCTTTATGATTTTTACTCGGGTTTTCGATTTGGAAAACTTTTTAGCGGCTCTAATCGTTGCTTTTTTAGTTACGTATTTTAATATAAAATAAGCAATAATTACAACTAGTGATTCAATGAGATGTAAGGTGTATTCTTCCATAATTGAAATTTATTTACAAAAGACAAAGGTAATTCTTTATAACTGGTTTCGGCGATCGAGTGGCTTTAATAAAGCTTAATTTAAGCTGCTCTTTTTTTTCGATTAAGTAAATAAACATATAACTCTAATGCTCCTCCTACCAACAACAAAAGAACTCCAAAATAGTTTAAAATTAACTGCGAGTCAGGGTTTAACTGATTGAAAAAAGTGTAATTACCGATCAACCAAATACCTGCAGTAATCCAAATGGGATTGGTTACTTTTCTAAGAGTCTCGACCTTCAAACCAATTAACCAAGTATTGTATTTTTCGTTTTTTGGATAATGAAGGACCAAGGTTTTAAATACCTCAATTGACTTCTTGACTTTTCTTATTTCCCAAAGGGCAGCGGCATAATGAAAGAGTAAGGTTTCGTAATAATGATTTTCGTAAAGCTTTTTCTGGTCCATCCCAGGTAGCTTTTTAAACATCTCTATTGCATTTTTTAAAGCTACTGTTGCCTCTGTATAATATCCATCAGCACCCAAACTTAATCCATATTCAGAAAGCCATCTTAACTTAAGGCTGTAATTTTCCTCAATTGTCGTGTCTATGGCGTCAATTGAAGATATATTGTTTTCATAAAATGAAATCATTGATTTAACGCGGTCTCCGTCAATGCTTTCGAATTCATCATGTAATTCCTTTATACTTTTCATTTTTGTGTAGACAATACTGTATTAAGAGGTGCTATAAAAGATCGAAAATACAATAAATTTTAATCACTTAAAGGAAGAAAACAAAAAAGCCAGATCTCTATGACCTGGCTGAGTTCTATATTATAAACACGACTATAATTTATTGTTCAGACTTCTCCATCCACCACCGTTATAAACTTCATAACCAGCGTTTTTAAGAATGTTCTTTGCGCTTCCACTTCGATTTCCAGAAGCACAACATGTAATAATTACTCTGTCTTTTTTCAAACCACTTAACTTTCTATTGAGTTCTTGTAATGGAATGTTCTTAGCACCTTTTATATGTCCGCTTTTGAATTCCCCTGGCGAACGAACATCCAAGATGATGGCACCGTTCTTTTTTAATTCTGCGAAGTCTACTTTTGGTCCTCCTCCAAATAATCTACTGAAAAATCCCATATTTATTGTTGTTGCGCCATTTTGTAATTTACTTCCATCCAGCCCCCGCCGTTTTCACATTCGATGCCATGGGACTTTAAAAATTGAACTGCCTGACCACTTCTGTTACCTGATGCACAGCAAAGAATAGGATTTTCCATAGCTTTAAATTCTTCTAATCGGTTTGGAACCTCTTGTAATGGAATATTGATACTTCCCGCTACATTTCCTCCCATAAATTCCATTTCGGACCGTACATCTATAATTACTCTATTATTGCTCATATCTTTAGTTTTTAATTTCAATTCTGTTACAAAGTTAAGGACTAGCACATGCTTTTACAGTTACTTTTGTCACATAAAGGATTTTATTACTGCAGTCTTTTCTATTTAGCCTCAGAAGATTAAACAAAAAAGTCCAGACCGATGTGGCCTGGACAGTATTTTGAAAGCAAAGATTTTTTTGCTTAGTTAATGATCTTAAAGTTAAGGTACTTTTCTAATACCTCTGGAATTTCAATTCCTTCTGGAGTTTGATAATTCTCAAGTAAAGCAGCTAAAATTCTTGGCAATGCAAGTGCACTTCCATTTAAGGTATGACAAAGCTGGGTTTTCTTGTTTGCATTTCTGAAACGCAATTTCAAACGGTTGGCTTGGAAGGTTTCGAAAAGAGAAACTGAGCTTACTTCCAACCACTTTTCTTGCGCTGCAGAGAATACTTCAAAATCATAGGTAATTGCAGAAGTAAATCCTAAATCTCCACCACACAAACGTAAAATACGGTATTGTAATCCTAGTTTTTCAAGTAAACCTTTTACATGGTTTACCATTTCTTCTAAAGCTTTTTCAGAATTGTCAGGGTGTTCTATGCGAACCAATTCCACTTTATCAAATTGATGTAAACGGTTTAATCCACGTACGTCACTTCCATATGAACCTGCTTCTCTTCTAAAGTTAGGCGTATAGCCTGTCATTTTAATTGAAAAGTCTTCGCCTGGTAGAATAACATCACGGTAGATGTTGGTTAATGGAACTTCTGAAGTTGGAATTAAAAATAAGTTATCTTTTGTGGCATGGTACATTTGACCTTCTTTGTCTGGCAATTGTCCAGTTCCAATCCCACTTGCTTCATTCACCATCAATGGCGGAATATACTCAGTATAACCTGCTTTGTCTGCCTCCATTAAGAAGAAGTTGATCAATGCGCGTTGTAGTTTTGCTCCTTTCCCTTTGTAAAATGGAAATCCAGCACCAGTTACTTTAACTCCTAATTCAAAATCAATGATGTCATATTTTTTGGCCAACTCCCAGTGTGGTAAAGGTGTCCCTGAAAACTGTACTTTTTGTCCGACCTCTTCAACAATTTCGTTATCGTCTTCAGATTTCCCTGCAGGTACGATGTTTTGAGGAACGTTTGGAATATCGTAAAGCAACTCTTGAATTTGCTCTTCTAACTTCGAAACTTCGTCTTTAAGCGTTTGCTCTTTAAGCTTAAACTGTGCTGTTTGTTCTTTTGCTGCATTTGCTTCTTCTATTTTCCCAGCACCCATTAGTTTTCCGATTTCCTTTGAAATCTTATTACTTTCGGATTGAACGGATTCCATCTCAGATTTTTTTGCACGCCATGACTCATCAAGCGCAGTAATCTCGTTAAGTTGTGGACTAAAATCCACGCCACGTTTTTTCAATCCTTCGATAAGGATGTCTTTTTCAGCTCTAATCCTTGTAATTTCCAACATAATGTATCTATTTAGAAAGTGCAAATTTAAGAGTTATTGCTCGAATAACTCGTTCTTGCCTAAGAATTCTTTTATTGATTCAACTTCTCGTGTCTATGGACCAATATTTTGGTTGGGAAATAGGAAACGAAAAACCCAAGTACAGAGACTGAAGCGATGATCATAAATGCATCACTCCATGTGGTTTGCATAGGAAAACTTTCGCCTGGAGCACTAGGCATGGCCACTATACCAAGATAAATTTGAGCAAAGGAAACGGTGTATCCGATAATGAGTCCGATAATTACCCCACGACTTACGATCATTAATCCTTCAAAGAAGAAAATGTTAAAGAGTGTACGTTTATCGGCTCCTAAACTATATAAAGTCGTGATGTCTGCTTTCTTTTCTACAAACAACATGGTGATTGATGCAATTAGATTAAAGGAAGCCAAGATGAAAATAAAGACCAAAATGAAATAAACAATCAAACGCTCTGATTGACTGGTTTTGAAAATCAATTCATTTTTTTCAAAGTTGGTTTTAACCTCAAAATCTTCACCCACTATTGATTGGATTTCACGCTTTACTGTGTTGAGCTTGTGTTTTTCATTTACCTCAATATAAAGAGCTGTGATGTCTTCACCATATTCTAATAATTCATTGGCCAAATCATAAGGAATGACCACTTTTTCAGCATTCACTTCACGGTTAAAGTTCATGCGTGCAGAAACATTTAAAATACGAACGTTCAAAGGGTTTTTTCCAGGTCTTAATTTACCTTCACGCAGTGGAACGTTAAAAGTAATCTGTTCTTGGAAATTATTAGAAACAGGAATGTATCCACCTAGTTTATCCAATAAATAAGCCCCGAAAATTGCTTGAGGAACACCTTCTTCATTATACAGTTGCGGAACTCCATCGACCAAGTGCTCGCTCATTTTAGACATCGATAGAAATGTTGTGTCAACACCTATCATTTGGGCATGTACCCACTTGTCTTCGTGTTTTAAAATAATGACTTCTTCAATGGCACGAGAGGTGTTTTGAACACCTTCAGCAGCACGAATCTTCTCTAAATCTATAAACCCTTGATTAAAGGTTTTTGCTTTCGCAGACCGCACACTAATCGAAGGGTCAAAATCGCTGTATAGTTTTACCACCATTTGCTCAATCCCATTAAACGCTGAAAGAAGAATCACTAAAGCAGCAGTCGAAATGGCAATTCCAACAACACTAATTTTAGTGATGAGATTAATTACATTTCGAGACTTCTTTGCTTTAAAATACCTTCGCGCTATGAATCGAGCAACATTCATGGCTTACTTTTTTAACAATTCATCGATTTTTTCAGCGTAATCTAATGAATCATCAATGTGAAAAGCCAAATCTGGAATGTGGCGCATATTTTTTAATCTGCGTCCAACATCGCCACGGATTTTCCCTTTGTTGACTTGAATGTTGTGTAATACTTCTTCTTTTGGTGGACCAGCAAAAATGCTTAAGTAAACACGTGCCAAGCTTAAGTCAGGTGTGACACGCACTACAGTAGCTGTAACCATTGCGCCTAAGCACAGTTCACGGGCATTCTGTTGGAATACTTTGGAAACTTCCTCCTGAATAACCTTCTCAATTTTGTTTTGTCTTATTGATCCCATACTACAAAAGTAATGATAATCGTAAACACTTGAACAGTGTTTATTTATTATTGTTGACTTACATTAAACCACGGGTTGATATTTAAGACCGGTTTCTGCTGCACAATTTATTAAACTACCACTCATTTAAACTTGAAATAATCCTATATTTGCCAAGGATGAAACAATTATCAACAATATTTAAGGCCACATTTTTATACAAAGGGAGAGCAATTGCAACCATTGTTTTCAACCTTCTTTATGTAATTTTCAACCTCCTTTCTCTTGTGCTCTTTGTTCCATTTTTACAAGTTATTTTTCCTTCGGAGGAAGTTGAAATAGTGAGCAAACCTACCTTAGAAGGAGAGGGAATAAATGCATACATTGAGTTTTTAAGCGATTCATACAATTACTTCATGACTTCAATGGCCCAGGAGGATCCAAAATATGCTTTGCTATTTGTATGTGTTACTGTAGTGATTGCGTTTTTCTTTAAAAGTTTGTTTCGTTATTTGGCCATTTATCACCAATCTCAATTGAGAATGGCAGTGGTGAGAGATTACCGCGATAAGTTGTTTAAAAAATCAATGGGTTTACCAATTTCTTTCTTTACGGAAGAGAAAAAAGGAGACTTAATGTCACGCATGAACAATGATGTGAATGAAATTGAAGTAGCGGTTATAGCTGTGTTGGAGTTGGTGTTTAGAGATCCGTTATCCGTAATTATCACCGTAAGTGTTCTGGTGTATTGGAGTCCTGCCTTAACATTGTTTTCCTTTATTTTATTGCCGCTTTCTGCACTGATTATTTCTCAAATCGGAAAGAGTCTAAAGCGTACAGCTAGTAAAGGTCAAAAACAATTGGGCGTATTGTTTTCATTTTTAGATGAATACTTAGGGGGAATTAGAATTGTAAAGGCATTCAATGCTACTGATGAGTCGGTAAGAAAATTTGCTGCCATTAATTTACATCATCAAAGATTATCCACTCGTGCATTTAGAAAACGAGATATTTCCTCTCCGCTGAATGAGTTTTTAGGTGCTGTGGTAATGATTGCCATTGTGTGGTATGGTGGTTCTATGATTTTGGATGGAGAAGCAGGAAGCGGATTCACAGGAAAAGAATTCATCGGCTTTATCATTGTTTTTTCTCAACTTTTAGTTCCTGTGCAGAGTATTGCAAAAAACAGTGCCAACTTAAGTAAGGCTAAAGCAAGTCAGGAAAGAATTGAAGAAATTTTATCTGCAGACGACAAAATACTTGACCCTGAAAATCCGGTGAAAATCCAACCTTTGAAAAAAGGTATTGAATTTAAAAATGTGTCGTTCGCTTACCAATCTGAAATGGTATTGAAAAACCTGAACTTTGAATTGTTGAAAGGAAAGACCGTTGCTCTTGTAGGAGAGTCTGGTAGTGGGAAATCTACAATTGCAGATCTTTTACCACGTTTTTACGATGTTAACACAGGGGAGATTACTTACGATGGCATTAACATCAATCAATTTTCACTACACGATTTACGTGATCAAGTAGGAATTGTAAGTCAAGAATCAATCCTCTTCAACGATACCATCTTCAACAACATCGCATTTGGAATGGACAATGTATCCGAGGAAGATGTGATTCAAGCCGCAAAAATTGCCAATGCACACGATTTCATTTCAGCCATGGAAGACGGTTATTATTCCAATATTGGTGAACGTGGAAATAAGTTATCGGGAGGACAAAAACAACGTGTGAGTATTGCCAGAGCTGTATTGAAGAATCCACCAATTATGATTCTAGATGAAGCCACTTCAGCACTGGATACCGAAAGCGAAAAATTGGTGCAAGATGCCCTAGACAAACTCATGAAGAACAGAACTTCATTGGTTATCGCACACAGGTTAAGTACCATCATGAATGCCGATTTAATTTTGGTGATAAGTAAAGGTGAAATCAAAGAACAAGGAACCCATGATGAACTGTTTCTAATGAGAGGCCTGTATTACAAATTGAGCACAATGCAAGGATTGTAATTATTGAGTTTCCTTGCCTCCTAGAATCTATTGATGAATTCGAGTGATTTCTATGTTTAATTTTTTAATTTCAAGGAATTATTCAACCTAAAACACAAGATTATGCAAGCCAATTTTAAAGTCCTTTTTAAATTCTTGAGCTTAACAATAGTTTCATTGTTAATGCTGTTCAATGTTTCCTGTGAAAGCGATAAGACTGATTCAAAGCAATCCACAAAAACTAAAGTAAATAAAAGAGAAACTCGTTCTCAACCTATAGTTGCTAGTGCAAGTTTGAATTTTACAAAAAATAATAAACTGGTTGATTTTGAGTGCTACAAGGAAGAAATATATGGAGAGATAAGCATTCAAAATGAAAATGTTATGTATTTAAGATTTAGAACAGTGAATAAAGATGGAACAAAACCAGATGGACCAATAATACAAATTACCCTTAAAAACCCAAATGGATTTGATGAAGGTCAGACTTATTCTTTTTCGGACGACCCTGCTGAAAAAGGATTAATAGTATCTATCAATAGCTCTTGGAAGGATCCAGAACTTTATATGGCAGATAATGATGGTATAAAACAAGGAAGTGGAGAATTAAAAATCACTTCCTTAAGAGAGAACCAAATAGAGGGAGTTTTCAATTTTGAAGTAAAACATATCATAAAAAAAGAAAATAAGGTGATCGTTTCCAACGGAAAGTTTAAGGATAAGATAGTTCAATAAGTACTTCAAGCATCTGATTAGCTTTGTTGTGGATGTATCTTCACTATTCTAATGATTAGAGTCCCTTTTATCAATCAATTTTATGTTTCATATAGGGTTTTGACTTCTTTTATTGTAAATTTGAGTTAAAACTTATAACTATGAATGAATTCCCAATTTCCAACTTTGTACTCATTGCCATTGCTGTATTTTTAGTGTATGGTATTTTCTTCCTTGTTAAACAACAAACAGCTGCTATTATTGAACGATTTGGAAGGTTCCAATCTGTTAGAGCCTCTGGACTACAACTCAAAATTCCTTTGGTGGATAGAGTAGCAGGGCGCATCAACCTTAAAATCCAACAATTAGATGTGATTGTTGAAACGAAAACAAAAGATGATGTTTTTGTTCGACTAAAAGTATCTGTTCAATTTCAAGTGGTAAACGACAAGGTTTATGATGCATTTTATAAACTAGAAAATCCACAGTCTCAAATTACCTCTTATGTTTTTGACGTAGTGCGTGCGGAAGTACCTAAAATGATTTTGGACAACGTATTTGAACGCAAAGATGATGTTGCAAACGCCGTAAAATCTGAGCTCAATGAAGCAATGCAAGATTATGGTTATGACATCATTAAAACTTTAGTTACTGACATTGATCCAGATGAGCAAGTAAAAGAAGCAATGAACAGAATTAATGCTTCAGAGCGTGAAAAAGTGGCGGCTGAATTTGAAGCTGAAGCAGAACGCATTAAAATTGTTGCTAAAGCGAGGGCAGAAGCAGAAAGCAAACGACTGCAAGGTCAAGGTATTGCCGATCAGCGTAGAGAAATTGCGCGCGGACTGGAGGAGAGTGTTGATGTGTTAAATAATGTAGGAATCAATTCACAAGAAGCATCCGCGTTAATTGTCGTTACTCAACATTATGACACATTACAGTCTATAGGTGAAGAAACCAATACTAACCTTATTTTATTGCCCAACTCTCCGCAAGCGGGAAGTGATATGCTGAACAATATGGTGGCCTCATTTACTGCATCAAATCAAATTGGTGAAGCAATGAAAAGAGCAGAGGAGGAGAGCAAAAACAAAAAAAAGAAAGACGATAAATAATTATCGAAACCTATCGATTTTACTAGCGAAAGAGACTGTCTGAAAAGAGGGTCTCTTTTCTTTTTATCACATTTTTATAAATTGTTTATGGAATATCAACTCACCCTGCATCACAATAGCGAACCAAAACATAGAAAACATGAAAAAAGTAATAAATTTAATCGCAATAGTTTTGATGGCCAACTTAGGAATGGCACAAGGGTCTTTTGGAGATATCCAAGGACAGTTATTCGAAGTAGCTGAAAAAAACACCCCTGCAATTTTTGCTAAAGTTTGGGTAGAAAGAGGTGCATCTAAATTTGGTGCCGATACTGATGAATCAGGACGTTTTATCATCAATTCTGTTCCTTCTGGAATATATGTGCTCAAAGCCAATTACCTTGGTGATACCATTTCACATACTGTATATGCCAACGTACTAACAGACGGAGTAGCACATTTAGGAAGGGTGAACCTCCATGAAGACGTGACTGAAACAGAAGTGGTGGACATTATTGGACTTACACGTCCATTAATTAGTCATGATGTTGGACAAACTCGAATAGATGCTCTCGATATAATGAAAAGTGCAGCGAAAAATGATTTAAAAACATTGATTTCTAGTCATAACTCTGACATAAAGGTAGATGCTGATGGTCAAATGATGATCAGAGGATCACGAGGAAATGACCTTATTCATTACATTGATGGAGTAAAAACGGGGGAAGTACAAACCATTCCTAGCTCCGCAATTGGTGGAATTACAGTATATACAAGTGCTATTCCAGCTTCTTATGGAGACACCACAGGGGGGGTGATTATCATGGAAACAAAAAGTTATTACGATTTATGGAGAGCATGGAAAATTAAGATGAGCTCCGAACAGTTTTAATTTTATTGAACGGTTGAAGTAGGTGTCTCAAAAAATGGGTAACTGCCGCGTTGTTTTCAAATTTAGAACCAAGTCACATACTTTGGTGTGCTCCTGTTGTTCTTATTCTCAACGCTTTGCATTTCTCTCGTTTTTTGAGACAGTTGCTTTCTTTTTAATACTGCTCAAAGTTCTAAAATATAAAGTCTCCCTCTTCTTCTTTTAATCAACCAATTGTTTTACTTTTAGGAATATAGAACTAAAAGGACTATACATGAAGATCAAATTTGCAGGAGCAGCTAAAACAGTTACAGGAAGTAAACACATTATTCAGTTGTGGGACAATAAACAAGTAATGTTAGATTGTGGAATGTATCAAGGAATGGGAAAAGAAACCCACGCTTTGAATTCTGAAGACTTTGCTGATCCTGAATCTATTTCCGCCATCTTATTATCGCATGCGCATATTGATCACTCCGGACTCCTTCCAAAATTTGTAAAAGATGGATTTAAAGGAGCTATATTTTGTACTGAGGCAACACATGCTTTATGTGAAATTATGCTGCGTGATAGTGCCTATATTCAAGAAGCAGATGTTCGGTATTCTAACAAAAGAAACAGTCGAGAAGGTAAAGAAGCTTATGAACCTTTGTATACACACGAGGATGCTATACAGGCATTAGAACAATTCATTATCATTGAAGAAAATGAAGTTGTACCTATTATTGACGGAATTAAAGCCCGCTTCATTCCCAATGGACACATTCTTGGAAGCGCAGCAATTTTCTTAGAAATTGATGAAATTAGCGAACAACATACCTTGTTGTACACCGCTGATATCGGAAGGTATAATGCGACCTTGATGAAAGACCCTGAACGTCCACCACAAGCCGATTATATTATTTGTGAATCAACTTATGGTGATCGTTTGCATGACCATACTATTGATGCAGAGCAAGAGCTATTGAACACTGCACTTCATACTTTAAAAGAAAAACGAGGAAAGTTAATTATTCCTGCATTTAGTCTAGGACGAACTCAAGAATTGGTTTTCGCATTAAATAAACTCGATTTGCATGGTTTACTTCCTGAGGTTAGAATATTTGTCGATAGTCCCCTCGCCATTGATGCTACCGATATCATGCGAAGGTATTCTAACTTGTTGAATAGAGAGGTAGAACGTTTTAAAAGTGGAACCCGAAGCGATCCGTTTGGATTCAAAAAGTTGATTTATGTAAAAGAGAAACACCATTCTCAACGCATCAACACTTTAGATACACCATGTATTATTATTTCTGCCTCTGGAATGGCTGATGCAGGACGTGTCAAGCACCATATTTATCATGGTATCGAGGAAGCAAAAAACACTATTTTATTTGTGGGATATGCTGAGCCGAATTCATTGGCGGGACGCCTACAAAATGGTGATAAAAAAGTAACCATTTATGGAGATGAACGAAAAGTAAAAGCAGAAATTCAATACATTAAATCATTGAGTGCACATGCTGATTACAAGGAAATGATTCAGTATTTATCAGGAAATGATTCGGGGAAAGTTAAGCGTTTATTTTTAGTTCATGGAGAAGAAAAAGTAAGTGAAAAATTCAAAGAACATTTAAAAGACAATGGATACCACAATGTGGTTATTCCCGATAAAAACTGGACGTTTAGTACATGAAAAAACATATTATATACCATTTAATGGCTCTGCTTTTTATTGCAGGAGCTTGTCAAAACGAAGAAAAGACTCAAATAACGGAGGTTCAAACTCCACCGATGAAAGAACAACTTGTGAATTGGAGTGCAATGAATAGATCTGGTTGGAAAAACATGAGTTTTCCGGTTTGGTTCTCTCCCAAACTGATTGATTCTTTAGGAATTGACCATGTTGTTTTAGAGTTTACGAATTTTAACTTCACTGATACTTCTCTCACAGTGAGCGATACCCTACCTTACCGAAAAATCCTTATCGATTTTAGACCAAAAGGAGAGGTTCAAAAGGTTGTCATGAAAGAAATGAGTTCTGGCGTAGAAATCGGAGAGTTCATTTTTAGTTATCAAGCACACATGGATTCTTTTGGGTATTCAGCCCCTGCAGTTTCGAGCAATGTGAAGTACAGAAAAAGAAGCATGCTTTCACTGTTCAATACTTTCCAAGAACTCCAACAGTATCAAAGATTGGTTTTGGTGGAATCAGACAGTTCATTTCTAAATTATCTTGACAAAAGCAGTAAAGAAGAAGTACATCATTATTTCATCCTTGACTCTTCATATTGGAATGTTTCATTTATTGATCAATCCTACACTCCAAAAGGTAAAAACATATTTTATTATGGATCACCAAAAGATTATATTTCCTCTTTTGCGTTGGTAAACTTAGTCGAAAAATCAATGAATGAAGAAAAAACGTATTATCCTACAAAAGTTCTAAAAAGTCAATCTTTTTATATGAATGATTTTGTTACCGAGCGTCATTATACATATGATTCCACGGGAAGATTTACAGGTTTTTTAGACAGTTTAAAAACTTCTGCCAAGGACTTTTTGCATTTAGAAATAGCCAAGGTTAATTATCACAATGACCTTCCAAATAGTTTGCTTTTCTTTAACGAAGAAGATACCTTAAAATCTACCCCAATAAAACGGATTCAATTTCATTATGAATACGAAAAGTAAGGATTAAATTCTGTGAATAATCCCTTCTTCCTCTGGGTGTTCGGTGTTAAGAAATTCATCTAATAATAGGGCAACCTCTTCAGGTGTTCTTAATTCGTTGTTTTCTTTTAACTGAACAAAATCTTGACGTCGAGAAAAGTTTTCATCTTCACTTCCACGAATGTTTGTTTGCATTTTGGTGTCCACAACACCAGGGGCAATATTATAAATTTTCGTCGACTTACCGAGTTCTTTTATTTCTTCGTGTAAAGTCTCTGCAAATAGATCGATTCCGGCTTTGGAAGCACAATATGCACCCCAGGAAGGAACAGGACGTTGACCAGCGCCAGATGTGATGTTAATAATTGTATCCACATTTTCAAAACCAAAGGTTTGAAGAACATAACTACACAGGAATTGTGGAGCTACTAGATTCACCATTGCCATATCAACGTAATGGGTTAGGGTTAATTCATGCGAACGATGAATATCACCAATAATTCCAGCATTATTAATTAAGCGAATAGGATAATTGCTTTTATCCACATGTTCCAGCAATGCGATCTCATGCAATTGCGTTTTATCTGATAAATCGCATTTAACATGCGTGAAATGCTCATGCGAAATGGAGTTGTTTCGAGAAATTCCGATCACATGGTCTCCATTCTTTAAATAAAATTTTGCCAGGGCTTTCCCTATCCCTGATGAGGTTCCGGTTATTATATAAATCATGATTCGTTTACATCAATAAAGCGCTGTACATGTTTTGCTGTTCCAAAAACAACTAGTGTATCACGTGATTCAATCACGGTATCTCCTTTTGGAACCCCAATTACATGTTGCTCGACTTCGTATTGACCTTTCTTTTTTATGTCGTATTCGCGCCTCATGGTTACTAATGTCAATTGATATTTATTTCTAAAATCGATATCTTCTATGGTTCTGTTCAGCGTTCCTTTCGGAGGCTTAATTTCAGCAATTTCATATTCTTCAGAGAGTTGAAGAAAGGATAAAATGGAGGGGTTCAAAAGTTTTTCTCGAATTACAAAAGCTACCTCATCCTCTGGGGTAAGAATTTCTTTGATTCCGATTTTTTCAAGAATCAGTCGTTGATCTGCTCCATTGGCACGTGCAATAATTCTTTTTACACCAAGGTCCATTAAATGAACGGCGGTGAGGACTGTGGCTTCAAAATTTTCACCAATGGCCACAACTGCTGCATCCATGTCTTCTAAGTTTTGAGAAGAAAGCACTTTGAAATCTGTACTGTTTAATGTTACAGCAAAGGCCACATCATCTTTGATGCTCTCGATTTTCTCTTCGTTGTTATCGAAGGCGAAAACCTGAGCTCCTTTTTCAGCAAGACGTCTGGCGATGTTAGATCCGTACTTTCCAACCCCAATTACTGCAAATTTATTAAACCCCATTTTTGTATATTATATATTTATTATCAATGTTAAGTATCAAACTAAGGCCTGTTTTAAATCGTTGATCAAGTCTTCAGCATCTTCAACACCCACACTTAATCTAATTAAAGAATCCACAATCCCAACTTTTTGACGTTCTTTTGCTGGAATAGCAGCATGTGTCATGGTCGCTGGATGACAGGTTAAAGATTCTACCCCACCCAATGATTCTGCTAAAGAGAACACTTTAAACCTTTCCATTATGGAATGGGCTTCTTTTAAATCGTTCCCTTTTACTGAAAAAGAAATCATACCTCCAAATCCACGCATTTGCTGTTTGGCTATGGCATGACTCGGATGGTCTTCAAAACCTGGCCAATAGACTTTGTCTACTTTTGGATGACCTTTGAGAAAACGAGCGATTTTCTCACCGTTTTCACAATGTCTTTGCATGCGCAAATGAAGTGTTTTTAATCCGCGTAAAACTAAAAAAGAATCCATAGGACCAGTTATTCCACCAGAACTGTTTTGAATTCTATAGATTTCATCCGCTATGGATTGATCATTCATTACCAAAGCACCCATCACTACATCTGAGTGGCCACCCAAATATTTCGTCGCTGAATGCATCACAAGGTCTGCACCTAAATCCATAGGCGATTGAAGATAGGGTGTAGCAAAGGTATTGTCTACCCCCAACATGATATTCGCTTTTTTCGCAATTTTAGCTACCGCTTCAATATCAATAATGTTCATCATTGGGTTGGTCGGTGTTTCAATCCAAATCAGTTTAGTGTTTTTATTGATCGTCTGGCTTAAATTCTTCAAATCATTCATGGACACAAAGTGGAATTTTATACCATATTTGGCATAAACACCTGTAAATATCCTGTAGGAACCGCCATAAAGATCGTCTGTAGTGATTACCTCATCACCAGGATTAAGCATTTTTAATAAGGCATCAATGGCTGCAACTCCACTTCCGAAACAAGCACCATATTTGGCATTTTCCAATTCAGCAATGGCTTTTTCTAAGGCATGGCGGGTTGGATTCAAAGTTCGGGAGTACCCATAACCTTTATGCTGTCCTACTTTTTCTTGGACATATGTACTGGTTTGATAAATTGGAGTCATTATGGCTCCTGTTGCAGGGTCGGGTTCCACTCCGGCGTGAATTGCCTTTGTTCCGAACTTGTACTTTCTTTCTTGCATCTATGATGTTAGATAATTGTGAAACACATACAAATGTAAGAAAAATAGAAGAGAAAGTCATGGTGATGAGCTAGAGGTGTAGTTCTTGGCATTAAGATGTCCTCATTGTTAAATTATTTATTTTAGTCTTCTCCTGTTATTTTGACCTAGCACAAATTATTAATTTTAATTCTTACCATTGAAATTGAATAAATTATAAGGGTTTTTTTACTGAAAAGTTTATCTTTGGGAGATGTTACAATTTAACAACTACTAGCTATGGAGTCCTATAGCGCAGAAATGCCGAAAAACGTACTGTCTGATTTTCAGGAAAAAGCGAAATTCAGTTTTGTATGGCGTATAACTATTGTCTTTTCCTTGACTGTTTCGTCAATGGCATTGTACACCTTTCTAACTGAAGACAGGTTTTTTTTATTTTATTTAACCGTTGGGATCATCACCAGCTCGTGTTTGGTTTTATTGCATTACTTCAAAAAGTATAAACCAGTAGTTAAAGTACTCCTTCTAACAACTTGTGTTGTTTTGAATATCTCTATTTATACTATTCCTGACGCTCTTCATATCCAAGAAGCTTTATGGATGGTCGTTATAATTTTAACCGCATTTTTCACCCTTGGGAATGCTTGGGGAACATTTTATTTGATCGTCAATACTATACTTTATGCCATTTATTATAACTTTTTGTTTGCAGGAACCGCAAACCTGAGGTTAACAATCACCCCAGATGTTCTATTCTTTATGTCAATTGAGTTTACTATTTCCATGTTTCTTATCGGCTTTGTTATGTACCAATACAGCTTAATCAATCGTTACGCTTTAAAGCACTCTACGGAAGCCTATGAAAATCTAATTAAAGAAAAGCAACTTGTTGAACATCAGAATAAAGAGAAAACGGTTTTACTCCAAGAAATACATCATCGTGTAAAAAACAACTTACAGGTGATTGTGAGTTTATTAAGGATACAGTCTCGAGATTTAAAATCTGAAGAAGCAAAAAACAGTTTTCAAGATGCCATTACTCGTATTTTGACCATGTCTTTGATCCATCAAAAACTTTATGAAAAAGACTCCTTGATGAATCTTGACATTAAAGACTACATCTCTACATTAATTAAAAATCTTATTGAAACCGGGTCTACTCAAGGAAATGTTGAATACGTAGTGACTTCTAGTTTGAAAAGTGTAGGTACTAAAGGGATTGTTCCCTTGGGTTTAATCATTAATGAATTGGTGAGTAACTCACTAAAACACGCTTTTAAAACATCTGGTAAAATAGAGTTAACCCTAACTCCAGATGGAGAAGATGGATTCAAAATGACCTACTATGACAATGGGCGTTGGATTGAAAATGATTCGAGTACTTTTGGCACCCAATTGATAGAGATATTCACTGAACAATTGGATGGTTCTTATGAACGGAAATCTAATGATGAAGGGACGTATTATTATTTCACACTCAAGAAAGAGCCCGTAGAGTAGAATAGCTGCTTTATTGATTTTTTTTGTTAAAATTGTCTCATGGTTTTTAGCAGTAGCTTATTTCTAGTCTACTTCCTGCCTTTGTTCTTGGTGGTGTATCACTTTATCCCAAAAGGATATAAAAACTATATTATTCTAATTGCGAGTATTGCGTTCTACAGTTGGGGCGCGCCACTTTTCGTGTACGTAATCATCAGCTCTACAATCATTGATTTTTACCTGGTAAAAAAAATTCATTTAAGTAAAAAACCTCCTCAACGTAAGCTTTTTTTATCCTTGTCTATTTTTATTAATTTAGGATTACTGCTCTATTTCAAGTATGCTAACTTCTTTGTAGAAAATGTTAATGCACTGCTTGAATCACTTGGCGCTACGCAATTGGCTTGGACTTCCGTAGCCTTACCTATTGGAATCTCATTTTATACCTTCCAAACTTTAACCTATTCAATAGATGTGTACAGAAGAGTGCACCCACCACTAGAAAAAGTGAGCGATTACTTGCTTTATATTATGTCGTTTCCGCAAATGATTGCTGGTCCTATTGTTCGATTTAGCGCAATCGCCGATCAGATTACCCATCGCGTAGAAACAATAGACGATAAACTGATTGGTTTTTATCGGTTTACCATAGGACTGGCAAAAAAAGTATTGATTGCCAATGTGATGGGAGAACAAGCAGATTTGATTTTCAATAGCGATTTATCAGGACTAAATATGGGGAGTGCTTGGCTAGGAATGATCGCCTATACTTTCCAAATTTACTTCGACTTTTCAGGATACTCGGATATGGCCATTGGTTTGGGAAGGATGATGGGTTTTAGATTTCCGGAGAATTTTGACTCTCCTTATGTGTCAAAAAACATTAGTGAATTTTGGAGACGCTGGCACATTACCTTAGGAGCTTTCATGCGAGATTATTTATATATTCCGCTTGGAGGAAATAAAGTAAATTCAAAATCGCGATTGTACTTTAATTTGTGGATGGTCTTTTTGCTTTCAGGATTATGGCATGGCGCATCATGGAACTTTGTCGTCTGGGGAGCATATCATGGAGCGTTTTTAATTCTCGACCGTGTGTTTTTAATTAACGTTTTGAATAAATTAGGTAAAGTCCCTGCTGTCCTTTTTACTTTTTTAGTGGTTATGCTTGGATGGGTAATTTTCCGTTTAGAAAACATGCATGATGTTGGTGTTTATTTATCTAAACTCTTCGACTTCAATTCTTCTTTTGCCATTGATACAATCCCCTCTTTTGTTTTCTGGGTTTTAACTGCCTTTGTCTTTTCATTTCTTACTGCATTCAAAGCTGGGAAAAAGCTAGAGTTGTTTGTTTTTTCGAAAGAATCATACACTGTTAAATACAATATTGCTTTTACTTTTTTAGCCATCTTTTTGTTTGCCCTTTCCTTGAGCTCAATTACCGCCTCAGGATTCAATCCATTTATTTATTTTAGATTTTAGGAATGAGGGAAAAGAAACAACATATTGTCCTGAAAAAAGTCCTCTTTATCGGAATAGTGACTTTGCTGTTTATTCCGATGCTGCAGCAAAACTTTCGTTTCTTTGAAGTTAAACCTTTATCAGGTGACTTTAAGCAATTAGAAAAACCCTCATTCACAAAAGCAGATTGGTGGAATGGAAAATTCCAAGAGGAATACCAAGCCTATGTCAATCAAAAAATGGGCTTCCAACCTCTATTTGTAAGGACGTATAATCAACTCCATTTTTCTTTATTCAATAATCCTAGGGCCAGTGGTGTGATCATCGGAAAGGAAAACTATTTGTTTGAAGAACAATACATTAAATCGTATTTAGGAGAAGATTTTATTGGAACACACCAAATTGAGGAAAAGATCAGAAAACTCAACAAAATCAAAGATACTTTAGCACAAAAAGAGATCAATATTTTGCTTGTTTTAGCTCCTGGAAAAGGAAGTTTTTACCCAGAATTTATTCCCGATAGTTACCAGTTTACTGAAAGAACAACCACAAATTATGAAGTTTACAGGAGTGAGATTTTAAAAACAGACTTGCACTTCATCGATTTTAATCAATACTTCATTGAAAATAAAAATACCTCAGCCTATCCGTTGATGGCCAAAACAGGAATTCATTGGAGTAAATATGCAGAATTACTTGTTGCAGATTCTATAATCAATTATGTGAATACCCTCAATGTTGAATTTCAGGCCCCAAAACTATTGATTGGAGAAGTGAAAACCTCAACAAAAATGTGGGATACTGATGGGGATATTGAAAAAGCAATGAATTTACTTTTTAGGATCAGAAACCATGAGATGGCTTATCCTGAATACAAATTTTCTGAAAAACCCTCTACAGCAACTCCTCGTGTGTTGACTATTGCTGATAGTTTTTATTGGGGATTGTTTAATATTGGCGTCTCCAGACATGCATTCGATAATGGGCAGTTCTGGTATTATAACCAACAAGTTTATCCAGTTAGTATTGACACTCCCAAAAATATAGAAGACATTAACATCATTAAAGAAGTAGAGAAAAATGATGTCGTGATGATTTTAGCCACAGAAGGAAACCTAAATAAATTTGCTTTTGGTTTTATAGATCAATTGTATGAGGCTTATTTTCCCACCAATAATTAAACCTATTAATTGCGGGTCAAGCAGTATTTTAAACGCAATTCACCAAAAAATCGATTATATTCGTCAACATTTTTCACTTACATGTGTTAGCATACGAGAATGAAGTCTACTGAAAAATTTGGTACTGCACCTTTGAGCAAATTATTGGCTGAACAAGCGATTCCTGCTGCTGTTGGAATCCTAACGATGTCGATATATGCAATTGTAGACACTATTTACGTTGGTCATTTTGTTGGTCCTGAAGGAATTGGAGCCATTACAGTTGTTTTGCCCATTACTTTTCTAATCTCTAGCATTGGAATGGCTATCGGTGTTGGGGGTTCCTCCGTTTTATCGCGAGCATTAGGTGATAAAAACCATCCCAAAGCATTCAAAACTTTTGGAAACCAGGTTATGATGACCATTAGTTTAGCCATTTTCTTTGTCATGATTGGTTCATTCTTTACCGACGACATTATCCATGCTTTTGGAGGAAAAGGAGCCATTGAAGCACCTGCAAGAGATTATTTTAAAATCTTACTTATAGGTGTTCCTTTCTTGGCTTGGTCAATGATGAGTAACAATGTAATTCGTGCAGAAGGTTACCCACGTGTAGCCATGTTTGCCATGATTATTCCAGCGCTTTTAAACATCATTTTAGACCCCATATTTATTGTAGCATTAGACATGGGAATAGAAGGAGCGGCATGGGCCACAACAATTTCTTACATGGGAAGTGCTGCATTTACTTTGCGCCACTTTATTTATGGTAAATCAGTCTTAAGAATTTCAGTAGAATATTGCAAACCTTCTTTACCTATTATTAAAGAAATTAGCGCTTTAGGTTCTGTGACTTTGGCGAGGCAAGGAGTCATTAGTGTTTTGGCTGTTGTTTTAAACAATTCACTTTATTTCTATGGCGGAGAACAAGGATTATCTATTTACGGTATAATCAATCGTGTTTTGATGTTCGCTAATTTCCCTGTGCTTGGAATTACCCAAGGATTTGTGCCTATTGTGGGGTATAATTTTGGTGCAAGACTAAAAGACAGAGTACAAAAAATACTCAAGATTTCTATCGCTTGGGCTTCTGGAATCTCTATGCTCTTGTTCATTCTGTTAATGACATTTGCCCCTACCATAGCTTGGCTTTTCACCTCCGACCAAGAGTTGATCAATGAAACAATTCCAGTAATAAGAACCGTATTTTTAGCTACGCCTTTATTGGCCGTGAGTTTAATTATTAGTGCCTATTTTCAAGCCATTGGAAAAGCCGGGCCAGCACTTTTTTTAGCATTAACAAAGCAAGGTATATTCTTAATTCCATTGGTACTTGTATTGCCTTTGTATTTTGGAATCCATGGGATTTGGATGGCTTTCCCCATAGCTGACTTAGGGGCTGCTTTGGTGAGTTTTATTTATTATAAATTGAGTCACCCCAAGTATCCGAAGAAAAGTAAAATTGAAGCACCGCAAGTCGCTGCTTCGGAAATATTAGGAAATGAGTAAAACACTAGAAGAACGTAAATCGGCAGCAGAAACAAGAATTTTTAAAGCTGTTTTTCCCAACACGACCAACCACTACGATACACTTTTTGGAGGAACAGCCCTTCAGTTAATGGATGAGGTAGCCTTCATTTGCGCAACGCGCTTTAGTCGTCAGAAAGTGGTGACTGTTAGTTCTGATCGTGTGGATTTTAAAAAGCCAATTCCCAGTGGAACTTTAGTAGAATTGATTGCCAATGTGGCTAAAGTAGGAAGAACAAGTATCGTTGTTGGAGTAGATATTTTTGTTGAGGAAATGTATTCTCAAAAAAGAGAAAAAGCTGTTCATGGTACCTTTACCATGGTTGCTGTAGATGACAACAAAGAACCTGTTGAAGTAGTGTAGTATTCCATTGGATGTATTTATAAATTGATTCTTTAGGACTTTCTGAATCATGAAATAAGCTTAATTTTACAACATGAACACAAAACGCATCGCAATTTTTGCTTCTGGTGGAGGAAGTAACGCCATTAAACTACTTGATTATTTTGAGGACTCAAAAAATGCAGAAGTAGTGGTTTTATTGACCAACAATGAAAGGGCTGGAGTCTTGGATAAAACAGTAGATCGCGTAGATCAAATGATCATCAACAACGAAGGAGCAAACGATGGTGAATTCTTGGTTGAATCAATGAAAGAATTGGGTGTTGATTTCATTGTTTTGGCTGGTTACCTAAGGAAAATCCCCAATGAATTGATTCAAGCATATCCTGAACGCATCATCAATATTCACCCCGCTTTATTGCCAAAATATGGCGGTAAAGGAATGTATGGAATGAATGTTCATCATGCGGTGTTTGCCAATAAGGAAAAAGAATCAGGAATGACGGTTCATTTGGTGAATGAAGTTTACGATGACGGTAAAATTTTGGCCCAATATAAAGTGGAAATAGCTCCAGAAGACAATGCAGAAACCATTCAAAAAAAGGTGCTGGCTTTAGAACATCAATATTTTTCAGAGGTGGTGGAGAATTATATTCAAAACCATTAATAAAAGGAAATGGCGTAGTGACATAAAGCTTTAATGATTTATCATTTCAATAAATTTCACTCAAGCCACTACAATTCCGTATATTTGTGCAATTAAAGAAAATGGATATGTCAAATCAAGAGAAATTTAGTACGAATAAAGCGCCTAAACCTGTTGGATTATACCCACACGCGAGAAGGGCAGGAAATTTACTTTTTTTATCAGGTGTAGGACCACGAACAGCTGGATCAGATGCTTCAGACTCACAAGTTCCAGGATTGGAGTTAGATAAAAACGGAAATTTCATTCAGTTCGACTTCGAAGCACAATGCCGTCAGGTTTTTGAAAACGTACGCGCCATTTTAGATGCTTCTGGTTCTAGCTGGGACCAACTGATTGATGTTCAGGTTTTCTTGGTCAACATGAAAAGAGACTTTCATACCTATAACAAGATTTATGCGGAGTATTTCAAAGACAATCAACCGTGTAGAACAACAGTGGAGGTTTCGTCATTGCCGACACCTATCGCCATCGAATTAAAATGTATTGCAACAATTGATTAATTAAAATTATGATTGGATTTATTATCAGAGTTATCGTTGCCCTAGCGGCATTAGCATTTAATGTTTATTTATTTTACACCGGATCTTGGGGATGGGGAATCACCATGATATTTCCTTTAGCAATTATCTGGTTGAGCTTTTGGCGTAATGAGAATGTTATCATTGCTTTGTACCAAATGCGTTTGGGTAACCAAGAAAAAGCATGGAAAGCTTTAAACCGAATTAAATCGCCACAATTCTTACCCAAAAAGCAGCATGCCTACGTACTTTATTTGAAAGGAATGTTGGGTTTACAACAAGACCTTGGATTTGCACAATGTGAGCAGTTGATCCGTAAAGGATTGAGTATGGGGTTGAGAACTAAACAAGACCAAGCGGTTGCAAATATGCAGTTGGCTGGTATTTGCATGCAAACAGGACGTAAGAATGAAGCGAAAATGTTACTGGCTGAAGCAAAGAAACTAGACGCCAACAATATGCTAAAAGAGCAAATCAGTACCATGAATAAACAAATGGGAATGGTGGCTTCACGTAACCAAATGCGTATGGCACAAATGCACAAAGGCAGAAAAAAAATGCCTAGAAAAAGGTAAAAAATGGCAGAGGATCTCAACATTCATAAAGGAACAAAAGAGGAAAAGTACAAAACACTCCTTCCTCAACTTAAAGCGCTATGTGAAGGAGAGCCTAATTCAATTGCGAACCTTGCCAATGTTGCTGCAGCTATAAAACAAAGCTTTGATTACTACTGGGTAGGTTTTTATTGGGTAATTAATGACGAATTGGTGCTTGGTCCCTTTCAAGGTCCAATTGCTTGTACCCGAATTAAAAAAGGTAAAGGCGTTTGCGGAAGTGCTTGGGAAAAAACAGAAACTATTTTAGTAGATAATGTTGATGAATTTCCAGGTCATATCGCCTGCAGTAGCTTGTCAAAATCTGAAATTGTCGTTCCTTTAATCCAAAACAACGAGGTGATAGGTGTTCTAGATGTAGATCATGATGAACTCAATACCTTCGATGAGATCGATTCCAAATACTTAAATAAGATTTGTTCATGGCTCGTATCTATTTTATAATTATATCAATAGTCGCCCTATTATTGACTTCATGTGGTCAGGTAGGATCTATTACAGGTGGCGAAAAAGACATCACTGCCCCAAGAATAATTATAGATAAGGTTCAGCCACCGATGGGAAGTACAAACACTTTTCCACAACAAATCAGTATTCCTTTTGATGAGTTTATAGAGTTAAATAAACCCGCAGAAAATATCAAAGTAACACCTTCCGATGTTAAATTAGACTACGTCATTAAAAAGAAAACACTCGTTTTAACTGTAAAAGAAGGAAAGTGGGCAGAGAACACCACTTATACTGTTTATTTAAATCATGCGGTAAAAGACATTACAGAATCCAATGATTCTATTATTGCTTATGTATTTTCTACAGGAAACTTTTTGGATTCTTTGCAAACTGCTGTTCAGGTCAATGACGCCTATACAGGAAAGCCACTTGAGGGAATAACTGTAGGCTTATACAATTCACCTTTGATGGACGATACGAGTAAATCCGAACCAAGGTATTATGCAGCAACAAACACTGAAGGAATTGCAACTTTTCATAACATAAAAGATGCGGATTTCTACATTTATGCCTTTGATGATGAAAACAGAAACAACCGTTTAGACGCTACTGAAAAAAGAGCCGCTTTAAAAGGTCCTGCAACTCTAGATACGGCAATTACGGTTGGTCCAATTATTCGCCTAATGCCACCGAAAAGCAATGCGCTTGTGATTGTAAATAATGATGTTTTGCCCACAGCAAGTTGGTGTATAGGTTTCAATCGTGCTTTGCAATCTGAAGAACGATTTGAGTTTTTGTCTCCTTTTCCAAATCACGTGGTATGGAATAAAAGAGGTGATTCTTTAACCGCTTTCTATGAAACGACAAAAAAATCAGGAACATTTAAAGCCGTAGTTCATTCAAGTGAATTGAAAGACACCATTTCAAAAAAGTACTTTTTTAAGGAAGAATTAAAGTTGAATGTGGAAACCAATCTTGTGAATAAACAATTGGCTCCTAACGACACTTTGAAACTAAGCTTCAATGAGCCAATCCAAAAAGTTGACTACGATAAAATTCAAATGGAAGCAATTGCAGAAGGAGATTCTTTGAGAAAACCCTTGATTTTCCAATTGGATACTATTTCCCCAACTGAAATTGCTTTTGTTTTTGAAAGGACAAATCAGGAAAAATTGTTCTTAAGTATTCCTCCCGATGGCATCGCTGGACAGAATTTTAGTTTGGTGGATAGTTTAAAACTTGACTTTACACTTCAAGGTGTAAAAGAAACAGGAAACATGATTGTTGAATTTGATACCATTCCTGAATACGGAATTTTGTATATTGAAAATCAAAACACTAATAAGAAAATTGAAGTTGTGTTTGATGGCGTAGAAAAGAACAGTCACCGCATTGATTTTTTACAAGCAGGAAAATATAATTTCTATTATCTTTATGATCAAGACAGGAACGGAAAATGGTCAACCGGTTCAATTTTTAAAGATGAAACACCAGAGGAAATAATTTGGTTTACTGATGTTTCTACAATTAGAGCGAATTGGGATGTGAAAACTAAATTGAGCATTAAGAAGGTAAAGCCCGAAGAAGCGCCTGAAATTGATGATTAATTAACGAAGAACATAAGTTTGTTTCTCACTACTTGATTACATGAAACTAAATATATGAAACATTACAAATGCAGGTTGTTTCTTCTTTTCGTATTTTTTCAATGCTCTCATTTAGCCATTGCTAAAGTTCCCCTATTTGGTTTTAATAATTCGGAAGAAGAAGTACTTAATATAGATCATTTTGAACAAGCTTTAACCCGTTTAGTTTATCTTGATTCTATTCAAGAAATAGATAGTTTAATTCAATATATCCCTAAAGCAAAAGCTCTTTGTGGAAGAATTAATAAGTTTAAAACTAAAGACTTTGAACTATTAAATGCGGTTGGAGATGTATATGATTACATTGCCTATTGGCATTATAAAAACAATCAATTAACAGATGCTTTGGTCGATTTTACGCATGCGCATGAGATTTATCTTCATACAGGAAACAAAAGAAGCGAAGCAACAGCATTAAATAACAAAGCGGTAATTTATTCTACTTTAGGAAACAAAATTGAGTCTTTAAAGAACTTTCACAAGACCATAAATATATTTTTAGACTTGGGCGATTCAACAGGAATAGTTACAGGTTATAGCAATATTGCGAAAATTTATAGGCAGCAAAAAGACTTTCAAAGTGCGCAAAATTATCTAGAAAAAGCTGGGGATATTGTTCGAAATATGAATAAGCCTTTATTGTTGAGTCGTATCATTAATGGATTAGGTGGAATAAAGAGAGAAATGGGGGAGCTGGAACTAGCATTGTCTTTATACCGTGAAGCCCTTGCATTAACAAAGTCTGCTGGGAACCAAGTATTGACTGCGCAGATACTCAATAATATTGGTGTAGTATACCTTGAAAAAGAAGATTACAAAGAAGCATTAAAGTATTTTGAGGAGTCTTATGAAATAGCCAATTCAATCAACTCTGAACCTGGAAAAGGCCATACCTTAAACAACCTGGCGAAATACTACACTAAAAACAACAATACTGAAAAGGCATTAGACTATGCAAAGGAGGCTTTAAAAATTGGAAAGACGATAAAAAATGATGAGATCATACGAAAATCTACAGCGTTGATTTTTGAAATTTACCAAAGTCAAGAAAATTGGAAAGAAGCGTTTATTTATCAAGAACTTTTGATGAAACAAAATCAAGCAATTGAAAAGAATGCGATTGATCAAGTAGCGCAACAAGAATTAATTCGATTAAAACTCGAAAATGATCGTTTTTTGGCAGAAACAGAACTGGCTAAACAAACTATAGCTATTGAAAAAAAGAACCAAAGACAATCTATACTCTACATTCTTCTTGGAGTGTTATTCGTGCTATTGCTGGTGGCGCTTTTTATTATTTATTTGCGCTTGCGTTCTTCTAGAGAAAGAAATAAATACATCACCAGACAAAGTGAAGAACGAAAACTATTGCTCAAAGAAGTTCACCACAGGGTGAAGAACAACTTCCAAATTGTTTCCAGTATGCTTAGACTTCAGTCTTATAATTTTGACAATGAAGAACTGAGGTTGAACTTTGATGAAGCTGTGAATAGAATTAATGCCATGGCCATTGTACATGATGCTATTTACCGACAAGAAAAATTTAAAGACATCGATTCTAAAACTTATCTTGAAAAACTTATTGAACAACTAAAGAATACTGGAGATCATCGGGTGTTGTTTGAAGTGGATTCAGAAGAAATTCCATTTAAAATTGAAACCTTGATAAATCTTGGGATTGCACTCAATGAAATGATTACCAATTCCTTTAAGCACGCCTTTAATCAAGATAATATTCAACCTAAAATCTTTATTTCGTTTCATGCTATTGGGGAAAAAGAGTATGAAATCAACTATAAAGACAATGGAATAGGAATCAGTAAAGAAACTTACACTTCTAATTTTGGTATGGATTTAATAGAAACCATTTTTGAAAACTACGAAGGAGAAATGAAGTTGGTTGAAGATCAGGAATGGAATACTTCTATCAAGATTACCTTTAAGGAGTTTTAAGGAGTTTTTAATGCTTTTTAAGCGTCTTTCTCACCACATCTAGATAACTTGCTCCAAATAAATTAAGGTGGACCAAATTGGGGTACAATTGAAAAAGTTTGACTCTTTCTTCCCAGTCTTTAACCAATGGATATACTTCCTGATAAGTCATGTAGAAATCTGTGCTAAATCCACCAAACAATAGGGTCATTGCAAGGTCCATTTCACGGTGACCAAAATAAATTGCTGGGTCGTATAAAACAGGTTGATTTTTCTGTCCAATAAAATAGTTTCCTGCCCAAAGATCTCCATGGAGTAAAGCAGCGGGTTCTGTTGGTATCATTTCATTTAAGCGCAAACACAGTCTTTCCAGTTGTTTGAGGTCTTGTGCTACCAACAATCTTTTATTAAAAGCTTGTTCTGCTTGGAACAGCAAACGATTTTCAGCAAAAAAGTCATTCCAACTCTCTTTGAATGTATTGACTTGTTTTAAGCTCCCAATATAATTGTCTTCTTTCCAACCAAAGGATGAATTGCTCAAACGGTGTTGTTGCGCTAACCCTTTCCCTAAATGTTGTTGTGCTTTATTGTTGCTCAGACCTTCTTCAATATATTCCATGACCAAAAACTGTTGCTCGTTTTTTGTGAAATGACACAACATTTTTGGATAATACAAGGGACTATTTTGATGCAAAAACTGCATTGCACGATACTCTTTTTCAAGCATCAATGGAAATTGAATAGCATTATTTTGCTTGACGACCCATTGCTGTTCTTCTGCCTCAATGAGATAAACGGTATTGATGTCCCCACCGTGGAGATGCCGAATAAAACGAGGGCGATTTTTGAAATTACACTCTTCTTTTAGGTGAATAAGTGCATCCTCCATAAGTTTATTTATTGTTCCAGTTCGACATGGTTTGATTCAACCCAATGGTCGTAAATCCTTTGATGAATTCAGTGGCTGTTTTGATGCGTTCTTCTAAAGTTTTTCTTTCTTCATCATTCCATTCACCTAGCACATAATCAACTTGCTTCCCTTTGCTGAACTCAGCACCAACGCCAAACCTCAATCGTGCATAGTTGGTGGTGTTTAAAACCGCTTGAATGTCTTTTAATCCGTTGTGACCGCCATCACTTCCTTTGCCTTTCATTCGTAATTTCCCGAAGGGAAGCGCTAAATCATCTGTTATGACCAAAAGGTTTTCGGGGTTTATTTTTTCTTTTTGAAGGTAATAATTTACTGCTTTTCCGCTTAAATTCATAAATGTAGAGGGCTTCAAAAGAATAACTTGACGTCCTTTCCATTTTGCTTTGGCAACATCGCCCAATTTAATGGTCTCAAAAGCTGCGTTGCTTTCTTCAGCGAATGCTTCCACCACTTTAAACCCAATGTTGTGGCGTGTGTTTTCATATTTTGCACCAGGATTTCCCAATCCTACAATCAAATACTTCATTTCTGTTGGAATATTTTGTTCAGGCTTGTGCTTTTTACCGAATAATGATTTAAAAAACATCTATTTCCTACTTTTTTTGCAAAGTACTATTTTTCTTAGAAATGTACCGCATTCCTTAGCTTCAATCCTACTTTTTGTTGTTCTGTGATGCCGTTTTTCCTTTGTTAAGTAGAAGTCCTGAAAACATAAAATAGATAAAAAACAAACCACTCAACCAATAACTATAACCCATGATCTTGCTGTAGAATGAAGTTTTACTCTTGAGGGGTAAAAAACCTTCTAAAAGCGTAAAAGATCGACCGGTATTGGAAACGGTTTTTGAACTTCCGTTGGGATTGATTATGGCGGAGTAGCCATAGTTAGAAACACGGTAAACTGGAATGCCAACTTGAATGGCGTTGGCTTTATTTAATTTTAAATATTGATCAGACAACATCTGACTTTTGTTCCAGTCTTCATTTGTATGAATGACCAAAAAATCTTTGTCCTTTGCTGCAGCAGCAACAAGCATTGGGAAAACGCTCTCATAACACAACAATGTATTCAATTGTTTACCACGATAAACGAATTGGTCTTCCCGATTCAAAACAGAAACTTTTCTGTCATCTCCAATACTAGTGATGTGGTTGTTGATCCATTGTGCTATCGCATTGTCTGGAATGTATTCAAAAAAGGGAATAAAGCGCTTTTTTGACTTCACTTTTGTGCGTTCTCCCATGAGGATGGAAATATTATTGTTGTCATAATGGATGTTGTACTCTTCGATAAAACGCGATTGAACAGAAGGAGTTTTGTTGACACTAAAAATATATGCACCAGCTAAATAGCTTTGTTCTTTTGACTTGTTTAATTCTTGAATATGTTGAATGATTTTATTGTCATTGAGTCCTTCTACCCAACCGAAGGCGTTAAAAAAAACCTCCGGCAACAACACCAGTGAATTTGGTGCAGCAACTTCAGCAACGCTGTCTATCAACGCTATGGGTTGGTCTCGGTAGACTTCATTTTTTGATTCAATTTGACTATGAACAATGGAAATTTTTGCATTTTTATCGGGTTCTGGGTTTTTAGATTGGTAGAATTGAATAACACTATATAAACTTAATCCAAGAAACAAAACAATGGAAACAGCGGAGAAAACCTTTAGTTTTTTGTTTGTATACCATTTAAATAGAGCGAAGTTAACCAAAATCAATAGTGCTGAACCTCCTTCTACTCCTAGGAAAGAATAATATTGTATGAAGGCTATGTGATTTCCCCAGGCATAACCCATTTGATAAAATGGTACCAATAGCGTTACGTTTTGCATGATGAGCTCATAGAAGATAAAAAGGCATATTATTGCGTAATTGGAGATGTTTTTATTCAGAACTAAACTAAAAACAGCGGTAAATAATACAATTTCCGTGAAGATTAAAACGAGTAAGGCAACCATTGAAATATCAAATAACCACACCAAATCAATGGCGACAATTGGAGCTCTAAATAAGACTGCAAGTAGCATTAATTTAAGCCCTTTCTTTTTCCAGTTAAGTGGAGCATTACGGATAGATTCAAAAGCAATAAAAAGTGGAACTAAGCAAACCAATTGTAAAAATGACAAGACATCAAAATGCCAAGAAACTGCATAGCTTACTCCAGCTATTAATGGAAATAAATGCATTTTAAGGAACGCATAGTTATTTGAATGCCTTGTAAAATTCATCAATATAAAATTCGGTTCTTTAAAGCAATTCGCAAGCGAACGCCTTTGTAGTATGTGTAAACAAACATAAGTATTTATTTCTAAATTCCTTAAGGAAACCTGCTTAGCCTTTTCGGGTGTTTTCTAAGTCTTTGTCTTTACTGAATTTCCATATTACAGCATCCAGATAATAATGATGTAAAATCAAAACGATAAAAAACACTGAAACAAAAACTTTCGTAGCATTCATTGATTCGGGTAAGATGTGATTCACTCCAGTTCTTCCAAATTCGAAGACCAAAGAAAAACCAACACCAAGAAGAAAAAGAAGAACAATCTTTTGACTTAATTTTTTAGCCAAGCCATGGTCTTTTTTTCCTTGGCTAAATTGCTTCTTGCTAAAACTGGGCACAAAAGCCAAGTACTGTATGTTGTGGGGAAGTGTGATGGCCGCAACAATGATGAATTTATCGCCTTCAATGGGGAAAAGAATAACACCGAAATAAAGGATTAAGGTCGTAATTAATACACCCCATTTTTTCCAGTTCATGGATTTTTCACTGATTTGAAATCGAATGGCTTGAATGATGGATACCACAAAAATCAAACTTACGATGACCAAAAGTGTCGTTAATACGAGTTCGGCATTCCACTTTAATATAGAAAAGATTAAAAGACCGGTAAACAAGCAAAATAAAGCCATGTTTTTAGCGGGAATTTGGTACTGAAAACGTTTGAAAAGAAGCGCTATACTTCCTAAAATAAAGGCAAAAACAAAGTTCAAATAAGCAATTTGATGCCACCATTCTATAACTGCTGCTTTTCTTTCTGGAATGGGGTCAAAAATATAGACTTCAGATCCTGTAAACCATATCGGATCAATACTATTGAGGAGAATTAATGGAATAAAGCTTCCGCTTAACACCGATAGTTTATCCCAATTAATTTTCGTTTTACGTTCATTCGCCTGTTTTTTGTATAGCGCCATAAAGCCCCAGTTTTGCTGAACCAAGTGGTAGAAACCAAGAATTAAAACAAACTTTCTAAAAAAGACAAAGAAATAATACCCTTTGGATGAAAAGGCCTCATGACTGATCCACCAAAAAGCCATTAAAGGAATGATTGTGATAAATAACAATGCTGGAATCATCCAGTTCTTATTCTCTTGGTAATAGCTTTTGTCTAAAAACACCCGGTAATAAGTCGAGAAGTAATGGTTGATGTCAAAGAGGACAGAATAAGCAATAAAAAAAATGATGTACGCTAAAGTTGTTGAAGAGTTGGGAATTTCCAAAAAATGAAGAAGAAATAAATAGAGGCCCAATATGACGAACCCGAAAACAGGAGCTAAAATAATATAGATCCAGTCTTTTTTTTGAGCACCTAAAATAGTATTCATAAAGCCTTAGTGTTTACTCAAAAATAACAATCCTTCTTTAAGAATACGAAATACCTTTAACATATTCGCTTTAAAGTGAAAATAGAAATAAAGCAAATTAACTTTTCAATCTGCAAGGAAGGAAGCGGTAGAAAAACAATTGTAAAACGGCTCGCTTACCCTCGTGGATTCGAAAAGGTATTCACATCAAATCCTGTAATTTCATGGTCACATAAAATCACCATTCTTTCGATAATGTTTCTTAATTCACGAATATTACCTGTCCAATTGGTGTTTTTAAGGGCCTCCAGCGCGTCATTTGTAAACTTTTTTCTTGGAATTCCGTGTTCAGCACAAGTCATGGTTAAAAAATGTTCAGCCAACAATGGAATATCATCTTGTCTATCATTAAGCGTTGGAACATGGATTAAAATAACACTTAAACGGTGATATAAATCTTCTCTGAAGTTACCTTCTTCGATTTCCTTACGGAGATTTTTATTGGTTGCTGCGATAATGCGAGGATTAACTTTTATGTTTTTCTCTCCACCCACCCTTTGAATTACATTTTCTTGCAGTGCACGCAATACCTTGGCTTGTGCGGATGCGCTCATGTCACCAATTTCGTCCAAGAATAAGGTTCCGTTTTTGGCCAATTCGAACTTTCCTTTCTTTTGCTTAACGGCAGAAGTAAAAGCACCTTTTTCATGTCCAAACAACTCACTTTCGATTAATTCTGCTGGAATAGCGGCACAGTTTACTTCAATAAAAGCTTCGTCCTTTCGTGGACTATTGTCGTGCAGAGATCGAGCAACAAGTTCTTTTCCTGTTCCATTTTCTCCAGTAACAAGTACACGTGCTTCACTAGGACCCACTTTTTCAATCATTTCTTTGATTTGAATAATTGCATCCGTTTCTCCGATGATTGAAGAGCCTTTAAAACGTTGAACCGTTTTTCTCAACGCTTTCTTTTCTTCTACCAAGTTGTTTTTCTCACTCGCATTACGAATGGTCACCAATATACGGTTCAAATCCAGTGGTTTTTCAATAAAATCGAAAGCTCCAAGTTTGATTGCCTCAACAGCTGTTTCAATGTTTCCATGTCCAGAAATCATGATCACCGGACTGTCTACTTTTTCTTTTTGAAGGGCGGCCAATACCTCCATACCATCCATCTTGGGCATTTTTATATCACAAAAAATAACGTCGTAATATTGTGACGTTGCTTTTTCAAGCCCTTCCTTTCCGTCTTCTGCTTCGTCAACTTCGTAGTTTTCGAATTCAAAAATTTCTTTAAGTGCTCTGCGAATGCTTTTTTCGTCGTCAATGACTAAAATCTTGCCCATGGATGATGTTTTTGAGTTAATTAGGTCAAAAATAGAAAAAAATAAGCAGAGATGCACTGAGTTATCACAAAGGTTCGCAAAGAAGAAAGTAAGGACAAAAGAAAAAGAAAGAGTTTTGTATGCAGCTATGCACTGTTAAATTTTAAATCTCCCGACTAAAGTCTGTGTAACTTTCAATAGGCTTCTTTTTCCTTTTTTACGTACCTCTGCACTTACGTGACACTCTGCCTCAATTTTAATGGCCTACCATCACTTCTACTAATCTTGAATTTTCTGCTTTATAACCTGTAAGATTTCGTAGGTATCTGTATCGTAAACATAAATCAATAAATGCATATTGGATACATCTAACCCATTAGGAATTTTATACGAATAATCTAACATTACTTTATCACCCGATGCAGCATCAGGAGTAAATGCATTCACACCAAAAGGGTTGTTGTCAATGCTCCCAAGGTGTTTATCTCTGTGTACATAAAATTCATTGTCGCTATTGTCTGGCATTTTTTGCCAATCCACCAATGAATCTTGAATCACATAAACCACTGAATTCATATTAATTGCTTCGCTGGTTTTCTTTTCTAACTCAACATGAAGATAACCCCCATTTGTACTTGGATAATAATTAAAAACAGACTGTATATTCACTTTTAGATTATTCTCGTTGAGAATATCAGTTGCTCTACTTTGCCAAGTTCCTGTGAAGGCGAACATATTTCCGTTCACTGTTTTTCTATTAATCGTTCCTTGTGGATTACCAAAAAAGTTAAAACCATTGGCAAACTCTAATCCATAAGCAACGGCATCTGGATTGGTATGGTCTGTAGAGTATTTATTGTCATCTGGATACGATTCTTGAAATACCATTTGTGCTCCTGGATCAATATGAATTGAAGCGACAAAAATTCGTGAGGGATTGTTTTCATGAATACCATGTGCAACATCAGCCGCAGTTGGACAGTTAATGCAAGTATGTCCTGTATAATCTTCAATTAAAACGTTAACATCAGTATTGGTGTTTTGTGTAAAAACTGGATATTCATTGGCTAAATAATCCTCCCATGTTCCATCTGGATATAAGCTTGTATCAAGATCTATACTTGCTACATTTTGATATGGATGCTCTACTTTATCACAACTGGTGAAAAGTAAAACGGTTCCGCTTAAAAAGAATAAAATTTGATATAAATTTTTCATCGCTTTATGTATTAGAAACTATGCGTAAATGTTAAAGATAAACCATTTGATGCAGGAACGAATCTACATATTCCTCCAACACAAAACAATCCTTCTTTTTGTCTTCCATATCCTACTTGAACACGTGTAGCACCCCAAATTTTCCCTACAAACAACATCGGGTAATTAATGCGGTCTTCTTTCACTGGGTTTCCATAATTGGATTGGAATATTGCACTAAAGAACCAGTCGGGTGAAATGGTGTACTCGATCAATCCTGTTGCCCAAGCTCCTCTATCTTTGTTGTCCACTGTCCATAATCCTTGAACTTCTGCTCTAACAGTGTGCTTTCTGTTGATTTTATATTCAACATCTAACACTCCAATATGAGATTCAATAATTCCTTTTTCGTCGGTGAGTTTCAATACGTCGTTGTTCATCGAAATATTGTAGTAACTCGCTTCAATGGTCCATTGTTTATGTACTTTTCTTTTCACACTCACATTAATGTCTCTCCAGTACAACAAATCACTTTTGTCGAATAGGCTTGATTCATAAGTAACGCGAGAAGAGTCCAAAAGGTTGATTCCTGAAGTCTTTTTTAAGGGTTCATAAGCGGTAGAGAAGTTCAAAGAAATATCTGTTCCGTACTTTCCTCCTAATTTAGTTCCTCTTTTGATGTTGTAAATAATGTCTGCTTGGAAAGCTACTTCACCATTGGGTTGAGAAGCGTATGGATAAAGCGTTGCGACTAAATTATACGTATGTGTTTTGGTCAATGGAGGAATGAATCCCATGGTGAGGTCTTGAAGAACAGCATCTCTATCACTTCTAAAACTCATATTGTCAATTGATTTTGCCGAAAGAACAATTCCCAAACCTTTTTGAGAGTACCCGGCATTCACAATCATTCCTTTACCGTAATTATAAATGTATCCGTTGTCTTGTGAAGGATCTTGTTCTTTAATAATGTATTCACCATTAATGAAGAACTTTTTGTACGCTAAAGCCAGTCGTCCTCCATATGCTCCAGTGTTTTCTGGTAAAACAAATTCAGAGTTGTTGTCTTCTTGGAACCTAGAAACCAATGAACCTCCCCCTGTAATTCTAACATTATGGTCAGAGAGTTTTGGAAACCACTCATTAAAGTTAACTTCTAAATCTGCTCCCCTAACGATTCCTGCGCCATATTGATTTTTACCCTCTACAAAAGCAAAACGTTGGCGTCCATATACCGTTTTAAGGGTTACTCCTTTGTAAGGGCGTAAGTTTAAGCTGATTCCATTCATCATGTTATCTAAACCTAAAGCACGATCTTCGTATGAACGAAAAATAAGTCCTGAACCGAATTGCTCATAGAAGTTACCTACGGTAATATCTACTAAATCATTTTCGTATCCAACATATCGGTACCCTAATCCAGCCCCATCAAATCGGTCCGGGTAACCTAATGTTCTAGGAAGATAACCTTCTAATCTTACTCCTGCTTTAAATCCAGCGAGTCGGTAGTTAACATTGATATAAGAATTCAGCAAAGCCTTCTCATCTGGTTGAATGGCATTGATTTTATCATCAGACAAAAGGTATTGGAAGTTTGTCTCCATGTTCCCTGAAATAGACCCTTGCGCCAACGCATTCACTCCTGCAAATAACAGAAGTGCACCAGTGAGTATTTTTGAAGTTTTCATAAGCTATTTTAACAGACTAAATATTCAGATTAACTTTATTCTTCAGTTAATTTTAAAATCTCATCATACAATTCGTATTCATCTCCAGGTGCATAGTTGTTGTGTGAATATACGATGTTACCGTTTCCATCCACTAAGAAAGTATGCGGTACATTGTTAACGCCCATTGCTCTTTTTAAATCTCCATTCGGGTCAAGTAAAATTTGATATTCCCATGATCTAGAATCTACATAAGGAACAACGCGACTTGCGGTACGCTGGTCATCTACAGAAACTGCGATTAAACGAACGCCAGTTTCATCTTGCCAATCAATATATAAATCGTGGATTGCATTTAATTCTTTTTTGCAGGGTGTACACCATGTAGCCCAAAAAGAAATAATCATTGGTTTGCCATCATTTTCTAACTGTCCTGTTTGAATGGTTTTTCCTTCAATATCTTTTAATTGCATGTCGGGGATTACTTTGTCTAAAATCCCTTTGTCATTTTCTTGAGCGGTAGTTGTTAAGGTTAAAAAGACAAAAGCCGAAGCTAAAAGAAGTGATAATTTTTTCATGATTTTATAGTTTTATAATTCACCATTATTAAAGCACAATTCATACCATATAATGTGTTGACGTCAAATATATAGATAAATGTCAAAAAGCCTTTGGGAATCGTGCACTTACTATTGGATTCCAAAAAGAAAGAGAGACGAATAATCGCCTCTCTTTACTGTGCATTAATTATCTGAGTTATTTAACAACAGAGATACGTTTTGTTTGCTCTCCGTTTGCAGTTTTAACTTTTACAATGTACATTCCAGCATCAAGTGCAGAAACATCCATTTGTGTAGTTTGCAATCCAGAAACAGTTCCTAAATTATTTACTGCTACAGTTTGACCAACAGTGTTGATGATAGAAACAGTAACTTCATTTTGAGTGTTTAACTCAAACTCAACATTTACAACTGTGCTCGCTGGGTTTGGATATGCGTTGAAGTTAATTTCTTCGTTAGAAAGTTCAATTACATCCATAGTAGCCGTTGGACATTGATCCAAAGCGGTTTGGTATGCGCTAAACATTCCAGCACCATATCCAACATCGTATTTTACGATATCACTGTTCGCCGGGTCAGTTACATTAGGGCAAATCATTACGAAGAATGGAATACCACCACCTGAGTTAAATCCGTGGTTAGATGCATAGTGAACATATTGTGTGTTATTTGCAGTAACATAAGGGAATTTAGGGTAGTTGTAAAATCCACCATTCCAGTTTAAGTTGTTAAGAACTGAAGCATTATCAGTTTGTTCAACTGTTATTGCAAGTGCTTCTACGTTTCCAGTTCCAGAACCATTGTTCTCAACTAATTCAGACAACGCTGGTGTTGAAGACTCACATGGTCCACACCATGATGCCATAAAGTCTAAGATAATTGCTTGACCATTAGATAAACGTGAGTGTAAATCAAATGAGTTTCCGTAAGAATCATTTGCTACATACTGTGGTACCGGAGGTAAGAATTCAATTGTACCTGAGATATCATCATTTGATGAATCATCATCAGTTGAAGTAATCGAAACACTAATTGCTTTTGTTCCAGCAGTTACACCTGCTACTTGGAATGTTTCAGTGTGAGAGTCACCATTTTGAAGGTTTAATCCTGTAACGTTTACAGTTGTTGCAGTACTTCCGTCGAATGACCATTCATAGTCAAATGCAGTAACAGCATCTGTTCCATTGTTATTAAAAGAAACTGTAAATGTTCTATCTCCTGTAATGCTTCGGTCTACAGTTACACCAGTAACCGCCATGTCGTTTGCAACTGGAGTAGCAACCTTTACATCATCAATATTCAACCTGAATTGATCTGTAACATTATGGTGACGAAACGCAACATAAATTGTTTGACCTGCAGATGTAGAAATGTCAATAGTTCTTGACACATATTCATCATTTGTATTTCCGATCACTTCGGTGAAATCTGCTCCATTGGTAGTGAAGTCCGCTACAGTGTTGCTTGTTCCAACATACACAGAGTAGTTTTCATCAGCCCAATCTTGATCTTGTCCAAATGCTTTCCAAGTAAATAAAATAGTTCCTGTTGCAGATGTCAAATCAATAGCATTAGAAATCATCCAGTTGTCTGGAGTAAGTGCTGCTTGATTCCAAGAAGCAGAGGTAGCCACTTGACCTTGTGGTCCTTGACTGTCAAAAAGCCCCCAGTTGTTACCGTCACCGTCGCTATCAACAAGTGTCCAGTTGTCTGTAATAGCTGTTGAAAAGTCGTCATTAAAGTAAGTTTGTGCACTTACTCCAGATGCGAACAATAAAGCAGCTCCGAGTAAAATTTTGTTCATAATTGTATAGTTTTAATTTAAAATTTGATTTGGGTAAAAATAAACAATTCTCTTAAATTTTCTTAAATGTATTTAACATCACTATTGGAATGCTAATATGTTCACCTTATATTCCTTGTTCAATTATTTTTGATGCTTTCACAGCTTTTGCCTATATTTGGTAGAAATAAAATAAAACAAATGAAAATACTATACACAATTATTGCTTTATTCACCTGTGCGAGTTTGAGTTTTGGTCAGGCTATAGAAATTGTAGCACAAGAAGACAATATCGATTATGCAGGCGACACTGTTTACGTTTCAGGGTACGATAATATCATGACGAAAACATTATATTTTAAAAATGTTGGTACAACCAATACTTTTTTCTGGAGTAGAAAAGTGGTGAGCTCTACAAATCAGGGGTTTACTTTTCAGTTGTGTGATGATTTTATTTGTTATCCAATTCCTAATGATTCTTGGATTGGTCCTGAAAAAACAATTGAAAATGGAGATTCTGTTTTGTTTAAGCCTCAAATCACTACTGGTGGAGGAGCAGGAACAGCTACAGTGAGGTATTTTGTTTTGGATGCAAATCAAGATAAAATTGACTCACTAACAGTAATGTTCTCTTCAACGGCTTCCACACAAAAAGAAAAGAGTTTATCATTTAGTGTTTATCCTAATCCAACGCAAGATCTTGTTTCTTTTGAAGGAGAAGCGCTTAAGAATGGTGGTACTGTAGTCTTTATGGATGCTTTAGGAAAGGAGGTTAAACGTGCTTCTATTTCTAGTTCAAACCATCAAGTCAATGTAAGCGCTCTAAAAAGAGGTGTTTACTTTGTAAATATCATCGATCAAAGTGGTTCAAAAAGTACCGTTCAAAGATTAATTAAACAATAAGGAATTTGCTGCGTTAATTGCGCACAGTAATATTGAAAACCCTGGTCTAAAAAAGATCAGGGTTTTTTGCTGAGTAATTTTTCAACTAAATAAGGTACACCTATAGAAGCATTTTCTTGAATCACATTAAAATATAGAGGAACATTCACTTCGCTTGGGTCGATAAGGTAGTACTGTGCTTGACTTGGAGCGTAAGAAATAATTCCCGCAGCTGGGTATACATTTAACGAAGTACCTACAACAATTACAATGTCTGCTTCCTCGATTTGAGCAATGGCCTTGTCCAACATAGGAACAGCCTCGCCAAACCAAACCACATGTGGGCGCAGTTGATAACCTTCCGGACATACATCGCCCATTTTTACTTCCCAATTTTCTTGTGGGAAATATTGTTTTTCCGCATTTGGACCAGAACTTTTGACCTTACTGATTTCACCATGAAGATGGGTCACATTGGAGCTTCCTGCTCTTTCGTGTAAATCATCAATGTTTTGGGTAATCACTTCAACCCGATATTGCTTCTCTAATTCGGCAATTGCATAATGCGCAGCATTAGGACTTGTTTCATAACACTGTTTGCGTCGCATATTGTAAAATTCCGTCACCATTGCTGGGTCTCTTTCCCATGCTTCGGGGGTGGCGACTTCTTCTATGTTGTATTTTTCCCATAAGCCTCCACTATTGCGAAAGGTACCTAGCCCTGATTCAGCGCTTATTCCAGCACCTGAAAAAACAATTATTTTCTGTTTTGCCATACTTTGAACTCTTTAATTCTTTTGATGTGTTGGTTTTTGTTAAATTTACAGCCTTGCAAAGATTTACAAAAACATATTCATATGGCTAAGATAAGAAAACAAGATGCACTTGACTATCACTCACAAGGTAAACCAGGGAAAATAGAAGTTGTTCCTACAAAACCTTACAGTTCGCAACGTGATTTATCATTGGCATATTCTCCAGGGGTCGCAGAACCTTGTTTGAAAATTTCAAAAAATCCAGACGATGTCTATAAATATACCGCAAAATCAAATTTAGTTGCTGTAATATCAAATGGTACAGCGGTTTTAGGGCTGGGCGATATTGGTCCTGCTGCTTCTAAACCAGTAATGGAAGGAAAAGGATTGTTGTTTAAAATATTCGCCGATATCGATGTTTTTGATATTGAAGTTGATGCCAATGATCCAGAATTATTTATCCAAACGGTAAAAGCAATAGCTCCAACTTTTGGGGGAATTAACTTGGAAGACATAAAAGCTCCAGAAGCTTTTGAAATAGAAGAGCGATTAAAAGCAGAGTTAGATATTCCAGTAATGCACGACGATCAGCATGGAACAGCAATTATTTCTGCTGCTGGTTTGTTGAATGCTTTGGAATTAGCAGATAAGAAAATTGAAGAGGTAAAGATTGTGATCTCTGGTGCAGGTGCTTCTGCCATGAGCTGCGCTAAACTTTATAATTCTCTAGGTGCGAAAATGGAAAATATTTTCATGTTCGACAGTAAAGGATTGCTGAGTAAAGACAGAGAGAATCTAGAAGGAAATAAAGCGTTTTTTGCAGAACACCATGAGAAAACGGCTGATCTAGCGACAGAGCTCAAAGGGGCAGATGTACTTGTTGGTTTATCAAGAGGTGGTGTCGTTTCTAAAGCAATGGTGAAATCTATGGCAGACAACCCTATTGTATTTGCTTTGGCCAATCCAGACCCAGAGATTGCCTACAAAGATGCAATGTCTGTACGTAAAGATTTGATCATGGCAACAGGACGATCTGATCATCCTAACCAAGTGAATAACGTTTTGGGATTCCCATTTATTTTTAGAGGTGCCCTTGATGTTCGTGCAAAATGCATCAACGAAGAAATGAAGTTGGCAGCGGTTTATGCCATTGCTAATTTAGCGAAAGAAACTGTTCCAGAAGAAGTAAGCGAAGCTTATGGAGAAAGAGGGATTACTTTCGGACGTGATCAATTTATTCCTAAACCACTTGATTCAAGATTGATCTATCATGTTGCCCCAGCAGTAGCTAAAGCAGCGATGGATTCCGGTGTGGCGAGAAACCCAATTGAAGATTGGGATGCTTATGAAGCCAATTTGAAAAATCGTTTAGGGATTGACAATAAATTGGTGAGAACCATTACTGAAAAAGCAGAACGTAATCCTAAACGTGTAGTTTTTGCTGAAGCAGATAATTATAAAATTCTTAAAGCGGCACAAACAGCATTTGAAGAAGGTGTTGCTATTCCAATCTTGTTGGGAAGAAAAGACAAAGTACTCAACATGATCGAAGAGTACAATATGGATTTTCCAGATGTTGAAATCGTAGATCCAAAAGACGAAGGAGAAAAAGAACGATTAGAGCGTTATGCAAAAGAGTTTTTTGAATTGAGAAAACGTAAAGGGTTTACAGAGTATGAAGCATCAAAAATAATGAGGGAACGAAATTATTTTGGAGCAATGATGGTTCAGTCTGGCGATGCGGATGCAATGATTTCTGGAGCAACTAGAAAATATAGTGACGTGTTGCGACCTGCTCTTCAGGTTGTAGGAACACAAAAAGATGTTGACAGGGTTGCGGGAATGTATATTTTGGTAACAAAACGCGGTCCGATTTTCTTAGCCGATACAACGGTTAATTTTGATCCAACTGCTGAAGAAATTGCCGACCTTACACATCATGTTGCCAAAACGATTCGTAAGTTCAAAGTGAATCCAAAAATTGCTTTGCTTTCTTATTCTAACTTTGGTTCTGCCGAAGGTAAAGATGCTAAAAAAATGGCCAAAGCTGTAGAAATTATTCACGATAAGTACCCGACATTGACGGTAGATGGTGAGGTTCAAGCCAATTTTGCGCTTAACAATGACCTGATGATGGATAAGTTTTCATTCTCTGAATTGGCCAACAAAAAGGTGAACACATTTATTTTCCCTAATTTGTCTGCTGGAAATATTGCTTATAAGCTATTGCAGGAAATGACAGACGCTGAAGCAATTGGACCTGTGCTGGTTGGATTAAATAAGTCTATTCATGTATTGCAACTCGGTGCTTCCGTAAGAGAAGTGGTAAATATGGTGAAGGTTGCTGTAGTGGATGCTCAAAATAAATAATTATGATTACTTACCTCAATGGTCGACTTGTTGAAAAAACGCCCACTTCTCTCATCGTTGAGTGTGGTGGGATTGGATATGATGTGCGTATTTCTTTGAATACCTATTCCGCTATTGGGAATGAGGAGTCAATTAAGATTTTTACGCAATTTGTAGTACGCGAAGACGCTCAAATTCTATATGGATTTAAAGATACGGAGGAACGAGAAATGTTTAATTTATTGGTCTCTGTTTCCGGAATTGGTCCAAATACAGGAATTTTGATGCTTTCTGGATTAAGTCCTGCTGAAATTGCACAAGCAATTACCTCGGAAGACGTTGATACCATAAAGAGCGTCAAGGGAATAGGGGTAAAAACAGCACAGCGAGTGATCGTCGATTTGAAGGACAAAATGTTAAAATTCGAAGTTTCAGGAGAGAATATTACCTCTCCAAACAATACTCTTCGATTTGATGCGTTAACTGCATTGGTCTCACTTGGTTTTGATAAAAAATCAGCTGAAAAGGCCATAAATAAAGTACATAAAGAACAAGGTACCGTTGAACTTTTAATCAAAGATGCATTAAAGGTTTTATAACTGGAAAAATCAACAGTGAATACATTAACACTAAATACAATATGGAAGTGGGCTTTTTTAGCCTCTGTTTTTTGGGCTATGGCGCTTCCTGCTTTCGCTCAGAAGAATACGGATACAACGAAACTGCACTATCCAATTAACAACCCCTATGATCCGACAGGGAACAACAAACAAAGTTTTGACCTTGGAGACCCTTCCAGTGTTCAAAAAACGATTGTTTATGATCCGAAAACAGGAAAGTATGTTTTTAAAGAGGTAATCGGCGATATGGATTACAGAAGAGGTTCGATGATGACCTTGGATGAATACATTGAATATGAGCGCCAACAAAACATGCAAAACTATTGGAAAGAGAAAATAGATGCCCAAACAGCAGAAGAGCAAGGCCTAATTCCACCACTTAAAATTGACAGTCCATTGTTTGCAAATATTTTCGGGTCAGATGAAATCCAGATTCGTCCTGAAGGTAGTGTAGAATTGTCTTTGGGTGTTAATTCAGCAAGATACGACAACCCAAGTATTCCTGAGAAAGACCGACGCATTACTCGATTTGACTTTCAACAACAAATTCAATTGAATCTTGTGGGTCAGATTGGAGACAAACTAAAGTTAGGAGCTTCATACAACACCGAAGCGGCCTTTAGTTTTGACAACGTTACAAAGCTAGAATGGACAGGAAACGAAGATCAAATTTTACAGAAGATTGAAGCGGGTAACGTTTCCATGCCATTGGAAACTTCATTAATCGAAGGTTCACAAACCTTATTTGGGGTAAAAACTAAAATGAAGTTTGGACGATTAACCATCGACGCTATTGCTTCTACTTCACAAGGACAAAAACAAGAGATCAATATTAAAGGCGGTGCTCAAGTGAAGGATTTTAAACTAAAAGCCGACGAATACGAAGCCAACCGTCACTATTTCTTGAACTACTACCACCGTGAGCATTACGATGAAGCAATGAAAACTGTACCTGTGGTTAGTTCATTGGTGAACATTACACGAATAGAAGTTTGGGTGACCAATCAAACCAACAAAGTTGAAGACACAAGAAATATTTTAGCTTTTACAGATTTAGGAGAAGCAAAACCAAGCAACTGGTCGGGAGACCCTGGAAGTGCTTCGAGTAACGAATTGCCAAACAATACCTCAAACGGGCTATACAACTACATTAAAAATAATCCGACAATTCGTGGATTTAATAATGCAGTCGTCGCTTTAGAATCTGAATTGACCTCTCCTGGTCCGTTCCAACAAGCAAGAGATTACGAAAAGGTTGAAAATGCAAGAAAACTAACCGAACAAGAATTTTCATACAACGCGCAACTCGGATTTATCTCAGTTAATTTACCATTAAATAATGATGAGGTTCTTGCTGTGGCTTATGAATATACATACGCTGGTAGAACCTATCAAGTTGGAGAGTTTTCTACAGATGGAATCGTTGGAACAGATGCCTTATTCCTAAAGTTATTGAAACCTACCATCACGAATCCTAAGAATAAATTGTGGGATTTGATGATGAAAAACGTTTATTCGATTGGTGCATACCAAGTGAGTCAAGAAGGATTTAGGTTAGACATCCTTTACAATAACCCAGATAACAGTTTGCTGGTAAATTTCCTTCCTTATCCAGGATTAGACGATCGTCAAGTAATTGATGTTATTGGAATGGACAGAATGAACCAAAATAACCGTGCTCAAAAAGATGGAGTGTTTGACTTTATGCCCATTACCTTCGAAGGAAACAGAGCCACAAACGGAGGAACAATAAACACCCGAAATGGACGAATTTATTTCAGTACCATTGAGCCTTTTGGTGCAACGGTAGAAAATGAAATGAATGATGCAGGTTTGTATCAAATTGCAGGTAACGTAGCTTTTAAAGAGCTTTATGATTCTACAAAAATTGCTGCTCAGCAACTCCCACAGAAAAACAGGTTCTATTTTGTGGGTAAATATGAGTCTTCAGTAAGTGATGAAATTCCATTGAACGCACTCAACGTTCCTGAAGGATCTGTTGTGGTTACCGCAGGAGGAATTAGATTACAAGAAGGTTCAGATTTTACGGTGGATTATAACTTAGGACGTGTTAAAATCTTAAACAGTGCTGTTTTAGAATCTAACGCAGACATTAAAATTGCTATTGAAAGTAACTCCGTATTTGGTTTCCAAAACAAATCTTTGATCGGTACGCATTTGAACTACATGATTAACCCAGACTTTAATGTTGGTGCAACATGGATGAGAATGACAGAAAAACCAATTACCCAAAAGGTAGATATTGGTGATGAGCCATTCAAAAACAATATTGTGGGAGTAAACCTTTCTTATCGAACGGATATTCCTTTCTTAACTAAGTTGATCAACTTCATTCCAACCATCTCAACCAAACAAATGTCAACGCTTACCTTAAACGCAGAAGCAGCGCATTTGATTCCTGGTAGTCCACGTGCAATTTCAAAAGAAGGAATTTCTTATGTGGATGACTTTGAAGGAAGTCAATCAACCATAGACTTAAAGAACTTTACTTCATGGAAGCTGGCCTCAATTCCACAAGGGCAAACAGATCTTTTCCCCGAAGCTTCATTAAAAAACAACTTGGCAGCGGGCTTCAATCGTTCACATCTTTCTTGGTATGTGATTGATTATTCAACATTCCACACCAATTCTGGAACAACGCCTCAACATATTGCTGAAGACCCGTCGATTCAGGAGAACATGAACGTTGCGTATGTCAATAAATCACAATTATTCCCCAACAATGACCCTGCTTTAGGGGAGATAACAAACCTTCCTACCTTTGATATGACTTATTATCCGAAGGAGCGCGGGATGTATAATTATGATACAACCAATACGGTGAACGCAGAAGGAGAATTCATAAATCCACAAGACCGATGGGCTGGTGTGATGCGTTCTTTGACGACAACGAATTTTGAAGAAACCAATGTTGAGTACATTCAATTCTGGATGATGGACCCGTTCAATGCGGACCAAGAAGCACAAGACCCAAATACAAACCATACAGGAGGTGATCTTTATTTTAACTTAGGGAATTTATCAGAGGATATTCTTCCTGATTCAAGAAAAAGTTTTGAAAACGGACTGCCTAGAGAGTTTTCAAATACGCAAAACACAGATGTTACAAACTGGGCTAGAGTTTCAACCGAGCAAGTTGTTGTGAATGCATTTGACAATGACCCTGAAACCCGCGCAGCACAAGATGTTGGTTTAGATGGATACAACGATGATAAAGAACGTGAAGCCTATGCTAATTATGTGAGCTGGGTACAAAACCACCCGACTTTATCGCAAGCAGCAAAGGATGATTTGCTTTCAGATGTTTCAAGAGATAATTATACTTATTACCGTGACGACCGTTATGACCAGCAACAGTTAGGAATTGCACGTCGTTACAAATATTGGAACGGACACGAAGGAAACTCTCCAACACCTGAAATGTCTGCAAGTATTAATGCTGCAGGTTACAATACGCAAGCAACGAATTCTCCTGATATGGAAGACGTGAACCGTGACAATAACTTGAGTGAAACAGAGAGTTACTATCAATATAAAGTTTCGCTTCGTCAAAGTGATTTAGTAGTAGGTAAGAACTATATCATCAACACCAGAGAATATTCTGTAGGGAGTAAAAATTACAAATGGTACCAATTCCGAGTGCCGATCAGGAGTCCTGAAAAAGCAGTAAATGGAATTTCAGATTTCCGTTCTATTCGATTCATGAGAATGTTCTTGCGTTCTTTTGAAGAAACAACCACTTTGCGTTTTGCCAAGTTAGAGCTTGTACGAAGTGAATGGAGAAAGTTCAGAGAAAGTTTGGTTCAAGCTTCCGATGGAGTGCAAACAGACCCTGATTTAACGAGCTTTGATATTGGTGCTGTAAACGTTGAAGAACACGATCAAAGAGATCCAATTCCTTATGTTATTCCACCGGGAATTTTGCGTGAAGTTGACCCTTCTCAGCAATTCCAACGTCAATTGAATGAGCAATCAATGACCATTGAGGTTTGTGATTTGAAAGATGGTGATGCCAGGGCCGCGACCAAAAACGTGGGTATGGACATGATCATGTATAAGAATCTGGAACTCTTCCTGCACGCAGAGGAAATGGAGCCCACAAAGCCCCTCGCAGATAATGATGTCACCGTCTTTGTTCGATTAGGAACAGACTTTAGGGAAAACTATTATGAATATGAAGTCCCTATGAAAGTTACCTCGTGGGGAGCCACTTCAGATACTGAAATATGGCCGGAAGAAAACAACCTAAGAATTGTTTTTGATGAGTTAATTGCCCTGAAAAAAGAAAGGAATAATGCCCTTGAACAACCCGGTTCTGGCGCGGCGTATAACGTTGAATATGCCCGACCAACGAATCATCAACCAGGAAGCTCAGACGTCAGTAATGTGAGTCACCCGAAGAGGATGATGAAGGTGAAAGGGAATCCTAACTTGACGGATGTTAAAACCATTATGATTGGGGTGAGAAATCCTGCTCAAAATGCAGACAATCCATGGAAGCCAGATGATGGATTATCGAAATGTGTACAAGTATGGGTGAACGAGTTGAGGCTGACAGAATTCCAAAATGAAGGAGGTTCAGCTGCATTGGCACAGGCTCAATTGAAAATTGCTGACTTTGCGAATATTCAGGTGGCAGGTGCATACAGTGGATTGAACTGGGGAAGTGTTGATAGCCGAGTTTCTGATCGTCAACGCGATACCCGATTGAACTTAGATGTTTCTGCAAATGTTCAAGCAGGACAATTGCTTGGAGAAAAAGCAAAAATTGATATTCCATTCCTATATACTTATTCTGTAGGAACCATTAATCCACGATTTGACCCTTATAATCCTGACGTTGAGTTGTCATCTTACGATGCCGATGAGCGAAGAAAGAGGATGAAAGAAGGGCAGGAATTCAACGAACGTAAATCGTTTAACTTTACCAACGTTCGACGCCAAAGAAAACCAGGGTCAGATGCTAAAATATGGGACATCAGTAACTTTTCATTGAACTTTGCTTACAGTGAAGACCTCTACCGTGATTTTAGAACCAATTATGACCGTACAAAAATATGGAAAGGTGGTGTGAATTATGTTTACAATGGTTCGCCGACCTTGTGGGAACCCTTTAAGAATGTCGCCTTTATGCGTAAATCTAAATGGTGGGATTTGGTGCGTTCATCTAACCTTTATTTAGGACCTAAAAACATTAGTGTAAGAAATAATGTGATTAGAAATTACAATGAACGCCAAATCAAAAACAACATTCCGAATACGAGTTTTGAGTTCCAACCGATTTATTTGAAGAATTTTGTTTGGAACAGAACATTCAACTTTAAATACGATTTAACACGTAATCTAAAATTTGATTTCGGTGCCAATAACAGTTCTATTATTGATGAACCAGAAGGGCAGGTAGACAGAAATGAAAGTCCAGATTTATACCGAGAATTCCAAGACTCTGTAAGGTCTCAATTGCGTACTTTAGGTAAAACAATGCGTTATGACCATACGTACAACATTTCTTATAATCTTCCATTCAATAAAATTCCTGCTTTGGACTTTATTAACTCGAATATTCGTTATTCAGGTTCTTATGAATGGACACGTCCGAATCTGGGCCAAGAAGCATTTGGAAACACGATTCAAAACAGTAGAACAATTAACGCTACTGGACAATTGAATATGGCTACCTTATACAAGAAATCAGATTTCCTAAAGAAAGTGATAGAAGACGGAAGAGGTGGAAGAGCAACGATGCGCCGTTCAATTGGTGGAAATAGAGGTGGAGGAAGTCGAGGTGGATCCAATTCCAAGAACAACAGTAAACTCGCACAGAAAGTCAAAGAGTTAGAACAAAAGAAACAACAACTTGATAAGGTAAACATCAATAACTTAAGTCCAGAAGAACTCGCAGAACACCAAAAAGAATTGAATAAGGTAGAGCGTAAGCTAGAGAAGAAGGAGCCACGATTAGAAAATCAAAACGAAAGAATTGCGAAGCAAGAGGAACGCGAGGAAAAGAACCAAGAAAAATTTGGTAAACCCTTCCATCCTGTTACCGGATTCTTTGCGAGGGCTTTAATGAGTGTAAGAACCGTTTCTGGTACATACAGTCAAAACGATGGAATGTTATTGCCAGGATTCACAGAAGAAGCGCACTTGTTTGGAATGAATGGAACTTCATTTGGAAACAGCAAAGTCCGAGGTTTTGCAGTGGGTCAGCAACAAAGAGATGTGTTTGGACGCGACAATGGATTTGAATACGCACCATATTTAGGGGATAGAGGTTTTGTAGTAGATACGAGTGGGTTAAACACTCAGCACACGATCATGCATGCCCAAAACTATAACCTGAGGGCGAGTTTAGAACCCATCAAAGATTTGAAAATTGACTTAACAATGAATAGAAACTTTACAGAAAGTTCATCTGAGTTCTATCGTTTTTCAGACAGTTTACAGGCCTTCGAAAGTCAAAGCAGGTTTAAAAGTACAACAGTGACGTATTCCACGATATCTATTCGTTCAGCATTTGAAAGCATGGATAAAGATTATCGATCACCATCCTTCAACACACTGAGGGATAAACGAAGTGAGATTTCTACCTTCTTAGGTCAAGGAAATCCTTACAGTACTTCTGATAGTGCAGGGTATTACGATGGATATGGTCCAAGTCATCAAGATGTAATTATTGGTGCGTTTTTAACCACTTATTCAGGAAAAAGCGTCAATAATAAATCGATTTCTCCAATACGCAGTATTCCTTTGCCCAACTGGCAGATTTCTTATAATGGATTAACCAAGTTTGATTTCTTTAAGAAATTCGTACAGAACTTTACTTTGCGTCATGGTTATACCTCATCTGTTACTGTAGGCGGAATGCAAACGAACTTGAATTCACAACAAGATGCAGACGGTAATTTGACTGCACGAGACATCAACAACAATTTCATTGCGAATCAACAAGTACAAAACATTACCATTTCAGAACGTTTTTCTCCATTGATTGGATTTGATGCAACCTGGAAAGTAGGAGGTAATGGATTGTTGACGAAGTTTGAATTTAGCAAAGAACGTTCAGCATCACTTTCATTGGCCAACAACCAATTGACAGAGATGACAGGAACAGAAATCGTTATTGGAACAGGATATAAGTTTACGAAGTTTAGACTACCACTTTCATTCCAAGGTACCAAATTGAAACCATCAGATTTAAACATTAGAATTGATTTTTCTATACGTGATAACATGACGGTGATTCGTAAAGTTATAGAGAACACCACACAAGCTACGGCAGGTCAACGTGTATTCTCTATCCGTTCAAGTGCAGATTACCTCATTGGTAAAAATTTAACGATCTCACTTTACTACGATCAGCAATTGAATACCCCTGTAGTTGCTACTTCATATGTCACTGGAAATATTTCTTCAGGAATCAGGTTGAGATTTAACCTAGGAGGATTATAAAAAAGCTAGAATGGAATTAGCAAAGAACATCCGTAGAGCAAAGCGTGGGGATGAAACTCAAATTATGGGCTTAGTGCATGAACTTGCACTATATGAAAAAGCACCAGAAGAAGTTATTAATACTCCCGAACAATTGGCCATCGATTTATTTGATGATAAAATATGCGATTGTTTTGTTTATGAATTGGACGGTGCCATTCGAGGAATTGCCTTATACTATATTTCTTATTCAACGTGGAGGGGAAGATGTCTTTATTTAGAAGACTTATACATTCAACCCGCATATAGAAGAGGTGGAATTGGTCGAATTTTATTTCAAAAATTGATTGATGAAGCAAAAACATTAAAAGTTAAAAGAATGGATTGGCAGGTTTTGGATTGGAATGAACCCGCTATAAAGTTCTATGAGTCAATAGGAGCAACCCTTGACCCGGAATGGATTAACGGTCGATTATTCTTTTAAAAGGCTATATTTTTGTGTGAGATTAAAAAAATTAACATTTTTTTAATAATAAATACCTAGGTAAGCTTTGTAAAACATAAAAATTACTTATCTTTGCAGTGTTAGGTTTCATAAGTAGTAGTGTTTGATTGGAGATAGAGGCGCCCGCTTTTATCTCCAATTATTTTTTAGCCCCATTTGTACCTTTCAATCCTTTTCAAATTTGTATATTTTCCGTGTAATTTGATTTTTATCGCTATTCATTTGTCATTCTTACAATGAAATAAATTGAAAGCTGACGAAAATCCATTAAATTCGCACATTACTCAATAAGATTAAACAAGAGTCACAAAAAGACATCAATGAAGAATATTCGTAATTTCTGCATCATCGCACACATTGACCACGGTAAAAGTACCTTGGCAGATCGATTATTACAAGCAACTGGAACTATCTCAGACAGAGATATGCAAAACCAGGCCTTAGATGATATGGATCTAGAGCGAGAACGTGGAATAACCATTAAGAGCCACGCGGTTCAAATGGATTATGAAATAGATGGTGAAAAATACATCCTGAACTTAATCGACACACCGGGTCACGTTGACTTTTCATATGAAGTTTCTCGTTCTATTGCCGCTTGTGAAGGAGCTTTACTGATTGTAGACGCAGCACAAGGAATAGAAGCCCAGACCATTTCAAATTTATATTTAGCATTAGAGCACGACCTGGAGATCATTCCAATTCTAAATAAGATGGATTTACCTGGAGCAGAACCCGAAGAAGTAACTGACCAAATCGTTGATTTGATTGGTTGTGATCCTGCTGATGTGATTCCAGCCTCTGGGAAAACAGGAATGGGAATTGACAAAATATTAGAAGCGATTTTAACACGTGTACCAGCGCCAAAAGGAGATCCAGACGGACCTTTACAAGCAATGGTTTTCGATTCGGTGTTTAACTCATTTAGAGGAATTATTGCCTACTTCCGAGTTATGAATGGGTCGATTAAAAAAGGAGAAAAAATTCAATTTGTAAATACGGGTGCAACCTATCATGCCGATGAGATTGGGATTTTAAAAATGACTCCACAACCTAGAAATGAAGTAAAAACAGGAGATGTTGGATATATTATTTCAGGAATTAAGGCGGCTAAAGAAGTAAAAGTAGGGGAAACCATTACCTCCTTTGAAAATCCATGTTCTGAAGCAGTAAAAGGTTTCGAAGATGTTAAACCAATGGTATTTGCTGGAATCTATCCTGTGGATACTGATGACTACGAAGAATTGCGTCACTCAATGGAGAAACTTCAGTTGAATGACAGCTCTTTGGTTTTTGAACCTGAATCTTCAGCAGCATTAGGTTTTGGTTTCCGTTGTGGATTCTTAGGAATGTTGCACATGGAGATCATTCAAGAACGTTTAGAGCGTGAGTTCAACATGACTGTGATTACCACAGTTCCTAACGTGTCTTACTATTGTTATACGAAAAAAGAACCAGAAGTTAGGTTGACTGTAAACAACCCATCTGAATTGCCAGATCCTTCAATCATTGAAACGATTGAAGAACCGTTTATTAAAGCACAGGTAATTACAAAATCAGATTATGTGGGGCAAATCATGAACCTTTGTGTTGAAAAACGTGGAGAATTACAAAACCAAGTTTACTTAACACAAGACAGGGTAGAAATTACATTCAATATGCCAATGGCAGAGATCGTATTTGATTTCTATGACCGTTTAAAGTCAGTCTCAAAAGGATACGCATCTTTTGATTATCACCCCATTGGTTATCAAAAATCAGACTTGGTTAAGTTAGATGTGTTGTTGAACCACGAACAGGTTGATGCATTATCTGCATTAGTTCACAGAAGCAACGCTTTTAGTTTAGGGAAAAAGATTTGTATTAAATTAAAAGAATTGATTCCGCGTCAACAATTTGAGATTCCAGTTCAAGCAAGTATTGGGGCTAAAGTTATTGCTCGTGAAACCATTAAAGCTTTGCGTAAGGATGTTACCGCCAAATGTTATGGAGGAGATATTTCTAGAAAAAGAAAACTTTTAGAAAAACAAAAGGAAGGAAAGAAACGTATGCGTCAAGTGGGTAGAGTAGAAGTACCACAAGAAGCCTTTTTAGCTGTTTTAAAACTCAACGATTAATTAATAGGGAATAAGAATATACGTGTCTGAACTACTTCTTAAAGCAATTGTCACCGGTCTTATACTAAGCGTAATGCTTGGTCCAGCATTTTTTGTGCTTCTAGAAACAAGTATAAAAAAAGGAATTCGTGCTGCTTTGGCTTTTGATGCTGGAGTTTTAATCAGTGACATTATTTATATCGTTATTGCTTATGTTTTCATTCAACAGGTTGAGGAACTTTCTAGAGGAGGAGACAATGCATTAATCCGTGCAATAGGAGGAGCGCTATTCTTGGTCTATGGTTATGTCACCTTCTTTAAAAAAGTAGGCACAATAGAAATCAAGAAAACCAGGAAATTCAGTTCTGGCTCAAAAGATTATTGGATACTTTTCATTAAAGGTTTACTTTTGAATTTAGCGAACCCATTAGTTATTTTTTATTGGTTTTCTGTTATGGCATTAGGGCATTCTGGAACGGCCAATCCTTTGTCTGGATTCGAAATGTTTGTGTATCTTTTGGTTATTTTATTTACTTTTTTCACCATTGACGTTTTGAAAATTGTTGGAGCAAAACAACTCCGTCCTTTCATTACTGCTAAACTATTGCGTTCTCTCAACAGAATTACAGGCTCTATTCTTATGGGTTTTGGTGTGTTTTTAGTAATCAATAGTATCGTAATGTGGTTAAGATAAAATGTAACCAATCACGATTTGATGTTATAATAATATGAATATGTTCTGCAATATGTATAAATACATTCTTTTCTTTTTCTTTTTGACGCTCACCTTTTATGGTTTTGGGCAAGGCAAAAAAGACAAAAATTTATCGAAGAGACAAATCTTCTATTACGATCCCATCAATAAAACCAAAATTGAAAGTCAGGGATATTACTATGTTGATGAACTTGGAGAAACGACCGAGCGTCATGGAAAATGGACTTTTTTTAACGAAAGAGGAGAAATAGTAGAAGAAAGGCATTACAATAGAAATAAATTGGATGGAGAGGTCAAAGCCTATTATGGGAAAGACCGAGTAAAAACCATTGGATACTTTAGCGATGGCTTACAAGACAGTTTGTATGTTGAGTTTTTTGTGACTGGCGATACCAGCGAAGTGGGGTATTATCATTTAGGTGACCCAACCGGAAAATGGCGTTATTTTTACCGTGATGGGGCCCTAAAAATGGTGGAGGAAGTAATTGATAGTGTGTCTTATATTTGGGAATTCTATGCCGCAGATACATTGCATACACAAACGGTGAAAGATGGAAATGGTGAGATGGCAGATTATTATACCAACGGACGTTTAAAATCTTGGTACAATTACAAGGAAGGATTGCGTCATGGTAACTTCGAAGAAGCTTCTGTTCATGGTTATTATTTAATGAAGGGGTCTTTTGTTATGGATCAACCAGATGGAAAATGGGAATATTACTATTACACGGGAGACCTAGAAAAAATTACGCATTATAAAGACGGCAAACTTGATGGTGAATACATTTACTATTTCGATAACGGAGAAGTAAATGTAAAAGGTCGGTTTGAAGCTGGTCAAAAATCTGGAGAATGGACATGGTTTACCAATTCAGGAGTTGTTGACATGAAAGGAAATTTCAAAAACGACATGCAACATGGTGCTTGGATTTATAATTATCCATCAGGAAAACTTTCTTATCGAGCAAAATACAAAGAGGGAAAGAAGGATGGAAAATGGACTTATTACTATAAAAACGGGAAAAAATTTAAAGTAGGCCACTTTGAAAATGATTTAAAAAACGGAAACTGGACCACTTGGTATGAAAACGGGAACGTACTGATGGAGGGCGATTATAAAAATGACCTTGAAGAAGGAACATGGAAAAACTATTGGGAAAATGGTCAGCTGAAAAATCAATCGGATTTCAATAAAGGAAAACTGAACGGAGAATGGCTTTCTTTTTACTCTTCAGGTGTTCCTCTATCTAAGGGAAGTTATGATATGGGACAAAAGTCTGGAGAGTGGACAGAGTACTTTAAAAATGGTCGTCCTAGCGATTTAACCAGTTATAAAGTGGTAGAACAAAAGTCTAAAACAAAATATGGCCCTATGAAAGGCCGTATAAATCGCACATCAGTAAAGCACGGGAAATCGGTGACTTATTCGCAGAAAGATTTTTCTAAAACCCAAGAAGGAAAATACAAGAATGGGAAGAAGCATGGAACATGGACGACTTATCATAAAGGCGGACTTTTACCTGCGGTTATTGCCAATTATAAGAACGGTGAATTACATGGGAAAATGCAAACCTTTGAGTTCAGAGGGAATCAGATTATTTCTGAAGTAAGCTACAAGAATGGGTTAAAACATGGAAAAGCTAAAGTGTTTGATAAGACTGGAAAAGTTGTCAAAGAGATGAATTACAAAGATGGAATTCAAATCATTGAAGGAACCAAATCTGGATCTTCATTTACGCCAGGAAAATAACCATATAAAGCATAAAAGCACCCATTATCGCCATAAATTGAGATAATGAGTGCTCGATCAATTTAGAAATCGTTAAAGTTAAAATCTTCTGTTTTTATAACAGGCTGAGGTCCATTTTCACCAAAAAGACCGGCTTTCCCATCCTTACCTTTCTTTCCATCGGCTACGGCTTTTTGGCCAGATGCTGGTTTACCAGCTTTCCCAGGTTCTCCAGCTTTCCCAGCTATTCCTGCAGCACCACCATGATTTAAAATCTTTAAAGTCGGTAGGACATCAACAGCACTAGGGTGAACAATGACCTCTAGACTTCCGCCTTTTCCTCCATTTCCACCGTTTCCTCCATCTCCTCCATCTCCACCAACTCCTGGCTGAAGTGAACTATCTTCAGTTTCCTTTCCTTTTTTTCCACGACTTCCGTTTCCTCCGTCGCCACCACGACCTCCATTTCCACCAGTTGCCTGAATAACCATATTGTCTTTGTTGGTTGTTTGGTAATAATAAACAGTATCTGAGGTAGTTTGCTTTAATCGCACATAATACATGTCCTCATTTTTCCAAATGTGAACTTTTAACGAAGGTCCGTCTTTCCCATGTAAACCATTGTCCCCATCTCTACCATCCTTTCCATCACTTAACAGTGCAGGCCTAAGTCGAGACATACGGTCTCGTCCTTTGTCACCATCTTCACCTGAAATATTGATGTGTAACGGCCCTGAGAAATTAAGATTTAACTCATGTTGAAAGGTAACCACATCATCTTTTTTGCTTAAAATTGTACTAAAAGGTAACCGATCGATATCTTTTTTAAAGGGTTTTTTTTCGATATAGAGATAGTTGTTTTTCCGTTCATAACGAAGTCCATCCCCTATAATTTCAAGTTGGAAACTGTTTGAAATGTTGGTACGTTCACCAGATAGTTGTTCAGCATAAAAATCTACACGCACAGAATCTCCATAGTTTATGGCTTTGGTTTTGTCGTACTCAACTGCAATGTTTTGAATGTTTTCTAGTTGAATTTTGTTGGTTCCGCAAGAAACGGTGATTAACCCTAAAAATAGGTAAGTAAATTTTAGTTTCATAGTAAATGTTGTTTTTTGCCTTAACAGCAAATTCCAAACCAAAGATATGGAAGTTAAAGTCCAAAAACCAACATTCCTACAGCAAAGTAGATAAACAGGCCAACAACATCGTTTAGAGTGGTGATAAACGGTCCGGTTGCCACAGCTGGATCAACTTTATACCTGTGCAATGCAAGTGGAATTAAAGTGCCAAAGATTGCCGCAAATACAATTACAATAAATAAGGCAATACTCACAGAAATGCCTAGCCTAATGTCTTGAAGCAGCCATGTAATCAAAAAGATAAAAGTTCCGCAGATTAATCCGTTCAATAATCCCAAACCTGCTTCTCTTTTTACTCTTGCGAAAATACTGCTGAATTGATTGGTTCCATTTGCAATGGACTGTACAACAATAGCACTCGACTGTACTCCAACATTTCCCCCCATAGCGGCAACCAAAGGAATAAAGAAAGCCAAAGATGGAATTTTTCCGATTTGTGTTTCAAAGTTTCCGATTACTTGAGAGCCGAGCACTCCTCCCATAAGTCCAATCATTAACCAAGGTAAACGTGCACGAGACATTCGCCAAATACTGGCGTTGTATTCTACATTTTCAGAAATACCCGATGCCATTTGGAAGTCTTTGTCTGCTTCTTCTCGAATTACATCTACAATGTCATCAATGGTAATGCGACCCACCAATTTTTTTTGAAGATTCAAGACAGGAATAGAAACTAAGTCATATTTATCCATGATTCTAGCGACCTCCTCAGCTTCTTCGTTGGTGTAGACATAAACCATGTTTTTATCTTTGTAAACGTCTTTTACCAAACTTTTTGGACTGGCCACAAGCAACGCTCTTAGCGAGAGTGTTCCTACAAGGTTGTCATCATTGTCTACAACGTAAATCGTATGTACTTTATCAACCTCTTCAGCTTGTCTACGCAATTCAATCACACAACGGTTAATGGGCCATTCAAGTTTTGCGCGGATAAACTCCGTTTGCATCAATCCCCCGGCGGTGTCTTCATCGTAGTTCAACAAATCAACTAGCTCTGAAGCATTGCTGCTGTCCATTTTAGAAATCACCTCCAATTGTTTATCAATGGGCATTTCTCCAAGGATATCTACGGCGTCATCGGAATCTAAGTTTTCCAGTTGAGAGGCCAGTTGATCAAGATTGAAGGATTCAACAAAACGTTGACGAACATCGTCTTCTAGCTCCATTAAAACATCACCCTGAAGATCGTGGTTTAAATGGGCGTAGATAAATTTAGCTTCATCGTTGTCTAATTCATCAAGAATTTCTGCAATATCGGCAGGGTGTAATTGTATGACGTCCTCAATAAAAGCAGTGTTGTTTTCTGCAATTAAGTCTCTGATTTCGTCTAAATACTCCCTGGTTAATTCGTATTGCATGGTCAATGAATTTGTGCAAATTTACAAAAGAAATAGGGAAAAGTCGTATCCCTCATAAAATGGCTTTAGTTTGATGAAGAAAATTCTTGAAGAATGACATTCTGTTGGGGTGGACTTTGACTTACCCACATAATGTGTCTATGATTTTTCAAATTCAACATATTTCCACCATTATACCAGTATTATTTTAATAAGATTTCTCCATTTCTAAAACCTAAGATTTTAGAAATGGAGAAATGACAGTCGGTTGGTGTTGAGTTATTGAAAAAGGAAGAAAATCTTCGCTTTTCTTCCTTTTTCACCACGTCCTCGCTGACATATGTCATTTCGATGGCATTCTATTCCGAGCTCTCGGAATGGGATGACGAGAAATCTTCATTGACCAATTTAGAGTTGAATTCTTACGGTGTAATGAACTTATGATTTCTCAAATTCAAAAAAAACAGGTGTGAATTATACAATACTAGGGTCGGCTTTTTCAACGAGCTGAGTCAATTCAATAAAATCATCTACACTTAACGTTTCTGCCCTTTGCTTTAAAAACGGGTGTTCTGGTAATAACTGAACATCAAGAATAACCTTTAATCCATTTCTGATTGTTTTCCTGCGTTGATTAAATGTAGACTTTACAATTCGCTTGAATAATTCTTCGTTACATGGAAGTTGTTTTCTTTCGTTCCTTAAACAACGAATTACACCAGATTTTACTTTCGGCGGAGGGTTGAAAACATTTTCGCTAACAGTAAAACAGTATTCAATATCGTAATACGTTTGCATTAATACACTTAGAATACCGTATTTTTTTGATCCTGGTGCTTCGGCAACACGTTCAGCAACTTCCTTTTGAAACATCCCCATGATTTCAGGGATTTGATTTCTGTATTCTATACAATGAAATAAAATTTGAGAAGAAATGTTGTAAGGGAAGTTTCCCACAACAGCGAAAGGTTCACCCTTGAAGAACTGAGTTAAATCTGTCTTTAAAAAGTCTTCAGAATGAATCTTTCCGTTGAGAACAGGGTAAGCGTCTTGAAGATAGGCAACAGAATCTCTATCGATTTCCATGACCTGTAGGTCAATGTTTTCGATATCCAAAAAATACTGTGTGATGGCACCCATTCCAGGACCAATCTCCAATACATTGTTTGTACCGCCAAAGTTGGTGTATTGTTCAACGATCTTCCTGCAGGTATTTTGATCTGTCAAAAAGTGTTGACCGAGGTGCTTTTTAGGTTGTACACTCATTTATTTAAACTCTTGAACAACAGAGAGCAAGGTTCTAAAAGAAGCAAATTTCCCTTTGAACTTTTCAGTATGTTCCGATTGTAATTTTGGTGCGTGTTTTTCTTGATATATATCTAAGTCTTTTTCAGACAAAGCAGTATACATAACAGCGAAAGTAATACCACCTTCTTCTTCTCCGTGAACACGACAAATTTTACTGTCTCTAAAATGACCTGTGGCCATAATTTCAGGAATATGGGTTTCTTTCATCCACTCCAACCAACTGTTGGCTACAGCCTCATCAATACTAATTGTTACATTATAAACTACCATGGTGCAAATTTACGAAAGTGTATTCAATAGTTCAGCGTATTAGAAAGATAAAATAAAAAGAGGCCATCCTTTCGGACCGCCTCGATTGAACTAATATTACTTTTTGGATTTATTTTTTGGCTAAGTCACCCACCAAACCATCCCATTCTACAAGGTGCATTTTAATGCTACCTACTGGAATTTTAGCTTTAACTAAAACAGGAATTCTATTGGCATCATTGGTTACCCAGAATTCAACATCATCTTCTTTTTCAAAATAACGCCCTTCCTGAACGACAGGTTGGAATTTTAAACATTCAAAGGTTCCTTTTCGGATTTTGATGGTTTCTTTTCCAACATAACGAATTTTTAATGGCCAAACTTCTTCATCCATAAAACATTTGAATTCAGTAACATCACCGACTTTCATGCTTTTGAAATCCAATGTTCGTGCGTAATAGAAAGATGAAATCATATCTTGAACCGCTAAAGGAACTTTATATTCTTTCCCTTCCGCTACAACTTTTTGCTTGTCTTGTTTAAAAGTATATTCTTGATTTATGGTGTATCCACCTTCATTTACGTCTCTTACAAAGTGCCAAGGAAAAGCTCCTTGCTTATCAATGTATGATTCATAAACGTCTTCAACTTTATAAAACCAGTTAAAAGCACCTAAGGTTTTTCCTTCCCCTTTTACATGGTAAAGCGGTCTACCATTGGCTCCTTTTTTTGAAGTTTCTTTTACGGTTAAAACAGCTTCTCCAGCGTCCATTAATCCATAGCTAATACGATAACGTAAAGTTTCTCCACTGGTGAAACTTTTACTTTTTATTTGCGGATAAAATATTGTTGTTGAGCTAGTCATTCCAACCAGCAAAGCACCTATTGTTAATATTGAAATGATTGTTTTCATAGTCTTATTATTATGTTCGTTGATAAAAGTTACAAAAAACTTGCCATAACACCAATTGAATTTCTAAAGTGTAGATTTTCAATTGTATAAAAAGCGCTATTGGGCTGTGTCGTTAGAATTATTCCGAATAAATATTTCTTTTTTATTATCTTCATCGAGAAGAACGACAACTTGTTCTAAACTATAAACGCATTTTTTATGATCACATTGTGGGCTTTGCTTCAAATCATTTACATTCTTGTTGTAATTGTGGTTTGTTTGCGTATTATTTACGATACCGATAGTTTCTCAAAGTCTTTAGCTTATCTATTGTTGGTGGTGTTATTACCAATATTCGGAATGGTATTTTATTTGTCTTTTGGAATTAACTACCGTAAAAGAAAATTGTACAGCAAAAAATTAATCATTGATGATGAATTATCAAAAAGATTAAAAAAAGACATTCTTGGGCAATCTGAAACGGCACTCAACAATGCGAGAACTACGTTAAAAGAGTACAAAAAAATCATCAATATGATGACAACGGAAACCATCAATAGTATTTCTGACATCAATGAGGTTGAATTGCTATTGAACGGAGAAAACAAATTCCCAAAAGTGATAGAAACTTTAAAAAAAGCGAAGCACCATATTCATATTGAGTATTATATTTTTGAAAATGATACTATTGGAAACCAGATTGTTGATGTGCTAATCGAAAAAGCAAAAGAAGGTGTCGAAGTGCGTTTTATATACGATGATTTTGGGAGTCGATCGGTAAGGGGGAAAATGGTAAAAAGAATGCGAAAAGCAGGAATTCAAGCCTTTCCTTTTCATCGGGTAATCTTTATTTATTTAGCCAATCGTTTGAATTATAGAAACCATAGAAAAATTATTATTGTAGATGGAAGCGAAGCTTTTGTTGGTGGAATTAATGTAAGTGATAAGTACATTAACTATCCCGACCGAGAACAGATGTATTGGAGAGACACCCATTTGTATTTGAAAGGGCAGTCAGCATATATTTTACAACATACTTTTATGTGTGACTGGAACTTTTGTGCGAATGATCGAATGGGCCCCACGGTGGATTACTTCCCTCCACTTCCTGAAATGAATAGCAATAACAATAAGGTAGTGCAAATCGCAGCGAGCGGACCAGACTCAAGAGTACCAACGGTGCTTTACTCTTTGATTCAGGTGATCAATCAAGCCAAAGAGGAAGTGTTGATTACTACTCCTTATTTTATTCCAGGGGAAAGCATGATGGATGCCATCAGTGTTGCGGCACTTGGAGGTGTAAAGGTGAAATTGTTAGTGCCTGGAATCTCAGATTCGAAATTGGTGAATGCAGCTGCCCGTTCTTATTACAACGATTTACTTGAAGTGGGGGTTGAGATTTATGTTTATCAAAAAGGATTTGTTCATGCTAAAACTTTAGTGGTGGATAGAAAAATTGCGGTTGTTGGGACTGCAAATATGGATTACCGTAGTTTTGATTTGAATTTTGAAGTCAATGCGATTGTATATGACAAGGGAATTGCTTCAACTTTGGGCGATGCTTTTTATGAAGACATTCAGTTTGCAGATTATATTGAGCCGAAGGAATGGTTAGACAGAAACATGGGCATACAATTAATGGAAAAAGCAGCACGTTTAATGTCCCCGTTGTTGTAAGAGTTTATGCCATCAACTCAAGGCTGATTTGTAGGTTTCAATTGCACGTTTTCGGGCAGATTTGTGTTCTACGATTGGATTTGGATATGCCTTTGTACCGTATTCAGGAACCCATTTTTTGATGTATTTGAAATCTGGATCAAACTTTTCTTGTTGACTTGTTGGGTTAAATACCCTAAAGTAAGGTTGTGCATCTACTCCAGAGGAAGCCGCCCATTGCCAACCTCCAACATTACTGGCCATTTCATAGTCGAGTAGTTTTTCAGCAAAATATGCTTCGCCAAATCTCCAATCGGTCATTAGGTGTTTGGTTAAAAAGCTTGCGACAATCATTCGCACACGATTGTGCATGAATCCAGTTGCATTAAGTTCTCTCATTCCTGCGTCTACAATAGGATAACCTGTTTTGCCTTCGCACCAAGCTTTAAAATGATGCTCATTATTTTCCCATGGAATATTGTCGTATTGCGGTTTGAAAGAACGGTCTGCTGAAGCAGGAAAGTGATCTAAAATCATTTGGTAAAAATCCCTCCAGATTAATTCGTTGTAGTACTTTTCATTGCTTTTAGCTTGTTGAAATAAAGCACGAATAGAGATTGTTCCAAACCGTAAGTGAACACTCATTCGAGTAGTACCATTCACCGATGGAATATCTCTGGTTTGGTGATAATTTTCGATGATTTTTTGGTCGACCTCTGTACTTGGAAAAGCCTGAATTTGTTTGTCCTCGAAACCTATTTCTTTTAAACTCAACAAGGAAGAACTTTTATAGGAAGGCTTTAAATGACCTAAGTATTTTTCAACGGGATAAGCTTTTAAATGAAATGGTGTAAGTTCATTTTTCCATTGGCGCATGTATGGCGTATAGACACGATAAGGTGTACCATCGCCTTTAACTACTTCATTTCTTTCAAAAATGACATGGTCTTTTAAGCTGCGAAAAGAAATATCTTTCTTCTCTAGATATGTTTCAACAGCCTGATCTCTTGATTTGGCATAAGGTTCATAATCTCTATTGGTGTATACAGCTTCAATTGTATGTTCATCGGTTAGGGTTTTAAACACCTCCTCTGGTCGACCGTAAAACACTAAAAGGTCACTGCCATGTTGAATGTAGGTTTGTTTTAGTTTTTGAATGTGTTGGTGAATAAACAATACACGCTGATCGTTTGGTTTTAAATCTTCGAGTATGTTTTGGTCAAAAATAAATATAGGTTGAACATTTTTGTGCTTCCGCAAAGCAGCGAACAGCCCTGCGTTATCCTGCGTTCGTAAGTCTCTTCTGTGCCAAAATAATACCATATATCAAGGAAGGGTTAAGGTTGAATATCTGTTAACGGAAGATCCGGCTTTGCATAACTGTATCTACCGATTTCTTGAGTTGATAGGTAGCTATCTAAACCTGTACCACCAACAATTTTTTGGTCGTGAAGAGATAAAAACCCATCTGCTTGCAGAAAGTTTTCATCCAATTGAATAAGTTGAATTTTCCCAACAATCAAATGGGTATTGTTGTATGGAATAGGAATAATGTCAACACATTCCAAACCTATTTTTAATGGAGATTCCTGCACAAAAGGCGCATAGAATTCATCGATATAAATGCTTTTTAATGAAACCTCTTCAAATTCGCTTTCAGAACGGTCGTAGCGAGCAGCAGTTTGATGTGCTTGTTTATGAATGTCTTCGCTTACTGAATTGATGGTGAAGAAGGAGGTGTTTTGAATGTTTTCGAAAGTATGTCTTTCTACAGAAGCAGGACGTTGAATAAACCCCATGAGTGGAGGGTTTGCACCGAGGTGAACTACCGAATTAAATAGAGCCAGGTTGGTTTGGCCTTCAGCATTTTTTGTTCCGATGAGGTTTAACCCTTTAACTCCGCTTAAACAATTAATCAAATTGGTTCGGTAGCGTTTTTCCAGTTGTTCTATTTGTTCTAAAGTAATGGTCTTCATGTATTTCTTTTAAGCGAGAAGAACCTATATGCGCTCTAATCTTACTTCCTGTTGATTTATTTTCCGGAGTATTCTACCATGTTGTTCTGCGTTTCATAAAGTTTGATGGTTAACTCGTAATGTGCCAATCTTGGTTTTAGTTTTTCATAAATCACTTTGGCGATATTTTCTGCAGTAGGATTTAAGTTTTTGAACGCCGGCACATCTAAATTTAGATTTCTATGGTCAAACTCTTCTTCAATTTCCTCCTTAATGATTGCTTTTAGGTCTGACAAGTTAATCACAAATCCTGTTTCAGGATCTATATTTCCTTTTACCCATGTTTCTAAAACATAGTTGTGTCCGTGATAATTCACAGAGTTACATTTTCCAAAGACAGCTTTGTTTTTTTTATCTGTCCAGTTGGGATTATGTAAACGATGGGCTGCATTAAAGGTTGTTCTACGTCCTATTTTAATCATTTCTAAATCATTTCGTTTAAATATTCTTCTACGATCTTTTTGAACCAAACCGTATAGTTTTGTGGTTCTTTTTTGATTTCCTCCTTAAGATCTTCGATTCGAATATATCGATAATCTTCGACTTCTTTAGGATTTGGAACAGGTTCGCCATTAAATCTCCCCACAAAAACATGGTCTAATTCATTTTCGATCAATCCATTTTCAAATGATGTTTTGTAAATGAACTTTCCGATGAAATCAATCGCTGTGGTGAAGCCCATTTCTTCTTGCATTCTTCTTATGGCTGCATTTTTCGGAGACTCACCTAAACGAGGATGTGAGCAACATGCATTGGTCCACATTCCGCCACAATGGTATTTATCACTGGCCCTTTTGTGAATTAGCATTTCGTCGTTATCATTAAAAATAAGAACAGAAAACGCCCTGTGAAGTCGGCCTTCTTGGTGGGCTTTTAACTTCTCCATTGTACCCAAAACCTGGTCGTTTTCATCGACGAGAACTACATCACTTGTACCGGTTACTTCCATTTCACATTAAGTTAAAAATGATTGAGACAAAGAAACAACTTTTAGCTTCAGTTAAACTAATGCATTGCACATTAACTTTTGTTCAAAGCTACTAATTATTATAGTTGGCATATTCAGGAAGTTGATCCATTAGTTTTTTTCGTGCGATAAAGATTCTACTTTTAACGGTACCTAGCGGAATATCTAGCTTTTCAGCGATTTCTTTGTACTTGTATCCTAAATAGTGCATTTCGAATGGCTCCTTGTACTCTGGAGTCAAAGTCTCTAATTGTGCATTTATTTCCCCATCTGCAATGTAGTTGTATGGAGAATCTCTGTTTTCTGTTGAATTGTTCAATAAGAACATGTCCGTTGAGTTATCAAAAATTGTATTTGACCTTACTTTTCTTCTGTAATTATTGATAAAAGTGTTCTTCATGATGGTAAAAATCCACGCTTTGAAATTCGTTTTAGGTTTGTAATAATCCTTGTAACGAATCGCTTTAAGCATCGTATCTTGTGTTAAATCCTTGGCATCCTCAAGGTTTTTAGTATAGTTCATCGCAAAAGCCAATAAATATGACTCCATCGAAGTAAGCGTATTATTAAATTCTACTGTTGACATTTTCTTGTTTTGTTTAGAGTTGTGCTTATAATGTTAAACAGAACTGTGCCAAAGCTACGCGTTTTTAATGAATCTGCCAAAAAAGATCCTAACCTCAAGGTGGTCAAGGGTTAAGGTGTAGTATTTTTTTTAAGTTGACACTCCGTGTTTTAAACCAACCCCGCTAAGTGTGTACTTTTATACTCTTATTTGTGTATTTTATACCTCAATCCAGTCTTGAACAGGGAAGACCATGTCAGATTTTGGTAGTCCGTAAGTATCAGCCATAGCTCCTCCGATGAAAATAGGCAGTTGGACTTCCTCCAGGAGATGCATGATATAATTATTGTAATCTTCTTTAGGCGTATTTGCAATCATAGAAAGAATTATGCTCTTTGGGTTAATCGTGGGCAAAGTTTTCTTTAAATCTGAAATGGGTAGGTTTGTTCCGAGGTATAAAGTTCGGTAATTTCTTTTCTTGAGGATATAATTATAAAACAACAAACTGATTTCGTGAAATTCGTCTTCAGGTGTAAACAAAACGGCATCTACACGTCGTTTAGCCACAATGGGTAACTTATCTGTTTCAACAATTAATTTTTGACGAATTACGTTAGATACAAAATGTTCTTGAACAGGAGTGATTGTTCCGACCATCCATAGCACACCAATTCGATCAAGAAATGTCACCAAATAATTTCTGTAAACAGTTTCTAATCCTTCCTTTTGAATGGCGTTGGTTAATACCCTTTCGAATGTATCACAATCCAATTCAACCATGGACTGAATCAATAGACTTACAACAGCACTGAAGGATTGTTCTCCTTGGAATAAACCTTCAACTTTTTTCTTGATTTCACGTTCAGAGCATTCTGCAATTTTGGAAATTTTCCATCCATTATCATAAAGAATTGCAATGTTTAAAAGCTTTACAAGATCAGCATCTGAATAGGTCCTGATTTTGGTTTCGGTACGATCTGGAGATAAAAGAGCATAACGCTTTTCCCACACACGAATGGTATGCGCTTTAATCCCTGTTAAGGTCTCTAAATCTTTTATTTTGTACTCCGCCATGCTTATTCAACAGTTGATTGGTGTTTTAGTTCAAGCTTTACAAAGATAAGTTAAACAATTTTAAAGTTAATTTTAATTTCATTTGCGTAGAATAAAACTTTTCAAGTTATGCGTAACCTTTGTTACGTGATAAGATATGCTTACGCCGTATTTTGCTCTTTGGATTCAATTTGTTTTAATAAAACAGCTCAAGGAAAATAAAATGAAAAAAGAAATTACACTACCTGAAACCATAAGTGCAAGAACTGAATTTAAACGTAAGTTTACGTTCGGGCAAATGTACCTTTCTTTTGTATACGCAATTGAGGCCTTTTCAATTTTGGGTAAAAACAAGAAGAGTGAATTGATTCATCCTGACTTTTTAGAACGTTTACAATTGGCAGTGACAGAGGTTAATGGTTGCGCTGCATGTTCTTATCAACACACGAAAATGGCTTTGAATATGGGAATGAGTAGTGAAGAAATCAATAGTTTTTTAAGTGGTGGCGAAGATTTTATTGATCCAAAGGAAGCAAAAGCAATCGTGTTTGCGCAACATTTCGCAGACGAAACTGGACGTCCTAATAAAAAGGCCTATGACTCTGTTGTTGATGAATATGGTGAAGAAAAAGCGGAAGTCATCTTAGCAGCTTGTCAGGTAATGCTTGCAGGAAATATGTATGGAATTCCTTTCAGTGCTTTTCAGTCGCGTTTGAAGGGTAAAAAATACAAAGACAGCTCACTATTCTATGAGTTGGGAATGATGATTTTTGGAATACTGGCTTTGCCTGTTGCTGTTCTTCATGGTTTAATACGAAAGATTTTTGGCGTAGCTAACAAGCGGTTTTCTAAAGGGTAGTTTTTCGACTAACGGAAATTGCACGGCGTTTTTAAAGTGCTTTGAATTTTAGAGCAACAACAATTCCCATTAAAAAAATTGTATCTTTGTAGCTGATATACATTATATGACATTTAAACAACTCGGTTTAGCCGAACCAATATTAAAAGCCCTCGAAGAAGAAGGCTACGAAAACCCAACCCCAATTCAAGAACAATCGATACCTATTCTTTTAAAAGGAAAAGACCTATTAGGAGTTGCTCAAACTGGAACAGGAAAAACAGCAGCATTTGGAATTCCAATTCTGCATCATTTATACCATTCGAATAAAGACCAAAAAGGGAAGCGTAAAATTCGCGCCCTGATTGTTACACCAACAAGAGAGTTAGCCATACAAATTGACGAAAGCTTAAAAAACTATGGAAGGCACACAGGGTTAAGAACTACTGTGATTTATGGTGGAGTAAAGCAAACCAAACAAGTTGCCCGATTAAAACAAGGCGTTGATATTTTGGTGGCTACACCCGGTAGATTACTTGATTTAGAGAGTCAAGGCGTGCTAACTTTTCGCGATTTAAATTTTGTAGTTTTAGATGAAGCAGATCAAATGTTGGACATGGGCTTTATTCATGACATCAAGAAAATTATTGCAAAGCTTCCACCAAAAAGGCAATCACTCTTCTTTTCTGCAACCATGCCGAAAACAATTGTAGAGTTGTCTAAAAAAATATTGGGTGAGTTTGAACAAGTGAGTATTAAGCCTCAACAAGCGACTGCAGAAAAAGTGGAGCAAGGAATTTACTTCGTAAGTAAAGGGAACAAAGTGCATTTATTGAGAGAGCTCATCAAAGAACGCCCTGGAGAATCTATATTGGTTTTCTCAAGAACAAAGCACGGAGCCAATAAGATTGTTAAGAAATTAGCACAAGCAGATATTAAAGCGGCTGCTATTCATGGAAACAAATCTCAACCACAACGTGAAGCGGCACTGGGAGGATTTAAAGATGGAAAAATACAGGTGTTGATCGCTACTGATATTGCAGCGCGTGGAATTGATGTCGATGATTTAGCTTTGGTGATTAATTATGACTTACCTAATGTTGCTGAAACCTATGTTCACCGTATTGGAAGAACTGGTCGGGCAAAAGCAAGTGGAATTGCTTTGTCATTTTGTAATAACGAAGAACGTGCTTATTTGAAAGACATCGAGAAATTGATCCAACAAAAAGTACCCGTTATGCCTCCTCATCCTGAAGTAGAGGAAGAAGCTTATGACCCTGTGGCTGCGAAGAAAAAACCGCAACAAAGTGGCCGTGGAGGTGGAGGAAGAAAACCGCAAGGAAAGTCGCAGAAAAAAAGAAGTGATAACAACAGAAGAAGATAATGGTTTTTTAAAATGCTAACCACGCGTCTCCGAAATTGATTATGCGTGACGTTGGATGTCTTAGGGCCAATTTTTCTAAAAACACTCTGTAGGTTTTTTCTGCTTTCTCGTTCATTTTCTTTAATGGCTTTGACAATAGCATTGCTGGTAAACCTTTTAAATTTACCTAATAATATCTCTGGTCTTTCTTCGCCAATACTGCGGAATACAAGATGAACATAATTTGTCATGATACACCAAGAATAGATTTCCATTTCTTTGTGTTCTTGACAGTATTTGAGATTTTCAATAAGGATGTTCTTGTATTCATTTCTCGTAAAGACATCGAGTCATTCGACAGCTGCAAAAGTGACAAAATAGGGTGTATCAGGTTTGTGAAACTTATAATTTCTTGACCTATTGATTTAGGTTATAATTTAAGTTTTTAGCTTTTTAAACTAACCACGTGCCACTCGTAAGGAACATCGAGGGTCTCAGTTACCTTTCGTGCAGTAGCATGGGGGCTTACCACGCAGACACATGGTAGAAGGGATTCACCTCTCTCTCAACTTACCATTTCAAAAACTGTTGATTCCATGAAAACAATTCCCTTTTGTTTTTGTTAATTCTAAAATCAAAAACAGATGAGTAAATCAATTCAAATAGGTGACAAGTGTCCAAGTTTTTCTTTAAAAGACCAACATGGAGAGGTGTTTAATAGCGACGAAATTATCGGAGATAAAAACATGGTGGTTTACTTTTACCCGAAAGATGAAACAGCAGGTTGTACCAAACAAGCTTGTTCTTTTAGGGATGCATATACGGACTTCACAGCGGCAGGCGCTTTGGTGGTTGGAATTTCTAGCGATGATGAAGAAAGTCATAAGGCTTTTGCAGAAAACCATAACTTGCCTTTTATTCTCTTGGCAGATACCGATAAAAAAGTGCGCAAAGCATTCGGTGTTCCAACTAATTTGTTGGGATTAATTCCAGGACGAGTGACTTATGTTATCGATAAAAATGGAATCGTTCGTGGGGTTTTTAACTCACAAATGAAGTTTGAACAACACGTACCAGAAGCTTTGCTTATTTTAGATGAACTAAAATAAGCAAAGCTTCAGTATTGAGCAGAAACAGTATTGAGCAAGAGCAAGTCAGTATTGAGCAAGAGTTTTGAGTGTGTAAGACTTCAAGATTCTTCCATCAGCAAAAATCAAAGGTTTTGACTGCTGTTCGGCTTGTTTTTACCCACACTTACATCCAATAAACTTGTCATTCCTAAGGAATCCCAAGAACTCGGGATGATCGAGGAATCTCTTTTGTCTTCATGACCAACAGTTGTATTTAATAAAAACGATTCCCATTCTAATTCACCTTCTAATTACACAAAATTCTGTGCGTAAGCTCTCTAAAATTCTTACCTTTATCATTACTCAAAATTGTAAATATGATCTTCGTAGAAAATGAAAATGTTACCAATCCAAGGTTAAATTTAGCCTTAGAAGAATATATCGTGCGTCATTTTAGTGCAGAAAATGATTATCTGCTGTTTTATATCAATGAACCTTCAATTATTATTGGGAAAAACCAAATCACCATAGAAGAGGTAAATCAAGATTACATTGACCGAAACGATATTCATGTGGTAAGGCGTGTTAGCGGTGGTGGAGCAGTATATCATGACTTTGGAAACCTAAATTTCAGCTTTATTACGAATCACGACATCAATAAACTGCATAATTTCAAAAAGTTTACCGAGCCGGTGATCAAAGTATTGAACGATTTAGGTGCTTCTGCAGAATTAAAAGGTCGAAATGATATTTTAGTAGGAGAGAAAAAAATCTCGGGTACGGCACAGTTTTCTACAGGAAAACGAATGATTAGCCATGGAACTTTGTTGTACAATACCGACCTTAATGAAGTGGTGAATGCACTCAACGTTAAACCGAGTAAGATTGAATCTAAAGGACATAAATCTGTGAGAAGCCGAGTGGCTAACATTAGTGAATTTCTCGAAGACAAGTTGACAATCGAAGCGTTTAAAAGCTTGTTGTTGAAAGGGCTTTACGCAGAAAACGAAGCTTTTGAAACTTATCGTTTAACGGAAGAAGAATGGGCCGCAGTCCACCAATTGAAAGAAGAGAAATATGACACTTGGGATTGGAATTATGGACGCGCACCTAAATTCAATATGCAGTACAATAAACGATTTCCTGTTGGAGAAATTGATGTTAGAATATTTGTTGAAAAAGGCCGAATACAAGAAATTAAAATCTCCGGAGACTTCTTTGGAAAAGATCCTGTTGCACAAATAGAAGAAGTGTTGGTGGATGTTCCTTATGATAGAAAATCAGTTGAAAAAGCATTGGAAAATGTTGACGTTACCCAGTATTTCGGCGCTTTAGAAAAAGAAGATTTTGTAAATTTATTGGTTAATGCATGATTGTTAATAATTAAAGAGGGAATTGCTTCGAACCAAGTTGCTCTTTTTAAATGCAAACAATTTCGATTCAAAAATCATCCTCTAAACACATAAAACGTGGGTTCTTACGTTTCCCCCTTTGGAGGGGGGCAGGGGAGGAATTCAGCAAGAGTATTGAGTATTGAGCAAGAGTAGTTGCTTCGAACCAAGTTGCTCTTTTGAAGAGAATACTATCTATTCAAAAATCTATTTCTCTACCTAAAAAAGAGGTCTTTTCGTCTCCCCCTTTGGAGGGGGGCAGGGGGGAGGAATTCAGCAAGAGGATTGAGTATTGAGCAAGAGTAGTTGTTCCGAACCAAATTTTTCATTATTTTAATGTAAAACCTTAATTATGAACAACCACTACAATCCAAATTTAAAAAAGTATGCAAACGATTTAAGAAATGAATCTGTTTCACGTGCTGAAAAGTATCTATGGAAAGCGGGACTTCGGGCCAAAAAACTAGGTGTAGCTTTTAAACGTCAAAGACCAATTGATAGATTTATAGTCGACTTTTTTTCTGCAGAAATCAATTTGATTATAGAAGTTGATGGCAGTTCACACGATACGAAAGGTAGTTATGATAGATATCGACAAGATCGACTGGAAGCATTTGGTTATACTGTTATTCGCTTCCAAGAAGGAGAGGTGATTCATAGATATCCAGAGGTTGAAAATAAGATTTTAAGGGTAATTGAGGTGCTGAAGAGTAGGATGGAGTAATTGTTTTAAGTGTCCTCCCCCCTGCCCCCCTCCAAAGGGGGAATTGCTTCGAGCTCACAATTACTTTTAAGGAGAACGATTTCCATGCTGAAACATCTTTTAATCGCAAAGTTCTACTTACACACTTAGAGGTGGGTTTCTACGTCTCCCCCTCAGGAGGGGGTTGGGGGGAGGATTTAGCAAGAGGATTGAGTATTGAGCAAGAGCAGTTGCTTTGGGACAAGGTTTTCTTTTTAACGAAAACAATTTCGATTAATATCCTCCCCCTTTATCCCCCTCCAAAGGGGGAGTTGAACAACCATGATTCCGTTTCATATTAAACGATTCTTTTAAAACTGGTATTATGAAAGTAGTATTGAGCAAGAGCAGTTGCTTCGGCTTGTTTTTACCCACACTCACACCCAATAAACTTGTCATTCCGAAGGAATCCCGAGAACTCGGGATGACTGAGGAATCTCTTTTGTCCTTTTCTGACCAACAATTGCATTTAATAAATACTATTCCCCTACACAAAAAATGAGTTTCTACGTCTTCTCCTCTAGCTGGGGAGAATTTTACAACTTCACAAATCCAACGGTGGGGACTTGCTTTGTGCTTGTGATGGTTCGAATTTTATAGTTCCCTGCAGCCCAACCTGAGGTGTTGACATAAAAAGTGTTGAGGCCTTTTTGCAATTCTTCCTCCTCTGTAACTGTATGAACCAATCGTCCTTGGTCATTGTAGACATGAAGGGCAATCACTTCTTTGGCTGGCATCACTACTTTGATGGTCAATTGATCGCTAACTGGATTCGGATAAGGGTGAATAAGTACCACTTCTGAAGGCGCAATAACACGACAAACCTCATTGTTTTCTAAATCAAGCTCGGTAAATTGTGCTGGAGATACGATTCGACCTTCTATACACAGATAGTTTTGGTCGGCATCTTTGTCCATTACCGTTGCGCTGGGTGCGGCAGAAAAAACATAAATTTCTGACTGTCCAGCTTGTAAGTTTCCAGACCATGTTTCTTTAATTCCTCCGCTTAATGAGGGTTTACGTAGGTACAAATCTACCCTATTGATGGGCGTTGTTCCAATGTTTTTCAACTGAACACCTATGGTGAGGTAACCGTTCTCTTCTTGACTAAACAATTGCGAAATCAATAAATCTGTCTGACGTTCCAACACTGTTCCTTGGATAGTCATACTGTCTGAACATCCATGAATGTTGCGCACTAAAAGTTCAACCGTGTAGGTATTCCCAATTTGCGATTCATCAAAAGTAATGCTCGTGTCTGCTTGCTGGGCATTTGCAAAATCCCCAAAAGTCCATTCGTATTGACTTGCACCAGTACTTGTGCTTTGGAAAACAATAGGGTAATCGCTTACAAAAGCATTCGGAGAGAAGTCAAAGTCTGCATCGATATAGTCTTTAATGGTCACGCTTGAAACAGCTGAATTTTCACATCCAAAGGCAGACCTTACGGTTTGTTCTAATGAATACGTTCCTGCATTTGGAAACTGGTGACCTACTGTAAATCCAGTGATTGACGTTTGACCGTCAATAGACCAATCTACTTGAGCAACGCTGCCATTGGGAATAAAAGAATTGTCAATGAATTGCGCATCAATTCCAGCACATGCTTGTTCTAAAGTATAATTCACTTGTGGAATGGCGTGAATTTTTATCGTTTGTGTTGTGTCATCACTACAACCGTTATTCGCTGTTGCTGTTAATCCTACGGTATAAACACCTTGCGAAGCATAAGGCTTTTGCGGATTTGTTTGACCGGAATTGGTGCCGTCTCCAAAAGTCCATTGGTAGCTTGTGATGGTCGCTGGACTAGCTACTGTTGAAGCGTTTTGGTAATTCACCACACTTCCTTCACACACCTCATTAAAATTAAAATCCGCTGTTGGAGTTGGCGCGATGGTTTTGGTTTGCACCAATGTGTCGATACAACCAAAAATATCAGTTCCGATGAGCATTACGTCATAATCTCCCGGTGATGCAAAAACATGTTGGGTATTTTGTCCTGTAGCGACATTGTTTGTTCCACTTGCAGGATCATTAAAATTCCAATTCCAATCGGTGATGGTTTGCGGACTCAATTGACCTCCGTTAAATTCAATGCTTTGGTTTTGACAAATATAATTCGTTGAGAAAGTCAAAATCGGGTTGGTTTTGATTTCAATCGGAGCGCTTAGCGTATTAAAACATCCGGAAGAAGTTTCTATGGTCAAGGTAATGTCGTAATTTCCATCTGCAGAATAAGCGAAATTTCCTTGTTCAACATTTTCTGTCGACCCTTCTCCAAAGTTCCAATCCCAAGCAATAATACTCGATCCATCGGTTGTAGTGGAAAGGTCTTCAAAATCGAAGGAGGCAGCAACACAAGATTGTGCAGGAACATCAAACGCAATATTCGGTGCATCACCAATAATCGTCACATCAATGGTATCCATAGCAACACATCCATTCGCATTTTGCACTTGAACATTGTAGGTCCCCGAACTTGAAATGCCAATCTCTGGTGTTGTTGCTCCGGTATTCCACAAATAACTCACCGCTTCATTTGCGCCAACACTCAATCCGAGGTTGTTTCCAGTACACAAATTAACATCAGGTCCCAAACTTGCCGTTGCAGTAAATGGATCTTCATCAAAAACCAAGGTATCCGATTGAAAAACACAACCGTTGGTATCCGTCACCGTAACATGGTAACTCCCTGGAGAATTGATGACTAAACTATCTGCAGTCGAACCATCCGACCATAGGTAATTGTAGTGCTCCCCAAGCCCTGTTTGCCAATCGATGAATTCGCTAGGGCAGTAGAGTTGGGAGGTGGGGTGTTGGAATTCTGGAAAAATAACTTCTATTGTATCTGAAGAAGTAAAACCGAAAATATCTACTGTTTCAACCCAATAGGTCCCAGGTTCCGAAACAATCAAGCTATCAGCTGTTGAGCCATCAGACCAAAGGTAAGAATCGAAGCGTTTTCCTGCGTAAAGGGTAGTGTCGCAAAAGCCGTATTGGGTGATGTTAGGGCCGAGGTTGACAGGTGGGGCGTATTTGTGGCGGAGGTAAGCATGCGTTAGGTCTCTTAAAGAATCAGGAAGAACGGAGTTAAAAAGTATGATTTCACTTATAGAGCCATCTAGGTAATAAGATCCACCAGAATGACCAAGAAGAACATTATTCCTAAAAGAAGGAGTTCCAGATGTGGAGTTAAATATCAGGGTGTTGTTAATTTTAAAGACAAATGAAGGTCCAGAACTAATATTTAAAATATGAGGTTTAGTTAAGGTAGGCATACCTATAATATCTCCAATATTGAACCTTATGTTTCTACCAAAACCCATATAAATAGAGTTATCAGTCCAAGGATAAACGTTAGCAGCAGATGCGGTTCCAAAACTCCAAATCCCTCTTTCATTTGAAGCTCCACTAGTCGATGTAATGTTCAGAAGTGAAAACACTTCACCATTATTTAGGTGACTTAAATCAACACCATCTAAAAAATTATTTTGGGATGCTTTAAACTCTACCTTGTTATGATTGTTTATCTCATCATTGGAATACAATAAGCTAGGTTGATTTAAACTGTTTAGTTGAGAGAAATGATTATAGTTACTTGATAAATCAATCCACTCGTTAATTTTGTCTCCTGAAACTGGAGTGATACTATCCGCATTAAGCCACATCTCTAGTTCTGGCCAACTTTTAAAATCTACAATTCTAAAAGTTCTAGTTTCTGACCAGGTACTGTTATTAGCTTTAATCCTCCAAAAAAACTCTTGATTTACAGGTAAATTTAAAACCTCATGGCTTGTTGCTACAGTAGAAGTATTAGTTAGCAATATGGTGAATCCAATATCTGTTGCCACTTGAATTGTATAGTTTACAGCGTTTGAATACTCATCCCATTCAAAATCAACAGAGTTAACCTCAAAAACAAAATTATTATCAGGATAAACTAAATTAGTTTGCCCAAAAGTTGGTACAGCTATAATGAAACAAAGAATAAAAAGTGAGATATATTTTCTCATAGACTACAATTTAATAAAAATATCTGTTTTTTTAAAAAGTAAACTTAATGATAAGCATTAATTTTATCATCTTTGTTGACTACTTAATTGCTTTATTAGAATTATAAACAGTTGATTACTTCAATCAAATAAGATAGCTAACTACTTAAAAGTGTAATAATGTATAGAAAAATAAGAAATTTAGCTTCCCTCATAAAACAAATAATTTTCAAACGTAAGGAGCTTAGGCTTTATTTAGAATTATCCTCTGAAAGAACAAAAGCAAGCGAATACTTAGAAAGATATAACCTTGAAAAAATTAAAACCGAACAGGATAATAGAGATGTAAAAAACCCACTATGGGATTATTTTCAAAATAATAAAGAAGGAAACGGTATATGGAAATGGGAACATTATTTTGACATTTATCATAAACACTTCAACAAGTTTATTAATAAAGAAGTTAAGGTATTAGAAATCGGTATTTATAGCGGTGGAAGCTTAGGAATGTGGAAGTCATATTTTGGAGACAAATGTAAAATATATGGTGTTGACATTAAAGAGGCTTGCAAAATCTATGAGAATGACCAAACAAAGGTTCTTATTGGTGACCAAGAGGATAGAAATTTTTGGAAAAATTTATTTAAAGAAATTGGACCTATAGATATTATAATTGATGACGGAGGACATACTACAGAACAGCAACGTATTACTTTAGAAGAAACATTAAGTGAAATAAACCCAGGAGGGATTTACTTATGTGAAGATGTGCACAGAGAAAACAATAGGTTTGCAGAATACACTAAGAGTTTTGTTGATGAATTGAATAAAATAAAGGTAAATTCTAATAAAAACAATCTAACATCTGGAGTGACTAATTTTCAATCAAGCATTAAGTCGATATGTTACTATCCTTATGTTACAGTAATTGAAAAATATGAAGCGCCCATATCAAAATTAAGTGCACCAAAACACGGAACTGTTTGGCAACCATTTTTTGATTAAAAACAAGATGACTTTAATCAATTAATAGCTATGTGTTTTACCGTAAAGATAATTGTTGATTGAATTTTTTATCTTTGAATCATCCTTGACTTATTAATAATTATAAATAGTATTTTGACACTCAAACAAAGATCAATAATAATAGAAGGTGTTTCTAAAGAGTACACAATCGGGAAGCAGAAAGATTCATCCTTAAGACATGCTCTCACAGGTCTTTTTAAAAGTAATAAAGGTAAACAAGAATCTTTTTGGGCACTAAAAAACGTATCATTTCATGTGGATAAAGGAGAAATTATTGGAGTTATTGGGAGAAACGGCGCAGGAAAATCTACCTTGTTAAAAGTGCTGTCTAAAATTACTCAACCTACAGAAGGGCGCATTGAAATCAATGGACGTGTTGCTTCTTTGTTGGAAGTAGGAACAGGGTTCCACCCAGAATTGACTGGGCGAGAAAACATTTACTTGAATGGTACCTTACTGGGCATGACTCGGAAAGAGGTCGCAGAAAAACTAGAAGAAATCGTTGAGTTTTCTGGAGTCCGAAAATTTATTGACACACCTGTAAAGCACTATTCTTCTGGTATGTATGTGCGATTGGCGTTTTCTGTAGCAGCACATTTGGAACCTGAGATCCTAATCATCGATGAGGTGTTGGCAGTTGGAGATGCTGAGTTTCAAAAGAAATGTTTAGGAAAGATGGAAGATGTAGCGGGGGAAGGTAGAACAGTGATTTTTGTGAGTCATGATTTAGTTGCAGTAAAGAAATTATGTACAAGAGGAATAGTTTTACAAGAAGGAGAAATTACTTTTAATGGAATAATTGATGAAGCGATAAAGAAGTATAATGAAAAAAAGGCTGAGAATAAAGATTTTATAAATCCAAATTGGAATAAAGATATTGATTATGATATTAAATCAATTCTAATAAAGAACGAGTTTGGTAAAGCAAACCATAATTTTGACATATCAGATAAAATTTATGTTGAAATTAATTTTCATATTAATAAAAACCCTAAGTTGTATGATTTTTATCTATGTGTAAAAAGACAAGACGGTTTAAGAGTTTTTTCAATTAATAAGAAAATAAATAAAAATACACACACATTTATTATTGATAAAAACTGTTTAACAAGAGGTTCCTATACATTTCATCTAGCCATACAAATACCTTATCAATACACATTAGTAAGTTATTTCGATGTAGGGATGTTTAGTGTTGTAGATGATTCGTCAGAACTAACTGTTTATAAATCATACGATTACGGTGCTACGTTTGGAAAATACGAATGGAAATGACTTGGAAAGAATTTAAATTAAAGATTAAAAAGAGATGGCATTACTTTCTCGCTAAAAGAGAAAGCATTGAGACATACTACATGACGGTTGTTGATAGCACAAAAGAAATAACTACCTTTAATTATTATGGGCATATTTTTCATGCACGTTTAAAAAACTCATCTGATTATGATATGGTTAACCAGGTGATTGTGAAGGGTGAATACGCTCTCGCTGTTAGCTATTTTAAAGCACAAAGTTTTGAGCCTAAAGTTTTAATTGATGCTGGAAGTAATATAGGTTCTACAGCTATTTATTTAAAACACCTTTTTCCTGAAACACAAATATTTTGTATTGAACCTGATGAAGAAAATTTTGATTTGCTTAAGAACAATCTTTCGAAATATGTGAATAATGGAAGTGTTAAGCTCTATCAAGCTGGTCTTATGGGGAAAAGTGGTTTAAATTTATCAATTAATACAAATTTTAGAGATAAAAGTAGTTGTGCAAGACAAGTTGTTGTAGAACAAAAAGAAAATAGACTCAAAAGTATCACTATAATAGACCTGATTAAAGAACATAACCTACAAAGTATAGATTTATTAAAAATTGATATAGAAGGAGCTGAAGTATTTCTAATTAAAAATGATTCAAACGTCTCCTTTTTGAGCATAACCAAATGTATTGCAATTGAAATTCATGACGAGTATGAATGTCGTGAGAAGATTTATGAATTATTAATAAAAAATAATTTTGTATTACTTGAAGATAATGAAACTACATTAGCAATAAATAAAAGTCTAGCTTAAAATTTAGTCAACAGAATATGAAGATACTATTTATTAACCACTCATCCTCCAGAACAGGAGCACCTTTAATTCTACTCTATTTTATGGAGTGGTTAAAAAAAAATCATCCAGAAGTTAATTTCGATGTGTTGAGCATGGGAGGCGGACAACTATCTAGTGAAATTGACTCATTATGTACAAATCACTTCAAAATATATAAGAAAAAGAAATTATTAAGCAGAATTGGTCGATTTATTCTTAGAAAGCTAAAGCTGATAAGGCTTTTTAATTCAGTCATTTATGATTACGAAATTAAAAATGTTGCAAAAGAAGATTATGATATAATTTATAATAACACAGTAGTATTTATTGAGATTGCTACACTAATTAAAAAGTTTTCTCAAAATTCAAAATTGATTCTACACGTTCATGAATTAAGAGAAACAATACAAAGCTATGTGCCTCAAATTAGTAATCTAAAACAAAAAGTTGATTTAACAATTGCTGCATCTGAGACTGTTAAAAAGGATTTAATTGATTATTATCAATTTGATTTAGATAAAACAATAACGATACATGAATTTTCAAAATTTCATACAAATATTGATACCCGGTTAAAGCTGGATTTACGTAAAATTACTATAGGAGGAATTGGCTTGGTCCAAAAAAGAAAAGGAGTTGATTTGTTTATTAAAGCTTGTTCTGCAATTAAAGAAATTAATCCTTCAATACATTTTAGTTTTCAATGGTTAGGAAGTATTTCAGAAGAGAATAAAAAAAGATATAATAAATTGATTGAAGAATTGGGTATTGCTAAAGAATTTGAATTTCTTGGACAATTAAATAATCCGAATGAGTTCTTGAAAAATCTTGATGTTTTTTGGATGACATCGAGAGAAGACCCTTTTCCTTTAGTTTGTATTGAGGCAGCTAACAACGGAGTTCCTATTTTAATGTTTAATAAAACCACAGGGACACAAGAAATTATTAATGATTTAGATTATTTAATAGCTTCAGACTTAAATCCAAAAGATTTAGCTCATAAAACTAATGAATTAATAAATAATCAAGAACTTTATCTTAAAACGGTAAAGATTTTAAAGGAACGGTTCTCTATGTTTACTGTAGATAATCAAAGTAAAAAAATTTGGAGTGCAATAAAAGAAGTTTCAGAAGATCTATGAAGTCCCCCCAACTTATCATAGGAATGCCGGTTTACAACGATGTAGATTTTTTAAAAGTACTTACTCCTCTACTTTCTTTCAGAAAAACGACTTTAAATTATATCTTAGCACCATTAATCTTCTTTAATAAAAAAACAGTAATATTCGCAAGGATAAATTTGTGCGTTTTCTTTACCAACAGTATCATTTCAATCCACAAGTAAAAAGATATGGGGGGAAAATAACCCAATTCCCAATCACCAAAGAATACATCAAATTAGTAAAAGCTGTTCAAAAAGGAATGCAACATGTAATGAGAGAAAAAAATATCGCTATTGAAACAAACCCGTCTTCCAATTATTTAATAGGTACTTTTAAAGACTATAGTAAACATCCATTAGTTAATTTCTACAACTTAGATCTCGAAACGGATACGGAGAAAATAAAAGAATGTCCTCAGTTATTTGTTTCCATCAACACAGATGATCAAGGAGTGTTTTCAACTTCTTTAGAAAATGATTATGCTTTAATTGCATCAGCATTAGAACAAATGAAAGATGAAAATGGACAAGCTAAATATAAACCGTCAATGATATATAGATGGTTAGACAACATTAGGGAAATGGGATTGGAGCAAAGTTTTAATAAATCTAAGTATAATGAATAGTTTTATAGATCTTTCAATTATTATTGTCAATTTTAAGACGCCTTTACTTACAAATGATTGTATTTCAAGTATAAAGTCATCCGAAATCACTTTTAAATATGAAGTAATAGTTATCGATAATCATTCAAATGATAATTCAAAAGAGCTCATTTTAAACACCCATCCTGACGTTAATTTTATCTCAAATTCATACAACGCTGGTTTTGGTCGAGCAAACAACTTAGGCGTAGAAAAGTCAAATGGGTCGTATATTTTACTTCTAAACTCCGATTTAACTGTAGAAAAGAACTCTATTTCAACTTGCTACAATTATATTGTTTCTAGTGTCGAAACTGGAATTGTAAGTTGTGAAATATTATATCCCAATGGAGAAAAACAAAACTTCACTTCAACCATTGCAAGTTATAAGAAAATTCTATCGAGAAATTTATTTGTAGACTTTTTGAATAAAGACGGTTTTAAGTATAAGGAAGAAGCTGTTATGGGGTCTTTTATGATGTTTAAAAAAGAGGTTTTTAATGAAATAGGTGGTTTTGATCCTGATTTTTTTATGTACTCTGAAGAAATTGAATTATGCCATAGATTTAAATTAAATAATTACGGAATAACTATATTGGATTCAGTGCAAGTGTATCATTTAAATGGCGGGAGTTCATCGGATAGAGATTGGGCAGCTAAACAGAGTTTTCTTTCCTCAGCCCTTCTCTTTTATAAAGTAAAGGGTAATTTTGGATACTTATTTTACCATTTCCTTATATTGTTTAATACAATCACCAATTTTATCTTGATGTGGAGACTTGATTCAAATTATAGATCGGATTATTTCAAATACCAGAAAAATTACTTTTATGGAGCTTGGATGTATTTAAAAATACCACTACTTTATAATAGGAAGATTGGTAGCGGAAATAGATTGTTAAGGCTTTATCGTTAAAAGTATTATGGGAAAATCACTAATCATAGAAATAATTCACACAGGTTTAGGAGATCATCTTTTTCACAGTCACCTTCCTAAGATAGCGAAAGAAAGTGGTTATGAAAAAGTTTATATATCTAAATTTTCGCCGGTGGTTCATCCAGATTATAGAAATCTTGTTTGGGAGTGTAACCCCTATGTTGATGGGTTTGTAGATAAACCAGGGACAAAAGTTGACATTGGCGAATTGGTTGTAAAGATTCACAAGAATTCAAAAACTAATCTATTAGATGAGGTAATGTTGGCATTTGGATTAGACAACAACAAGCGATGGAATAAACCAGAAGTCTATTATAAGCCAAAGTATGTTCAGGAATACAACAAAGTAGTTTATGATCCAAATTTTTTATCTTGGATAGGTTTGTGCACCAAAGAAGATGCAATGACATTTTTTAAAAAGAACAATGTTAATTTTGATGCAATTATGAAGTTAAGAGGTGGAAAACACTTTTATATACCCACTGGGAGCGAACAGTTTATAGAAACTCCTACTTTGGAGGACTTTTGTGACTTAATATTTTCTTGTAAAGAGCTTCATTGTCTAACTTCAGGCACTGCCACCTTAGCAGAGGCTTTGAATAAGTCTGCTACAGTTTATTATGGAGAAGGTCAGCCTGTCGGATATCAACACAGTAAAAACCATACCTATAAGTTCGTTAAAAGATATTTTATGAATAGAGTTAAAAGAAAACTAAATTTATAATGCAAGCTTCTCTCACCATAGGAATGCCTGTTTTTAACGATGTTGACTTTATCGAAGCATCTTTATTATCTATATTAAATCAAACGTTCAAAGATTTTAAACTAATTATTTCTGATGATGGGTCAAGTGATGGGTCAGCGGAAATTTGTAAGAAATATGCCGAACAAGACAAGCGCATCACCTATATTCGCCAAGTAAAAAACTTAGGAATTTCAAAAAATATGGAGTTTTTATTGGCACAAGCAGACACACCTTTTTTCATGTGGGCTGGCGATGATGATTTATACCATAAGGAGTTTGTTCAAACCCATATTACTGCATTAGAGTCCTGTGACAAGGCCATCGTATCATTCAACAAATATGAACTTATTGATGAGAATAGCTTCAGCTATGAAGAAGTTGATGTTAATTATTCAAGTAAAATTAGGTTGTTTCAACTTTTAAAATTGATTTCTAAAGAGAATGACGGTTTTGGATATGGTGTTTTTAAAACTGAGAGAATACGTACTGTACAGTTTCCAGTTTGGTGGTGGCCAAACAAAAAAACTCCTTATAACAATATATTTCCCAGCTTATTGTATTATCTGAATCGTGGTTTATACCTTCACCATGATAAACTACTTTTTTCTAAAAGAGTAAAGCAAGGCAATAAAATTAATCATGTGATAGGGGGGCAAGGAAATGGAATAAAAGAGCTTTTATCTTATTATTTAAGGAGATTCTATTTAATTAACTTTGGATTTATTCAATTATTAAAATCTAATTCATGGTACAACGCCTTCCTTGCCTATCCGTTTCTTTTCGGGAAGTGGTTTGTTTATTCAAGTGTTAAAATGACTTTGAACAGTTTGGTAAGTAAGTTTAAAAGAAAATAAACATGAAAAAAGTCCTCATTCTAGCTTATGATTTTCCACCCTATGTTTCAGTAGGTGGTTTGAGGCCGTACAATTGGTTTAAATTCCTAAAAGAGTTTGGGGTTGAGCCAATAGTCATCACTCGTCAGTGGAGTAATGCGTATGGTAATGAATTGGATTATGTTGCACCGAGTGTCAGTAAAGAATCCCTAATCGGAGAAGAGGAATATGGGACAGTGATACGCGCGCCTTACTTCCCCTCTAAGAGTAATCGCTTATTACTTGAACACGGTGAAAATAGACATCGTTTTTTTAGAAAATCCTTAACCGCATTTGATGAAATAAGACAGTTTTTATGGATTTCAGGACCTAAAAAGCAACTTTATATAGCTGCACGAAAATACCTGAAAGAAAATAAAGTTGATGCAATTATTGCCACTGGAGAGCCCTTTGTACTTTTTTCTTTTGCCCAACGTTTAAGTCAAGAGTTTTCAATTCCTTGGATTGCAGACTATCGAGACCCTTGGAGTCAAAATAAAGGGAGACAAAGGAATAAGTTATATACCCTTTGGAATAGGTATTTGGAACAAAAAGTTGTAAAAAAAGCTATTTGCATAACGACTGCTTCTGGTTTTTTCAAGCAACAAATAGAAAAACTAATCAACAATAAAACTATTTATGTTCTGCCGAATGGTTATGATCCAGAAGTAATTGAAAAAGTTGCTGATTTACCCCAAAAAGCTACAGAACTCACCATTTCTTTTATCGGAACTATTTATCAATGGCATCCTTGGAAAAGCTTTTTGGAACAATTCAATTTGTTTTTGCAGAGTAATCCAGGTGTAAAAATGCAACTTAACTTCCATGGAACTAATATTCCAAATGAGGTAAAAAAGAAAGTCGAAACCTTATCAAAATTGACACAAAAATCTATAAAGATTTTTCCGAAAACACAGAATCAAGAATTAATTAAAAAATTGTCTAATTATAATACTATGTTGTTATTCAATGATTATTCGATAGTTGGCACCAAAATCTATGATTACATAGGTTTAAAGCGTAAAATCATCTTGTGTTACGCCAACGACCCAAAAGCTTTTGCGCTAAAAGATAAATACTATTCCATAGAAGAAATGGAAGGTGTCAGCCAACAGCTTCAAGCAGACTTACTTCAAAAAACCAATGCTGGGGTAATTGTTGAAGATGAATCGCATTTACAAGAGGTGTTCAAGGAATTAGTTGCAGAATTTAAAGAGAAAGGTAGAATAGATTGTAACTCTGTTGGGTCGGAGAATTATTCTAGAAAAATTCAAGTTGAAAAATTGGCTGAGATAATTAAGTCAATTTAAGATAATGTTTTTCGTCTCCTCCTTCGGAGGGCCATTAGTGAACGATAGCTAACTTAGGACAGGGAATCGAAGTCAGCGGAGGTGTATCGAGAACGTGCGGTGTTTGAAACAGTTTATATTTTGTGATTTCCGTCTGTACTCGTTACAAATTTTTCCACTTCGTTCCGTAATTCACTCGAACTGACGAGAGAACGATAAAACGGGACTTCAGCTTTGCTCAGTCTCCATAATAACATCGCGGATGGGTACGGATCCTTTTGTTGGTAGGTTAGGATGGTAGCGGATTTGAAAATCTGTTTTAATCAGCGTTATCAGCGTGCCAATAACCCCAAAATTCCTTACTTTTACCTCCACAAGCATTTACAATGAGCAAAACACACAAAACCATAATAGACGCCAACAAGAAATCGATTATTCCAGATTTCAGGGAGCTTTATCAATACAAGGATTTGTTTCTCACCTTGGCTTGGAGAGATTTTCGGGTGCGTTATGCGCAAACCACCATTGGATTGCTGTGGGCGATTTTGCAACCTGTCGTGACATTGCTTATACTTTCATTGGTTTTTGGACGCTTTGTGGGTGTGGAAACTGAAGTGCCGCATATTTTATTTACCGTTGCTGGGATGAGTGTGTGGAGTTATTTTTCTTATGTGATGACCAACTCTGGGAGTTCCATTATTGCGAGTCAGAACATGGTGAAGAAAATCTATTTTCCACGGTTAATCATTCCTTTATCAAAGGCAGTTGTTGGATTTATTGATTTCGGTGTGGCTTTGTTGATCATGATGGTATTGATGATTTATTTTCAGGTTCCTCCATCGGCAAATGTTTGGTTGGCGCCTGTTTTTATTTTAATTGGTGTTATAGCAGCGTTGGCAGTCGGAATTTGGTTGAGTGCTTTAACGGTGCGTTACCGAGATTTTCAACACGTTGTTCCTTTTATGGTGCAGATTGGTTTGTACATTACTCCTGTGGCTTATCCTGCAGAGTTTGCAGTGAAGCAATTGCCTGAATGGGCCAGTACTTTGTACTATTTAAATCCGATGGCGGGAGTCGTGCAAGGATTTCGTTGGTCGATGTTTGGCGGAGAAGCTCCAGGACCGTTGATGTTTGTTTCTATTGCTATGATCTTGCTGATTTTCATTTCTGGTCTCTTCTATTTCCGTAAAGTTGAAGGAGACATGGCGGATTATGTTTAGTTGGTTCGTATGTAGGATGGTATGTTGTGTGGTGGTGTGTTGGCAAGCGGATGACGCGGATACTAAGGTAACGCGGATGGTGGCGGATTTTTTTGTTGGGTAAATGGTGTTTTTAAAGATGGGTGCGGATTTAAAAAATCTGTTTTAATCAGCGTTTGGAAATCGGCGTTATCGGCGTGCTAAAATCACGAAATCACACCAGTAACACCAACTATAATCCATTCAACTCTTTATAAATATTCGAATCAATCACTTTCTCAATTCCATCTTTCAAGGGTAGAAACTCTCGTCCTAAAAGTCCACGCATATTTTCTGCGTTGGGTTGTCTTCTTGTCATGTCTCCTTCTTTGAGTGGTGGTAGGAATGCGATTTTTGATTGAGAACCGGTGATGTCAATGATGGTTTTGGCCAAATCGAGGATACTGGTTTCTTTATCGTTTCCAATATTGATGACGTCGTTGATGAAGCGGTCTTCTTTGAATGCTTTTACGGTAGCCGCGATATTGTCGTCAACATAACAGAAAGTTCTGGTTTGAGAACCATCTCCATAAATGGTAATATCTTCGTTGTTGAGTGCTTGTTTGATGAACTTGCTCATCACAAAATCTGGACTTTGTTTAGGTCCGAAGGTGTTGAAAAATCTGAAAATCGTATAGTCTAAATCATAAGTTTGTGAATAAGAACGGCAGAATGCTTCTCCCATATTTTTCACAATTGCATAGGGTAATTTTGAATTTAATGGCGTTGTTTTTTCGTTTTGTGGTAATTCAACAGGTTCTCCATAAACTTCAGATGAGGAAGAGAAAAAGATGCGTTTTACTTTGGCCTCAGCACTGAGTTTAAAAATGTTTTTTAATCCTTCGATGTCTTCTAGTACCATCAAGGGATTCGCAGTTGTTCTTTTCACACCGACTACGGCAGCATAATGAAAAACATAATCGAATTGGTGGGCATCAAAAAGGGATTTCATTTGGTCGAAGTTGTTACAATCGGCTTCAATGAATTTAAAGTTGTTGAATTCGCTTTTTGAAATCTTTTGTTTGTTTCCAGTTAGAAAGTTGTCTACTGCTACGATATTATATTCAGGGTGCTTAATTAATTCATCTGTCAAACAGCTGGGAATAAATCCTGCCCCTCCTGTTACTAGTATGTTTATCATTTATGGTAAGTTTTAGCTCTATATTAATCGTATGGTAAGTGCTAAAATAAGTAATTTGATGTGGTAATTTTGATTTTTGAAGAAAAATTGTTGGAGGGTGGATTAGAAGATTGCACGTGGATGGTGGCGGTTTTTTTTTTGGTGTTGTTCAGAATGGCACGCAGATGACGCAGATACCAAGGTAGCGCGGATGGTAGCGGATTTTTTTGGTGTTGCTGGAAGAGTAGCGGATTTGTACGGATTAAAGAATCAGCTTTAATCAGCGTTTGAAAGTCGGCGTTATCGGCGTGCTATTTTTTGTGTGTTTGGTTATTGGTGTTGTTCAGAATGGCACGCAGATGACACAGATACCAAGGTAGCGCGGATGGTGGCGGATTTTTTGGGTGGTTGGAAGAGTAGCGGATTTGTACGGATTAAAGAATCAGCTTTAATCAGCGTTTGAAAATCGGCGTTATCGGCGTGCTATTTTTTGTGTGTTTGGTTATTGGTGTTGTTCAGTATGGCACGCAGATGACACTGATACCAAGGTAGCGCGGATGGTAGCGGATTTTTTGGGTGGTTGGAAGAGTAGGGGATTTGTACGGATTAAAGAATCAGCTTTAATCAGCGTTTGGAAATCAGCGTTATCGGCGTGCTAATTACACCAATGGAGAGTTATGAAGTTATTCATATCGTTTAGAGATTAAAAAATCAGTTTTAATCAACGTTATCGGCGTGCTCATTTTCTAGATACCAATAACAATTATTTTTTGTATCTTAGAATAGTTCACCTAAATCAAAAACGTAATTATGGAATTGTTACACAAGGATCTAACCGATCAAATATTAAAGACTTATTTTGATGTTTATAATGAATTAGGCTTTGGTTTTCTTGAAAAAGTATATCAAAACGCACTATTTCTTGAATTAAAGAATCGAGGCTTCTTTGTGGAAGCACAGAAGCAAATTAAAGTATATTATAAAGAGACCCAGGTTGGGGAGTACTATGCCGATTTGATAGTTAATGAGGCTGTAATATTAGAATTAAAAGCTACTGAAGTAATTGTAAAGGAGTTTGAATTTCAGTTGATTAATTATCTTAAAGCAACTGATATTGAAGTCGGTTTTTTGCTGAATTTTGGATCAAAGCCTGAGTTTAAAAGAAGGGTTTTTTCAAATGATAAGAAGAGTAGCTTGCCAAGGGGTTAGGGTAGTGTTGTTCAGAATGGCACGCAGATGACGCAGATACCAAGGTAGCGCGGATTCTAGCGGATTTTTTTGGTGTTGCTGGAAGAGTAGCGGATTTGTACGGATTAAAGAATCAGCTTTAATCAGCGTTTGAAAATCGGCGTTATCGGCGTGCTAATTACACCAATAGAGATTTATAGAGTTATTTTTTTGGTGTTGTTCAGAATGGCACGCAGATGACGCAGATACCAAGGTAGCGCGGATGGTGGCGGATTTTTTGGGTGGTTGGAAGGGTAGCGGATTTGTACGGATTAAAGAATCAGCTTTAATCAGCGTTTGGAAATCAGCGTTATCGGCGTGCCAATTACACGTGTCGGGTTTATGCAGTAGTTTAACTTAACCTTGTCTAATACAACCCAACAAAAAAAGCGACCCTCTTTCGAAAGTCGCTTATCAAATGAATACTTATAGACGTAAATGAAAGCTTAATTGGCGGAGCTGATGCTTATAGCTAAAAGCCTACCGCCTAAAGCTTTTAACTCTGATCTTTCAATTTCACCATGGTCAAAATCGTTGCGAAACCTACCAATGGTTCTTCGGTATCTTGGTCCAGCATTTCAACTAACCATTTTACGATACCACGTTTGATTTTTGTTTTTGGATCATCCTCTTTTGGCGTAACATCAGTTGGAACTAACTCTTTACATGTAAATCGGATGTGCATTTTCGAACCAGCATATACAGGCTTCGTAAAACGCATATTATCAATTCCATAGTTCAACAAAACAGGGTTCATTTCATAGTTGTGTACGAATAAACCTGCAGCTGCACTCATAAGGAAATATCCGTGAGCTACTTGTTCGTCGAACATTGTTCCGTTAAAGTCAGTTTCTCTTTTGTGAGCATAGAAATTATCTCCAGAAAGTGCTGCAAATTGATCAATGTCATCTGCAGTGATTTCACGACTTTCTGTAATGAGTTGATCACCCACATTCAATTCTTCAAAATACTTTGTAAAAGGATGTTCTTCAATAATATTTCCTTTTGCTCCTTGTTGGTAAACTTGCGTAATTTCAGTTATTGCAGAAGGGTGACCTTGGATGGCGGTACGTTGTAAGTAATGTAATACTCCACGCATTCCACCCATTTCTTCACCACCTCCAGCACGACCTGGACCACCATGAGTTAACAACGGCAATGGTGAACCATGTCCTGTACTTTCTTTAGCACATTCTTCGTTCAATACTAGGATACGTCCGTGCATACTAGCTGCACCAATCACGTATTCTCTTGCTTCTTTGTTGTCTGGTGTAACAATGGTCGAAACCAATGAACCTTTCCCCATTTTGGCCAATTCAATTGCTTCATCAATGCTGTTGTAAGGCATCAGTGTTGAAACAGGACCAAACGCTTCCACGGAGTGAACATCAACGTTATCAAATGGTTTGTCATTTCTAAATAGAATCGGCGGGAAGAAAGCACCTTTTTCTTTGTCGGCACCCAGTACTTCGAAATTCTCCATGTCACCAAACACAATGTTTTGTGATTTCGAAAGCAATTCAACTTTTTCACGGACTTCTTTCTGTTGGTCTAATGAAGCTAAAGAACCCATGCGAACGCCTTCAACAGAAGGGTCTCCAATCACTGTTTTTGACAAACGAGCAGATATTGCTTTCTGGGCGTCATCCATCAATTCTTGAGGAACGAAAATACGACGAATAGCCGTACATTTCTGACCTGCCTTGGTGGTCATTTCACGAACAACTTCTTTTACGAAAATTGCAAATTCCGGTGTGTCTGGCGTTGCTTTTTTTCCTAGAATGATTGCATTTAACGAATCTGCTTCAAGGTTAAAAGGAACATTGTTGTTGGTAATAACAGGGTTAGATTTAAGTTTCAATCCTGTGCTAGCACTTCCTGTGAATGAAACAACATCAGAAGGAGTTACATGATTAATTAAATCTCTTGCCGATCCCAAAACCAGTTGTAACGCACCTTCAGGTAAAAGTTTCGAGGCAATAATATCTTCTACAACAACTTGTGTCAAGTAACTGGTTACACTAGATGGTTTTACTACTGCAGGGACACCAGCCATTAGGTTAACTGCAATCTTTTCCAACATTCCCCAAACAGGGAAGTTAAAAGCATTGATGTGTACAGCGACCCCTTCTTTAGGCACCATGATGTGGTGACCAATAAAAGTTCCGTTTTTAGACAACATTGCTGGTTCACCATCGATGTAGTAAGGAAGATTTGGAAATTGTCTTCTTAAAGAAGCGTTAGCAAATAAGTTACCAATTCCTCCTTCAATATCTACCCACGAATCGCCTTTTGTTGCACCTGTCCAGGCACTTACTTCGTAATATCTTTTTTTGTTTTGTAAAAGATAAAGTGCTAATGCTTTGAGCATATTTCCGCGTTCATGGAAGGTCATTTTTCTCAATTTCTTACCACCTACTGTGCGTCCGTAATTTAATATTTCAGCAAAATCAAATCCTTTACTCGATACTCCTCCAATTTGTTCTCCTGTAATGGCATTGAATACTTCGGTTTCTACTCCTTCACCATTCTTCCACTCACCACAGATATAGCTTTTTATTTTTTGCATAATTCTATTTCTTCTTTTGAGCACTAAATATAAGTTTCTTTTGGTGATTTTGAAGGAGAATCGGGTGATTTTTTAAGCCTTGAGAAAGAAGTGTTCGTTTATTACGTCAGAAAAATATGATGGCAATGGCTTTTGTGTGGCGCGTTTTAAAATTGGTTGTCTGTAAGGGTAACTTTAACCATAGTGTTTTTCAAAAACTCAAAAGGAATAGCCGAAATAGAATTATTTTTTGACTAAAAATGCATCAATCTGCTTTCTAATTCCAAGGATGTTTTGATCGACCATACACTTAAAATGCTTTTTCGGACATTGAGCAAAACCGATTTTTGAACAAGGTCGGCACGACAACCCGTCTACTTGATGAATAGAGTAGGACTGAGGAGCTTGAGGTCGGTAAGGATACATACCCAATTCAGGCACTGTGTTTCCCCATATACTTACAATAGGCAATTCGAATGCTGCGGCGATGTGCATCATTCCGGTGTCATTGGTGATTAATAATTGCGCGTCTTTTACCACTTGAGCTGATTCGTGAATAGTGAGTCCACCGCAAGTATTGTTAATGTTTTGACCGGGCAATAATTGCCTTAGTTTTTCCCCTTCTTCTCGGTCACCTGGTCCACCAACAATAACAATTGGATACGGAAGACCTTTGAGTATTTCACTCATTTGTTCGGCAGGCATTCTTTTGGTTGCAAACTGAGCGCCTATGGCCACTGCAAGATATTTATCTGTAGTTGGAAAACGTTTAGAAAACGATATAAAATCAATTTTAATTCGAAAATCTATTCCTTTGTGATCGTTTTTTACTCCCAAAGGTTTTACTGCTTCAAAATACCGGTCTACAATATGAATGTCTGGCATTAAATTCCATTTGAAATTAACATAAAGCCATTTTTGTACATTCAATTTCGGGAATGAAAAACTGTCTTTACGGAGATGACTTTTTATTTTTGAAGTCCTTAAATTCTTGTGTAAATCAATGACAAAATCAAAATCAGCTGTTTTTAAGTCAGCCAACACCAAATGGTTTTCCTCGCCCCATTCATGTACAAAATCGACATGCGGATTGGTTGAATACAAATCTGAATATTGAATTTTTGTCAAAACATGAAGTTCCACGTTGGGCAATTGCTCTTTGATACAACGCAGAACAGGACTTGTAAGTACAATGTCTCCTATAGAACTGAACCGTATGACAAGAATTTTGGTCATGGGACAAATGTAATAATCAATTACTAATTACATATTGTTTAATTACGAATTGTTTGACCTCGTTTTATAAGGAAGGAATGAACATTCTATTCAATCAAAACGAATTTATCAAACAAAATGTATGGATTAGGAAAGTTTGTAAACCGCCCCTACAAATCCCTTTTTTCTTTGCGAAACTTAATTCCCCTACTCGCCCCAAGAAGTCTTTTATTTTAAAAAACATTTGCTTTCTAATTAACTTTTTCACTATCTTAATTTAGCGATGGATGGAAATAGGCAGGTTTAATCTTGCTGTATCTCCTTCCAAGCATTACTTTAGCAACCACCAAATTTTGGATAAAACAAACGATAATGAAGCAGATTACAGCCGACATTCAATCGCCAGCAGATTTCACAGAGAAGTTCATCAATCAGACGAATCATTCCGTTTTTCTTACCGGAAAAGCTGGGACAGGGAAAACGACCTTACTCAAAAAAATCATTGATTCTACACACAAGAACACGGTAGTTGTTGCACCTACAGGAATTGCAGCCTTAAATGCTGGAGGTGTAACCATTCATTCTTTTTTTCAATTGCCTTTTGCCTCGTTTATTCCTGATTTTGGACAACCTCCTTTCGTGGGTCAGCGTACACAGTTCAATACAAAAAACACCTTACAACAGCATTTTAACCTCAATAAAAAAAGAAAAACGATTTTCTTGAAGTTGGAATTACTTATTGTGGATGAAGTAAGTATGCTTCGTTCGGATTTGTTAGACGCCATGGATTTCATGTTGCGAAAAGTGCGTAGGAACGACACTCCTTTTGGTGGTGTACAGGTTTTGTTTATCGGTGATTTAATGCAGCTTCCACCAATTGTAAAGAGAGAGGAGAAAGGTGTATTGGATCAATATTATGGGGGGAGTTTCTTTTTCCACGCAAAAGTGATTCAAGAGCAACCGCCTTTGTATATCGAATTAGAGAAGATTTATCGCCAAAACGACCCGGAATTCATCGAATTGTTGAATAATTTGAGAAATAATCACATCTCAGATGAGAATGTTGAATTATTGAACAACTATGTGAAGCCAAATTTTGATGCCACCGAGCACGAAGGTTTTATTACTTTAACCACACACAATGCAAAAGCAGATGAAATCAATGATAAAGCTTTAGCAGCTTTGAGCGGAAGATCACGAAATTATGATGCCCAAATCACCAAAAAGTTTCCTGAGCACATGTTCCCAATTCCTAAAACTATGGAATTAAAAGTAGGTGCTCAGGTCATGTTTATAAAGAATGATTTAGCACATGAAAAACGCTATTACAATGGAAAAATTGGGCGTGTAACAGAACTGTCTTCTGATGAAATACGAGTAACTTTTCCGGAAGAAAAGCTCACCATTTCTGTAGAACCTTATGAATGGGAAAATGTGAAATTCAGCTTAGATGAACAATCAGGTGAGATTAAAGAAGAAGTCATTGGAACCTTTGTTCATTTCCCTTTAAAACTTGCTTGGGCCATTACAGTCCATAAGAGTCAGGGTTTGACTTTTGAAAAGGCGGTGTTGGATTTATCAAATGTTTTTGCTCCAGGACAAGCTTATGTTGGTTTGTCGCGTTTGGTTTCTTTGAAAGGCTTGGTGTTGACCAGTCCAATTCGTTTGAATGGATTAAGAAATGATCAACATGTGGTCAATTATGCGAAAAACAAAGCTGATGAAAAGTTGTTGAAACGCAGTTTAGAAATTGGGACGGTTGTTTATTTGCAAAAGCGTTTGCAGAAAACCTTTAATTGGGACGCCATGGTGAGTCGTTGGTTGTCGCTAGAAGCAGCACATAAAACAGCTGGACCAAGAAGTGAAATGGCCAAAAACAAACCTTGGTTTGAAGAACAAGTGAATGCTTTGATGAGCACCTTAGAGCCTTCGCGAAAATTCAGATCACAGCTGATTAGAATATGTCAACCCGATCAAATGGATATCGATGTGCTCTACGAACGATATGAAGCGGCTTATAATTACTTCATGAAAACACTTGAGCCTGTCTTTCGAGGCACCATTAAAAAGCTTCTTTTGCTAGGGAAAAAGACAAGTGTTAAGCAATATTCTGAAGATTTAGCAGAACTAGATGAATTGCTGACTGAAGTTATAATAGATTTAAAAAAATCTAGAAAACTGGTTCAAAACCTTTACAACGGAAAAGAATTATCGAAAGAAAATATTTGGGATGATCAAATCAGGAACTTCAAGATTGCGAAAATTCAAGTTGTAAAAGAAGAGATCCGTCGCGAAAATCCAACCTTGGAAGGACTCGATGAAATGACCATTATTAAAACGAGATCAGAGAAGAAAGACAAGGATAAAAAACCGAAAACATCTACTTTTGATAAAACTTTAGCCCTCTTCGAAAAAGGCAGAACAGTGAAAGAGATTGCCGACGAAAGGGTGTTGACGGAGCGTACGGTCTATAATCACCTAGGCCGATTAGTTAAGGATGAGAAGCTAGAGATTGAGGAGGTTTTGGATCAAGAGAAAATTGAAATTTTACGCGATAAACTGGGTAAAGAAGTCGAAGGAACTTTAACAGAAGCAAAAGAACGTGTAGGAGATAGCATCACATGGGATGAGCTAAGAATTTACCATGCAAGCTGCCTGAGATAAACGAGGGTTTGTAGGAATAATGATGAACGAGGTCGTTTTTGGTTCCACGCCATCAATTGTTTCAAATGCTGTGGTGCTAACCTATCTGTAGAAGCCTGATTTGATGAGTTTTTTAATCCCTTAGGGAATGGAACTTATTTTCAAACTGTAAGCGGTTCATTGTAGCAACCCAATTTGAAAATAGAGAATTTATAGCTTTTCAATAAACTCAACAAGCAACTTAACAATGTTGTCGTATGCAGCAAAGGATAGTTCTTCGTAGGTATCATGAACATCATGATAGTTTTTGTTTGGGCCCATCGTATAGATAAAAAATGAAGGAACCCCTTTGACATGAAAATGGTAATGGTCGCTGTTGGCTGTTTCCCCCCTTGACTTCACAGTGCTTAAATACTCTTGTTTATCATTGATGCACTTCAAGAGTTCGAATTCTTTTTCTAAAAGACGGCCATTCACAGCAGTGATTCCTTCTTCACCGCTTCCCATAATGTCTAAATTGAGCAGGAACTTGATCTTTGAGAAATCTAAAGATTTACTTTTTACAAAATACTCTGAGCCAAGAAGACCAGCTTCTTCTCCTGCAAAAGCGATGAACACCATATTATATTCACTTGGATTGTTGATAAAATGATCAGCCATCGATATCAACATTGCTGTTCCACTTGCATTATCATTTGCTCCTGGAAAATAAGTTTGTGGAGAGGTTCCCATTCCACCCAAATGATCATAATGAGCTGTAAACACAATTGTTTTTGCTTTTTTCTTTTTCGCAGGAATAACACCTACAACATTTTTGCTTTCGAAGTTTTTAATAAATTCTGCTTCAATTTCAACCTTAATCTTTGATTTTGGGTTAATCTTCCCTTCTTTGATATGTAAAATCGGAAATTGCAACTGCTTTCTACCCACCGACCATGTAAATTTTTGGTCTGTTTCATAGACCACAGCACCGATTATTGCCAGGGCATTGAATTGGTAAACAGCACTATAAGCCTCTTGGACACTCATGTCAGAAAGGTTAATGTAAAAACCGTTGTATTCTCCAACGCGTACTTTTTCCACCATAGGATCCAGCAAACGATGATTGGATAAAACACTCGTATCCACTTCAATTAAGTTTAATTCACCATTAAAGGAACCTGAAGATTCACCCACCAAAAAGTCTACTCCAGGAACAAGGGGTTTCCCATCAATATTGACTTCAATAATTCCTGGGAATGTATTAACATTAAATGAAAAAGGTTGAAAATAAGAACTATCTCCGAAATATGGTTTTAGTCCTGCTTTCTCAAATTCATCTCTAAGGAAATCAGCAGCTTTATTGACGCCATTGTTAACATAACCACGACCATAAAGTGAGTCACTGCATAAAACTTCAGTAACACGTCGTGCTTTCTCTACCTGCCCAAAAGACAGAAAAGAAAGAAGTAGCATGAGGAAAGTTAAGGTTGATTTAATGAACATATCGTCTAATAATTAGATGGGCAAATTCATCCACTGCCGGTTGGTCTTTGTCCCAGTTTTCTTGTGCTGCAATTTCACTTAATTTTTTTAGCGCAACTTCATTATTATCGAATTGGTCCAATTCATCAAGGACTGCGTTGTATACATTAGAATCTCCACCGAAAAGTTCACCTATGAACAATAAGCGGTCATTTAAGCCAATTGCACCTTTAAGTGAATCAATTTTTGAAGTTCCTAGTTTATCTCCAGCCGCTTGCTTGTATGCTTTCGAGAATCGTTCATAAAAAATAGTTGATTGCTGACCATTGCTGTTTGAACTTGTTTCAGGTGGAATTGGTGGCGTATCATCTTCGTGTTTTTCAACCACTGTTTCTTCCTTATCCACAGGCGCGGGTTTTTCTTCAACCAGAGGCTTTTGTTCCTCTTTCGCATCAGCAAGAGGGCTTACTTTTGAATCATCAAATTCTCCAGAGAAATCAAATTGAATTTCCCCAGGAGAAGCCTCTTTGTTTGTAGTTGATGTGGGTTGTTCCACTTGCGATTTAGCATCTTCAACAACTTCTGGTTTAACATCGGGAGTGGGTGTTGGAACAGATGCTGAAGAATGTGGGTCTTTCTGATTTCCCTCACCATAAACACGGGCTTCTTTAGCTTTGTAGTTTAATATAATCGCTCTTTCATACAGTTTTCTTGAAAGTGTTTCAAACTCTTCCAATTCATCTTTCGATAACTTAGAAGTTGAAAGTTGATTGCTCAATTCCTTTAAACGAGAGCTAATGGACTGAAGTGTGTCAAATGAAGTCATAAAATCAAAAAATATTTAGAGTATCAAAATTAGTCAAAATGAATCAGAAATGATAACACCTTCCTCCAAAATACGGAAGAAGGTGTTAACAAACTTAAAAAGCAATAAGGATTATAAAGTACCTCTTAATTCTTGCTCACGTTCGATAGATTCGAATAAGGCTTTAAAGTTTCCAGCACCAAATCCTTTAGCACCCATTCTTTGAATTACTTCGAAGAATAAAGTTGGACGGTCTTCTACTGGTTTGGTAAATATTTGCAATAAATATCCTTCTTCATCAGCGTCAATCATAATTCCTAATTCCATCAATTTATTGATGTCTTCTTGTAGTTTATGATTGTGCTTGTCTAAACGAACAGGTACATCTTCATAATAAGTTTTAGGAGGTGTACTTAAGAATTCAACTCCACGTGAGCGCATTTCAGCTACTGTTTTTAGAATATCATCTGTTGCTACAGCGATGTGTTGAACTCCAGGCCCTTCGTAAAAATCAAGGTATTCTTCAATTTGTGATTTTTTCTTTCCTTCTGCAGGCTCGTTAATCGGGAATTTAATACGTCCATTTCCGTTAGACATTACTTTAGACATCAAAGCAGAATATTCCGTGGTAATTTGTTTGTCATCGAATGAAAGGAAGTTCACAAAGCCCATTACATCTTCGTACCACTTCACCCATGTGTTCATTTCGTTCCAACCAACGTTCCCTACCATGTGGTCAATGAATTTCAATCCTACTGGCTCAGGGTTATAATCAGACTCCCATTTAACATAACCCGGTAGGAACTCTCCTTTATAGTTTTTACGTTCAACAAACATATGAACAGTTTCACCGTAAGTATAGATTCCTGCACGAACAACTTCACCGTGCTCATCTTTTTCAACTGTAGGTTCCATGTACGATTTTGCACCTCTTTTGATGGTTTCTTCATAAGATTTACGTGCGTCATCAACCCATAAAGCAACGATTTTCACCCCATCACCATGTTTTTTTACATGCTCTCCAATGGGTGAGTCACTTTTTAAAGCTGTGGTTAATACAATACGTATTTTATCTTGTTTTAAAACATAAGAAGCCCTGTCCTTAACTCCAGTTTCTAATCCCGCATATGCGTGAGATTGAAAACCGAAAGCAGTTTTGTAAAAGTGAGCTGCTTGTTTTGCGTTACCTACATAAAATTCAACGTAATCAGTTCCTAATAAAGGAAGAAAGTCTTGCGCTCCTTCAAATATTTTCTCTAATCCGTATTCTACATTTTTAATCTCTTTTGCCATTGCACTATTGTTTATAATTATAAATCTTTTTTAATCTTCTAGCCAGCTATAAGCATAGTCTTTGTCACTAATGTCTAAAGCTGTTTGAGTTAGTTTAAGCGGTTTAAAGGTATCCACCATTACTGCCGTTTCACCTGTTTCTTTCTTTCCGATACTCCTTTCCATAGCCCCTGGGTGTGGTCCATGAGGAACGCCCATTGGGTGTAAGGAAATAAAACCTTTTTCCACATGGTTTCTCGACATAAAATCTCCGTCTACATAGTATAATAACTCATCAGAGTCAATGTTACTATGGTTGTATGGAGCAGGAACTGCTTCCGGATGATAGTCATAGAGTCGAGGTACGAAAGAACAAATCACAAAGTTATGCGCTTCGAAATTTTGGTGAATTGGAGGAGGTAAATGTACACGACCAGTGATTGGTTCAAAATCCTTAATGTTAAAAGCATAAGGGAAGTTGTATCCATCCCAACCAATCACATCAAAAGGATGCGAAGCATACGTTAAATGATGCAGTGCGTTTTCCTTTTTAATTTTAATTAGGAAATCTCCTTTTTCATCATGTGTTTCTAGTTCACTCGGAGCACGGAAGTCACGCTCACAAAAAGGAGAATGTTCCATTAGCTGTCCAAAGCCATTTCTATATCTTTTCGGAGTGTATATAGGCGAAAATGATTCAACAATAAACAATCTATTGTCAGGACCATCAAAATGAATTTGATAAATAATCCCCCTAGGAACAATAAGGTAATCGCCAGGACCAAATGGAATATTTCCAAGCATGGTTTTAAGCGTTCCTGTGCCTTCATGAACAAAAAGCATTTCATCTGAATCTGCGTTTTTGTAGAAGTAATCTGTCATTGAATTTTGGGGTGAAGCAAGCGCAATGTTTAAATCATTGTTAAACATCACAATTTTTCTACTGGCAAGAAAATCTTCTTCAGGTTTAACTTGAAATCCATTTAACATTTGAGCACGAACACTTTTATCAAGCGCTGCAACGGGTGTTAAATCGATAGTCTTCCCAAAATCTTTAACCATTGTTGGGCGATGAACATGATAAATTAAAGAGGCAGTGCCACTGAAACCTTCAGTTCCGAAAAGTTGTTCATAATAGTAACCACCTTCTTCTTTTTTAAATGTGGTATGTCTTTTATGAGGAATTTTACCAAGTTTTGTATAAAACGGCATAAAATCGAATTTTAAAGTAAATAGTTAATTAGAAAGTAGGAAGTTGAAAAAACAAGCGTAAAATCATTCAGGATCGCGCTTAAGTAACGATTTCTTTTTGAAATTTATAGATCCAAATTCATTCATAAAAAAATGCTTAGTTCCCACAAATATATAAAAATCAAATGGCTAAAAAAATTAATGTCAACAGAGAAGTAAAACAATTTTTTTCATCAACAAATTTCCTCTATTATAATTTATAAATCCTCTCAAGTCCTTATATTCGCAACATCAAATAATGTAGTGTAATGAAAAAAGTTTTAGTAATTGGTGCCGGTGGACAAATAGGGACAGAGCTTGTTCTTTTATTGGAAGACAAATTTGGTAAAGAAGCTGTTTTGGCCTCTGACATCAAAGAGGAGTGTCCTCAAGCACTAGCCCATTCTAATTATATTTCTTTAAACGTTTTAGACAAAGAGAAATTAAGCGCTATTGTAAAAGAAGAAGGGATTACTGATGTATACCTTTTGGCTGCTTTACTTTCCGCAACAGCAGAAAAGAACCCTAAGTTTGCTTGGGAATTGAACATGGAAGGACTTTTTAATGTTTTAGACTTAGCCAAAGATGGACATTTAAAGAAAATATTTTGGCCTAGTTCTATTGCTGTTTTTGGACCGACAACTCCAAAAATAAACACACCACAACATACGATAATGGAGCCCAGCACTGTTTATGGAATTTCTAAACAAGCAGGTGAACAGTGGTGTGCCTACTACCATGAAAAATATGGAGTTGATGTTCGCAGTATACGCTACCCAGGATTAATTTCATACACCAGTTTGCCTGGAGGTGGAACAACAGATTACGCAGTAGATATTTTTTATCATGCAAAGCAAAATGGAGAGTACACTTCATTTTTAAATGCAGACACCGCACTTCCTATGATGTATATGGATGATGCGGTAAGAGCAACTGTCGAATTAATGGAAGCGCCCGCAGAAAAGATTAAAGTGAGAAATTCTTATAATTTAGGAGGGATTAGCTTTACCCCCGAAGAATTGTCCAACGAAATTAGGAAACATTTACCGAGTTTTGAAATCAATTATGCACCTGACTTTAGACAAGAAATTGCAAGCTCTTGGCCGCAGTCAATAAACGACGATAATGCGGTTAAAGACTGGGGATGGAAACAAGAGTATGACTTGAAGAAGATGGTGGCTTTAATGTTAGACAAGGTAGACCCAAAAGCGTATTTTAAAGGTTAGCAGTACAAACATCCTATTCGTCTAAAAAAATAGTGTCTTGGTCTAAAAAGTTGTTTCAATTTTTTCGTTTTTTGAAAACTTTACTTACATTGCTACTGCGCTATACTTATAAAAACTAATTTGCGATAAACATGAAGACTTTATTTTGGACACTATTTTGCTTTTGCGCTTTGAATAGCTATGCTAGTTCAACGCCAGATGTTAAGCTTGATGCAGAGCAAGAAGAACCAAAAATCAATCAGAAAGACGAGCAAGGAAGAAAGCAAGGACTTTGGATATTTTTAGGTAAAGATCAACCAGAAAAAGGATATCCAATGGAAGGAAAAATTGCTGAAGGTCCATTTGAAAATGATCGTAAACATGGTCGTTGGATCATGTACTACAACGATGGAGAAACGCCGAAGACAGAAGGAGAATACGTTAACAATAGACCCAATGGCGCCTTTATTAAATATCATCCTAACGGAAAAATCAAAGAAGAAGGAACTTTTAATAAACGCGTTTATGCTGATTCCTTAAAAAGATATAATGAAGAAGGTGTTTTAATTTATGTAAGTAATCATGATGAGACAGGAAAAGAGTCTGGAACAGTAAAACATTTCCATGACAATGGTAACCCCGAATTTGTTTATGAAGCCGTGAATGGTGTTCCAACTGGAAAAGCAACAAGATATTGGCCGAATGGTGACATCAAGGAGGAAATCATTTATGGAGCAAACGGAATGGTCGAGGAAACCACTGGAGAAATCGCACGTGTAAACGCAGAGGTAACTGTAAAAAAACCAGGAAGCGAAAACGTAAAACTTCCACCCAAACCAAAAACAGATAGAAAGTTCAAACCAAACGGTTACAATAAAGTCTATAACGACGACAAAGAATTGTGGATGGAAGGAGAGTTCCACGACGGACTATTGAAAGATGGACGCTTGTATGTATATGACGAAGACGGTTTGTTATTCAAAGTCGAAGTATACAAAGACGGAAAGTACCACTCTGACGGACAACTATAAAAAGCAATAGAAAAGATATTATTTAAGGGAATCTACGGGTTCCCTTTTTTTTGCATTAATTTTTGTAATTTCGCAAGTGTATTTTTCAAACCAAATATCCATGAAATATAAAGAGAACAAACTTAAAATAAGCAACAGCCTAACAGGCGAAAAAGAAGTGTTTGAATCCATCTTAGATGGATTTGTTGGTCTTTATGTTTGTGGACCGACTGTATATAGTCATGTGCACTTAGGAAACTGCCGTACTTTTATTTCTTTTGATGTGATTTATCGCTATTTATTACATTTAGGATATAAAGTGAGGTATGTGAGAAATATCACCGATGCTGGTCACCTCGAAAATGATGCAGAAGAAGGTGAAGATAAAATTGCAAAAAAAGCAAGATTAGCACAGCTTGAACCTATGGAAATTGTTCAGCGTTACACTTTAGATTTTCATAAAGTTTTGAATCAATTTAATAATCTTCCACCAAATATTGAACCTACTGCAACAGGACACATCATTGAGCAGATTGAAATGATTTTAGAGATTATAGATAATGGATTTGCATATGAATCTAATGGCTCTGTCTATTTTGATGTTGAGAAATACAACGAAAGCAATAACTATGGGGAACTTTCGAAACGAAAAATTGAAGATCTTGTTTCTGGAACACGTTCTTTAGAAGGGCAGGAAGAAAAAAAATCTCCTCTTGATTTTGCTTTGTGGAAAGATGCAAAACCTGAACATATTATGAAATGGCCTTCTCCTTGGGGGCTTGGTTTCCCAGGATGGCACTTGGAGTGTTCTGCCATGAGTACAAAATACTTGGGAGAACAATTTGATATACATGGTGGGGGAATGGATCTAAAGTTTCCTCACCACGAATGTGAGATCGCACAAGGTACTGCAGCCAACGGGCAAAAACCGGTGAATTATTGGATGCACGCCAACATGCTGACCTTGAACGGGAAGAAAATGAGTAAATCGACAGGAAACACCTTGTTACCAGAAGAGTTGTTTTCTGGAGAAAACGAAGTGTTGGGTCGTGCCTACCATCCCATCGTTGTAAGGTTCTTTATGATGCAAGCACACTATGCAAGTGTATTAGACTTTAGCGCAGAAGCACTGAACGCATCTGAAAAAGGATTTACCCGTTTAATGGAAGCGGTAAAAATGATCAAAGAAGTAAAAACCAACGAATCAACATCTTTTGATGTAGACGGATTGATTCAGAAGTTTTACGATGCAATGAATGATGACTTTAACACACCAATTTTAGTTGCTCATTTATTTGATGCCGCAAAATTTATTCAAGCTGTACAATCAGGTAAAGAAACGATTTCAGCAGCAGACCGAGAAAAACTTTCGGAGGCATTAAATGCTTTTGTATTTGATATACTTGGATTAACCGAGATTTCAGAAGACAATTCAGACAATGGTAGTTTAGATACAGTCATGGAGTTGGTACTTCAAATGCGTCAACAAGCCAGAGAAAATAAAGATTGGACAACAGCCGATGCGATTCGTGATAAATTAAATGAGGCCAATATTGTTGTAAAAGACGAAAAAGATGGTGCAACATGGAAGATCCAATAGAATCATAAAGATTTACCTAGAGTTAAACCTTTGAACTGTTGATTTTTAAGGATTATTTGCAAATTAATCTTTTTAAAAGTTTTGAATTCGATAAATAGTCCGTATATTTGCAACCCGTTTGGATACGGAAAGCGCAACGCAATAGCGCCAAAATTAGATAAAATTACATAAAGATATATTGCGGGGTGGAGCAGTTGGTAGCTCGTCGGGCTCATAACCCGAAGGTCATAGGTTCGAGTCCTGTCCCCGCTACTAAAAACCAGAGTGAAAATGAGAGCGAAAGCAAACATTATCCTCTGGTTTTTTTCTTCTGCACTCTTCTCTATTTTTCACTCTATGCTATTGGATCAAAATCTATTGATGCGGGATTCATCCCGCATTCAATGATTTAAGCCTCTAAACCACTAGCCGTTTCAACGGCTTTTGCATTGATTTAAAAAAGATGTTTCATTAAAGTTTTAAGCATAAAAGTGGTTAAAACCACTACTTGCTAGGCCTTAACCAATAAATTATAGGATTGCTTTGCAATTTCAATCTCTTCATTTGTAGGAATGACCAACACTTTCACTTTCGAATCATCTGTGCTGATTTCTCGCAATTCATTTGATTTCACCTTGTTCTTAACTTCGTCAAACCCAACTCCTAGATATTCCATATCCTCACACACCATCTTTCGAATCAAGTTTGCATTTTCACCAATTCCTGCTGTAAAAATTATAGCATCAAGGCCATTCATTGCGGCTGTGTAAGAACCAATGTATTTCTTGATGCGGTAGGTGTTCATGGCCAAGGCAAGTTGACAATCCTTATTCCCATTTTCTGCTTCAGCAATAATATCTCTCAAATCACTGTAACCAGTTAAGCCTAACATGCCGCTTTTTTTCGTGAGTAGATTGTTCACTTCTTCAACCGTGTAGCCTAGGGTATTCACCATATAGAAAACAGCACCATGATCTATGTCTCCACTTCGTGTACCCATAATTAAACCGTTTGAAGGTGTAAATCCGAGGCTGTGATCAATGCTTTGTCCATCTTTTACCGCTGTCATGCTACAACCATTTCCTAAATGAACGGTAATGATTTTTGATTTTTTCAGGTCCAAATATTCAATCGCTTTTTGAGAAACATACTTATGACTTATCCCATGAAATCCATACACTTGTATGCCTGCTTCGAAAAAAGTGTTTGATATAGCGTATCTTTTTGCTTTATCAGGAATTGTTTGATGAAATGCAGTGTCGAAAACTGCAACTTGTTTTGCCGAAGGGAAGAGTTTTTCTGCAACAATAATCCCTTCCAAATTGGCGGGGTTGTGCAGAGGCGCCAGTGGAAAGCTTTTCTTAATTTCTGCTTTCACTTTTGAAGTAATTAAAATAGTATTTGAAAATGAATTTCCACCATGCACCACACGATGTCCAATAACTTCGATTTCAGCGGTGTTTTTAATCACTCCTTGTTCAGGATCCAATAAAAGGTCGACCATTTTTTGAAGTCCTAGTTTGAACGATTCAATAGGCTGTACTTTTTTTAGGTTAACCTTTTCTGTTTTATAGTTAATTACGGCATCTTGATGGCCTATTCGTTCGAGTAAACCACTACAAACCAGTTTTTCAGAAGGCATTTCTATCAATTGAAATTTTATTGAAGAGCTTCCTGAATTAAGTATTAAAATATTCATTATTGTTGATTAACTTTCTTGTGCTTGAATTGCTGTTACAACAACGGTATTAAAAATATCATCAATTGTACAACCTCTGCTTAAATCGTTCACTGGTTTATTTAACCCTTGAATTATTGGTCCAATAGCCAAGGCCTTAGTTTCTCTTTGAACTGCTTTGTAAGTATTGTTTCCTGTATTCAAATCTGGAAAAATAAACACATTGGCTTGTCCAGCTACTTCAGAATCGGGGAGTTTTAGTTTACCTACCTTAATGTCTACAGCTGCATCATATTGAATGGGGCCTTCTACTTTCAAATCTGGTCTTTTTCTTTTGATGATTTCTGTAGCTTCTCGGACCCTCACCACGTCTTCTCCAACTCCTGATGTGCCGGATGAATAAGAAAGCATTGCAATTTTTGGATCAATGTCAAAAGCAACACTAGTCGCAGCAGAAGAAATAGCTATTTCTGCTAATTGTTCTGCCGTTGGATTAGGGTTAATGGCACAGTCTCCATATACTGAAACCCGATCTTCTAAACACATGAAAAACACAGATGATACGATAGATGCTTCAGGCTTTGTTTTAATAAACTGAAGGGCTGGTAAAATGGTGTGTTGTGTGGTGTGAATAGCTCCCGAAACCATTCCGTCGGCATGACCTTTATATACCATCATTGTTCCATAATAGGAAACATCTTCCATGAGGTCTTTGGCCATTACTAGATTTACATTTTTATGCTTTCTAAGTTCGAAAAGCGTTTCTGCATAATCATCAAAGTGAATTGATTCTACTGGGTTTATGATATTGATTTTGTCCAAGTCTAAAGCCAGGTCTAAGGCCATTATCTTTTCTTCAATTTCTTTTCTCTCACCCAACAAAGTTATTTCTGCTGCATCAACATCGATTAATTGCTTTGTTGCCCTTAAAATACGCTCGTCTAAACCTTCAGGCAAAACAATGTGCTTACGTTCTGATTTTGCTTTTTTCAATAAGTTGTATTGAAACATACGCGGTGTAATTCCTTCCGTTTCAAAAGTAATTAAGCGTTCGATCAAGTCATCAACTTTTACATACTTTTCAAAGTCTTTGATAGAGGTAGAAATCTTCTGTTTATTCTCTGCATAAATTTGCGATTTAATTGCTCCAATTGCATTAACCACTGCAAATGTTCCGCCATCAACAGCAATAATAGGTACAACATCTGAAAGTCCTTCTATTAATTTATTGATCGACTCCTCGGGAATTAATCCACCTGTCAAAACAATACCTGAAATCGAAGGATAGTTTTCGGAAACATTGGCCTGTAAAGCTCCCAAAATCAAGTCAGCTCTGTCTCCCGGTGTGATCACCAAACTGTCTTCTTTTAATAAATGATTCAAATAATTGGGTAATTGCATTGCTCCTACGCTAAAGTATCCTGCTTGATTATTGATATAAGCTTCACCAAAAAGAATTTTTGCATTGAGCACTTCTACAATTTCTTTTATGGATGGATTCGCTAAGATGGGATTCAACGGGATGGCATTTACAATGACTTCTGAAGGAAAGTATTTTTCTAATTCAGAAACGACCAGTTGAATATTTTGCTGTTCTACCTTGTTTCCAATAACCGACAAAACTTGAACTCCTTTATCTTCAAAAGAGTCATAAGCCAAATGTAGACTGTCAACAAGCTCATTCAAAGTTTTTCCTATGCCACTTTCAAGAATAATGGCTGGAACTCCAAGGTTTTTAGCAATTAAAACGTTGATGTCAAATTCACCGATAGACCCTTTGCCTGAAAAACTTGTCCCTTCAACCAAAACAAAGTCAAAACGATCCTCAACTGCTTTGAATTTTTCAATGATCTTACTGATTATTTCATCGTCTTTATTGTCATGTTTTTTTTGAATGACCTCACTTCTTGTAAAAGCATAAGCATCTTCAAACTTTAAGTCTAAATTAAAGTAATTGAGTACTGTGTTGATGTGGTTGTCGACTCCTCCTTCTTCAAAATCGTCTATAATAGGCCTGAAATAGCCTACTTTTGATACTTTCCCTAGCAATAATTGCATTAATCCTAATGAAATTATCGATTTACCACTATTGGGTTCGGTAGTTGCAATATATACTGCTTTATTGGTTGCTCTCTTCATCTTTAGCTTACCTTCTGGTTTTTTATACTCAACCTGTTACAGCTAACAAAGCTAACAATTTGACCCTATAAAGCAAAGGCAAAAACACATTAAAAGCGGCCTAAAATTAAGGGAGAAAAGCAAGGGTTAATCCAAAAAGTTTTGAACTTTTTTAATTTTTTAATTCAATTAAGGTAAGCTCAGGTCGCATGCCTATTCTTGCAGGAAGTCCTAACCATCCCAATCCCCTATTGACGTACAAGTATTGTCCATTTTCTTCATATAAACCTGCCCAATGTTTGAACTTATATTTAATGGGACTCCACTTTAGGTTTTTATATTGAAAACCTGCTTGCATTCCATGGGTGTGACCAGATAAAGTTAAGGCAATATCAGTTTTATGAAGCACCTCTTCTGTCCAATGTGTTGGGTCGTGAGAAAGAAGGATCTTAAACGGAACAGTTTTGGCTTTTTCAAGGGTTTTAATTAAATTTCCATATTGTTTAAAAGGAGGCTTCCCCCAATTCTCAACCCCTAGAATTGCAATATTTTGCTTCTCTATTGTATCAATGTACGCCTCATTCAACAAAAGTTTAAATCCAATCGTTTTGTAAAAGTGCTGAATCAAATCATGGTTTTGTTTTTTCGCTTTAGGACTCTTCCATTTGCTATAATCACCGTAATCATGATTCCCCAGAATGGCGAACTTTCCTCTTTTTGCCTTCAAGGGTTTGAAAACCTTATCCCATCCACGTAATTCTACAGCATAATTATTGACTAAATCTCCTGTGATGAAAATATAATCGGGCTTCAAATCATTAATAATTTGAATTGCAGGATTTAGTTTATGGTAAGCGTAATTGAAACTACCAAGGTGTAGATCTGAGATTTGAACTATTCTTAACCCATTAAATGAAGAGGGAAGTAAAGGATGTTGAATGGTGGTACTATAAACTTTGAATTTATAAACGGCTTTAAAAATTCCATACAAGATAACCATAAAAGGAAGTAAACCAGACAACAACCCAGCAATTGAAATGACCAATAAAGATTGATTTTCAGAGAATAGGAAATGAGTGAAATACAGAACCGAAAATACAATTACGAAAATCAACTTTGGGGCAAATGATAAGATTCCTAGTCCGTAGAATCTTGAAATCAAAACCTGTTTTCTTATGGGGTTAATCTTATCTAAAGTGAGCTTCAAAACTAAAATAGAGGTCACTAAACCAATGGTAAACAACCAAAAAAGAATAAAAATGATTGTTTTTAAAATCTCAAAATCCAATAACTGAGTGATGGATTGCAACCAGTAAAAGGTGAATGCATCAATCAATAATATCGCCACACACAATAAAATTATTTTAAAGAGAGAAACAGATTTCATGGACTTTATTCTACAATATAAACATATTTTGAATAAAAAATGAGAAGTTATCCAAAGCTATTAAAAAGACTTTCCTAACCTTATTGTTGACAGCTTAAATCAACAAGAAATTTGGTTTTTAATGGCTTTTTTTAGCTCCTTAAGTTAAGTCAAAAATTTGAGAAATCAAGTCTTTAAAAGCCAATAGAGACAACAATAAACTTTTTAATTTAGGCGCATAATTAATTATATTTTACTATTTTCGAGCCTGCACTATACTTAAAAGATTCAGAAATGAAAAAAATATACTTAACGTTTGGATTACTTTCTTTAGGAATGATGTTTTCATCGTGTGAAGAGGAGGTTGAAGAAGTAAACGGTATTAGAGTGGAGTATCCAGAAGAGTTGGATGATCTCGATGAGTTCGAAGCGTTTAGTTTAAAGCCTTATAATATTGAAGCTTTAATTTATATTCCAGATGCTACTGCCAACATTGGAGCTTCTACCGCTCCTGAAATGATTCACGAATTAAATGGTTATCAATGGGACTTGCGTGTTGGTCAAAACTTTCATCTCACTATTGAAGATTGGGGTACCGATGATGCATTCAAGGACTATTTAATGCAGCTTGAAGATCAAAAAGTATATACGATAGAATTTCTAGAGAAAGAAGATAACTTTGCTTACTATAAAGCAAAATTAAATGTAAAAGGTAAAGGAGATAACGAAAATGTTGGAGTAGAGCATACTACCTATCATGTCGTTGCACAACACACTATTGAAGGAGTGAATTATTTGTTTAAAACAAACAAAGATGGACACCCAAAACCAATTACAGACTACATGGCGAAATCTGTGAAAAGCGTAAAACCAATTACTGAAGCTTCTTAAACTAGTTGGTTTCGTTGTTTTTGAACGCCGACGGAATTAAATCTGGTACGATTTTTAAAATCAAAGGCAATAGAATCATTCCTCCTGGTAACATAAAAATGGCTAATGCTGGAAGGCTTTTGGCCAAGTCCTTAAATTGAGATTTGACCTTCTCCTTTTCTTCTTGAGTCAACTCTTGCTGTAAAGATTTATTCACCAGGCTAATTAACTCTTTGCTTTCTCTTAATTCTTCAACGAATTTATCTTTGTTTCGACCAAGAATTTTGATCCATCGCTTTGAAAAGTTCCCATATAGTTGCTCATAAGATGATCTTTCCTGAAGAAAAGTAATCTTATGGTTGTTCTCCATTACAAAGCGTTCGATGAGAATTATGGAACGTTTTAGTTGCTCATGACTTACGCCCAAATGTTTACACAGCTTATACAGTGTAGTGATTTCGTCGTTCATTGCTGAAAGGTCAGAATGAACAGTTAAGACGGCCATGTCGATAAGATAAAACTTGTAGAGTTCATCAGCGTCCGTAGGCAATGTGATATCATCAATGCTGATGTTATCGTCTGCTAGTTTCTGCTTGAACTCCTTCTTGGAATGATCATCCATGTTGGAAGAGGCCAAGTAAATAGAAAGAATTTGCTCTTCTGAATCTTCAATAACATGGTCAACCAAAGACATTGCTCCAACGGTATTCAATGCTCCTAAAACGAATGTGTTATAACTTTCTTTTAGGTGTTTTTCGTTGATCAGAAAGGAATGGAAGGCCAATACATCCAAGTAAACTAAACTATTGTTTAGGTAACTCACCCACAATTGATTACTTAAGGTTCTTTTGATGTGAACACGTCTTTTTAAAATACTTTCTACCTTTACTTGATCACTTTCTTTGAATAACATTTTAAATACATTGATGGAGTGACCATCTTTGTATTGCTCGTAAAAACTGAGTAAAGAAGAGATGAATTCGGCTTTGACAAATTCTTTTTTCTCAGATTTGTACATCAACAACAAGCATTCAAACAGCAAGAAGGAAGTTTTTTCATCTGTAGTCCACTTGGCCAAAATGCTTTCATCTTTGAAAAACAAGAATTCACTAGGGAATCCAAATACAATCCCTGAATTAAAGAAAACATTGTGTAAAAAAGAAGATTGAGACAAGTAATGCGGTTGATTCAGGGACTCTAAATCAATTATTCCTTCATCTACCAAAGAAAAGTATTTGTCTATCCAATTTTTTGAACCCGGTTGTATCATAATTATTTTACGCTGAATTAAATTTAAAGATAAATAAACTCTACTTTATTTACGATATTTATGAAATAAAAAGTCTTGTACAACTCTTGTTCTATATTTTGAATAGCTTTGTTATAGACCTTGATTAATACGCCATGAAACAACGCTGGATAATACTTTTCGTTATTTTATTCCCAATTCTTGGATTGACTCAAAAAAGAGTTGCTCCTCTGCCCAAAGAGTTACTCGAAAGTTCAGCTTTGGTGAAATACAAATGTAACTTTATTACCTTAAATGATTCAGGGAATGAACCAGAACTTTATGTGTTCAATAAAAAAGGAGAAATTACTCATATCTGCTTTATCAAAAACGTAAAGAACATTGATTGGGAAGCCTTGGCTTATGATGGCCAAGAATATCTTTATATCGGTGATATTGGAAATAATGAAAACAAAAGACAAGACTTGGCCATTCATAAAGTTAAGTTGGAAGATGTTTTAGTCAAAGATACCGTAAACGTGGAAACCATTTTGTTTAGTTATCCAGAGCAATACCTTTTTCCTCCTTATCAATCAGAGTTATATTATGATGCCGAGGCATTGATCGTGAAAGAAGGTCAATTATTGATTTTTACTAAAAATAGAACCGTTCCTTTTGATGGTATTTCAAAGGTTTATGCTTTGCCCACTGTGCCTGGAGAATATCAAGCAGAATTACTTTACGATTTAAACTTATTGCCCACGACTTGGAGAGAGGAGTGCATTACCGACGCTGTCCTGTACAAAGATGAATTGTATCTATTGACTTACGCAAAGGTCTACATGTACTCTTGGGATGGCGAAAAATGGATACAACAAAAAGAATATTTACATGATTCATGGACCCAAAAAGAAGGTATTGCGGTTGATCGTCGCCACATTTATATTACTGATGAAAATGCAACACAAATATTCTCCAACAACTACCTTTATAAATTGAGAAAATGATAGATTTTAAGAATATAGACACGGTTATCTTTGATATGGACGGCGTTTTAATTGATTCTGAACCCTTATGGAAAGCGGCTGAAATTAAAGTTTTTGAAACCATTGGAATCGACTTCATTAAAGTAGGAGGTGAAAAAACGGTAGGATTAAGAATTGATGAAGTGATTGACTATTGGTATGAAAAATATCCATGGGAGAAGAAAACGAAAGCACAAGTCGTTGATGAAATCATGCTTGAAATGATCAATGGAATTCAAGCCAATGGTGAGCCAATGAAAGGCGTTATTGAAATCCTAGAATTTTTTAAATCTAAAGGAATGAAAATCGGCCTAGCAAGTTCTTCATATCAAGTTTTAATTGATACCAGTTTAGAAAAACTTGGGATTGCACATTATTTCGATGTCACGCTTTCTGCCCAAAATTGTACTTATGGGAAACCTCATCCTGAAGTGTACATCGAAACTGCCAAATTATTGAAAAGCGAACCACAAAACTGCTTGGTAATTGAAGATTCTTTAAATGGAGTGATCGCAGGAAAAGCCGCTAAAATGAATGTTGTAGCTGTTCCAGATGGAACACATACAGTTACAGAACAATTGAAAGTAGCTGATTTAAGAGTAGATAATTTAAAAGAACTTGTAAAAGTTCTTTTAAATTAACGAGAGGGTTCCGATAAATCGGTAAGGAGAGTGAAGTTTAGAGTATAAAGAGTGCGAGGGCAAAGTATTCCACCTCTCCCTCGCACCGAAACCTCTCCCTGTTTTTCTCGATGAATCGAGAAAAACTACCCAAATACCTCATCCAAGGCATTTTTAAATTGCTGAGCTGCATTTTCTAAGACTTCTTTTGTATGAACATAAGATACAAAACCAACTTCATAACCGCTAGGTCCAACATATACATTGCGTTCTAATAAAGCTTTATGTAGTTTTTTAAACGGTGTCATATCTGCATCAATTTGGGAGGCACTTCTAATTGTTGTTTTATCAGAAAATGCAATCCAAAAAATTGATCCTATGGTCACTAAAGAAAAATCATATCCTTTTTCTTTGGCATGTGCGTTTACACTATTTACAAAAGTTTGTGTTCTTTCTTCTTGGTCTTCGTAAAAACCAGGTTGACTACACACAGTCAATTGTGCGATTCCTGCAGCCATTGCAACTGGGTTACCACTCAATGTTCCCGCTTGGTATACTGGCCCATCAGGCGAAACACTTTGCATAATGTGTTTTTTTGCTCCGTATGCTCCAACAGGTAATCCACCTCCGATAATTTTACCGTAAGAAACGATGTCTGGAGCAATGTCATAATATTCTGCAGCACCTGAGAATGCAACACGGAATCCAGAAATTACTTCATCAAAGAACAACAATACATTGTTCGCAGTACAGATTTCACGCAGTTTTAGCAAGAAAGACTTTTCTTGTAACAAAAGTCCGTTGTTTGCAGGAATGGGTTCAATAATTACACAAGCGATTTCATCTTTATACTTTTCAAATGCTGTTTCTAAAGCATGAACATCATTCAGTGGAATAACAATAGTGTCTTTTACAACACTTTCTGGAACACCTGCGCTTGAACTTTCACCGAATGTTGCTAATCCCGATCCTGCATTTACTAAAAGTGAATCTGCATGTCCGTGGTAACATCCTTCGAACTTAATGATTTTGTTTTTTCCTGTATATCCACGTGCCAAACGAATTCCTGACATAACCGCTTCTGTACCTGAACTTACAAATCGTATTTTATCAATATATGGATTACGAGAAATGATGATTTCTGCTAAATCGCTTTCTAATTTCGTTGGCGCTCCAAAACTGGTTCCGTTTTCTAGGTTGTCTACAATGTTTTGGTGAACATCTGGATAGTTATGTCCTAAAATATGCGGACCAAAACTACAACAGAAGTCGATGAATTGATTTTCATCCTCATCCCAAATGTAGGGACCCTTTCCTTTTTTTATAAATAAAGGCGCACCCTCTACCGCCTTAAAAGCACGCACTGGAGAATTTACTCCACCAGGGAAGTAATTTAGTGCTTTTTCGTATAACTTTTCAGAATTTGAACGTTTCATTCAGAACAATTTTGATTTATTGCAAACTTAATGAATCATTGGCAGATTCCTGAGTTTTCCTCGTGAATAATGTTGGATGGTATACATCTGCTTAGGATTAAGACAAAGTACACACATGGGATTCGATATTTGTATTTATATCCCAAAAAAAACGGCTAAATACAGCTATAGGTTTTTATCTATTTTACTTTTAATAGCACCCCAATCGATCTACATTTTCTTCATTTTTTATAGAAGACTACTGTTTAATTTTATATTTTCGGAATCTAGAATAAAAACACTTCAATAATGTCAAAATATCAAAACTCCCTCGCATTTGCTCAAGATAAAGACCTAAACGATCCATTGAAAAAATGGCGTGATGAATTTTTTATTCCAAATTTCCATGAGAAGCCTGTGGTATACTTTACAGGAAACTCTTTGGGTTTGCAACCTAAGCGAACACAAGAATACATTCAACAAGAATTAAATGATTGGGCAAAATGGGGTGTTGAAGGTCATTTTGACGCCAAAAACCCGTGGTTTTCTTACCATGAATTATTGACAGAAAAAGCAGCAAAGATTGTGGGTGCAACAAGTAAAGAGGTTGTCATAACACATTCTTTAACAACCAATTTGCATTTATTGATGGTTTCCTTTTACCAACCAGCAGGAAAGCGCTTCAAAATTTTATGCGAAGGAAAAGCTTTTCCATCAGACCAATATGCTTTGCAATCTCAGGTTAAATTCCATGGTTATTCTATCGACGAAGCTATCGTTGAAATCTTTCCAAGAGAAGGAGAGCATTTGTTACGCCATGAAGATATAATCGCAAAAATTGAGGAGTTAGGGGGTGAACTCGCAATGGTCATGATTGGTGGAATGAATTATTATACGGGTCAGCTTTTTGACATGAAATCAATTACCGAAGCAGGACACAAAGTGGGTGCTAAAGTTGGATTTGATTTGGCTCATGCTGCTGGAAACGTTGAACTCTCTTTACACGACTGGAATGTAGATTTCGCAGCATGGTGTTCGTATAAATACCTCAACTCTAGTCCAGGTGGTGTTGCAGGACTATTTGTTCATGAAAATCACGTTACCAACAATGATTTGCCACGTTTTGCAGGTTGGTGGGGACACGATAAAGCAACACGTTTTAAAATGCAACCCGAATTTCAACCGATTCAAAGTGCAGAATCTTGGCAGTTAAGTAATGCTCCTGTTTTAGGAATGGCTGCACACATGGCATCATTAGATATTTTTGATGAGGTAGGAATGGCTGCAATTAGCAAAAAACGTGAGGACTTAACAGCGTACTTAGAATTTATAATTCATGAAGTATCAAAAGAATCAGAAAATGCAAACTTCGAAATTATAACACCAAGTCATCCAAAAGAAAGAGGATCTCAACTGAGTATTTTAGCACACGGTCAGGGACGAGACTTGTTTGATGCGATGACCAAGGAGGGTGTTGTTGCCGATTGGCGTGAACCGAATGTGATTCGTATTGCTCCAGTGCCATTGTATAATTCTTATGAAGATGTGTATCGATTTGGGGAGATCTTGAAAAATTCAATTCGTTAGGAATTGAATTTTTTCAATTACGAATGGTTCAATTACGAATTATCGGATAGCCAACGTTTTGGATTTATTTGAATTTTTAGTTAGGAAAGGGAAAGCAATTACGAACTAGAAAATTACGAATTCTCGTTTTTTACTCTTAAATTTCATAGTAATTTATAATTTGTGTCTAAAAGAGAACTCTCCGTCTTTACACTCTTTGATAAGAGATCGTTAAAGATAAGGCTTGTGAAGTCTTTAATTGCTAGGTGTCCAGACTGTAAACGTCGGGATAACTAAAATTAAAAGCGAGCATAACGCAGTATTAGATGTTTCTTGCAAGGACTAATTAATCATTAGAAAGACTATGATAAAAAGTATAGGAGTTTTAGGTTTGGGTAAAGTAGGTAGTTTAGTCGCTACTTTATTGAGCTCAAAGTATGAAGTTGTAGGAATGGACCAGACAAAACCTGATGAAAAATTTTCTTTTGAAGTGAAGATAGGCGATGTTTCAAAAGACGAGACCATACGTGAATTTTTGAAAAATAAGGAAACAATTGTTTCTTGTTTACCGTATTTTCTCAATATTAAAATAGCTCAAACTGCTGCTGAAATGGGTGTGCACTATTTCGACTTAACGGAAGATGTACCGACCCTTAACGCGATTCGTGAAATGGCCAAAACAAGCTCTTCTGTTATGGCGCCACAATGCGGACTAGCACCTGGATTTATAGGTATTCTAGGAGCTGGATTGTACAATCAATTTTCTGAAATTCGATCTGTAAAACTACGTGTTGGAGCTTTACCTCTTCATCCGATGGGACAATTAGGATACAGTTTTACATGGAGTGCTGATGGTGTAATCAACGAATACTTAAATGATGCTGAAGTGATTCACAACGGAGAACGCAAAATGGTTAGTTCTCTTGATGATGTAGAGTCAATCAATATTAACGGACGCCAATATGAAGCTTTTTCTACCTCTGGTGGATTGGGTACCATGTGTGAAACATTAGATGGAAAAGTTGACACTTTGAATTATAAAACGATGCGTTATCCTGGGCACCGCGATGGAATGAAGCTATTGCTTTATGATCTACAATTGAAAAACAACCGAGACCTTGCCAAAGAAATATTAACCAATGCCTTGCCTTTAGTAGATGATGATATAATTCTTGTTTATGCTGCTGTTGAAGGTAAAATTGATGGGCAGTTAAGAAGAAAAGAGTTCAGTGAATCCTATCGAAATATTGTTTTAGACGGAAAGGATTGGCGCGCCATAAGCTGGACCACCGCGTGCAGTATTTCAGCCGTTGTTGATCTGGTTTCAGAAGGTAAGCTGCAGAATAAAGGTTTTATCAAGCAAGAAGAAATTCCACTTGAATTATTTTTAGAATCGCATTATGGTTCGATGTACGAAAAGTATAAAGACTAGATAATTACGGATTTTTTAATTACGAATTACGAATTGTTGGGCGTCCTCCAAATTCGTAATTGTTTCCATTCGAAATTAATTTAACTATCTCTGATTAAACAAGGGCAAGCTCTTTTTGAAGTTTCGAATAAGAACAATAAGAAAGGGTCAAAGTAATTACGGCAAAAATAGTCAATTTAGTGAAAAAGTCCTTTCTAGATTATCCACCTATAGCTTCTTCTATATTTGCTCCTATCGATGTTCTGGAGCGTAAAATTTGTAGGCTTAAGACATACTCTTTTTTGTCGTATTGAAAATATTTGTAAGCTTCAATGATTTTTAATGAAAAAGCATAACTCTTTACTTGAATTACGTTTTCCTACATGTGATTTAGGTTTTTAAAAAAATACGAAATTTTTAATTACGAATTGGCTATAGCCGCTTTTCGTGTTTGTTTTATTATGTTACTTTAAAAGATGCGATAAAGAAAACTCTAACGAAAAAAGAATTCGGATTTTTAAAAAAATAGAAAACACCACACTCCCAACCTTTAATCCTCTTATTGTCAATTAGCTGCGCTGATAACTAAAGCCGTTCGTAATTCCACAATTCATAATTCTCCCATTCATAATTACCTCATTCATAATTCCACAATTCCTAATTCCCCCATTCGTAATTCGTAATTCGTAAATGTTTCCATTCGTAATTATTTAAACCGTTTCCAATAACCTTCTCGCTTTTCTAACCCCCAAAATTCCTTCTAAATCTTTGATATCTGCCACTTCTTTATCCATTAAGAGTTCTGCTAATTTTTTCAACTCGTCTTTATGTTCTACCAAAATATCTTTAGCCCTATTGTATTGTCTGATAATTAAATCATGGACTTCCTTATCGATAAGTTTTCCCATTTCTTCGCTATAAGGTTTTCCCATCATACCTTGATATTGTCCTGATGAATCGTAATAGCTGATCGGTCCCAGATTCTTGTCTAAACCATAAAAAGCAACCATATTATACGCTTGTTTGGTTACTTTTTCGAGATCGTCTAGCGCTCCTGAAGAGATTTCTCCAAACATAATTTCTTCTGCTGCACGACCACCCAACATTGAACACATCTGATCTTTAAATTGTGATTTGGTAACAATGTTTCGCTCTTCGGGCAAATACCATGCTGCTCCTAACGATTGTCCTCGTGGAATAATGGAAACCTTTACCAAGGAGTCCATATTCTCTAAATACCAACTCGTAACGGCGTGACCCGCTTCATGATGTGAAACAATCATTTTTTCATCTGGTGAAATAACTTTACTGCTCCTTTCCAAACCACCGATTACACGGTCGCGCGCTTCGGTAAAGTCTACCTGACTCACAATGTCCTTTTTCTTTCGTGCGGCTAATAAAGCTGCTTCATTACAAATATTTGCAATGTCTGCTCCTGAAAATCCAGGAGTTAAAGAAGCCAATAACTCAACGTCAATTGTATCGTCCTTTTTAATGCGCTTTAGGTGAACATTAAAGATTTCCTCTCGTTCCATTTTGGTGGGGAGTTCCATATAAATATGACGATCGAATCGACCTGCACGCAATAATGCTTTATCAAGAATATCAACCCTGTTTGTTGCAGCAAGAACAATAACTCCGCTATTTGCATCGAATCCATCTAATTCAGAAAGCAATTGGTTCAATGTGTTTTCTCTTTCATCATTGGACTGCATCGATTTGGCTTTGTCACGACTCCGTCCTACAGCATCTATTTCATCAATAAAGATAATGCTGGGTGCTTTCTCTTTAGCTTGTTTGAACAAGTCTCTTACGCGAGAGGCTCCAACTCCCACAAACATTTCAACAAATTCGGAACCTGACATTGAAAAGAACGGAACTTGTGCTTCACCAGCAACTGCTTTTGCCAATAAGGTTTTTCCAGTTCCTGGAGGTCCTGTAAGTAAAACCCCTTTAGGAATTTTAGCTCCTAGTTTGGTGTAATCTTCAGGGTTTTTCAGGAAATCTACCAATTCCATAATTTCAATCTTTGCCTCTTTCAGTCCTGCAACATCTTCAAAAGTTACTTTGCTTTTACTGTCCACATTTGCTGGTTTTGCAGTTGATTTCCCGAAATTCATCATCGAACTTCCCATTCCTCCACCGGCAGTTCTCATTCTTCGCATAATGAATAACCAAAAAAGGAGAATAAGTACAAAAGGGAGAATCCAACCCAATATACTGCTTATTTCAAATCGATCTTGATATAAAACTTCAACTTTTTCATTTGGAGGGAAATCTTCTTGTGCTGCGCTTAACTTGGTCTCGAAACTTTCTACAGAACCTATTTCAATGAAATAATGAGGTCCAACTTTGTTTCTTATGTGTCCATGCTTTTCTTCTGAAAGGAGTTCTTTCTTGATGTAAACTTCTGCGGTCTGTTTGTTGATTACCACAATTTTTTCTACCTCAACCTGACTAAGCATTTCTTGCTCAAATTCCAACCAGCTAATTTTAGTGTTTTCGCTAAACGGATTAAAAAAAACGGTAAAGATTAAAAGCAATGCTATTCCATAAATCCAATATAGATTACCTCTTTTTGGCAACTTGTTTTGATTGTTACTTTTCTTGTCTCCCACTTGTTCTATTTTTTACAATAATCAACTACAAATAAACTTAATCTTCAATTAAAACATCTTCATTTCAAAAAGGTTTGAAGTTTTTAATGTGATAACGCATAGGCTTACAAGATACCAATTTAAAGTAAGGAAAAACAAGGGTTTGCTTCGAGTGATTGAAGAACATGATGAATATCATAAAGTTTTTGTAGATTGGTTTAGTTGCGAATGGTTGCACTGTGTTAAAACGCATTTTTCGATAGGCCTACTAAAACAGTGACGCGGGTGTTTTATATTTTCTGAATAATCAGTTTAGACAACCATCAGTACACTCTTTTTTCTACAGTATGATCATCGTAATATTCAATTACAATACCTTTGAAATTTTGATCGACTTCTTGACCTAAGGTGTTTACTCTTTTGATTAGCTTTCTGTTTTTAAGGTTATCGATAGAAATGATAGGAAAAACCTCTCTTTTTCCATCAAAATCCACTTGGGTTAATCGATAGTAGTTAATGGCACTTGGAAAGTTTCGGTGCTCTAAACTATAGTTCTTCACCTCTGTTGAATTCCCTGCCCCTGATACTTTGTCAATTTCTTGCCATGAGAATCCGTCTGAAGAATGCGCAATGGAAAAATAATCATTATTGGTTTCTGTGGCAGTTTCCCAAGTCAGTAAGTTCATACCTTGTTTGTTTTGTCCATTGAATGCTGTGAGTTCGACAGGCAAAGGAACTTCAGTACATTCTAAACCTGCTGTACCTCCCCAAGTCAGGTCGAATGGATTGTTAGATGTTGAGTAGTTATCTATCAGCAGAATGTAAACCTCATCTTCTTGGACGTTTAATGGTGCAACCCAGCCGTTACCATATGCATTTTCGGAGTTTGGGTCACAATCAGCAAAACAGAAGCACCCCCATTTCCAGCTACAAGGGTTAGTTGTACCACTCCTCATTCCAGTATCACCATATCCTTCAGCCCATGAACACCGAACAGGCCCAGAAGTGGGCGGGCAATTGGCATTCGCTGTCGCTTCTGTAAATGGCCCCCAGATTGCCCAGTCATAATCATCTGAGGCAGTTGGTGAAATTGTCATCTCTAAAGTTCCGGAACTTCCGACATTTATATAATACCAAGAAGATTGATGTTCCCAAGATAAGCACCCGCTGTTACTACCGTTTAACTCTTGATTACTACCGCTTCCACTGGCGTTTCCACTAAAACTTGCTGCATCACAAACCATTGTTGCGTTTTCACAATCCTGATTACCATTTTTTAGGACGTTTCCAGAATTATTTATTGGTTTGTCTGTATTGTCTGTATTGTCTGTATTGTCTGTAAGGATTTGAAAATCTTCAATTTCGTATCCATGCAATTCAACAAATTGAGCCATTTCATTTATTGTAATCAACAAAGGTGACTGAAAAGTCAGGATACTATCATTGATATACCGATGAGATACTTCTAGCTCCCTTGTTATTTCGCTAAAGGCAGTTTTCGGAGACTCACCGTTAAAGGAATGAAGTTTTAATAGATATTCGTTTTGTGAAAACGTGCTGATTTGTACTCCTAAAAGGAATACTAGTAAAAGTAGGTTTTTCATGCTTTCTGTGTTTAAATACTATAAAACTATAGTTATTCAATCAATGACAATAATAACAAACTTAATAGAGTTCACCAAGTTAAAGACGGGTTATTTATCGATAAATGATACTATTTTGACTATTAATACAATTGTCTTGTACATTAGTACAGGGTTAGATTTTCAGAAAATCTAGGTGAATACTACTTTTTAATTGATTTAATGTGCTTAATCTGTGGGCAAAGACACCCTACTTACGAGTTATTTAAAACCGCGTTCAATTCCACAAACTACCCACTCTGTTTTAATCATCAATTCTTACATTCGTAATTAAAAAATTTTCCATTTAAAAAGCTATCTTTGATTTCAATTCAAATTTTCACATTATGTTGACTCCAAAAACTGATAAAAAACTATTCCTTCTTGATGCATTTGCATTGATCTATAGATCTTACTTTGCTTTTTTCAAGAATCCAAGGATGAATTCAAAAGGTGAGAATACTTCAGCAGCATTTGGCTTTACTAATGCATTGCTGGATGTAATAAAAAAGGAGGAGCCAACACATATTGCAGTCGTTTTTGACCCTCCGGGTGGAGCAACAAATCGCATTGAGGAGTTTTCTGAATACAAGGCGCAACGTGAAGAAATGCCAGAAGATATTCGCAATATGATTGAACCCATCAAACGCATTATCGAAGCCTTTAAAATTCCGATTTTGATGAAGGAAGGATACGAAGCAGATGATGTTATTGGGACCTTGGCTAGAATGGCAGAAAAAGAAGGGTTTACAACTTACATGATGACTCCTGATAAAGATTTTGGTCAGTTGGTTACTGAAAAGTCTTTCATGTATAAACCCGGACGGGGTAAAAAACCTGCTGAAGTTCTAGGAGTGCCAGAAATTCAAGCCCAATTTGAAGTTGAACATCCTTCGCAAGTAATTGATATTTTAGGATTATGGGGTGACGCTTCAGATAATATTCCTGGAATTCCTGGAATTGGTGAAAAAACAGCTAAAAAATTGGTGAAGAAATATGGTTCGATGGAGGGACTTTTTGAACACGTTGATGAACTCAAAGGAAAGCAAAAAGAAAACGTAATTAACTTCATGGAGCAAGGGTTAATGTCTAAAAAGTTAGCGACAATTATTACCGATGTAGATGTTCTTTTTGATGCTGAAGATTTGAAAATTTGTCCTCCAGACGAAGAGAAAATCCGTGAAATATTTACAGAATTAGAATTTAGGAATATTGCTAAGCGCGTACTGGGAGAAGAAATAGTAATTACGAATTCAAGTGTGCCCTCTACGGACGGACAATTGGATTTATTTGGGGCAACTCAGACTCCCGAACAACAGGAAACAGTAGAAACTAGTGAATTAAAAAGTTTAGCCACTGAAAAAGCGAATTATCATTTTGTAGAAACAGAGAAAGAACAACAAGAATTAGTTGAACTATTGCTCAAGCAAAAATCGGTGTGTTTTGACACCGAAACGAATAGCCTTGAAGCAAGAAATGCCGATTTGGTAGGAATAGCATTCTCCTTTAAAGCCAAAGAAGCTTTTTACGTTCCTTTTCCAGAAGACTTTGATGAAGCAAAAGCACTCGTTCAACTATTTGCTCCTTATTTTGAATCTGAAAAGGTGGAAAAAGTTGCTCATAATATAAAGTACGATGAGCAGGTCATTAACCGTTATGGAATAAAGTTGCGCGGGCCACGTTTTGACACGATGATTGCTCATTATTTGCTTTCACCTGATGGCAGACACAATATGGATGCACTTGCCGAATATTATTTAAAATACACCACTTTTCCAATTGAAGATTTGATTGGAAAGAAAGGAAAAAATCAAAAAACAATGCGTGATATTCCACAAAAGGAAATTGTGGATTACGCTTGTGAAGATGCCGACATTACTTGGCAACTAAAAGAGCTTTTTGAACCAGAAATTCAAAAGGATCATCTGAAAGATTTGTTTTATGAAATTGAAATGCCACTCTCTGAAGTCCTAAAAGCGATGGAACAAGAAGGTATTCAACTCGATATTGAGCGTTTAAAAGCGTTTTCAAACGAATTAGAGGTCACTTTAAAAGAAATCGAGGAGAAGGTTCTGGCATTGGCTGGGGTTGAATTTAATTTGGATTCACCAAAACAATTAGGGGAAGTTTTATTCGAAACGCTAGAGATTGCGAAGAAGCCAAAGAAGACCAAAACAGGTCAGTATTCAACTTCAGAGGATACCTTGCAAAAACACATCAATGATCACGAAATTATTCCTTTGATTTTAGATTATCGCTCCTTAAGAAAATTGAAGAGCACTTATGTGGATCCACTGCCAACATTGGTAGACGAAAACGATGGTAGATTGCACACGCATTATATGCAAACGGTAGCGGCAACAGGAAGATTAAGTTCAACCAATCCCAACCTTCAAAACATTCCAATTCGTACACCGAAAGGAAGGGAAATTCGTAAAGCATTTGTGGCAAAAAATGATGATTACTATTTAATGGCTGCCGATTATTCTCAAATTGAATTGCGTATTATCGCTGCTTTAAGTGGAGATAAAACAATGATTGAGGCATTCCAAAATAAACTCGACATCCACGCTGCAACTGCTGCCAAAGTATATGGTGTAGAGTTGGAAGAAGTGACCAGAGAACAAAGAAGTAACGCCAAAGCGGTTAACTTTGGAATTATTTACGGTCAATCTGCATTCGGTTTAGCACAAAACCTTGGTATTTCTCGTAGAGAAGCAAAGTCGATTATCGACAGTTACTTTGAACAATACCCCACGATTAAAACCTACATGGAAAAAGCGAAGGAAGAAGCCAAAGAGAAGGGTTATGTGGAAACCATTATGAAACGTCGTCGTTATTTACCAGACATTCATTCTTCGAATGCTATTGTTCGTGGATTTGCAGAACGAAATGCTATAAATGCACCAATTCAAGGTAGTGCTGCTGATATTATCAAAGTGGCAATGATCAATATTTATAGAAAAATGAAAGCGCAAAAACTCAGTTCTAGAATGTTGCTCCAAGTACATGATGAATTGGTTTTTGATGTACTAAAATCAGAAAAAGACATCATTTCCAAAATTGTAAAAGAAGAAATGGAAGGTGCTGTAGAACTCGTTGTCCCATTGGATGTTGAAATGGAATTTGCTGAAAACTGGTTAGATGCACATTAGAACAGCAAGAGTTTTGAGCAAGAGCATACAGGCGAGATCAAAATAGATTATGTTTTTGATGAATTGGTTTTTCTTCTCTTAGAAAGACTTCGAACTAAATCAGTAACTTTTCAATATCCAAATTCATGGTGGAGATTAGAATTAGAACAAATTAAATCAAAATTCCGTTCCGCACGAATTCTTACCATGTGATATTTGTGGTGTTTTGAGTTTTGTTGAAATATGTTTAGCCGAAGTTATCCTAAATTTTTATCTGCATTTTCCAAACCCAATAAACTCAGGTATATTTCATAGTATTTCTCCACTCCATTTTCTAAACTATACCATTTTTCTGCTCCAGCTCTGATTTTCTGTTTGTTGTATTTTTCAGGATGTAAATGACATTGCGCATAAGACTCCTCATTCAGTTGATGAAGCACTTTTCCTGCGCTAGAATCCATGATGATTTTATCGGTGTCGCCCACTCCTGCATTACAAATAATGGGAACTCCCATAGCCATTAATTCACCTTGTTTAGTAGGAGAGGAGGCCTTTTTAGAAAAAGTTGGACGAATAAAAAAGATGGAATAATCAAAAACAGAAACATACAACGGTACTTCATTATGTTTTGTGCCAACAACAATGACTTCATCCTCAGGAATGTCTTTTTCTCTAGCAATGGAAACGATATTTTCTTTAGGTTCTCTTGATAAAAATAAAAATTTAGAGTCCTTTTTGTGCTTGCGAAGATGTGAATAGAAATCGAGCATTTCATCTAACATATACCAAGTTCCGATAGACCCAACATAACCCAGAACAAAATCATTTTCTTGAATTTCTAGCTTTTGTTTAACCGCATTTGTTTGAGCAGTTTCAATTTTTGAAGGATCAAAATGAACAAGGTCAACACAACAAGGAATAACTTCTATTGTTAACGGATGAGGTAGGTTGTTCCATGACTCAATTTCTTCTTTGCCATTATGGGTGAGTGAAATAATGACGTCAGCATTGCTAAAAAAATCAATTTCTTTGCCCTTAAAATAGCGATAAGCCTTTTTGAAAACAGGATTTTTAAGGTTCCAAATTCCCCCTTCAACACGTTCGTCTGCCCAAAACCCACGCATATCAAAAACAAATTTCAATCCTTTTTCCCGCTGAAAGTACCTACCGATAATTGCAGGAATATAACTGCGGCAATGAACAATATCAAAATGAATGGTCTCATGTAGTTTCAAGGCCACTTTTTTCATTTTTAGAATATCTTTGAGAGTAGATATTAAAGGTGGGGTTTTAGTATAAAATTGAGGATGCCAAATGATGTCGTTTTCTTCAAACAAAGCCTTAATTCTCGGTAGATCATCCGTATAGTTCTTTTTCTCAAAACTCACCAAATGTATACAGATGTCTTTTTTGGCCAAACCAAATAGATAGGGTAAAACCTGAGATTGACCAAGTGCATCAGTCATCCCATCATAGGAGAGATATAATACTTTTTTTTTGATTGTTTTCATACGATTCAGCTAAAGATAATTTTTTTGACCTATAATTTTGAATTTTTCTTTTTGAATGACGCTTTTATCAACTTTTATGAATTTGAATCTTCCTTAATAAGGAATGTTTTGTTTTTATTTGTTAATATTGGACTTTATAAACAACACAAATGCGAAGCGAACTATTAGCCATCCGTAAGTTGCTACTTATCATAGTAGTGCCCTTGATAATGTATCTGTTAAGTGTGTTATCGATTATTTTTATTCCATTAGTTTTTGGACTATTTGCCGCCCTTGTATTTTCACCTCTTATGCGCTGGTTTAGAAGAAAAAAAATCCCTAATATTTTCGGAGTAATTGTTGCTTTAATTATAGTTACCCTTGGTTTTATAGGTGCTTTTGAGATGGTACAACTCACCGGTCAAGAACTGTCTAATGCCGATGATAATTTTACCGAAAAATTCAATGATCGAATGAACGATGTAGTTTCACCAATCGTTGATATGATGGGGATTGAACCTGCTGAAGGAGAGACGAAATTTCAAGCATTGATGAATGACGAAAAAGTGAGCGCAAACTTGTTTGGAAATGTTGGAAGCGGACTGAATTTTGCCCGAAAATTTGTAAGCATGGCATTGATGACGCTCTTCTTCATGGTGCTTTTACTGGCTGGTTCAATGAATATCCAAAAGGTGATGGAATTGCTTATTTTTAAGCAGAAATACGCTTCTGTAAAAACTTTTAGACAAATAGAGAAGGATATTTTCAAGTTTATGATTGTGAAGTTTTTGCTGAGCTTCTTTACAGGATTAGGATTCAGCCTGGCATGTTATGCCTTTGATGTTAGTTTCCCTATCTTCTGGGGGGTATTTGCCTTCCTGATTAACTTTATTCAAATGATCGGGTCTGTGATTTCTGTAGTGGTGCTTTCTGCCTTTGCACTTGTGGAACTAAACGTTAGTGGTTCAATGGCTTTCTTTGTTATCGTAATCTCTGGTGTGCAAGTCTTGTTTGGGGGAATTTTGGAGCCTATTCTTATGGGGAAATCTTTCTCCATTAATACCGTCACAGTATTGGTGATGTTAACGCTTTGGGGCTTTATTTGGGGTATTCCAGGATTGATTTTGTCTATTCCAATTACTGCATTGATCAAGAAAATAATGGAAAAATTCCCTGGAACTGCTGTTTATGCTAGGATAATGTCTTGATGAAACCTGCCCTCAGCCTTTCAATGAGAGACAAATCCTTGAGGAAAACAATTGTGTATATAAAAACAACACTCAGCGTTATTTTTATATTTTATTTTCTATCACGCCCTGCAATTGCTCAAGAAAACAAGTCTGATGAAAGGATGAATGTTGGAACTGCAATAGGCTATCGCGCTCCTTATGGCTTGTGGGGCGTTTTCTTCTCTTATCAACCAAGTGTATTACAGAACAACATCGAATTGAATATTGGCGCAGGAATAAATCATTCTTATATAATAGGAAGTGGTTTGAAATTCAGATTGTTGAGAAGCGAATCTGGATTGATGGAATCAATGCTTTCTTTTAACTATAGTTTTAATTTTAAGGGAGAACTTAGGTATAAGCATGAAGGCTTTACTGAATACTATATGGCAAGTGAAGTCCATCGATTGACTTATTCTTTTCACCAAAGATTTTATTTGAATAAAAAAAGAGTTGAAGCCATTCAGTTAGGCATAGGCTATTGTCACAATGTAGGTAAATACGCTATAAATCATGTTGCTGGTATGAATGCTGGTTGGTCAAAAGTCAATCGCAATATGAATAGCGGATTGTTTTTTGAATTGGGTTTGGTGATTCACTTTTTAAAGCTCAAAAAAGATGAATAGAAACTCTCAAGCTAAAAGCAATTGCTATATTTCTTCAAATTAATCCCAAAAAAGAAAAGTCACCTTGTGATGACTTTTCCATTTTATGAGGGGGTTATTATGTTACTGTTTTACAAAACGCTTTACGACATTTGCTCCTGAATGATCAGTGATTTTCATTAAGTAAACGCCTTTTTCTAGGTGACTTACATCTAACTGTAAAGAAGATTTAGAATACTTTACAGACTGAATTTCTTGTCCAAATGAGTTAAAGATGACTACGTTTTCAACTTGACCATTATTGATTTCAATATTCAATAAATGATCAGTTGGGTTAGGGTATAGAGCAGCAGTAAAACGCTCTTCATTGACAGATGCTGGGTTGTTGTATACCAAATCGTAACGTTGATTTTCTAAAACACCATGCATTAAAGCAACTTGCCCTTTGGTAAATGAGTTTTGACATGATTCATCTGAATAATCCATGTAGTTTTCTGCCATGTCTGGTAAATCTATTCCACCAATATTGTCGACACATGTGTTAGCAGTTGTTGGACAACCTGTTGATTTATCCGTTGCATTTGGCGTATCATCAATACCATCCTCCTTCGTACAGTCTCCATCAGCCCAAATGTGACGTAATCCAAGGTAGTGTCCAACTTCATGGGTTGTTGTTCTTCCCAATACTTCAAAGCCAAAACCAAGGTCATTGGGATTATTTGAGCCAAATGCTTGATATTGGACTACAACTCCGTCACTCATTCCGGCTGTAGAGCCAGGAGGCCAGTTTGACATTCCTGTAGGTGGGGTTGCATATCCTAATATCGCTGGAGAACCGTTAACGGCCATATTACAAACCCAAATGTTAAGGTAGCGGGATTGATCCCATGGATCAATACCTCCTTCGTTATTGCTTTTCACAGCCTCCATTGCACTCATGTCACCTTGAAAAAAACCCATCAGATCCATGAATGACTCTGTTGTGGTTGATGTTCTGGTGATTCCCGTTGTTGGATTTCCATCAGGGTCAATTGTTGCGAGTCTAAATTCTATATTTGAGCCACCAACAACAAAGTCAAAATCACTTCTTAAGTTGACCGTGTCGGCATTCTTGCGCTGAAAGTCTTCGTTTAATGTCATGATTTGATTGTAGACAACACTATCATGAATATTCTGTTCTGGAGTCTTGTGCACAATATGTACTACAACTGGAATGGTATAAGTTTCATTCGTTTTTGACACAACACCACTTTTTGCAATTGTAAACTGTTCATCTACATGGGCTTTAAAACCTGGTGTTTTCCCTTCTTGATAATCTATATATTCAGGAGAGAAACAACGTTGAAATGTTGGAGCTTCTTGAGCGAAACTTATTCCTGTAGAAAGCAATAAGCCAACGAATAGTGCTTTTTTCATAATGTATACTTTAAAAGATCAATTATTTCCGATAACGAAAGTGAAAATAGAGAATAAAGCTACATTATAATTCAATATTTGACCAGCAGTAATAATTGTGGGTGAGCGGTTGGACTTTTCTGCAATGAGAAATTCAAGAGAATGATGATGATTAGGTTTACTTTTTAGGGAAGTATACCTTTTGACGGAAGAGCACCATGATTACTCCAACAGAGATAGCGGCATCAGCAATGTTCCATATCGCAGGAAAGACTTGAGATCCTCCTAGCCAAGGAACCCATGAAGGCCAAACGGCATAGAATTGAAACATATCAACTACGTTTCCAAATAGAAATCCACGATGACGAACTTCTACATTTTCAGTGTAACCATAGTAAGAGCATTCTGCCCAAATACCCGATCCCTCGACCTGATTGTATGAAAGACAAGGGTCAAAATAGTCCTTAAACATAAAGTCGTAAAACATGGAGTCAAAAAGGTTTCCAGCAGCACCAGCAAGTACTAGTCCTGCAACAATTAGAAACTCTAATTTAACTTCTTTGAGTTTTATTTGTTTGAGTATATAAATTACAATAGCAATTATTGCCCCAACCCTAAACAGGGAGAGTAACAATTTACCCCACATTCCTCCGCCAAGTTGTGTCCCGAAAGCCATTCCTTGATTTTCGACATAATTTAAACGAAACCATTCCCCGATTAAGGGAACGCTAGGGTCGTCATGGGTGAAGTTTGTTTTGACCCAAATTTTGACCACTTGGTCTAAAATTAAAATCAAAAGAACTACACTGAATGTAATTAAATAACGTTTTCTCAAACCTTAATTTGTTTACGAGTCTTGCTGATTTTTGGCTTCAATGCTTAGTGTAGCATGAGGAACAAGTTTTAACCTTTCTTTTTGAATTAATTTACCCGTTACACGACAAACACCGTAAGTTTTATTTTCAATTCTGATCAAAGCGTTTTTCAATGCTTGAATGAATTTTTCTTGACGCAAAGCCAATTGTGCCATTTCTTCACGAGATAAAGTATCCGATCCGTCTTCCATCATATTGAAAGAACGTCCTGTATCGTCGGTACCATGATCATCTTTATATGAAAGAGAGTCTTTTAGGATTTGTAAATCCTCATCAGCTTCAACCAATTTGCTCTCAATTATTTCTTTGAATTCTTGTAGTTCTTCATCTGAGAACCTTGTTTTTTCTTTTGCCATTTTATGAATAAGTTTGATTTTAAAATGATAATGAACAAATATAACCGAATTTCGTTTTGAATCAAGTGCTTTTATCGATTGTGAAAAAGTATTTTTGTAATTAATTGACTAATTTTAATGAAATGGATGTATTAGAAGCCTTAAATTGGCGGTATGCGGTAAAAAAATTCGACCCGACAAAAAAACTATCAGTTGAACAAATTGATAGAATAAAAAAAGCTTTGCAATTAACGCCAACTTCTATGGGGTTACAATTAATGAAGTTTGTGATGGTAGAATCTAAAGAAATTAAAAAGAAAATTACTCCCATTGCCTACCATCAACCGCAAATTGAAGAAGCTTCTCATTTGTTAATTATGTGCAGAAAAACGGATGTTAAACCTGAAGATATCGACTCCTTTATAGAAGAAGCAGCTGCAGTAAATGAGCTCGAAGTTTCACATAAGTCAATGCAAGATTATGACAAATCCTTACGTGTTAGTCTTGCAATACCTGAAGAACAACAAAAAATATGGATGGACAATCAGGTGTATATTGCTTTGGGTAACTTAATGACCGTGTGCGCCGTGGAAGGCATTGATGCTTGTCCGATGGAAGGCTTTGACCGTAAACGACTCAATGAAGAATTAGGGTTTAATGAACAACATTTAGATGCAGTGGTTATGTTTGCTCTTGGCCATCGCTCAGCGGAAGATTACAGATTAAAATTTAAAAAAGTACGCCGACCATTAGAAGATTTATTTCAAACAATTTAAAATATTAAACATGAATAATTTCGAATACTATAATCCAACAAAAGTCATCTTTGGAAAAGATACGTACGATCAAATTCCAGCAAGGATAAAAGATGCAACATCTGGTAACAGAGTAATGATTACTTATGGTGGAGGGAGCATTAAGAAAAACGGAGTTTATGATGCCGTAATGTCAGCACTTAATGATTACGATGTGATTGAGTTTTCAGGGATTGAAGCCAATCCAGAGTATGATACTTTAATGAAAGCCGTTGAACAAATCAAAGAAAATCCGGTTGACTTCGTTTTGGCCATCGGAGGAGGTTCAGTGATTGACGGAACCAAATTTATTGTTTCAGCTGCAAAATATGATGGTGATCCTTGGGATGTTTTATCCCAGAAAAAAGGATGTAAATTTACCGATGCTTTGCCTTTTGGTACGGTGTTGACTTTGCCTGCGACTGGTTCAGAAATGAACTCAGGTGCGGTGATTTCAAACAGTAGGCTAAAAGAAAAAAGAACAATGGGTGGACCACAAGGATTTCCGAAATTCTCCTTTTTAGACCCAACTGTTGTTAAAACACTGCCGAAAAAACAAATTGCTAACGGAATCGTGGATGCTTATATGCATACCTTAGAGCAATACATGACTTATCCTTCGGGTAACTTGCTGCAAGAAAGAATTGCAGAAGGGATTCTTGCAACTTTAATTGAAATCGGCCCTAAAGTTTTGGAAGACGCATCTGATTATCAAGCCGCAAGTAACTTAATGTGGTGTGCAACGATGGCCTTAAATGGAACTTTACGTGCTGGTGTAGCTTATGATTGGGCAACACACATGATTGGTCACGAACTGACCGCCCTACACGGAATTGATCATGCCAGAACATTGGCGATTATCGCTCCAAACTTGTACAAGGTTAAATTTGATAATAAAAAGGAAAAGCTCATTCAATACGGTCAGCGTATTTTTGGTCTAGAAGGATCTTGTGGTGAAGAGGCCATCAACCGCACCAAAATATTCTTCGAATCATTAGGAGTAAAAACCAAGTTATCAGACTATTCAGACGATTATCAGTCGACTCCGCAAACGATTAGAAAACGTTTTGAGGAGCGTGGATGGGAAGGATTAGGAGAACGTAAAGACCTTACTCCAGCTGAAGCAGAGCAGATTGTTGAAATGAGTTTTTAATTTTAAATAAAATGAAGGTAAGGGCGCCATTTGTATTGCGAGAGAGTTATAATGACGAAGTTTTAAATCTATTGAAGTCTGTTACTTTAGGCTCAAATGGAGCCCGTTATCAACATCAACGACTTGAGCAACGCATTCAGCAAGTTTATAAACCTTTGTTTCTGAATTTGGAAAGAAATGAGAAAGTTCTTGGAAATATTACCTTCTGCCGAAGACCTATCAATTGGTATGTAAGATATTTCGCGTTTGATATAGGGATGCAAGCAAATAGTCAGCAACCTCGTTCGAAAGCTTCAAATTCAGGATTGAAAAAAAGAATAGGTGAGTTCTTTGATCACGCTTTTGAATTGGAACAAGATCGACCTTCTACGTTTTATGCTTATATCGACCCAAGAAATGAAAGGTCATTATGGATGAGTCAAAACTTTGACTTCTATACGGCAGCCAAAATTGCTACACAAACATTCAGTAGGGTTAAACCTAAAAAGCAAGAGGGAGTCTCTGCAGTAAAAGTGAATGATTTTATTCGCGAGAAGGTGAAAGAAACTTATGGAAAAGCGCCTTTCTACTTTACACACCACACCTTTAATGAAGATCCATTTTATACACTGAAAGTAGGAGGAGAGATAGTTGCTTTGGCCAAAACACATAGTGCGGAATGGAAAATATCTCGGTTGCCGGGTAAAAATGGAGTTTTGCTAAAAAACATCATTCCTTATGTGCCTGGTTTACGTAAGGTTATTCGACCTAATTCGCATGTGTTTAGTGTTGTGGATTCGATTTGGTGTAAAGACCATAACCACGAATGGTTAGAGCAGTTGTTTGAAGGAATTCTATTCCATGAAAAGAAGAACACAATGATTTGGTGGGTGGATCAGAAAGAACCTTTGTATATTGATGTAAAGAACAAAATAAACTGGGGACTTTTAAACAAAGTCAATGGTGTTCACGAAGTGGATTTAGTCATTAGAACACAAGAAAATCAACCCAAAATTGAATTTAATCAGCCTACATACGTAACAGGCTTTGATTTTATCTAAGAGGTAAGTTAATCTAAATAAGAAGGTTTAGAACCATAGCTTTGTAAAGGTGGCTTCTTTTCAGAATTTAAAGGCTTTTTCTTTTGTAAAGGACCTTTCTTTTTAATTCTTAAAGATTTAAGGTAAATTCCTTCAACCCTTTCTCTTGCCCATGGGGTTCTTCTTAAAAACTTCAAGCTGGATTTAATCGAAGGGTTACTTTTAAAGCAATTGATGTTTACCATTTCATACAACTCTTCCCAGCTGTATTCAGTCGTCAGTACATCTAATATGGTTGCTAGCTTAACACCATGCAAAGGATTGTTGGGCTGTTCTTGAGGTTTTCCTTTCTCCATGTTTATAAACATTATCGTATGAATAGAAAAATCAAACTGCTAATCAGTCTCCTCATTCTTTTCAATCTCTTTAATCTTGGGTAAATTGATTTTATCCTCAACAACAATTGCTTCTGGAAACTCTGAAGTTAATTTAGCACGCATTTTTTCTGCTTCTAATTGCGTTCTAAAATCGCCTAATAACAGGAGGTAGTTTGGAGCTTTGTATTCAATATATGTAGATGTTTCGCTGTCCATTTGCAGTGCGGTAGAACGTGCATTGTCGACTTGACTTCTTGATTGGTCAAAAAACAATTGAATGCGATATCCGTTCATTATCGGACCCATGTTTGGTGGAATGGTTGCAGATTTAAATTTGATGATTTTATCCACAGAAGTACTTTTCACTACCTGAATTTTCCCAGGTTCAATGACTTTTGGTTTTTCTGAGTGGTAAAATACACTGTCCTTCATTATTGGTTGAACATCTTTGCTCTCCTGTGTGTCTTCTTTTTTGTTTTGTTCTTTTTTCTTGTCAGACCCACTTTTCCACCATTCATTTTGCGAAAAAGCAACTGGTGTAATAACCATTAAAAAGAATACAATAATTAATTTCATTGTTTAAAATTTTATACAAAAGTAAATAATATTCTTCATAAGGTAAGTTTTTCAAGCTACTATAGAACAAAGAATTTGTCGCAAGTTAAGCAATTGGAATGCCACAGTTTGTGAAAATTTCCAAAAATCCTCCATCTAATTAAAAAAACGGGTTGAATGAATTGGCTTTTATAAAAAGTCGAGTAAAGTCGTGTACCTTTTGTGACACTATCTTAATTGCTAAAGATTTAATTTTGATTTGGATAAAATTTAGAGATGAAAAGATGGAAACGCAAACAAAAGAAAATCAGAGTAAGTTAACGCCGCAAGAAATCAAACAACTCCTTATTGAAGGTAACCAAAGGTTTGCTAGTGGAAAAATGATGGAGCGTGACTTATTAGAGCAAGTAAAGGTCACCTCTGTAGGGCAATATCCTCATACTATTGTATTGGGGTGCATTGATTCAAGAGCAACTACAGAGCAAATTTTTGATCAAGGAATTGGAGATGTTTTTAATGCACGAGTTGCTGGAAACATAGTTAATGAAGATGTTTTGGGTTCTTTAGAATATGCTTGTAAAGTTGCAGGGTCTAAACTTGTTATGGTACTAGGTCATACGAAATGTGGTGCAGTAACTTCTGCTTGTCATGGTGTAAAGCTTGGCCATATTTCAAACTTGCTGGCTAAAATTAATCCAGCAATAGAAAAAGCAAAGTTGAATTTTAAAGATATTACAACCCCCGAAGCCGTAAATGAAGTTGGAAAGGAAAATGTTTTAAATTCAATGAAAGAAATTCGTGAAAGAAGCCCTATTTTGTATGCGCTAGAGCGTAAGGGGAAAATAAAAATTATCGGGGGGATGTATGATGTTCAAACTGGTTTGGTGGAGTTCTATATTGGAGCTTAATTGATTGAAAAATGTAAAATGATAGGGATGTGTTGTTCACATCTATCATTTTACATTAATCATTATTCAACTAGTCTTTAATTTCAACCTTTAAAGCCAATTCTTCTAATTGTGCATCATCAATAGTTGCTGGCGCATCAATCATAACATCACGTCCAGCATTGTTTTTAGGGAATGCAATATAATCACGAATAGAGTCAGAACCACCCATCGTTGCCACCAAACGATCTAATCCAAAGGCAATTCCACCATGTGGAGGTGCACCAAATTCAAATGCATCCATTAAGAAACCAAATTGTTTTTTTGCTTCTTCATCTGTAAATCCAAGGTGTTCAAACATTTTTGCTTGAAGTGTTTTGTCATGGATACGAATAGAGCCTCCACCTAGTTCAACACCATTCATTGCTAAATCATATGCATTGGCACGAACCTTTCCAGGATCAGTTGCTAATAGAGCAATATCTTCTGTTTTAGGAGAAGTAAAAGGGTGGTGCATTGCATGGTAACGGTTTGAATCTTCATCCCATTCCAATAGGGGGAAGTCAATCACCCATAAAGGTTTAAATTCATTTGGATTTCTTAACCCTAATTCATCTCCCATGTGTAAACGCAAGTCATTCATTTGACTACGTGTAGCATTAGTTTCACCGCTTAAAACGAGCATCAAATCTCCAGGTTTAGCACCTGTTAAATCTGCCCATGCTTGCAGATCTTCTTGACTATAAAATTTGTCTACAGAACTTTTGAAAGTCCCGTCATTGTTATATTTACAATACACTAATCCTTTTGCGCCTACTTGTGGACGCTGCACCCATTTAGTTAAGGCATCCAATTGTTTACGTGTATAAACTGCACATTCTTGTGCAACAATCCCTAAAACTAATTCCGCATCATCAAAAATTTTAAACCCTTTATTTTGGGCAACAGAATTCATGTCTTTAAATTCCATTCCAAAACGAATATCTGGTTTGTCGGAACCATAACGCTCCATTGCTTCAGCATAAGTCATACGTGGAAAATCTTCTGTAAATTCAACACCTCTACATGTTTTGAATAAGTGTTTTACCAATCCTTCAAAAGTGTTTAAGATATCTTCTTGTTCAACAAAAGACATTTCACAGTCAATTTGAGTAAACTCAGGCTGACGATCAGCACGTAAATCTTCATCTCTAAAACAACGCACAATTTGGTAATACCTATCAATTCCAGACACCATTAATAATTGCTTGAACGTTTGGGGAGACTGTGGCAAGGCATAGAATTCGCCTTGGTTCATTCTACTAGGAACAACAAAGTCTCTGGCTCCTTCTGGTGTCGATTTAATTAAATATGGAGTTTCAATATCCATAAAATCTACAGAGTCTAAGAATTTTCTTGTTTCCAATGCCACTTTGTTTCGCAAGCGTAACTTGTCGAGAATTGTATTTCTGCGGATATCCAAATAACGGTATTTCATTCGCTGCTCATCACCACCATCCGTTTCATCTTCAATAGTAAAAGGAGGCGTTTTTGCTGCATTTAGAATATTCAGTTCAGTTACTTTAATTTCTACTTCTCCAGTTGGAATGTTTTTATTTTTACTAGAACGCTCAATTACTTCACCTTTAACTTGAACCACAAATTCACGTCCTAATTTTCGTGCTTTTTGGTTCAATTCATCATTATCATGTGTACTAAAAGCCAATTGTGTAATTCCATAACGATCGCGAAGATCAACAAAGGTCATTCCCCCCATTTCACGTGTACGTTGTACCCAACCACTAAGGCTTACTTCATTTCCAACATTTGACAGGCGTAACTCGCCACAGGTGTGCGTTCTATACATAATATTAAATTTATAAGCGCAAAAATAGGAAGAAGATTGAACATTAAGGCCTCCTTCGGAAAGAACTTAAAGATTCAATAGGTTTTATTGGTCCTAGTTTGAGTTAAAACTATGCTCCTGATAGGCCTCGGGATTAGTGCCTCTCGCTTTAGCTTCTAAAAATCTTATCGGATATTAGGTGTTAGACAAAAAGTCTAATGGCTAACACCTAATGGTCTACTCTTAAAATGGCCATAGAATTTTATTCTCATGTGAACCTGTGGTGCTTTTAGTCAATGGTGGTTCAGTTTTTCTTTGAAATGTATTGAGGAGATTATTTCTATGCCTCTACGGAATGTATTAAATAGTTATGAATTGAATTATTGATTTTTGCCCTGCTTTAAATGGCGAAGTAAAGAAGGTTCTCAACAGGTTATTAACAATATCGATTTCCCATCTCTGCCTGTATAGCCAGTAAACACAGGTGTTTGTCGAAAAAATAACCAAAACCAAATAAATTTCATTGACCTTTGGAAAAGAATATATACCTTTGCACCCAAATTTGAACAGAACGATTCATTTTTAAAGTGATAACAATGTTGAATACGACGCTTAAAGCATTAGTTTGGATGGTAGCAATCTTGCTATCAGCACCAGTTTTCTCTGGTTCATCTCAAGAAGGGGAGCCTGTAGACGTAAAAGGAATGATTATGCATCACATTAAAGATGCGCACGAGTGGCACATTCTTTCTTACCCTGATGCGAATGGTGAAAAACAACATGTTTCCATAAACTTACCAGTTATCTTAATTGATAACGGTGTAAAGGTTTTTTCTTCAAAAAGACTATATCACGAAAATGATCCTGTTGAAATCACAACCCCAGATGGAGGTGAGGATTACTACTTTGCAAACGAAGAGTTGGGTTACGGTATTTTCCACGAAAACATTTATAAGTTAAATGAGCAAGGTCGGTTAGATTTCGACGCTGAGGGACATGTGATTAATCCAAAACCTTATGATTTCTCTATTACAAAGCACGTGTTTACATTGTTTTTCTCAGGGCTTTTATTGTTTCTTTTATTAAAAGCAGCTGTAAGAACATATAAGAGTGATGGACTACACCCGCCACGAGGATTGGCTAGATTTATTGAGCCTATCGTTCTTTTTGTGCGTGATGATATCGCTAAAGAAAATATCGGAGAGGCAAAGTATAGAAAGTTTATGCCTTACTTATTGACGGCCTTCTTTTTTATATGGATCAACAATATGTTAGGTTTGGTTCCTGTTTTTCCAGGAGGTTCTAACTTAACAGGAGACATTAGTTTTACATTGACTTTGGCAGTGCTAACGATGCTGGTGACTGTATTTTCAGGGAACAAACACTATTGGAGACATATTTTTGCAACGCCAGGCGTTCCGTTTTGGTTGTTGCCGATTATGATTCCAGTAGAAGTTATCGGGATTTTTACTAAACCATTTGCCTTAATGATTCGTTTGTTTGCGAACATCACAGCAGGGCACATTATTATATTATCATTAACAGGAATTATCTTTACGTTCGGAAGTGCGGCGTGGAGTGGACTATCAATACCAATGTCATTGTTTATTTTGGTGTTGAAATTGTTAGTCGCTTTTTTACAAGCCTTCATTTTTACAATGTTATCTGCGCTTTTCATCGGAGGAGCAGTTGCAGAAGAGCATTAATTAATTAGTAATCTTTATAAAAACAAATAGTTATGACTGGATTAGCTGCTATAGGAGCTGGAATCGCTGTACTAGGTGCTGCGTTAGGAATTGGTAAAATCGGAGGTTCAGCAATGGACGCAATGGCTCGCCAACCGGAAGCTGCTTCTAAGATTCAAACGGGAATGATCATCTCAGCTGCACTTATTGAGGGTGCTGCTTTGTTTGGTATTGTTGTCGCTTTGCTTCAAGGATAGTAAAAAACAAGTTAAGTCTCCGTGCAACGGTTGGTTGTGCGGAGATTTTTAAAAAGATTATCACAAGAGAAAAAGATTAAAAAATGGATTTAATTACACCAGATTTAGGGTTGATATTTTGGACAGGTTTGACCTTCATCATCCTCATGTTCATTTTAACCAAGTTTATTTGGAAGCCTATCATGGCAGCCGTAAATAAGCGTGAGGAAAATATTCAGGATGCTTTGGACATGGCGAAAAAGACCAAAGCAGAAATGGAGAAACTGCAAACTCAAAATGCAAACTTGTTAAAAGAAGCACGTGTTGAACGTGATGAAATGATCAAGGAAGCAAAATTGACTAGCGATAGAATGATTGATTCAGCTAAATCTAAAGCAGTTGTTGAGGCAGATAAAATTGTTGAGAACGCACGTGTTGCAATCGAAGCAGAGAAAAATGCAGCAGTAGCCCAATTGAAAAATGAAGTTGCAGGCGTTGCTCTAGAAATTGCTGAAAAAATTCTACGTCAAGAGTTATCTACTGACGAGAAGCAAAAGCAATTGGCAGAAAGCTTCGCAAAAGACATCAATTTAAATTAAGGAATAATGGCAGGACTTAAAGTAGCAGGACGTTATGCGCAATCTCTTATTGAATTGTCGGATGAGTTGAAAGTAACTGACGCAGTCTTAAACGACATGGAGCAGTTATTAGCAACGACAAACGAGAATAAGGACTTCCATGTGTTTTTAAATAGTCCTCTAATTAAATCGGATAAAAAAAACGATATATTTGGAAAACTGTTTGGTGACTTTCAGGATGTTACTAAAAAGTTCATTCATTTATTGACAAAAAACAAAAGAGAAATGATTCTTCCTGTTATTGCAGAGGAATTCATTACTAAATTGAATACTGTTCGCGGAATTGTACCGATGACTTTAACTTCAGCTACGAAATTAGATGAAGGTGTAAAAACTACAATTCTTGAGAAATTGAATCAAGGCATTAAAGGCTCTATTCAATTAACAGAAAAGGTTGACGAAGCACTAATTGGTGGTTTCGTAGTAAGGATGGGAGATACACGTATCGATGCAAGTATCGCTCACCAACTAAATGAAATGAAACAACGTTTAATACGATAATTTTAACGCCCGTCGTTAATATAAAGTTTGAAAAAATGGCAAATATAAAACCAGCAGAAGTTTCTGCAATTTTAAGAGAAGAGCTTTCAGGATTTAAATCGGAAGCAGAACTTCAAGAAGTAGGTACCGTTCTTACAGTAGGAGATGGTATTGCACGTATTTACGGACTAGGTGGCGTACAATACGGTGAACTTATTGAGTTCGACGGAGGACTTCAAGGAATTGCGCTTAACTTAGAGGAAGACAACGTAGGTGCTGTACTTTTAGGTAAGTCTACAGCAGTAAAAGAAGGAGATACTGTAAAACGTTTAGGAAGAATTGCTTCTATTAATGTGGGTGAAGGTATCGTTGGACGTGTTGTTAACACATTAGGAGAGCCAATTGATGGTAAAGGGAAAATTGAAGGTGAATTGTTCGAAATGCCAATTGAACGTAAAGCACCGGGTGTAATTTACCGTGAGCCTGTAACCGAGCCAATGCAAACTGGAATTAAGTCTATTGACTCTATGATTCCAATTGGTCGTGGACAACGTGAGTTGATTATTGGTGACCGTCAAACAGGTAAAACAACTGTGGCTATTGATGCTATCATCAACCAAAAAGAATTTTACGATGCAGGAAATCCTGTATATTGTATATATGTAGCTGTAGGTCAAAAAGGATCAACGGTAGCTGGAATTGTTAAGAAATTAGAAGAAGCAGGAGCAATGGCTTATACAACCGTTGTTGCTTCGAATGCATCTGACCCTGCTCCAATGCAGTATTTCGCGCCAATGACAGGTGCAGCTATTGGGGAGTACTTCCGTGATACTGGACGTCCAGGTTTAATTGTATTTGATGACTTATCAAAACAAGCAGTTGCTTATCGTGAGGTTTCATTGTTGTTACGTCGTCCTCCAGGACGTGAGGCGTATCCTGGTGATGTTTTCTATCTTCACTCAAGATTATTAGAACGTGCTGCTAAAGTCATTAATGATGATAGTATTGCTTCTCAAATGAATGATTTACCAGAATCATTGAAAGGAAAAGTAAAAGGTGGAGGTTCTTTAACAGCACTACCTATTATTGAAACCCAAGCTGGTGACGTTTCTGCATATATTCCAACAAACGTAATTTCGATTACAGATGGACAGATTTTCTTAGAATCAGATTTATTTAACGCAGGAATTCGTCCGGCAATTAACGTAGGTATTTCTGTATCACGTGTTGGAGGTTCTGCTCAGATTAAATCAATGAAAAAAGTTTCTGGGACATTAAAATTAGACCAAGCACAGTATAGAGAACTTGAGGCGTTTGCTAAATTTGGTTCTGATCTTGATGCAGCAACAAAAAGTGTTTTAGATAAAGGTATACGTAACGTTGAAATCTTGAAACAAAATGAAGGAGATCCGTTTACTGTTGAAAGACAAGTAGCAATCATCTTTGTTGGAACGAAAGGGTTAATCCAAAACGTACCTGTAGAAAAAGTAAAAGCGTTTGAAATCGAGTTCTTAGACTTCCTTGATGCTAAGCACAAAGATTTAATGAACGATCTAAAAGCAGGTAAATTAACTGAAGAGATTACTGATACATTGACTAAAGTAGCAAAAGAAATTGCTTCTAAATATTAATCTTTCTTTTTGAAAGTGAATTGAATTGTAGGGTATGGCGAACTTAAAGGAAATTAAAAACCGTATTACTTCTATCTCATCAACGATGCAGATTACACAAGCCATGAAATTGGTTTCTGCTGCAAAATTGAAGAGGGCTTTGGATGCAATTACACAATTGCGCCCTTACGCTAACAAAATCCAAGAAATCCTTGGGAATGTAAGTGCTACGCTTGATCTTTCTGAAAATAGATACGCAGAACAACGTGAGGTTGAAAGTGTATTGATTATTGGGGTGTCATCAAATAGGGGATTGTGTGGTGGATTCAACAATAACATTACAAAGAAAATTAACGAGCTTTTGGCTAATGATTTGAAAGGTAAAAAAGTTGAATTGTTGACCATCGGTAAGAAGGTAAATGATGCATTTAAGAATGGAGGATTGGTTAATCGTCCAGAACACTTAGGTGAAGCGACATCGCTTTTTGATGACTTGACTTTCGAGCACACAGCAGAATATGCACAATACGCAATGGACAGCTTTATTGAAGGGAAATACGACAAAGTGGTTGTGGTTTACAATGAATTCAAAAATGCTGCTGTCCAAATTGTTCGTGAACAACAATTATTACCTATTGTTCCTACAGTTTCAGAAGATGAAAGTGAAATAGGTGATTACATTTTTGAACCTTCTAAAGAAGAAATCATTAGTGAAATCATTCCAAAATCTCTAAAGTTACAATTGTTTAAAGCTGTACTGGATTCTAATGCTTCTGAGCATGGAGCACGTATGACAGCAATGCATAAGGCAACTGATAATGCTTCTGAATTACAACGTGAACTTACCTTAGCATACAATAAAGCACGTCAGGCAGCTATTACAAACGAAATTCTTGAAATCGTTGGAGGTGCAGAAGCTTTAAATGCATAATCTAATTTCATAATAAAGGTATTTCAATCGCACATTTTGTAATTGAATTAAATAGAATTTAAAAAAGAGGCTTTTCAGTAGAGAAGCCTCTTTTTTGTGACTGAAATATTGTTGTCTCTTTGTTCAACTTTGTAGCTCCTTAGTGTAACTTTTATTACTTCTGTTTTTTAGAATACTTTGTATCTTCGCAAATTATTATCTTTATATTAAAAATCGAAACGATTTATGCAATTTAGACTCCCCTTTATTCATCAACTAAGGAATTACAATAGAAAAATCTTTACTCAAGATTTGGTAGGGGGATTTACCGTAGGTGTAATGTTGATACCACAAGGTATGGCCTACGCATATATTGCCGATATTCCACCCGTATATGGATTGTATGCTTCAATTGTACCCTTGTTGGTGTATATGCTGCTAGGAACATCAAAATATGCTGCAATTGGACCAGCAGCACTAACCTCACTTCTGGTAATTACAGGTTTAACGCATGCTGGAATTACTGAAGAAGCTGAGTTTTTAAACGCCGTATTCGTAATCTCCATTCTGTCTGGACTTATACAAGTCCTGATGGGTGTGTTTCAACTTGGAAAGATTGTCAACTTTATTTCTAAACCTGTACTGAAAGGGTTTATATTTGGTGCCGCTTTAACCATCTTCCTAAGTCAAGTGAAAAGTGCAACAGGTATTCAGCTTGAGGCCAATGGATCTTTCAATACCTTGTTGGAATTAGGGAATAACATTTCAACACTCAACATATATACCCTTTTATTCTCCTTGTTTTCCATTGCTTATCTATTCTATATGAAACGGTTCAGCAAAAGAATTCCAAATCAGTTGATCGTAATGTTTGTGACCCTTGGAGTTGTTTATTTATTTGGGATGGAGCAAAAAGAGGTTGCGATTTTAGGTGTAATTCCCGAAGGACTACCTTCCTTTTTTGTCCCTTATTTGGATTGGGAATTGGTTAAAACACTCTTACCCGTGAGTATCACCATTGCCTTTATAAGTTTTGTTGAAGTCTATGCAATTGGTGTCTCCCTTGAAGACAAAGAAGACGCAGGTTCTTTAAAACCTAATCAAGAACTAATCGCACTTGGAGCATCCAAATTTATAGGGGCCTTCTTTCATGCTTATCCAACTTCGTCTAGCTTTTCTAGATCTGCTGTCAACAAAGAATCGGGTACAAAAACAAATGTGTCTACTGTTTTTACGATCACTTTAGTTGTGTTGACTTTGTTGTTTTTAACCCCTTACTTTTATTATCTTCCTAAAGCTGCCTTAGCTGCCATAATCATTGTAGCAATTATAGGCCTTATGGATTTCAAGTATCTTAAAAGGTTATGGTCTATTGATAAACGTGACTTTTTAATGTTTGCAGTAACTGGTTTAGTTACTTTTTTGGTCGGTGTACAAGAAGGAATTATTACCGGTGTAATCCTGTCTATCATGGCTTTAGTGTATGCTATTTCTTATCCACATGCTGTTGAAATAGGATTGGTTCAAGGAACTTTAGATACCTTTAGAAGCGCAGACCGACACAATAATGTTGAAATTGCCGATGATATACTCATATATCGCTTTGATGCACCTTTAACTTTTGCCAACGTTCCACATTTTTTGAAACGTTTGAGAAGTTACGAACAACATAAAAAAGGATTGAGGTTTGTTGTTATTGATGCCAGTGCTATTGATTCTATTGACACTACAGCAATTGATACCTTAAGCGAATTGTCAGATGAGTATAAACGTAGAAATATTCGCTTTGCTATTTCATGTTTGAAAGGCCCAGTGCGAGACAAGTTCGAAAAGACAAATATGTTTGAAGAGATTGGGAAAGACAATTTTTTCCCTACCGATTTAGATGCAATTAAATCCTTTAAAGGTGAAGACCGATTGGTGGATACCGATGTGCTCTTTCAAACCAACCCGAAGAAACATAAGTTACTCTAAGGAGTTGACAAACATTGTTTTTTATCTAGAGGTCCTCATAATGTTCGTATAACAATTGCATAAAGGCATCACATCTCTTGCGCTCTCTGATCAATGCTTCTTCCTCGAAAGAGTTTACGATGTACCTTTGGTAATCTAAATGAAATGTAAACTTACCTTGGGGGGTAACCCAGCCAAATCCACGCGTTGTTGCTAGCAAGGCAAACTCAGGTACGTGTGGACTGAGTAAGTCTTTACTCCAAGGATAATCATCTTGGGTATCTACATGCATTTGTTTCAATAAGGTTTGAGCGATGTCGGCTTGTGAACCCACTTTATCTATGACCATTCCTCTAGCCGAATCTTTTAAAGCTGGCCCATAAAGTAACAAAGGAATACGGTAAAGTTCGGCATCACTTGGGTCAGTAACATAAGGAGAAGCATGACCATGATCGGCCACAATTACAAACAAAGTGTTCTCATACCAAGGTTGTTGCTTTGCAGAATCGATGAAGTCACTTAAACACTGGTCAGCATAAATGACGGAATTCATAAAATTCTTTTCAGCACCTGTCCATTTTGGTTTGTTATGTCCTGGATAATCATAGGGTGAATGTGTACTTCCAGTAAAGGCACATTCTATAAAAGGTTCATCCTGTTGGTTGATTTTATCCAAGAACATGCTGTATAAGTCCTCGTCATAATAGTTCAATTTACCGCGCCCAAGTCCCGCAGGGAAATCAGATTCATCTTGAATACGCTCAAACCCGTGGTCATTAAAGTAACTGTTGATGTTTCCATACTTGAGGTCACCACTAAACAAATATCCAGCGGTGTAGCCTCTTGGAGCTAAACTTTGATTTAAAGATTTTAACTTTCTGTGTTTAAAGGGCTGCATTGAAATAGAAATCTCGGGTAAAGCTGGATATCCAGAAAAGATACTCGCATTACCTATTTCTGAGGTACTTCCTGTAGCATATAAATTGGTAAATAAAACGCCTTCTTCTGTCAATGCATCAAATTCTGGTGTTGCCCCAGGTTGTCCAGACAATCGACTACTCACGGTTGATGTCCAACTTTCCAAAATAACAAAAACCAAGTTGGGAGAAGTGTTTTCTAGAATATAATTGTCGTGTTCTTTTTCGTAATTAAAAAAATCATCGAGTGTTGAGTAGAGTTCTTTCTCCTCATAATTAGACAGGTAATCTCCTATATTTGACCGGTTGAATAAGAGGAAGCTCTTACCAAAAAAGTAAGGTGAGTTGACGGATACATCGTTGATGACATAGTTTTTGGAAAAATAGGCCGCATCAATGTTGATTGGAATTTGCTGAAATCCACCACGGGCAAAAACAAAATAAACCCCTAACATCAATGGAAGAATAGGCATGAATACAGCGAACCTCCAGGCAAGTTTTTCTTCATTTGCTTTAAACCTTTCTTTTTTAAACAACCACCTAGAAATCTTCCAACCGAAAGTGACTTCAAGAATGAGGTAAAAGATAAACCAAAAAGTCATGCTGTGATCGGCCGTTCTAAACACTTCATCGGGATTACTTAAATGCATAAAAACACGTGAAGTTAATTTATGATTCCATTCTCCGTAGGCGTTTATTTCCCCTGCATGAATCATAGAAACCAATAAGACTTCTATGAGTAAAATGACTTTAAACAGGACAAATAAAAAGCGTTTTTTTAGAACCATAAAGGAGGTAAGAAATAAAATAGGAATTACGCTTAAAATGCTTCCTGTAGCTAAATCGAGTCTAATGGAATGAAAAAACACCTGAATCCATTCCCAAAAGGAGTGTTCGCTTATCTTTTCTAAATTATGAATGGAAAACAAAATCCTTTGAAAATCAAAAACAAGTATCCAAAACAATAGCAATAGGACAAAAGCAAGTCCAGATTTTCTTAAAACACTCATAATTAAAAGTATGTTGGAAAGCGAATGGTTTAATCTTCAGCAGAGAATTTCAGGGCTTCACATTCTGCGGCTTTTTCATGAAGTTCGCCAGGCATCATGTTCTGAAAAGGTGCGCAAATTTCATCTCTTTTTTGTGTCGCCAAGTCTAAACTGTCTTTGCCTTCTTGCGTAGCTGGACGATCAAAAAAAGAAGCTGAAATACGGTTGACTTCTTGACCTGCTTCTACACAATCGCACAGTTGATTGTTATTGTTACAAGCAACTAATATTCCTGCAATTAAAATAAAGCTTAATATTTTCATTAGTCGATGGTTTTATCTAACACCTTTGGAATTCTGAAATAGTCAGAATCTTTTTTCGGAGCATTTCTAAGCGCTTCCTCATGTGATATCGTTTGTTCTGGAACATCTTCTCTAAGTACATTTATTTCATCAGACATAAAGACTAGAGGTTCAACATCATCGGTGTTAACTTCGTTGAGTTTATCCATGAAGTCGGTAATGTTATTGAGGTCCTTTTTTATTGCACGTTTTTCATTTCCTTCAAAGGAAAGCCTTGCCAAATGTGCAATGTGGTCTATTAATTCATCTTTTATTTCCATAGCTATTCAACGTTGTTGCAGCAAATTTAGTGATTCTTTTGCGGTAAATAAGAACCAATGAGCTGATAAGTTTTTTCTTTCGTCTCTTCAATGTCATTACTCATCACCTCTTCTTGCTTTATTATTGGATGAACATGAACTTTGACAAGGCCTGGCATAGCAGGGTTAAAGAATAAATCGGGATCAGAAAATAAGTAATAATTATTGATAAATGTAATCGGTAGAATGGGGCATTTAGCTGATTTTGCCAATTGGAAAGCTCCATTTTTAAAAGGAGCTAATTCAGGGGCACTATCAGGAATTCCACCTTCTGGAAAAATAACAATACTCCAATCTTTTTGGATTTCTTTTCTTGCTTGAATAAAGGCTTTTGCAGATTTAATAGAACTGGACCGATCAACTGGAATATTGAGCTTTTTAAAAAAGGTCTTGACCAAAGGATATTTTAAAATTTCACTTTTCCCCATAAATAAAAACTTATGGTGGGGCAAAATACTGTAGAGTAAAAAGATGTCTAAATAAGAAGAGTGGTTGGCAACCAGCACAAAAGGTCCTTCAGCAATGCTTTCTTCTCCACTTTTTTCGACCGCATAAAAACAGAGAATACGCATGCACCTCGACCATAAAATATTGACTTTAAAAGTATGGGGTTTTAGCGATTCGTTGTAAATGAAAAACAAAAGAACAGGATAGAATATAAGTAAAGTAATAGCAAAGGCTAATCCTATATATAGCTTCCATAAATAAAATAATGATCCTAAAATGTACTTCATTTTTTTTATTGTGCTACCAAATATAGATATTTTGCTTTGTTCTTCAACAAAAGTTTATTTTTGTAAAGAAATATTTACAATCAATTAAGGAACAGTTAAATTATGACACGTGTTTTAACAGGAGTACAAAGTACAGGAGTGCCACATTTAGGAAACTTGTTGGGTGCAATTATCCCAGCAATAAACATGGCCAACAATGGAGAAAATGAATCTTTTCTTTTCATTGCAGATTTGCATTCACTCACTTCAATTAAAGATGGTGAGACTTTAAGTAACAATACTTATGGTGTTGCTGCTGCATGGCTGGCGTTTGGATTAGACCCTTCTAAAACTGTGTTTTATCGTCAAAGTGATGTTCCTGAAACAACAGAACTAGCTTGGTATTTGATGTGTCATTTTCAATATCAAAGATTAACGCTTGCCCATTCTTTTAAAGATAAAGCAGGAAGAACAAGTGATATCAATGCGGGTTTGTTCAATTACCCAATGTTGATGGCTGCAGATATTTTATTGTATGATGCGAATGAAGTTCCTGTAGGAAAGGATCAGTTACAACATATCGAGATGACTCGTGATGTTGCACAAAAACTCAATACCAGTACGGGTAAAGAGTTGTTGGTCATTCCTGAAGCTATAATTCAGGAAGATACCACCCTTATTCCTGGAACTGATGGAGGGAAAATGAGTAAGTCTAGAAATAACTATATCAATATTTTTCTCTCGGATAAGGCATTAAGAAAACAAGTGATGAAAATCGAGACAGACAGCACGCCAATGGAAGACCCAAAAGATCCTGAAACGTGTAATGTCTTCACATTGTATAAGTTATTAGGGACAGATGCTGAAATTCAAGCGTTGGCAGAAAAATACCGCGCTGGAAACTTTGGGTATGGTCACGCCAAACAAGCATTATATGAATTAATCCTAGAGAAGTTCAAAACAGAACGTGAAAAATTCAATTACTTCATCAACAATAAAGATGAGATAGACACAATTCTTAGTGAAGGGGCTGAAAAAGCGAGAAAAATTGCACACAAAACATTGTATCGTGTGAGGAGGGAGTTGGGTTATTAATCAAATCTCCAAAGAAATGTTTAAATGAGTCAAGCTCAGAATTGCGAAGGAATTGATTTCAGTTCCTAGTGTATTTTGAGCTTGAATTTTTTATAAGCACAAGCAAGAAAATGATTTTTCATTGTTAAGGCTTTCTGCCTATTCCTTCGGTATGAGCAATCTAGCACCCGAGGTAAGGCCAAGTTTTAGTTGAAACCAAAACGGATTCGTTACGAATCGTTATTCATGGACTCTATAATGTTTTTCGACCGCATATATATAAAGTCAATTTGTGACTAAAATATTATTCAATTTCAAAGTGATTGTCTACCTTATTTTTTATATTTGGGCAACTATTACTTTAAAAACGAAACACAATGTTTAATAAATTCATCATACTCCTACTACTAATCCCGTTTTTATTTAGCTGTGAAACCAATCCGGCAACCGATGCTGAGGGCGTAATTAGCGCCAAAGGAGGGGTGAGATATGGAGGAGAATTTCGCTTTATGTCAAGTGAAAAAGTAAAAAGTCTCTTCCCTTTAGAAGTAAATGATATCTACTCCAATCGAGTGGTTTCCCAAATCTTTCAAGGTTTATTGAAAATTGATCCGGGAAGCACAGACTTGGTTCCATCAATTGCCACAGAAACCAAAGTGAATGAAAATTCAACTCTTTTTACTTTTAAGTTAAGAGATGATGTTTACTTTCAGGATGATGCGTGTTTTGAGGATGGAAAGGGAAGGAAAGTAACGGCCTTAGATTTTAAATATGTATTAGAATTTGCTTGTTCTAGTCATGAGTTAAATCAAATCTCTTATTTATTGAAAGACAAAGTAAAAGGTGCAGACCTTTACTACAAAGGTGAGGTTGACCATGTAGAAGGAATTAGGGTTGTAGATGAACATACTTTAGAGATTGAATTAAAATCGCCATTCTCAGGATTTAAGAAAGTCTTGACCCATGTTGGACTTAGTGTTTTTCCAAAAGAGGCTTTTGAAAAATACGGTAAAGACATAAGGACTCATCCAGTAGGAACAGGAGCTTTTGTATTAGAGGCTTTCGAAGAAGAAAAAATTGTATTGAAAAGAAATAACACTTTCTGGGACAAAGATGACTTTGGAAACCCATTGCCTTTCCTTGATAAAGTGATAATGACCTACAGCAAGGACAAAGCAGATGAGTTGTTGTCCTTTAGAGCTGAAAAAATCGATTTAGTATTGGATATTCCTGTTGAGGAAGTGGAGAATGTATTAGGAACACTTCACGAAGCTCAAGCTGGTGAAAACGTTAAGCATATTGTGGATTCTAAATCCAGCATGAGTATTACTTATTATGGTTTTGCTCATGGAAGTGAAGAGTTTTCTAAGAAGGAAGTCCGTCAAGCTTTTAATATGGCTGTTGATCGTAAATCAATTATTGATAATTGGTTAGAAGGTGAAGGTTGGCCAGCAACCAATGGTTTTGTGCCACGCATGAAAGGGTACCCATCGTTAGACGTTAAGGGTCATACTTATGATGTTGAAAAAGCGCAAGCACTAATGGCTTCAGCAGGTTACCCAAATGGAAAAGGCTTTCCAACTTTAAGTTTATATGTGAATGCTCTAGAAGAGTCTGGTGGACACAAATTAGCCAAAGCGGTTGCAAGTTCACTTAAAGAAAATCTTGGAGTAAATGTTAAAATTGAATTGGTTACTTATGAGGATAGAGAAAAATTAATACTAGACGGTACTGCTATTTTCTGGCGTGCAGGTTGGGTTGCAGATTACCCAGATCCAGAAAACTTCTTAAACCTATTTTACAGTGGAAACATTGGGGAAAATAGTTCAACAATTAACCCATTCAAATATAAAAATCCAGAGTTTGATGCCATGTTTGAAAAAGCTTTGGCGGAAACAGATGATGAAAAACGAATGGATTTATTTGCTCAATGTGATCAGATAATCATAAATGATGCAGCGGTTATGCCGTTGGTTACAGATGACTTTGTGACAATGGTCAACCTGAAAGTGAGAAAATTTGTGACCAATGAGGTTGAACAATTAGATTTTTCTCGTATATTTATAAAAGAAATTAATTAATAACCAATAAACAAACCTCTCAGCTTGCAATTTGAGAAAAAATTTAAGCCGCATCTTTAAAGGTGCGGCTTTTCTTTTTATCAGGCGAATATCTATTCAATAGTATTATCTTTGAAGCTATAATAATACAAATGAAGCATCCCTTAACATCAACAATTATTACTTACAATGAGGAGCGAAATATAGCGCGTTGTATAGATGCATTGTTGCCGATATCTGATGAAATCATCGTTCTGGATTCATTCTCAACAGATAAAACAGTTGAAATTTGTAAAGCCAAAGGAGTTCGGATAGAACAGAGGGAGTGGAAAGGCTATTCCAATGCAAAAAACTACTTGAATCAACTCGCAACGCATGAGTATATTTTCTCGGTAGATGCAGATGAAGCTCCTGATGCAGTTTTACAAAAGGAAATCATGCTTCAAAAACAAGTAGGCTTTAAAGGAGTGTACGCAGTAAATAGGTTGACCAATTATTGCGGGAAATGGATCAAACACTCAGGCTGGTATCCAGATGTTAAAACACGTATTTTTCCAAAATCAGAGAGCCTTTGGGAAGGTGAATATGTACACGAAGAGTTGGTCATTAAGAACAACCCGACGCCCAAACAATTGAAAGGACACCTTTTGCATTATTCCTACTATTCACAAAAAGAACATAGAGCACGTGCAGATAAGTATTCTGAACTTACTGCTGTAAAAATGTATAAAAAGGGTAAAAGAGTAGGTCCTTTAAAGCCATACATTAGTGCTTTGGGTAGATTTGTTGCCATGTATTTGATCAAAGCAGGCTTTCTAGATGGTTCAGCAGGATTCCATATCGCGAGGATATCAGCACTTTCCAATATTTATAAGTACAAAGAATTAATTAGACTGCAGAATGAAAACAATTGATTTGTCGAATAAGACTGTTGTAATTAGCAGAACAGACAGTATTGGCGATGTGATCTTAACCTTGCCCATGTGTGCATGGTTGAAAAAAGAGTTTCCTGCTGTTCGTATCGTATTTTTTAGTCAATCTTACACTCTTGAAATTTTACGTTGCTATCCTTTTATTGATGAAGTTGTATGCATCGATACTTGGAAAGACCATAGTTTTGAAGAACAGAAATCATTACTCGAAAAGTTACAGGTATTTGCATTCATTCATGTTTTTCCGAATAAACATTTAGCAAAATTGGCCAAAGCAGCTAAGATTCCTTTCCGTGTTGGAACATCACATCGTTTATTTCATTTACTCACCTGTAATATTCGGCCAAACTTTACACGCAAGAAATCTGATTTGCATGAGGCACAGTTAAATTTTGAATTGTTGAGAAGCTTCAATCTTAAAACCTTACCTGAATTGAAGGATTTGATTGCTTTACTGAAAGGTTTTCAACCGCAGTCTGAACTGAGTCCTTACTTAAAGGATGTTTTAAGCAGCAAACGAAAGAAAGTGATATTGCATACAAAATCTCAAGGTTCTGCTGTAGAATGGCCTTTAGAAAACTATGTTGAATTAGCGAATCTTTTGGTAAAAATGGATTATACAGTGTATTTTTCAGGTACAGAAAAAGAAGGACAACAGTTTCGAGGTGCGCTCCCATCAGATTCAAACATTATCGATATTTCTGGTAAAAGCAGTTTGGGGGAACTCATTACTTTTATTTCTAAATGTGATGCTTTAGTAGCATGCAGTACAGGACCTTTACATATTGCAGCAGTTTTAGGTATAAAAGCGATTGGTTTATATACAGATTTACGACCAATGCATCCAGGAAGATGGGCTCCTTTAGGAGAGAATAGTCGTGCTTTAACAATGAACAATACGGTAAATCCTCAACTCGAAGATATTTACAACATTACTGTTGATGAGGTGATAAAGTGGATAAAATAGAAAACCCCTCTAATGAAAGAAGGGTGATAAATAAGAATATAAAAAAAGCTTTTATTACTTGATCTGGTTCGGATCGTTAGCTGCTTCTTGATTGTATTTTGCTTGTAAACGCATCCAAATAAATAATCCTACGAATCCTAGAACGATAACTGCGTAGTTGAAAATATTTCCAACGTTTTCAAACAATATTTCTGTAGTCCATAATAGACCATCACCTGTCGCTTCAACTAATTCTGTATAAGTCATAACAATAATTATTAGTGCACAAATATAATATTTTTCCAATTGAATAGCTAAAAACTCTATATTTATCTCATTGAAATCCTACATTTGTAAAACAAATAAAATCATTTTCATGCATGATTAAGTACTTCGCCAATAATCAGTCTATTATACTTGTGCTCATACCCGTGTTTGTGTTGTTGCATATGCTGATGGACTTTTACTTTCCTGAATTTAACATGTTGGCGGTTGGACAAGAAAACTTGTGGAATTTAGATTTTAAACAAATTAACCCCTTTCTTTCGAAGTCATTGGCTTTCGTTTTTATTTGTGTGAATGCAATTTTGCTGAACTTTGTGTTCAATACACTTGAATTCTATGATCGATTTGTATATCTGCCTAGCATTATGTACGTATTGATGGTGTTTCTGTTCCCTATCAGCTTGCGTTTTGGAGAAGACCTTATAGCACACTTCTTTTTTATTCTGTCTTTTTATCAACTCCTCAGTATCCGTCAAAATGATGACGCGAGAAACAATACTTTTTTAAGCGGGTTATTTTTAGGAGCAGCAGCAACGTTTTTGCCTATTTATGTCACATTTATATTGCTAATTTGGCTAGGTGTATTTATTATGCGGCCTTTTGTTTTTAGAGAGTACCTCCTCCCTTTGGTCGCCCTGGCTTTTCCTTTTTTATGGGTGTTTTTAGTGGATCAGGAATTCTATTATCATTTCTTCCTTTTTGATTCAACTTTGAATTTCTCAAGGTTTGGAGGCTTATTTATTGTCATTCCGCATATAGTAATTATCATCTTGGCATTATTGGCCAATAAAAAGATTTTGGAACGGCGACTAAAGAGTTCAATCCGTTATAAAAGAATAATTTCAGTGACCCTATTTGCATTGGTGTTTTCGGCGAGTCTCAGTATCTTGATTCTGATTTTTACGAAGTCCTACTTTTATTTTACAATTGGTGCTGCGATACTTCCATTCATATTGCCTTATGCTTATCTGAATGTAAAGCATAAATGGTTGCCCTACTCATTATTTTACGCTTTAATCCTCTTGAATATTGTTAAGTTCTTTTATTAAGTGGAGTTAGCGAATTTTACTTAATCCTTAAATTCGTAGCCACAGTTTTTACAGAAATTGGAAGACTTTTCATGGTCGGTAGCACCACAGTTATCACATTCGAAAGATTTTATTCCTTCATATCGAAGAGCAGTAAACTCCGAAGAAACTATTCCTGTAGGAACTGCAATAATTGCATAACCAAAAAGCATGATGAATGAGGCTAATGCTTGTCCAAGTGGCGTAACTGGGGTTATGTCACCATATCCAACTGTAGTGATGGTAATAATGGCCCAATACACACTTCTCGGGATACTAGTAAATCCAGCTTCTGCAGGTTCAATTACATACATCATTCCTCCTAGAATAATCACTATTGTCAACATGGAGATTAAAAAAACAATGATCTTATGACGACTGTTCTTAAGTGCGTCGCCTAAAATGTCTGCTCCTAACATGTAGCGACTTAATCTTAAAATCCTAAATATTCTGAGGAATCGGATGGAACGTAAAAGCATTAATGATTCGGTTCCGTCGACAAGCAAACTCAAATAAGAGGGTAGGATTGACAACAAATCCACAATTCCCATAAATGAGAAAACATAAGAGAGGGGTTTCCTGAGACTGATGATACGCAGGATATATTCTATGGTAAAAAGTACAGTAATAACCCATTCAATTCCGATAAAAGTAAGTCGGTACTTAAGGTTTAAGTATGAAACACTTTCCAACATTACTACAACAATGGATAGGAGAATGAGGATTAAGAGTAAAATGTCAAACCTTTTACCCGCTTTGGTGTAGGTACCATAAATTATCTCCTGAACTTTCAGTTGCCAAGGCCTTAATTTAAATTCCTTTTCTCTAAAGGCCAACGATTTATCGATGCGTTTCTTCATAGTTTCTTCACTGAAAATATAAAAGTACAGTTTTTTAAGTGATACTCATTAATGGAAATTAACAAATCAAATTCAAGCAATTGGATAAAACATCAAAAATTCTTCAATAATTTGTATTTTTGAAGGATGAATGTTCAAGATTTTATACAGCGTAGGTTTTCAGGTCAACTCAATAATGAAGCCGAATATATGGAACTCATTGTTCAGGTGTTTGCTGTTTTGATTCTTGGTTTGGTGTTGTGGAGAATGATGGTTGTTTTTCACAAAAAGAAAAAGGCTAAACGAAAACCAAGTACTTATTTTGAAAATACATTCTCTAGAAACTGGAAGAAATAGCAACCCAAAGGGTTTAGGCATTTAGTTAGGGTTAAATTGTTAGACACGATAAGATGGAAGAAAAAAAAGTAGCAGTTGTTGGAGCAGGTTTAGTAGGAAGTTTACTGGCTGTTTTACTGGCAAAAAAAGGGGTGAATGTTGATGTTTTTGAACGTCGACCAGACCTTAGAAAGGCAAAAGCAATTGGCGGACGTTCCATTAATTTAGCGCTTTCAAATCGCGGATTCAAAGCATTGGAATTGGCGGGTTTTGCTGATGAAATCAAAGCTATTGCTATTCCTATGTATGGACGAAAAATGCACGATGTTGAGGGCAACTTAACTTACCAACCTTATGGGAAAGAGGATGAGGCCATCTATTCCGTTTCTCGTGGACAACTCAATCAAAAGCTCATGAATTTAGCAGATGATTATGAAAATATTCATTACCGATTCAACCACGCTTGTGAAGATGTTGATTTGACCAATAACGAAATCCATTTTACAGATACTACAACTGGAAAGTTAGAAAAATATACTTACGATCACATTTTTGGAACAGACGGAGCATTCTCTGCGGTACGTGGTGCATTACAAAAAACACCTTTGTTTAATTATGCACAAGAATACCTACCGCATGGATACAAAGAGTTAAGCTTTCCTGCCAATCCGGATGGAACACATTGTTTTGATAAAAACTGTTTACATATATGGCCACGTGGCGAATTTATGTTGATTGCTTTGCCGAATTTAGACGGTAGCTTTACGGTAACACTTTTCTTCCCAATGAAAGGAGAAACTTCTTTCGAAAGTTTGGATACTGAAGAAAAGGTCGTTGCATTTTTTGAAAAGACATTCCCGGATGCCCTGGCCAATATGCCTACATTGACAAAAGACTTTTTTGAAAATCCAACCTCTACATTGGTGACCATCCGTTGTAATCCATGGAACTTTGACAATAAAGTATTATTGCTTGGAGATGCTTCTCATGCTGTTGTTCCTTTTTACGGACAAGGATTGAACGCAGGGATGGAAGACTGTACAATTTTCTTTGACCTCTTAGATAAATATAATTTGGAAGACGGATCACTGTTTGATTTATTTAGTGAAAAACGTGTTGATGATGGAAATGCAATTGCAGATTTAGCTTTGTATAATTATATTGAAATGCGTGATTTAGCAGGAGATGAAGATTTCCTTCTAAGAAAGAAAATTGAGCGAAAGTTTAGCGATATGTACCCAAATAAGTGGATGCCGTTATACTCACAAGTTACCTTCAGCCATATTCCTTATTCTGAAGCTTTGGCGGCTGGGAATAAACAACGAAAGATTATGGATGAGGTGATGAAAATGGAGCAGATTCACCAAAACTGGGACGACCCTAAAGTGATTGATAAAATATTAACTTTGTTAGCATGAAAGCCTTAAAATTACTTCTTCTTTTTACTGTTTTAATTACAACTTCTGTGTATGGACAATACAGTCCAAAGAAGAAGAAAAAACAATTTTATGGAAATCAAAGATTGCACAAGCCTATCTATCGCTGGGTTACAGGTGATTACCTTAGGCACGGTATTCAATTGTCTTTTGGCCCAACCTATACTTTTACGAAAATAGGTCCTGAAGAACAGCAACACAGAATTGGTTCTTCGAATCCTTTTGCCGATACACTTATTCGTTATTCACGAGAAGCTAAAGGTAGAATAGGAATTTTCGGAGAAATTGGAATGGTCCATATTACGAAAAAACCCCGAAAACTAGTTCATTATTACGACTGGGGAGTAGGATTTAAGTTGTTCGGTGGTAGAGAAATCTTTGAATCTGGAGTATATGACAGTCGAGATACTTTGATAGGTTCTTATACAAGCGAAGGGAAATTCTATAATGGTTATCTTTATGGAAGGTTCAGTGCACACAACGTTTTTCAAATCAATCCACACTTGTTTTTAGACAATGGCTTAGGATTAAATTTAGATTACGCAATAATGCCCGGAAACATGGTCCATGATGGTTTTCACCCTCCAGTAGAACAAAAGTTTCAAGGCGATATAATGGGACAGCTTCATTATTCACTAGGATTAGGAATTAAACCAAAAACCGATAAAGGGTTTTTCTTTGTACCCAGTGTAGAACTTCCTGTACTAGGAATTTATGAGTGGAATGGTGGTACTCCAGCTATTCACTGGTTTTCAAGCCAATATTATCCTGTAATGTTAAGACTGAAATTTGTTTGGTTATTCAAAAAAGACCCGAATCGTTGTCCACCTGTAGAGACAAACGAAAAAGATAGAGAAAGAGCGAGGGAGTATAATAATAGGTAGAATACTGCCCTATTCATTGTTTTAATTATAATCTTGGTTTTTAATTGAAATGGGTTGGTAAATCAGTTTTTATTATTTTTCACACGATGAAAAAACTACCGTTTACTCTTAAAAAAATCCTTCACCAATGCCCCACATTCCTCAGCTAAAATTCCCCCTACAACTTCAGTGGTAGGATGAAAAACGCCTTCATAGCGCAAAGCACCTCTTCTTTCATCCTTGGCTCCAAATACTACCTTGCTGATTTGTGACCAATTGAGTGCACCTGCACACATTACACAAGGTTCCATTGTTACATAAAGGGTACATTTCTTTAAATATTTTCCTCCTAGATTTTCTGCAGCAGCTGTTATGCTTTGCATTTCTGCATGAGCCGTTACATCATTTAACTGTTCTGTAAGATTATGTCCTTTGGCAATTATGGTGTTGTTAGCCACGATTACCGCACCAATGGGCACTTCGTCTAATGCATATGCTTTTTGTGCTTCCTCAAGTGCTTTACGCATAAAATATTCGTCATCAAATGGTTGTATCATTGCGTCCGTTTTAGTTCAATTTAGACATTTCCTCACTTGCTCAAAAATAATTGTATTTTTATAACGTTTAAACATAAACGCTAAAACATTTACTATGAACTATAAACATTTTATTTTCGCCCTCATCATTGGAGGAGCCTTTGCTTGTAATAAAGATCATCCCGAACCAGAACCAACAGAAGACACTGGACCAAAATTAATTTTCCGTATGAAAATGGACGCCAACCAGGAACGTGTTGATGCTTTTGGACAGCCTGCAACAGTACCCTCTGGACATGGTGCTCAAACCCCTAATTTTAAAAGTATTTCTGCTCACTATATTGAACTTGCTCCAAATGCATTTACTCAAATTGGTGAAGGGGATGTGGTTTATCATGGGATTGAAACTACAGCAGGAGGAAGTACAGCTGTTGATTTTGACCAATTGAAAAAAGTTGGAAACGGGGAGGTTATTTACTCAAAACCATTGAGCCAAATTACACCTGGAGATTATAATTACGCCCGCGTTTCGATTACTTATCAAAATTACGATGTTGATTTTAGGGCTAACGGATATGATTTAACAGGTACAATTGCCTCTTTTGTTGGATTCAACACCTACATTTCTTCGCATACGGTAAAGACAAAAACAGTTGCTGTAAATGCGAATAAATCTCAAGGCTATTGGGCTTGGGAAACACCAGCTATAGGAACGGTTTATCCTGCAACTGTGATTGAAGGTCAAGCACCAGGAACAACAGTTCCTAATCCGCTTCATGCTTCTTCACCCATTCCTCCAGGAAGTTGTTTGGTTACAGGTCAATTTCAAACCCCTTTTACCGTTACAGGAAACGAAACAGAAGACATTATTATCGACCTTTCGTTTAGTGTAAATAAAAGTTTCGAATGGACTGATGCAGCGGACAACAACATTTTTGAACCCTTAGATGGAGATACAGTTGTTGATATGGGATTACGAGGACTTATTCCGATTGTGGTGGAGTAATTTCGACTTCAAAAACTTCAATATCAGCGTCATTTGAGTTCTCAGATGGCGCTTTTTCTTTGAAAAATGTAAAATAAAGCAACAAGAATATAACTGTCCCATAAATGATGAATCTAAGCAGCATCTTCCAGCTTTTATGGTAGTTCTGGTGCTTTTTGAAATCGAACTTGGACGCTTTCATAACGTTTATAATCGTTTTTTTGGTAACCTTTTTCCAAATGTAACGTATTTGATAGAGAAACACTAAGTCTATATATTATGAAACTGAAAACATGCCCTAACTGTAAGGAAGAATTTGAAGGTCGTAGAAACAAAAAATTCTGTACTGTATCTTGTAAAAACCAATACCATAATGAAGAGTATAGAAATGCAAATCATGCCGTTTTTAACATTAATAAAGTGTTGAATAAAAACAGAACTATTTTAAAAGACCTATTTAAAGTTTATCGTAGTTCTGCAATTCCTTTAAATATTTTAGAAGCACATGGCTTCAACCCTAGATATCATACGCATTTATTTAATGCACCTTCTGGTGAACGTTATACTATGATTTATGAAGTTGGGTTTAAAACTGCTTTTGACAATCAAGTACACATCGTTGAGTTGGATGAAGTTGCTTAATAAGAGAGTCTAAAATTCAATTCAAATCCCTATTTTTGGGATATGGAAACTGATAAGAAGTATATTTTAGTTACAGGCGGAGCTGGATATATTGGTTCACACACTGTTGTTGCACTAATAGAAAAAGGATTTACGCCTGTTATTATAGATGATTTTAGAAACTCGAATAAAGACGTAATTCAACGTTTACAAACAATCACCAAACAAGAAATTATTTATTTTAATATTGCTTGTCAAGACCAGCCTAGGTTAAGAGGTGTTCTAGAACAGTTCCCTGCCTTTGGAGTTATTCATTTTGCTGCCGATAAAGCGGTAGGTGAGTCCGTTGAAAAACCATTGAAGTACTTTGACAATAACTTTGGGAGTTTAATCAGTATTTTAGAGCTGACTCAAGAGTATAATATTGAGAAGTTTGTATTTTCTTCTAGTTGCACAGTTTATGGAGATCCTGAAATTATCCCTGTGAATGAAGAGAGTCCAGTTTCGTATAACTCACCCTACGGTTATACTAAAAAGGTCTGTGAAGAAATGATAGAACAGTTTATTCCTAGCTGTCCTTCTGTTAAAGCTACATTGTTGCGCTACTTTAATCCTGTTGGTGCCCACGAAAGCGGGTTAATAGGAGAGGAGCCAGATGGGAAACCCAATAATTTATTGCCTTTTATTACACAAACTGCAGCTGGAATTAGAAAAGAATTAACTGTATTTGGAGATGATTATGATACTCCAGATGGAACATGTATTCGTGATTATATTCATGTTGTTGATTTGGCAGAAGCTCACGTTGCAGCACTTGAAAGCCTCGACGACAGTAAAGATAATCCTGTAGTTTACAACGTTGGGACAGGGAAGGGAACCAGTGTTTTAGAAATGATAAAAGCTTTTGAAAATATTACTGGAAAACAACTTCCTTATACAATTGGTCCGCGAAGAGAGGGAGATATCAAAGAAATTTTTGCCAATACGGATAAGGTCAATCAGAAACTAAATTGGAAGTCCAAAAAAACGATTGAAGATGCAATTGCTACTGCCTGGAGTTTTGAACAATACATAAGAGAAAAAAGAAGCAAAGAATGAAAAACTTAATTTTAGTGTTGATTGCTACCTTGTATTCGGTGGTCTTATTCGGACAATATGAGGCTGAAGATGAAGGTTTGTATTCACGTTTTCGCCCAGGTGTTGCTTGGTTTTATAGTGGACTAACGCAATATGATGAAGGAAAACTACGTAAATACGATCGTTTGATGGTGGACATTGTTTACAATGATTTCTATGGCGACAGGGATTACTTTTCAAGTCCATGGCAATCTATAGGCTTCAACACTTCTTTAATGTTTGATGTGGTGCTTACTCAAGCCAATACAGTGAGTTTTGGGTGGGGAATAGGGTTTAGTCATTTTAGCAACAGGTCTAACCTGCAGTTTACGCGAGATTTGGTAAATAATGCAACAACTATTGCAGATTATCCAATAGGATTTGAACCTGCTAAATCAAAGTTTGGCGCTAACTATATCGAGGTGCCTTTAGAGTTTAGGTTTCGTACGAAAGGACATCAACATTTCAAGTTTATGATCGGTGGTAAAATAGGTTACCGTTTAAATGCCTTCACCAAAGAAGTGTATCGAATTGAAGGAAAAAATTATGCAACAAAGCACTATAATTTCCCTGATTCAAATCCCTTACGTTACGGTGCAACTGTGAGAATTGGAATTCGTAATTGGGCCATTTTTGGGGCGTATTATTTCTCGCCTCTCTTTACTGGAGAAGGTAGTGCAGACCTCACTCCTATATCGATGGGAGTTACACTTTCCTTGTTTTAATACTTGTATTCGGAGCGGAATCGTTATCACCCCGGCGAAAGCGGATAGCTTTGTGAAATGATTTTAATTTGTAAACAAAGCTTTTTAAAGGCGACCTTAGAAGCCTATTAAAAAGAAATTGTTTGCGTAAAAGCATAAACAAACTAGTAGCTGTAGACGGAATAGGTGCCAAAAAAACATTCATAAACTGATCCTCGCCATGTTTAATATGATTGGAAGCAACACGAAAAAGTTACGCTCATAAAATCTTAATTTACTTCAAGAGGCCTGATTGCTAATACTCCACACTGTCTTGGTATTTCTATAAAGAGAAACACCCCGCAGAAATCAATCTACGGGGTGTTTAATATATTGTTTTGAATTTTAATAGGTTTGCCCTAGTAGGGCGTGCCTACTAAAATTTCAACACTTCATTAAAAGTCTTACTCGGACGCATTACTTTATTAATGTTCTCTTCTGGAGCATTGTAATAACCTCCAATTGGAGCTGGTTTGCCTTGAACTTCATTCAATTCTTTAACGATTGTATGTTCGTTTTCAGTCAACTTCGCTGCAATAGCTTCGAATTTCGCTTTTAAGTCAGCATCTGCTGTTTGTTTTGCTAATTCTTGTGCCCAGTACATTGCCAAGTAAAAGTGACTTCCTCTGTTGTCTAGTTCATTTACTTTACGCGAAGGAGATTTTCCAGACATCAATAAAGTTACCGTTGCATTGTCTAAAGCATCTGCTAGTACTTTTGCTTTTGGATTGCTTGTTACTTCAGCATAATGCTCTAAAGAAACTGCTAATGCTAAGAATTCACCTAAAGAATCCCAACGTAAGTGGTTTTCTTCAACCAACTGCTCAACATGTTTTGGTGCAGATCCTCCCGCTCCTGTTTCGAAGAGTCCCCCTCCATTCATTAATGGAACGATAGATAGCATTTTAGCACTTGTTCCTAACTCAAGAATTGGGAATAAGTCCGTTAGGTAATCACGCAATACGTTTCCAGTAACTGAGATTGTATCTTTTCCTTCTTTAACACGCTTCAAAGAGAACAATGTTGCCTCAAATGGCGCCATAATCTGAATGTCTAATCCTGAAGTGTCGTGATCTTTTAAGTAAGTATTTACCTTTTTGATTAACTCACGGTCATGTGCACGGTTTTCATCCAACCAAAACACAGCTGGAAGGCCACTTGCTTTTGCACGATTGATAGCTAATTTCACCCAATCCTTAATCGGTTCGTCTTTCGCTTGGCACATTCTCCAGATATCTCCTTCTTCTACTGTGTGCTCAATCAAAATGTTGTTGTTTGTATCGATTACACGTACAGTACCATTTGCTGGGATTTCAAAAGTTTTATCGTGAGAACCATATTCTTCAGCTTTTTGTGCCATCAAACCAATGTTTGAAACACTTCCCATTTTAGAGGGATCAAAAGCACCATGCTCTTTACAGAAATCAATAGTTGCTTGGAACACCTTTGCGTAAGAACTGTCAGGAATAACTGCTTTTGTATCTTGCTGCTTTCCTTCTTTATTCCACATTTGACCAGAAGTACGAATCATTGCAGGCATTGAAGCATCAATAATTACATCACTTGGAACGTGTAAGTTTGTAATTCCTTTATCAGAATTTACCATTGCGATGTCAGGACCATTTTCCATAGCTGCATCCAAATCTTTTTGAATTGCTGCTTTTTCATCTGCTGGTAAAGTTTCAATACGGCTTAACAAGTCTCCTAAACCGTTAGAAACATCTACACCTAGTTGATCAAATGTAGCTGCATGTTTTTCAAAAACAGGTTTGAAGTAAGAGCGAACTGCGTGTCCAAAAATGATTGGATCAGAAACCTTCATCATTGTGGCTTTCATGTGTAATGAGAACAAAACACCTTTTGCTTTGGCATCTTTTACTTGTTCATCTAAGAATGAAACCAACGCTTTTTTACTCATTACTGTAGCGTCAATAACTTCTCCTTGAAGTAAGCCTAAATTGTCTTTAAGTACAGTTTTGTTTCCATCCGCCTCTAATTCGATACGCACCTTTGTTGCTTCTGCTATAGTAACAGATTTTTCGTTTGACATGAAGTCACCTTCTGCCATTGTAGCAACATGAGTTTTAGAATCTGAACTCCACGCTCCCATTCTGTGAGGATTTTGCTTAGCGAATTCTTTTACCGCTCTAGGTGCACGTCTGTCTGAGTTACCTTCACGTAAAACTGGGTTAACAGCACTTCCTTTTGCTACATCATACTTGGCTTTAATTACCTTTTCAGCATCATTTTTTGGTTCCTCAGGATAATCTGGTAAAGGATAACCTTGAGATTGTAATTCACTGATTGCTTTTTTAATTTGCGTTTCAGATGCAGAAATGTTGGGCAACTTAATAATGTTAGCCTCTGGCTTTTTTACTAACGCACCAAGTTCTGCTAAATCATCAGCGACTTGTTGCTCTTCGTTGAGTAATTCAGGGAATTGTGCTAAAATTCTACCAGCAAGAGAAATGTTTCTGGTTTCAATTTCAATTCCTGCTTGACTTCCAAATGCTCGAATAACCGGTAATAAAGAATGTGTAGCCAACATTGGAGCTTCATCTGTTAGCGTGTAAATGATGTTTGATTTAATGGGTGCCATACCTGTATTTTATTTTATGAGCTTACGCTCGATTTTGTAAGTTTTTTGAGTTGCAAAGATAAGAATTAATTATTAATGGTTAATTGTCAATGGTTAATTGTTAACGGGGTTTGCGCTGGACTTTAGGCTTTATGGTTAATTATCTTTTAATGAATTTAAAATAAAAGGAAATTAATTTTTGAAATGTTCTAAATTTCACTACCTTAAATAACCGAGATCAAGTTTATAAACCTAAATAATTGTAATTATCGCGTTAACCATTTAAAGCTAACATTAAAAATTATATATGAAGTCTAATATCCTCAAAGACAAGAGTTTTTTATTTGCCATTCGAATTGTAAAACTTTATAAACACTTAGCCAAAGAAGAACGAGAATATGTATTAAGTAAACAACTTTTAAGAAGCGGAACAAGTGTTGGAGCAATGACACGAGAAGCTGAACACGCACAAACCAAAAAAGACTTTATTCATAAATTATCAATCGCTCAGAAAGAAATTAATGAATCAATTTATTGGCTAGAATTGCTTAGAGAAACAGATTACCTATTAGAAGATCAGTTTCAAAGTATCCATAGTGATGCAGTAGAAATTATAAAAATTATCACGGCTATATTGAAAACCTCGAAGAATAATGGTTAAATATCATTTGCTAATGGTTGCTTAAAGTTTCAACGAAACGAATTAATAATAAATGCAATAAGGTTGTGGAAAGTCTCTTCACTCTCTTAAATAAGAGATTCTAAACTCATAAACCTAGATGATTATAATTATCGCGTTAACCATTAACAATTATTCTTACTTCATCATTCTCTCCGTCACCACTTCATTCTTATTTGCTAATTGACCACAAGCAGCGTCAATGTCTTTTCCGCGACTTCTTCTTACATTAACAATGATGTTTTTTTCTTCTAAGTAAGCCGCAAAACGATCTACTTTTTTTGGATCAGCTTGTTGAAACTCACCGTCGTCAATTGTATTGTATTCAATGATGTTGACTTTACAAGGGATGATTTTACAGAACTCAGCCAGCTCTTGCGCATCCTCTAATTCGTCGTTAAAGTCTTTGAAAATTATATATTCATAAGTAACACGGGTTCCCGTTTTACCATAAAAATAACGGAGCGCATCAGCAAGAGCTTCAAGGTTGTTGGTCTCGTTAATGGCCATGATATGGTCACGCTTTTTATCGTTTGCAGCATGTAAAGAAAGAGCAAGGTTAAACTTGACTTCATCATCACCTAGTTTCTTAATCATTTTTGCTATTCCTGCAGTAGAAACAGTAATTCTTTTTGGAGACATTCCTAAGCCTTCATTAGAAGTGATTTTGTCGATGCTCTCCATCATGTTCTTATAGTTCAAAAGCGGTTCACCCATCCCCATGTAAACAATATTACTCAAATTCTGGTTGTACTTTCCTTCTGATAAATTTTTTAAGTGTACAACTTGGTCAACAATTTCTCCTGCGGATAGGTTTTTGAGCAATTTTAGTTTTCCTGTAGCACAAAACTTACAAGCTAAACTACAGCCTACTTGTGAAGAAATACAAGCCGTCATTCTTGTTTTGGTTGGAATTAAAACACCCTCAACCACTTTTCCAACACCTACATTGAAAGCACATTTTATTGTGCGGTCTTTAGAAATTTGTTGCTCATCTAAAGTGATGTGATCAATGAAAAACTGTTCGTTTAATTGTTCGCGCAACTTTACACTTAAATTGGTCATCTCTTCAAATGAAGCAGCGTTTTTCTGCCACAACCATTCATAAACCTGATTGGCGCGGAAAGCTTTCTCTCCCATTTCAGTAAATGACTTCTTTAAATCTGCTTTTGTTAAAGCACGTATGTTTTTCTTGTTCTCCATAATTTGAGGTGCAAAGTTCGATGATATTTTTAGAATAGACAAGGAAGAGTACATTTTACTCAGAAAATTGCTGCAATAGTAATTTGAGACCATTGTTTTCTGATATAAGTCACTTTATTTAAATCGCTTTTCTTACTATCTTTGCAGTATGAAATGGAATGAAAGTAGAGTTAAAAGTGTTTTGACCAATAAGTGTCCAAAGTGTCATGAAGGAAAGGTATTCAAGTACAAAACTATTTTTCATCCGAAGAAATTCGATAAGATGTACGATACCTGTAGTGCATGTGGACATAAATACGAATTGGAGACCGGATTTTTCTATGGTGCAATGTATGCATCTTATGCAACAACTGTAGCTTTTTCTGTAGCTGCTTTTGTATTGACTTATTTAATTTATCCGCCAACTCCTTATTGGGTATACATCATAAATATTTTAACAATTTTAGTTGTTTTTGCCCCTTTGAACTATCGTTTAGGAAGGCTTGTATGGATTAACCTGTTTACAGGTTATGATCCTGACGCGATTAAGAATCACCAAGAAATATTAAAAGAAAATGAGCAGCTTTAAAGAGATTATTAAAGGAGATACTCCTGTTTTGGTAGACTTTTATGCGGATTGGTGTGGACCTTGTCAGACCATGAATCCCATTATTGATGAAATCAAAAGCCACTACGGTGAAAAATTGCGTGTACTTAAAATCAATGTAGATAAGAATCAGGCTGCTGCACAAAAATATAAAGTGCGTGGAGTTCCAACCTTTTTATTGTTTAAAAATGGAGAAATTAATTGGCGTTCAGCAGGTATTCATTCTCGTGCAGATTTGAAATCTGTTATTGATAAAGCGCTTTAATCACGTTTTGGTGTATCACCACGTATTATTTTCTATTACTTTTACACTATGGATGAACGTTTCGGTAAGAAATACAAGCTCTGTAGTAAAACAGTAATGGCCTCTATTTTTGAAAAAGGAAAGCAAGAAAAAGCCTACCCTTTTTTATTGCGCTACCTTAAAGCTGATTTAAAAACGGATGCAAAATTTCAAGTGGTTATTTCTGTTCCCAAACGAAAATTCAAAAAAGCTGTGGATAGAAATCGAATAAAAAGGTTGATTCGTGAAGCGGTGCGTAAGAAAAAATACATTCTTGAAGATGCAATTGAATCAGAAGACCAACAATTAGCACTCTTTTTGATATACACTGCCAGTGAAGAAGAAACTTATCAACGTATTTTAAATAAAATAGAAGTACTTTTTCTTCGTTTAGTCGAAAAGAAGGATTGATAAAGCCTTTCTTTTTTCATTACATTTGATGTTTAAACAAATAATTATATGCGCTATATTTATCTAATTGTCTTTTTTATTCTTTTGGGAGTAAACCCGAAAATTAACGCTCAGACCAATGGCTTTGAGGTGATTAAGAATCTTGAGCTCTTTGATTTAATCTACATGAATCTGGAAAAGTACTATGTAGATAATCCAAAGACGGGTGAAATATCAAAAGCCGCTATTGATGCCATGTTGCAAGAATTAGATCCTTACACAGTCTATTACCATGAGTCTAATATTGAAGATTATCGCTTAATGACAACCGGCCAATATGGTGGAATAGGCGCCATGATTCGAAAAACAGACGACTATGTAATTATTGCTGAACCTTACGAAGATATGCCCGCGGCAAAAGCAGGTTTAAAAGCTGGAGACATTATTCTTTCTATTGATGGAAGAAGTATGAAAGGACTAGATACCGAAGTTGTTTCAGATGCTTTAAAAGGAGCAAAAGGTTCAACTTTTACCTTGGAATATGAACGTCCGAATCAGGGTGTAAGTACAGTTGAAGTCGAACGTGATGAAATTAAAGTTCCGGATGTTCCGTATTATGGAATGGTCGATGAAGCTGGAAAAGTGGGTTACATTAAATTAAGTTCGTTTACGCAAACCGCTTCACGAAGTGTTAAAGAAGCTTACGGTAAGCTCAGCGATCAAGGAATGGAGAAAATAATTCTTGATTTACGTGGAAACGGCGGAGGATTGTTGATTGAGTCGATTGATATTGTTAACTTTTTTGTTGAACAAAACGAAGAAATTGTAAAAACAAAAGGAAGAATCATTGATGAAAATCGAACTTATAAGACAAGAAATAGGCCCATTGATTTGGAAATTCCTATCGTAGTGTTAGTTGATGGAATGTCTGCTTCCGCTTCAGAAATTGTTTCTGGTTCTTTGCAAGATTTAGATCGAGGGGTAATTATTGGAAGTACTACTTTTGGAAAAGGTTTGGTGCAAAGGACAATAGATTTGAAGTATGGAGCTAAAATGAAATTAACAATTGCAAAATACTATACTCCATCAGGGAGGTGTGTGCAAAAACTAGATTATTATCACAAAAATGAAGGGAAGGTTGATGAGGTTCCTGATTCTTTGATTAAGATATTCCATACGAAAAACGGTAGAGAAGTAATTGATGGACGAGGGATAGAGCCAGATATCATCATAGAGCCAGAACGATTCGCAAGATTTACAGCTGTTTTAATGGGAGAGAATATAATTTTCGATTTTGCAACTGAATTCGCCCAGAAAAATCCTGAAATTGCTCCGGCAAAAGATTTTAAAGTTTCATCCCAAGTGTACAAAGACTTTAAAGAATATGTACTAAACCAAGATTTTGAATATAAAACAGCTACTCAAGAGCATTTAGAAAGTGTGCTTGAAACTGCAGAGAAAGAAGGGTATGATGCCAAAATAAATGGAGAATACGAAGCGCTTCTTAAGGTGTTAAGTGCATCGAAAGAAGAAGATCTAGATTTGTTTGAAGCGCAAATAAAGACCTTGCTTTCTAATGAAATTGTTTCGCGCTATTACTATCAAGAAGGTCGAGTGGTTAACGGGTTTCAAGAGGATTTACCATTGAAAAAAGCAATAGAAGTACTCAACAATGAGAAAGTTTATAAGTCTATTTTAAAACCGTAAATGGCGCATGTTAGACCGACTGTTTGGTTTTAAAATCCATGATTATCTTCAAGCTTTAGGATTGTTTATTCTGGCCTTTGGGGTTCCAATGAACAAAGTCCTGATGTCCATAGGTACAATTTGGTTAGCCTCCAACCTCCTTTTGAAAGCTGATTTTTCAAACTATTGGAAAAGATGGAAAACCAATCCGATTTTCTGGTTTATCCTTTCAACCTTTGTGCTACATGTTTTGGGGCTGACTTATACAGAAGATTTAGCTTATGCTTTTCGGGATATGAACACCAAATTACCATTGTTTGTTATTCCTACGGCTTTGATTGCATTTCCCATTCAAAAGAAGTATATTGATATTATTCTCTATGGTTTCTTGGCTTCCTTGCTGATTACTTCAATTATTAATTTTTGGAATAGCACGAACCAAACTATCGAAGATTATCGAGATTTATCTTTGTTTGGGTCGCATATTCGTTATTCTTTGCTTGTTGTTACAGGAGTTTTAATTGCAGTTTATTTTTGGATAAAAAACAGGCGACTATGGTTTGTCTATTTGCTTTTATCTGTTTGGTTCTTTTACTATACCCTAATTAGTCAGGTGTTTAGCGGTTATATTGCCATGGCCTTTTTATTGCTCGGTTTCTTCCTGTACTTTCTTCAAAAAGTGAAACGCACTTCAGTAAGAAGGATTGCTGGTATTTTGTTTTTACTTTTTTGTATTGTTGTTGGAAAACAAACCTACAATTATGTTCAAGAATCCACCATAAAATATGACTTTGGTGACTTGCCAGAAAGAACAGTTTATGGTCATCTCTACTACCATGATACCACAGCAGCTTGGTTTGAGAATGGTCACCACGTTATATCATATATCGCTGGAGATGAGCTTAGAGAATCATGGGCCAAACGGTCTGATGTTGATTTTGACACCACCTTTAATGAAAAATATTCTTTAGAGTCAATTCTAATTCGCTACATGGCTTCCAAAGGTTTAAAAAAAGATCGTGATGGCATGTTACTAATGACAGATCACGATATCCAAAATGTAGAAAAAGGAGTGCCTACAATTCTAAATGATTACAGCCCAATTCAACGAAGACAAGCAAAAATAAAAAATGAAATTCTGCAGTATCTTGCCGGAGGAGATCCAGATGGAAACTCTTTATTACAGAGAATAGAGCACTGGAAAGCTGGCGCTTCTATTCTTAAAAATAACTGGGCTTTCGGAGTAGGAACAGGTGATGTACAAGCTGCTTTTGATTATGCTTATGAAAACTCTACAACACAACTTGATAAGGAAAATTGGAACCGAGCTCATAATCAATTCATGACTTTTTGGATTTCCTTTGGAGTATTTGGATTTTTAATATTCACAGGGTTTTGGCTATGGTTTTTATGGCAAAACATAAAATTAAATAAACTAATTGGAATTGGATTCGCTCTTATTGCAATTGCCTCATTTTTATCAGAAGATACCATTGAAACCCAACAAGGAGTGACTTACATTTCATTGTTTTTAGGTTTGTATAGCCTGATGAATGCTTCAGAATTAAAGGAAACAAAAGAACAGTAATCACAGTCGAGCACTACACAACTTGTGCTAGTTTTTTTGTTTGATTATATTTAGAGCACAATTTTATGACATATTTATTACACTTAAGAAAACACAAACTATAATGGCAACAGTATTTGAAACACGACTCATAGGTAATTTAGGTAAAGATGCAACGGTGAGAAAAATGGATAGGGGAGTTATCGCTATTAATTTTCCTGTAGCACACAACAAAAACTGGAGAGACAAAAAAACGGGTGAATCACGCACGAAAACCACTTGGGTAAACTGTACAATTTGGAAAAAGGAAGGGTCAAATATGCGTATTTTAGACTTTCTGAAAAGCGGAGCCTTGGTTGAACTGTTAGGAACACCTTATGCAAAAGCCTATCAACAAGAGGATGGATCTATAAAAACAGAGATTCGATTAAACATTGCCAAAACAAATATTTTAAGATCAAGTAAAAACATTTCTTCCAACACTTCTGAAGATGAGTTCAATGATAACAATAACGATGACGTGTATGGAGGGATTGATGATTACACCCTAAACGAAGATGATTTTTAGTGAGGTTAATCTGTGGAGAATTTAATTAATGAGTGATTTTTTGGCGTTCATCGAATTTATTCTATATTTGCTCTAAAATTTATCACTATGAAAAAAACACTTTCACTACTTGGAGTATTCGCTTTGTTTATAGCGGCTCCATCTTTCGCACAAGAGGGTTCTAAATCAGAACAAGCTCCTCAAATTCAAAAAGTAGAGGTTCAAAAAGCTGAAAAGGCAGTTGTTAAACCTGCGTCTAAAGCACAAAGTCTTGAAAAAAAATCAGAGCTTAAAGCTGTGAAAATCAAGCAGGAAAATCTAAAAGCTGTTGAACCGAAACGCAAGGACGAAGAGTAAAATCAAAGTCAATTCCTTTATTAAACACTATTATTATGAAAAAAAGAAATATTTTTTCAGCAGCCATTATGGCCGCTGGATTATTCGTATCCTCCTTTGCGCAAGCCCAAAGTTGTGATACCTTAAGAAACTACACAGTTCCCGCAAATAACACCTATACATTGTGGTCAAGCTCAAATGGATTGATTTTAGGACAGGATCAAGTAAACGACGGGACGGATAACTACAACACTGATGTTTGGGCTGAACCCTATAATATTGGAACTTCAAGCTCCCAAATACGGGCTGTAAGAATGCTTCCTTGGAAAATTCAAAACAATAGTGGGACAGCTTCTTTAACGGTTCAAGTTTATAATGATAACGCTGGAGAACCTGGAACAGTAATAGGTTCACAAGTAGTAGACTATGATGATTTAAATGCAGAAATGGTTTGGAGTACAATTGAGTTTGACACTCCTGTAAGTGTAACAGGAAGCTTTTTTGTTGGTTATGAGTTGTCTTTTGTAAGTCCAGTGGATTCTTTTGCATTGGCAACAACTCAGCCTGCTACGAATTTCACCATGTTTCATTTATCGGGCCCTATAGGTTCCATGTTTAATGATCAATGGATGGCACTGAGCGATGTTTACTCTTCTGGAGGAAACCCTATTAATAGTGCTTTCGCTTTTGATGTACTGCTTTCAACAGGGACTATCCCTGTTCCTGATTTTTCAGCTGGCAATACTGAAGCTTGTTTAAGTGGAGCATTTACAAACCTTGATGGATCATTATCTACTGGAACAATTGATGGATACAGATGGTGGCTTACAGATAATCCTGTTACTCAAATTCTCGCAAGTAGTACAGGAATTAATACTTCATTATCACCAACTACAGCTACTCCAACTACACAAAGAATCTATTTATGGACTGATGGAGCTTGTTTGACCAGAGGGGCTTATGCAGATGTTATTGTTAACCCAGACATTACTGCAACAGTGACGAAAACTGATGCTTTATGTGGAAACTCAAATGGTGGAATTGCCATTACGAATACAAGCGGAGGTTCTGGAACCTATTTGTATTCGGTTGACGGTGGTACCAATACGAGTCCAACACCAAACTTCTCAAACTTAGCTGCAGGAACATATGATGTTACAATAACTTCAAACGGGGATGGATGTAGCTATGCTGAAACTATTACCATTACTGATACACCTGGTGAAATACTTTCTGTAGGTGGTGGTCAAACTATTTGTGCTGGCTCTAGCGCTAATTTAACAGCTTCAGGAAACGGAACAATCGAATGGTTTGAGGGAGCGACATCAATAGGAACAGGGGCAACAATGAGTGTTTCTCCTACTGCAACTACAACTTATGATGTAGTGCTTACTGACGCAAATGGATGTACTGATACTGATCAAATTACAGTGACTGTTACCCCACTTGCTGATGCATCTTTTGCTTATAGTTCAAATACAATTTGTTTAGGAGGTTCAAACGAAACTCCAACTGTAACAACTGCCGGAGGAACATTCTCTGCTTCAGGTGCAGGTTTAGTAATTTCAGCTACAAATGGTGAAATTGATATGAGTGCAAGTACTGCTGGTACTTATGATGTAACATATACTATTTCTGGAACTTGCGGTAATTCTGAGGTGCAATCAATTACGATTACAAATAGTCCTGATGCATCTTTCTCTTATTCGGCGACTGAATTCTGCCAAAATGAAGGAGCTGTCATGCCTACTTTCCCAACAGGGGCAAGTGGTGGAACATTTACTTCTACAACTGGATTAACGATTGCATCTGGAACAGGTAGTGTTGATTTAGCTTCAAGTACTCCTGGCGTTTATGTGGTGACCAATACAATCGCAGCTTCAGGATCTTGCGCTGCATCATCTGAAACCTTTTCAATTACTGTAAAAGAAACTCCAACAGTTGATGCTGGTGCTGATCAAGCGGTTTGTGAAGGAACAGATGTTACATTAACAGCAACAGGTGCTGATACTTATGCATGGGATAATGGAATTACACAAGGAACACCTTTCACACCTGGTGTTGGTACATTGATTTATACAGTGACTGGTACAGGAGTAAATGGTTGTGAAAATACAGATCAAGTCTCAGTTGTTGTTACAGCTAATCCAACTGTTAATGCTGGTGCTGACCAAGCAGTTTGTGAAGGTGCTGATGTGACTTTGACTGCTGCAAGTACAGGTGGTACTGTAACTTGGGATAACGGTGTGACTGATGGAACACCTTTCACACCAACTACAACTACAACTTATACTGTATCAGTTGATAATAATGGATGTACTGCTACTGATGAGGTGGTAGTTACGGTTAATCCATTACCAACCGTTGATGCAGGTGCTGATCAAACAGCTTGTACAAACCATAGTGCAATTGCTTTAGCGGGAACTCCTGCTGGTGGAACTTTCTCAGGAAATGGAGTAAGCAACAATGAGTTTGACCCAGCTACAGCAGGTGTAGGAACACATACAGTGACTTATACTTATGCTGATGGGAACGGATGTGAAAATACAGCAACCCTAACTGTTACTGTTGATGGATGTGTTTCGGTTGAAGAAAACGTAATGAATCAATTAACTGTTTCACCAAACCCTTCATCTGACTATATTGAAGTTCGTGTAAATGAAAACAATTCAATTCAAAACATTCAAGTAATGTCACTTGATGGTAAAGTGGTTTCGGTAGAACAGAATGTGGTTGATCACGCAACAATTAAAATTGATGTGTCTTCAGTTGCAAAAGGAACTTACCTTATTCAATTGTCAACTGAATACGGCTTCTTGACAAGAAAGATCGTTGTTCAGTAAATAGTAGTTACAATTTGATTTTAATGGCAGCTCTATCCATAGAGCTGCCATTTTTATTTATCTTCATCGCCGGAAATGAAAACACGATTCTATTATATTGTTGAAATTCAATACCTCGGATTTCGTTATCATGGTTGGCAAAAACAACCCAACGTTATCACGGTACAAGAAATGGTACTCAAGACATTAAATTGGGTGCTTCCTGAAACAGCAAGTAAAGTACTTGCTTCTGGTAGAACAGACGCTAAAGTTTCGGTCAACCATACCTATATTGAAGTGTTTACAGATAAAAAAATAGATGACTTAGTCTGTTTTTTAGAAGAGTTTAATAAGAATCTTCCAGCAGATATTAAAGCTTTATCCATTAAACCCACCAATGCACAATTCAATATTATTCAGTCACCAAAAGTAAAAGAATACCATTATTATTTTGCTTACGGAGAAAAATTCCATCCCTACTGTGCTGCTTTTATGTGCAATATTTTATCTGATCTAGATATTGAATTAATGCAAAAAGCGGCAACCCATTTTGTGGGAGAAAGAGACTTTTATTCTTATACTTTTCGGCCTACGCCAACGACCCAAACCAGAGGTGAAGTTTTGTCTTGTGAAATCATTGAAAACACAGAATTAACCGCCTCGTTCTTTCCTGAAAAAAGTTACCTCATGAAAGTGAAAGGAATTGGTTTTAAACGCAATCAAATTCGACTCATGATGGGGATGTTAATAGAAATTGGAAGACACGAGAAATCCTGGGACGAGTTTATGGCGACTTTGAATGGAGAAAATAGAATAAAGTTAATGTATAATGCACCTGCATCAGGATTGCAATTGTATAAAGTAGATTTTATCGAGGCCGACTAAATTACTTTTCAAAACTGTCCCATTAATTTGACTTTTATCAGGTGTAGGATTTGTGGTATTTGTTTTTACGCATCACTTTTCAGCTAATTAGGCCAAGAACTGGCCAAAAAATATGATAAAACCTATCCTTTGTTGCCAACTCTTTCAAATTGTTAGACTGTGAATATTTCACTCAATCTTAATATTTTCGATGAAAACCCTTTTTTTGACAGACAAATACCCATATATTTGCGGCGAACATTTTTTTGTTCGGGTTTGATCTTTTTTCTTGTTAAAAAAAATCAAGTAAATCAGACAAGAAAAGAATAGACCAAAAATAATTTTAAACACTATTAATGATGAGAACTAATCTACTCAAACAACTCATGATTGTATGCATTTCATTTTTTGCATTAAGCAATGCGTATGGTCAATCTGCATCTTGTGATACATTGTACAATTACGTCAATGGAGATCAATTTTATAATTTTTCTGGCTCAGGGGGAACAGCGCTTGGTCATGATAGGTTATCTGATAATTCTACAGTAGACGCTTGGGCAGAACCTTACTTTGTTTCTGCATCAACTGAAGTGAGGGCGTTATACTTTGCTCCATGGACAGTTAATGATGCTGGGGGAGCTGTGACCTTTAAGGTGTATGACAATAACGCAGGAGAGCCTGGTGCTGAGTTAGCAACTGAGCTTGTGCCAATGTCTGAGTTCACCAAAAATGTTTATTATAAGGTTGAGTTTACAAGCCCTGCAACAGTTAATGGCGACTTCTTTGTTGGTTATGAATTGGCTTATACTTCACCTCAAGATTCGTTCGCGATTTCAGGAACCTTTAAACCAGGTGGTGTAAACTTTACCCAGTTTAAAAATAATGGGGTATGGGGAGAAGTTGTGGATACATATACCGTATCAGGAGACCCTTTTGTAAGTGCCTGGAGTTTACGAGTACTTACTTCTAACGCCCCTGCGCCAACTGCTGATTACACTATAAATACTGGAACTGTATGTTTGGGTGGAGCTGACTTTTTACCTGATGGGAATAATTCAATAAATTCAGACTATTATGAATACATCTTATGGGATTATGATGTCACAACAATTTATGTAGAAGAAGAAGGAGCTACTCCCACCATAACTCCAACAGTGGCAGATACCAGTCAAATTCTTGCATTGTATGCCCATGGAGGTTGTACTTCAGATGTAAAAGCGTTTTATGTTGATGTTCTAGAACCCATTACTGCATCTCATTCAGTTGTAAATACTACATGTGGAAACAATAATGGGTCTATTACGGTAACAAATCCTACAGGTGGTTCTGGAGCATATTCCTACTCCATTAATGGAAGTACTCCACAGTCTAATCCGACTTTTACAGGGCTGTCTTCTGGTAATCACACGGTTGTGGTGAGGTCATCAGGTTTGGGTTGTTCATACTCCATGAGCATTAACGTTCCATCAACTCCACAAGAAATTATTAATGTGAATCCAGGTTCGGTAATTTGTGCCGGAGAATCAGTAAATGTTTCAGCTTCAGGAAACGGAACTATAGAATGGTTTGAAAGTGGAACTTCTATTGGAACAGGAACAAGTTTAAGCGTTTCTCCTTCAATGACTACAATTTACGATGCTACATTAACAGACGCTAACGGCTGTACTGATACTAAACAAGTAACAGTTACGGTGAATGCGCTTCCAACAGTTAGTGCAGGTGCTGATATTGATATTTGTGCAGGTGAAAACACCAACATTACAGCTACTGGAGCGGTAAGTTATAGCTGGGATAACGGATTGGGTGCTGGTGCAACACATTCGGTTACTCCATCTGCTCAAACAACTTATGTGGTGACTGGTACAGATGCAAATGGTTGTGAAAATACAGATCAAGTCACTGTTGATGTTCATGCTTTGCCAACAATATCGGCAAGTAGCGATGTAACGATTTGTGAAGGAGAAAGTACTGTAGTTTCAGCTACTGGAGGAAGTACATATGCTTGGGATAATGGACTTGGAGCAGGTGCTTCTCATTCAGTTACACCATCTGCTCAAACAACTTATGCAGTGACTGGAACAGATGCCAATGGATGTACTGCGTCAGACCAAGTAACTGTAAACGTAAATGCATTACCGGTTATTTCTGCTGGAAGTGATGTGGCCATTTGTTTAGGAGATAATGCGACCATTTCTGCAAGTGGAGGAACCGCATATGCATGGGATAACGGATTAGGTGCTGGCGCATCACATACTGTTAGTCCTTCAGGAACAACAACCTATCAAGTAACAGGTACAGGAGCAAATGGATGTGAGAACACTTCATTTGTTACTGTAACAGTAAACCCTTACGATGATGCAAGTTTCACTTTCAATAATTTTTGTGAACTTTCAACCACAAATGGGCCTAGCAATATTATAACACCAGGTGGAACTTTTAGTTTCAACCCTGTACCAGCTGATGGAGCAACCATTAATCCTACCACTGGTGAAATTTCAAACGGTGTGAATGGAGCTAATTATACTGTTGAATACACTACGAATGGATCTTGTCCAAGTACTTCAACAGCAACGGTAAGTGTTCAAAGTAATGATGACCCTTCTTTTTCTTATGATAATATTTGTTTAGGAAATGGACTCACGGTGTTGCCAAGTAATATTGCTACTCCAGGTGGGACATACGCTTTCTATACTGCGCCAACCGATGGTGCAACAATAAATACATCAACTGGGGAAGTTCTTAATCCAACTTTGGGAACAACTTATGCCATTGAATACACTACACCTACTGGAGCTTGTCAATCTTCTACGGTTCAAAACATAACTGTTTATACAGCACCAACCGTTTCACTTTCTGCGACAGTGCCAACAATTTGTATGAATGAATCAACAGACTTACAAGCAACAGGAAATGCAACGAATTATACTTGGAATAATGGTTTAAACAATGGAACGACTCATTCCGTTAGTCCATCTACAACAACAACTTATACAGTTACAGGTACAGATGGGAATGGATGTACAAATTCAGCCAGTCAAACCATTAACGTAAATTCTTTACCTATCGTTGATGCTGGTGCTGATCAAACAGTATGTGAAAATGAAACGGTGAACATGACTGCAACAGGAGCGGTTTCTTATGTTTGGGATAACGGATTAGGAAATGGTGCAACTCAGTCGTTTTCAGCAACGATAACTGAAACTTATACTGTGACCGGAACAGATGCTAACAACTGTGAAAATTCAGATCAAATTACGATTACTGTTAATTCATTACCAGTGGTTGATGCTGGTCAAGATGTATCCATTTGTAATGGAGATCAAATTACTTTAACCGCAAATGGAGCGAATACATATAATTGGGATAATGGCTTAGGAGCTGGAGCAGCGCATAATGTGTCTCCAACAATTACAACAACTTATACTGTTACAGGGACTGGATTGAATGCATGTGAAAATACAGATCAAATAACGGTTACGGTAACCAATATTCCAACGGTAAATGCGGGTGTTGACCAAACGGTCTGTGAAAATTCAGAGGTAACGCTAACGGCTACTTCTTCAACTGGAAGTACAGTAACTTGGGACAATGGAATTGTTGATGGAACTCCGTTTACTGTTACAACGAGTACAACTTATACTGCAACAGCAGATTTAAACGGGTGTACTGCAACCGACCAAGTAGTCATTAACGTAAATCCACTGCCATCTGTGTCGGCCGGGAATAATCAAACAGCTTGTACAAATCATGACCCTATTGCCTTAACAGGATCTCCTGCTGGAGGAATATTCTCAGGTACAGGAGTGAGTAATAATGAGTTTGATCCTGCAACAGCAGGAATTGGAACACATACGCTCACTTATGCTTACACTGATGGAAACGGATGTGAAAACACTGCAAGTATTACAATAACAGTTGACGGCTGCGTTGCTGTTGTAGAAAACGAAATGAATCAGTTGACTGTTTCGCCAAACCCAGCGTCAGATTATATTGAAGTGCGTGTAAATGAAAACATTTCAATTCAAAACATTCAAATTATTTCTCTTGAAGGAAAAGTGGTTTCATTAGAGCAAACATATGTTGATAAGGCTACAATTAAAATTGATGTATCAACTGCTGCAAAAGGAACTTACTTTATTCAATTGACCACTGACTATGGATATTTAACAAGAAAAATTATTGTTCAATAAGAGCTTGTTGCATTTAGACTTTAACGGCAGTACTATTCTTTAGGGCTGCCGTTTATTATTTATTAATAATCATGTAATTGTACCATTACATATTTATCCAATGATTCAATGGTTGAAAGAAAAAAGCGACGCGAAAATTACTTTTGATAACGATGATGTATTCTCCATACAGGAAAAGAGTCTGGGGAAGAAGGCGAAAGTAAAATAACATTCACCTCAATTGAAGAAGATAAGATTACGGCAACTTTTTCCGGTGTAATTCACAATAAAAATGGACAGCGGGCTACAGTTGAAGGTAAACTTTATACAATCCCAAAAAAGAAGAAACCTTAGGAGTATTCTTTTATAGGCAAATACATAAAATAAAAAGTCCTTGGAGCATGACCAAGGACTTTTTATTTTAGAATTAATGTGTTGTTGTTACGGTACTATTTGTACGGATTGATTTGCAGGCCTGTATCGACTTCTAATTCTTCCGCCTTTACTTGTTCCTTCTGTAACATCATGTGCTTCAACACGATCCATATAAACAGTGGAACCACCTACAGCTAAGTTACTTAATTGATTAACGCCCAGAATAATATTGGTTGATCCAACTTGATTTTGAACAGCAAGCGCATCTTGTCCCCATGTCCATGATCCGATAAAGACACTTACGTATTCGTTAGCTCCTAATGGACTTCCTACCCAAGTTAATGTATTGGCTTGAGATTTTACTATTGTATCAAAATGAGGTTCGAAATCGATGTTTGTTGTACTTGAAACTGTATTGTTGTAAACATCACCATTCACATCAACATATTTAAAGGTTCCTGCAGTCACTTCTCCAGCATACTCTTTTGCATGTCCTGCATATAAATTATTATACGTTAAAGTGTCGGTGTTGTATAGAACATGAGCTCCATCACTCAATTCTAAAACAGTTCCAGTGGCATCACCAAACCGAAAACGAGCAATCACTACTGTTTTATCGGAATTTGCATTGTAAAACATTTCATAATCAGTATAGATTTTATCCTGATTAACATCAACAGAGTCTTCTTTGTTACACCCCATAAGTAGGCTAAATAATAAGCAAGGAAAAATTAGTTTTTTCATAGTTTTAGCGTTTTAGTTATTTTTTAAATCAACTACAAAATAAGTAAATATAAGAGATCATCAAAAAAACCAATAACTTTTTATTCTTCAGGGTCATAGGGGTTGAGTGTCTGCTTTTCTATTTCCAGAAATAGGAATACATTTTAAATTACTTATTTTCGCCACTGTGGAAATAATACATAACGTTATAGAAGGTCTAATCAACACCTCTCCTATAGAATGGGCAGGTGTTTTATTAGGAACATGCTACTTGATTTTTATCGCTTATAAGAACAGGTGGGGATGGTATTTTGCTATGGCTAACACTGCAGTGTATACTTACTTGTGTTATACCGTTGGGCTCTATATCGAATCAGGATTACAAGTTTTTTATTTCGTAATGGCTATTTATGGTTGGATTTCATGGAATAAAACCACGAACAAAGATCAAAAAATAATTAGATGGCCATTAAAGTATCATGTTTTAAACATTGGGGTAAGTGCTTTAGTTACATATTTACTGGGATACTTAATGGTGACTTATACAGATCAACAAAATCCATATCTCGATGCATTTTCAACTGTTTTCAGTCTTGTTGCTACTTATATGGTAACACAACGTGTTTTGGAAAATTGGATCTATTGGATTGTAATCGATACGGCTTTAATTTTCCTTTACAGTTCACGTGGAATGGACCTTACAGGCTTCCACTATTTAGTCTATACCATAATTGCTATTTTTGCTTTTAATTCATGGTATAAAATGTATAAAGCACAGTACAATTGAAAATAGTATTTACAGGACCTGAAAGTTCAGGAAAAACAAGTTTATCGCAAGCTGTAGCAAATCATTTCGATGCCCAGTGGTTTCCAGAACATGCAAGAGCATACCTTCTTCAACGCGACGGAAAATATGATTTTGATGATATTGAACAAATTGGAGTAGAACAAGATAAACTTCGCATTTCTCAAGAGAAGAGAGGAATTAAAATTTACGATACTGAAGCAACTGTCCTCTATATTTGGTCTATGTTTAAATACCAAAAGTATAGCCCTAAAGTAAAATCATTGATGGGTAGTCAACGCTTTACTCATTATTTTTTGTGCAGTCCAGAAGGAATTCCATGGGAGGAAGATCCTTTAAGGGAGAGTCCAAATGAAAGAGAAGAACTGTTTGATTTATATCTTGAAGAATTGCAAAAGCGTAAGGTGGATTTTACCATATTAAAAGGCAGTTTCGAATCTCGCAAAAAGAAAGCGGTAGAAATTATCGAAGAAATCAGCCTTTCTCAAGGTGGTTTTTGTGTTTAACTCATTTCTGATTAAAATCAAGTTAAATTTTACTGAATAACAGGCTTATTGTTTATCTTTGGAGCATGAAAAAGTGGCTTCCTTATATTATTTTATTAGTTGCTTTTATTTTTTTCTTTACCGGAGATGTAGAAGCACAATGTTCACAGTGTAAATTACTCGCAGAACAAAGCGGTAATTCAATCGACGACAAAATCTTGGATAACAACAATGGGAACAATATGAACTCAGCAATTTTATACATTATGGCCTCGCCGTACATATTATTGGCAATTGTAACCTTATTGTTTAGAAAGAAAATCAAGAAATTGTTGAACAAGAGTTTTTCGTCAAAATCAAGCCAGCCATAGTTTATTCAATAGTTGACTTAATCCTTTAAGGCAATTAACTTTCTTTTAATTGATTCGAGACTTTCTATTAATGCTTCCTGATCGAAAGTTGGAGGGGCTTCTTTGAGTTCAATATCTCCGTTTTTTAAAGCCTTTTTTGCACCTTCCAAAGTATGGCCATCAATTTTAACCAATTGATAAATCTTCTGTAGTTCTAGAATGTTATCAGGAGTAAACAAACGATTGCCTTTTTTATTCTTTTTCGGCTTTATAGAAGAAAATTCCTTTTCCCAAAAACGAATGAGTGATGTGTTAACATCAAACATTTTTGCGACTTCCCCTATTGAATAATAGAGCTTTGTTAATTCTGAAGCTTTAATCATAACTTAAGTTCATTAGGGCTAAATTAGTGAAAATAAAGCAACAATAAAGAGGGTGTAACGGAAAAGTTATATTCAACTAGTCCATAGACTTTAATGCATTTTTGGAAATTTCCACAATTTGTTCATACTGCTCCGGTGTAAGGTCAGAATGGAAATAGTTAATTGGACTCACTTTCTGTCCGTCCTTTTCAACTTCATAATGTAAGTGCGGTCCAGTAGATTTACCAGAATTTCCAACTAACCCAATGAGGTCTCCTCGTTTCACAGTGTCCCCTGCTTTTACCTTAAATGCACTTAAGTGGGCGTATCTGGTTTTGTATCCAAACCCATGGTCAATAACAATTTCTTTACCGTATCCCCAACTGTTTACCCGTGTTACTTCAACTACCCCGCCTCCAGTGGCGTATACATCTGTACCTACTTCGGCGGAAAAATCTAATCCCCAGTGCATTTTTCTTGTCCCATAAACTGGGTCTATTCTCCAGCCATAACCAGAAGCCATGCGTTTTAATTCTTTGTTGTTGACAGGTTGAATTGCTGGTAATGAGGCAAGTCTGACTTGATGCTCTTTTGCTAAGTTCGTTAACTCCTTAAATGAAAGACTCTGTGCATGTAATTTTCTCTCTAATTCATCAAGTTTGGAAAAAGTTTGAATGAGTAATTCACCGTTTGATTTGTTCTTGTATGAACTATATGCATCACTACCTCCAACACCCATTAATCTTAATTCCTCTGGGAATTCTTTTGCTCCAAGCGCTGTTCTATATAGTTCTTCATCACGTTGCTTTATAACTTCAGCAACTTGGTTAACAACCCCCATTCGTTCTTGAACTAAAGCGTATTCTGTCTTTAATTCTGCGAGCTCTTTTTTAAGCGCCACCTCCTTTGGAGAGTCTATTCGATAAGCGATAAAGAAAGCAAAAACTAAACTCAATACGATGGTCGGTGCAATAAATATTACCCCACGTAAAATGCGTTCGCCCATAGAGCGTTTAACTTTTTCGTAAGAAAGCGTTTTTGGATTGTACCGAAACTTCGTCTTTGTCATTATTTATCGTATAAAACATCGCAAAATTATGTAAATAATCTAACTTTGCAAAATCGTTAACTTTGATTAACAGAGAAGCAAGTTATATACTTTATAATAGGGAACCCATGAAAATTGAAGAAATTAGAAATCAATTCCTTTCTTTTTTTGAAGAAAAAGAACATACTATTGTGCCTTCTGCGCCTATGGTAATTAAAGATGATCCAACCTTGATGTTTACGAACGCCGGGATGGTACCTTTTAAAGAGTACTTTTTGGGGAACGCCATTGCTAAAAATAAACGTGTTACAGATACCCAAAAGTGTTTACGCGTTTCTGGAAAACATAACGACCTTGATGAGGTAGGTGTTGATACATACCACCACACTATGTTTGAAATGCTAGGGAACTGGTCTTTTGGTGATTACTTCAAAGAAGAAGCAATTGAATGGGCCTGGGAACTTTTAACAGGTGTTTATGGAATTGATAAGGACAATCTCTATGTAACGATTTTTGAAGGTGACAAGAAAGATGGTGTTCCAAGGGATACTGAGTCTTATAACTTTTGGAAGAAATGGATCGATGAAGACCGAATTATCGAAGCTGATAAAAAAGATAACTTCTGGGAAATGGGTGAAATGGGTCCTTGTGGACCATGTTCAGAAATCCATGTGGATATTCGTTCTGATGAAGAAAAGAAAAAAGTTAGCGGTAAATCTTTGGTGAATAAAGATCATCCTCAAGTTATCGAGGTATGGAACTTAGTTTTCATTCAATTCAATCGGAAAGCAGATGGAAGTTTAGAAAAATTACCAGCAACGCATATCGATACTGGAATGGGACTTGAACGTCTTGCTATGGTGCTTCAAGGAAAACAATCCAATTATGACATCGATTTGTTCCAGACATTGATTGGACAAATAGTAAAACAATCTGGATTCGAATATGGAAAAAGTGAAACAACTGATATTGCGCTTCGTGTAATTGCAGATCATGTTCGTGCCATAGCTTTCTCCATTTCTGATGGTCAGCTTCCTTCAAATACTGGAGCTGGATATGTAATCCGTAGAATATTAAGAAGAGCTGTTCGTTATGGTTACCAAACACTAAAAATGGACGAACCGTTCTTGGCTCCATTGAGTAAAACTTTGGTTAAAATTATGGGAGATGCATTCCCAGAACTAGTGGACAATAAAACGCTCATCGAAAATGTAATCCGTGAAGAAGAATTAAGCTTCTTTAAAACGCTAGATCACGGTATTAAAAGAATAGAGGTTATTATTCAAGATTTGAATAAACAAAACGTGAAAGAAATCCCTGGAGATCAAGTATTCGAATTGTATGATACTTTTGGTTTTCCATTTGACTTAACTGAGTTAATGGCAAGAGAAGCTGGACTTACCCTAGACCAAAAAGGATTTGAAAAGGCATTGCAGGTTCAAAAAGACCGATCTCGTTCAGCAACATCTATGAAGACCGATGATTGGTCAGAGCTTTTGAAAGATGATAAAGAAGAATTTGTTGGTTACGATCATTTAGAAGCTGAAGTTAAAATTACGCGTTACCGTAAGGTGGAGCAAAAGAAAAAAACTTTCTACCAGTTGGTTTTTAACTTTACACCGTTTTATCCGGAAGGAGGTGGACAAGTTGGTGACAAAGGATATATCGAAGCCAATGGAGAAAAGATTTCAATCTTTGATACAAAAAAAGAAAACAATCTGATTATTCATTTGGTTAAGGAATTACCAAAGGATCCAACGGCAACTTTTAAAGCGGTTGTTGATGCCGAAAAAAGAGGACTTTCTGCTGCAAATCACAGTGCAACCCATCTTTTACACCACGCTTTGCGCAGTGTTTTAGGCGATCATGTGGTGCAAAAAGGATCTTTAGTTCATCCTGATTATTTGCGTTTTGATTTTTCTCACTTCTCTAAAGTTACAGATGAAGAACTAGAAAAAATTGAGGGTATCGTAAACAACTTAATCCGTGAAAATTCACCCCTAACTGAATTGAGAAATACACCTATCAAAGAAGCACAAGAACTAGGTGCGATGATGCTTTTTGGTGAAAAATACGGAGATACTGTACGTGTAATAAAATTTGGAGATTCAATTGAGTTATGTGGTGGAACGCATGTGCCCAATACGGGAAATATTGGATGGTTTAAGATTACATCTGAAGGTTCTGTCGCTTCTGGAATTCGAAGAATTGAAGCCATTTCAAATGTGACTGCAGAGAAGTATATGAATGAAAAGTTATCGATTTTAGACAATGTGAATGCACTGTTTAAAAACACCAAAAATATCGTTCAATCTGTTCAAGACCTCATTGATAGTAACAATCAAATGCAGAAAGAACTGGAAAGAATAGAAAAGGAACGCGCTAAGAATATCAAGACAGAGCTCAAGAAAAGTATCGTTGCAAAAGACGGAATCAACTTTTTAGATGCTATTGTACCCCTTGATGGTGGAGCCATTAAGGATATTTTGTTCCAACTGAAAGGTGAAGTGACTAATCTCTTTGCTGTTGTTGGTGGAGAAAGTGATGGTAAGTGTACTTTGAGCGTGATCATTGATGAGGAACTGGTAAAATCAAAAGATTTTCATGCAGGGAACATTGTACGTTCAGCAGCTAAGCACATCCAAGGTGGAGGTGGAGGACAGCCTTTCTTTGCAACTGCGGGAGGAAAAAATCCAGATGGATTAAAAGCTGCAATTGAAGAGGTTAAAGGCTTAATTTAATCTAAAATAAAACATATACATTGCAAGCCTGATTTGATTAAAATCAGGCTTGCTCATTTTAATCAAAAAGTGCTGATGATGTTGAATAAACTCGTTTTTATTGTGTTCTTTTTTTACTCATCCATGGTCTTTGCTCAACTTTTACAGGATGAAAGAAGTTACACCAGAGCCGATACTTTAAGGGGAGCGTTGCGTCCTGAAAGAACAAATTTTGACGTCTTAAAATACACCCTCGATATTAAGATTAGCCCAAAGGAAAAATTCATTGCCGGAAGCAATACAATTACTTTCCATACAATTGAAAATATGGCTGTGATGCAGTTGGATTTATTCTCCAACATGAAGGTTGATTCCATCGTTTATCAAGGACGTCATTTAAAGTATAAACGAGAATTTAATGCCGTGTTTATATCGTTTAAAAACGCTTTAGATGCGAATGTTATCGATAGTCTACAGTTTTATTATTCTGGAAATCCGATAGTTGCTAAAAATCCGCCTTGGGATGGAGGCTTTGTGTTTTCAAAGGATAAAAACGGGAAGGATTTTATTGGAGTAGCGGTGCAAGGAACAGGAGCTAGTTTATGGTTTCCCAATAAAGATCATCAAAGTGATAAACCAGAAGAGGCTGAGATTCACCTTGAGGTTCCCAACGGTTTAGTTGGTGTTTCTAATGGTAGGTTAATGGGCCTTAAAGAACTATCTAATGGTTTTACAAAGTGGAGTTGGAAAGTGAGTCAACCCATCAACAATTATAACATTACACTAAATATTGGTGATTATGTTCGCTTTTCAGATACTTTTCAAGATTTAGATCTTGACTTCTATGTTTTGTCTTACCATCTCGAAAAAGCCAAAAAACAATTTACTGAAGTTCAACCAATGATGCGGTGTTTTTACGAACATTTTGGCGCATATCCTTTTGAGGAAGACTCATACAAGCTTGTAGAAGCACCATTCTTGGGTATGGAACACCAAAGCGCTATTGCGTACGGAAATAATTATCAATTAGGATACGACGGAACAGATGTTTCACTTTCTGGAATCGGGTTAAAATTTGATTTTATCATTATTCATGAAACGGCACATGAGTGGTTTGGGAACAGTATTTCGGCTGATGATATTGCAGACATGTGGATTCACGAAGCTTTTACCTCGTATGCTGAAGCGGTTTACATTGAGTGTCGTTGGGGTAAAGAAGATGCCCTGAAGTATTTAAAAGGATTAAGAAGTACCATGATTTCGAATAAAGAGCCTATAATTGGAGATTATGGTGTGAATAAAGAAGGGTCGGTAGATATGTATTATAAAGGAGCAAATTTATTGAATACGGTACGGAGCATTATTAATGATGACGAAAAATGGTGGAGTTTATTGAAATCGTTTAGTGAGACTTTCAAGCATAAAATCACCAACACCGAAGAGGTAATCGCCTTTTTTGAAAATGGAACTGATGTTTCTCTGACTCCTGTTTTTGAGGAATATCTTTATTATGCAGCATTACCAACTTTACAAATGAAGAAGGAAAAGGGGAATATTTATTACCGTTGGGCTTCATCTGTAACAGACTTTGAAATGCCGATAGATCTTATAGTAAAAGAAAAAACGCAACGTATTTACCCTAATCAAAATTGGCAGAAATTAAAGAAAGTCAGGAGCTTAAAGAAAGTAAAAGTGGATGTAGATCGTTTTTATGTTCACATGGAAAATCTTTAACATTCAGTATTTATATAACAAACACATAATCAATAGTTTACGCTGTAGCCATGTTTTTCACCGCTTGAAAAAGTTTTAAAAGTTTAGGTAATTATATTATTATTCCATAATATCGTATCTGTTTTACACTACATTAACACGATACTACATGAAACTACAACTATTTGTACTGTGCCTATTTGGTATGTCCTCTTATTTTGTTTCTTCTCAGATTATAACTTCAGATGGAGGAACAATTAATGTAAATAATGGTGGCGTATTGCATCTTAATGGAGGGATGTTATTATCCAATTCATCTGTTTTAACAAATAATGGAAACATCAGTGTTACCAAGAATTCTGCTTTAGTAGAATCAGGTAACTTTATATTGAACTCCAACACTACTGTTTCGGGAAGTGGAGTATACAATATTGAGCAAGATTGGATTAATGACGCAACATTTAATGCAGACAATAGTGAAGTAGAATTGTTTGGAAATACTGAACAGTTGATTACTTCAAATAATGGAACGAACACGACTTTTAACCGATTAACTCTTTCAGGAAATGGAACAGGAGTAAACCGAAGAAAGACCTTGGTTAATGTGGATGCAGCAATAGCTGTTTCTGGTGAATTAAATTTAAACAATAGAGAATTCAATACCAATACTCGTATTTTACACATACAAAACCCTAGTGTTTCTTCAGTGTCGTTTGATAACACCTATAATAATGAAGGGTTTGTAAGTAGTCTTCCCAATGGATTCATGATTAGGGAAATGAACCTATCAGGATCTTATTTATTTCCAGTTGGTTCAAGTGATGGTACACGAAGATTTAGGCCTATAATTGTTGAAAGCGGAGGAAACCAACATCAAACTTATGCAGCAAGGATGAATAATTTTTCGCCAGATAGTCAAGGATTCCCATTGACTCAAAAAGAAGAAAGCATAAGCGAGGCGAATTCAAAGTTTTATCATTCTGTAAGAAGTTTGACAGCCAATTCAAATGCTAATTTATTGCTGTTCTTCGATCCGAATAAAGACAGTGAATGGGAAAGTATAGCGCATTGGAGTACCTCAGAAATTGAATGGAAAGACATTGAAAGTGATGGTATAAACAGTTTCTCAAACTATAAATATTCTTTAAAGAGTAATTGGAGTTTTCCTATTGACAACGATGAATATGTGTTGATTAATTCCTCTTATAGACTTGATATTCCAAATGTATTAACGCCAAATGGGGACAATGTAAATGATGAATTTTATGTTGTTTCAAATGGTTTGACAGAATATCATATTCAAATTCTAAACCGTTGGGGAAATCCTATTTTCGAATCAGATGATGTGAATGAGCCATGGACAGGACATGATCTTAACCAGAACGAATGTACAGATGGAGTGTATTTTTACATCATCAAAGCAAAGTATAAAGACAAAGAGATTCAGGAACATGGACACATAACCTTGATAAAGAAATAATAAAACCAGAAAATCAATAACAATGAAAAAATTAAATATTTTAGTCGTTTCCCTATTTATAGGGAGTTTTAGCTTACTCAACGCACAAGACAATGTTGGAATAGGAACAACCACACCTGAAGCGACTGCCGTTTTAGATGTGAGTGCTAACGATAAAGGAATGTTGGTGCCAAGATTAACTACTGCTCAAAGAGTTGGAATTGCATCTCCAGCAGAAGGGCTTTTGGTTTATGATGTTGACAATGAGTGTTTCTATTATTATAAAACTTCTACCAATTGGGAGAGTTTATGCGCTGGAGGTACAGGAACTCCAGGTCCAGCAGGTCCTCAAGGCCCACAAGGTGATCCTGGTCCAGCAGGTCCACAGGGTCCAGCAGGAGCAACTGGTCCAACGGGTGCACCAGGTCCACAAGGTCCAGCGGGAACCCAAGGTCCACAAGGTGATCCAGGCCCAGCAGGTCCGCAGGGCCCAGCCGGAGCAACTGGTCCCGCAGGTCCAGCAGGTACACCTGGGCCGGCAGGTCCTCAAGGTCCAGTAGGTCCAACAGCAGATGTGCACAGTACAAGTTTAACAGGCGACATACAAGTAACTTCTTCTACCTATACAGCAGTACCGGGAATGGGAACAGTTACGTTTACCGCGACAAAATCTACAGCATTCGTTATCTTGTCTGGTTCTGGTAGAGGGTATACCAATTCAATGGCTTTTGTTGGATTTAGAGTGTTAAACAATGGTGCTTTGGTTGGTGGTACAACTACTAATATTCAAAACTATGACAGCAGTACTGGAACAACCACATTGTGGAGTTGTACCTATACTCAATTGTTAACAGGACTAACTGTTGGAAACACCTATACTTTGAGTGTTCAAGGGATGTCGAGTGGAATTCATGGAACTGCCGGTGCAGGTGTGTATAACTCCAGCTTCCCAGAAAGTGAACACCTTACTTTATCTGTTTTACAATAAGACTATAAAATTACTTATTATGAAAAAAATATTAATCTTCACAGTATTTGGTTTGGCGTCTTACTTTGCTTATGGTCAAGAAAGCAAAACAGCTCCATCAAAAGAACCTATGCTAACTCATTCGTCAAGTGTTTCTGAAAAATCAACAACATCAACAGTTGAAGAGCCAAAATTAACTTCAACTTCGAAGGTTAAGGAAGTGACTGTCCCTGAACAAAAAGCAGTGTTGAATAAAGCAGCAACTATAGAAGAAGACAAATAAATGGTTTCTCGCAAAGGACATTTGTAGGAACAAAAGGACGATTTAGGAAATGAAAAACAACTGAAGACAGATTAATCTACTTCAAATTCTGATTTAGGTTTTTCTTCTTCATTTTCCTTTTTCCATTGGTCTATTTTACGTTGTAAAGCATTTTTCTTCTTTTTCTTTTGTGCTGGATCTAAATCATCTTCATCGTTGCCTTTTCCAAAGTCCATGATGATTTTCTCTTCCTTTGGAGCATCTGTTTTCAATTCGGTAATGGTCGTGTCTTTTTTGTTGATTCCAAACCCTGTTTTTAATGCGCTTTTGAGGTCGTCTTTTGCTTGTTCACGCTGTTCCTCTTTCACGGCTTTTTTTGCTTCTTTATCCCAAGCGAAGCTCGGATTGTCTATGGTGCCAAACATTTTTAAGAAGACCCTAAACCCTGTACCATCATCCACAACATCGCCAAATTCAGAATTTCGTGTTCCTTTGATCTCCCTAAATCTAAAATCAAAAGAATAGTCTATTTCATTTTCAAAAGAATGTGTTCCTTCTAAATTTACATCTAATGCATTCGAACGTATCGTCATTTTAGGAACTGTGATCACCCCTTCTTTGATGGTAAACTCATTCTCGAAGGAATCAAATTTTAAATTCAGTAATTTACTTTCGAAGTCTGCAATTCTGGATTTGGAAATCAATAGTTGTGCCCCAGAACCTTTTAGGCTACTCGTGATTTCCTTAAAGGTCTGCACATTCACTAAAGCCCCATCGGTAATTCTTAATTTAGCACGAACGTCAAACTTTTCTTTCAAGATCTTTTCTTCGTATAAATCAAATGGACCCTTAAAATCTAAATAAATGGAAGCTTTTCCTTGTATATTATCTGAAGTAATTACTGATTGATCAAAGTTGTTCCATTCTTTAAATAAAGGTTTAAATACTACAGCATCAGAACTTAAAATCGTCTCAACAACTAAATACATAGGTCTCTCTTCAGTTATTTTTAATCTCCCTTTAACTTTGGTCTCAGCGCTGGTTCCTTCAATTACGGGGAAGGTAAGTTCATGTTTACCAAACCTCATTTTTCCATTAATACCTGTGTATTGGTGATCACTGTACACAACTTTATTTAAGGCCAAAACTAAACTCCCGTTGATGTTGTCTGGAAGTAGCCATGTCTTAGTCTTCTTGACTTCAGCATTTGTTTTTGATAAATCATCCAAATAGAGTTCTTGACTGCTGATTTGTGCATCGACAGTTAAATTTCCAGCTCCCTTGAAGAAATCCGCCAAATGGTTGAACTCTCCGTCTAATACCAGTGAAGAGTTGTTTAATGCGAGGGATAAGTCGGTTATACCTGCAAATTGATTTCGAATAGTGATGTTTCCGTTTTTCACCCTAAACTTTCGATCGTCATTATTGAATTGACTAGTGATATTGTTCAGTACCAAAGAAGCGCGAAGGTCATATATAGTTATGTCTTTTTGATTGGTTTTCGGATGGTTGAGACGAACATCAAAATTTCCTTTCATTTCTATATTCCCAGAGAGGTGTTGCATTTCAAATGGTCCGAATAAACGGTGAATGGCTTTTAAATCTAAAGTTCCGTCAGCTTTCCCCGTTAATCGTGGTCGATCAAAATCGGTAACGACCAATTGACCAACAAAATCCTCGTTTAAGGTGTTGAACCGAACAGAAGATAAAGAAAGTTTTTCTTTTCCTCCAATTACTCCATTGGTGTAGCTTCCTTTTACATTGATGTTTTTTAAAGAAAAGCCTTGATCTGCTAGACTTCCATTAATGACATCAAAACTCGCCTCGATTGAGGGCGCGCTTGTCTTTTCATTCGAGCCTTTGATCAACAATTCAAAATTCACAAGACCTTTACCGTTAATTTCATCCACTACATCAAGTTCTTGAAGCGTAAAATTTGTGGCAACATCGGCAAGGTTTAAGTTTTTCGCCCCAATATAGAAGTCTAAACTGTCATTACTTACTTTTCCTTTTACTAAAAATGGGAGCTTGTTGATGCTTAAATCAGCAGATTTTATTTCAAAAACATTGTTGATTTGATCCATTTGAATTGAAATATCACATCTAGCCCTTTGGTTTTCAATTAAAGTAAATGACTTAGAACGAATAGTTTCTACATTGAAATTGGTTTTTGCATCAAGAACAAATTGCTTTTCTGTAAAAGAACCGTGCAGCTGTAAATCATCAAAAAACCCTGCGTAGTGCTGCTGTGTAGATTCATTAAAGTAAGAAAAGTCCGTCTCGATCAGATTGATGTTTTTTAAATTAAACTCAAACGGTGTTGTGGTTTCGTTTTCGCTAGGCTTAAGAAAATCATAATTCACAGCTCCATTCTCTAATATTTCTAGATTTAATTTCGCATGTTTTATGTCAATTCGATGAACATCATATTTTTCTGAAAAGAAATCGATGAGATTGAAGCGAAGATCAATTTTTCTGGCATAAATTGCAGTGTCTTGGGTTTGCAAAGTATCGAATTTACTGTGAACCAATACATCGTCAAAAGAAAGGGTCAAGTCGGGGAAACTTTTCCATATTCCAACATCAATATAGCCAATATGAACGCGTTTGTTAAGGTATTTGTTGGCCTCATCTAAGGCATAAGCTTTAATATCATCTTTAAAGACCAAAAGTAGAGCACTAATCAACAGCATGATTCCAACAACAATCCCTGTTGTCCATTTCAAGACCGTTAATACTTTCCTCCAATTCATATTACAATAATAAGGTCAATTTTGACTTCTTACAAGTTCATCACCTATACTTATTAACGATAGATGTTTTAAAAAAGTACAAGACTTGTGATTAAGTCTCTTTTGGTCGACCAAAAACTAGTTTTTAAGTTTTTATCAGGGTAAACCCTTGGTTTGTGTTTTAAATAATAGACTATTTTTGATATTGACTAAAACTATACAAAAATGAAACATTCAATTATTATCATTATTCTAACGTCATTGCTATTGATTTCTTGTGATGCAAAAGAAAACACAGCAGTAGACAAATTGGGAAACACTGTAAAATCTAGTTTCTCGAAAAAAATAACCTTGCCGCTAAATCCCTGCGATTACATTACCCGAAGTATGATCATGGCCCATTTAGATGTAGATGAAGCAAGTTTAGAACTAGATGAAGATTATTTAGAACCTGAAAGTGCATATGCTAAATGTGGATTCAAATGGAAAAAATCAGATTATGATGAATTGAGTAAGATTCATCAGGACGTCATGATGGAACACATGATGCATAAAATTCAAAAAAATAAAGGTCCACAACCTAAAATGTCTGATATCACAAAACTTGAATCACCATTTGGAACCGTAAAAGTTGGAAACTTTAAGCAGTACAAAGATTTACAACAAGCTTTAGATCGTTTCACTCAGGCCCATACTGTTCCTTCGAAAGAAGATATGGCAACATTGAATAAGGAAATTGACAAAAAACTCAAAGAAGAGGGGTTTACTGAAAGTTCTCAAAAGGCCGGAAAAGAATTGGTAGGTGGAATAGCTGGCGGCTTAAAATTCACAAAAATTGATGGAATTGCTGATCAAGCCTACTTTGACCATTTGGACCGTTCTCTTGATGTACGTTATGGCACCTTTGCTTTTAAGGTGGTCATTGATACAGAGTTGTCTTTTGATGAAAATATAGCTATTGCCAAAAAAATAGCGCAAGAAGTCTGGGATAAGCTATAAGTGACTGGCATCTTCTAACTTTGTGTATAAATTTATAAGGAAAGCTTCCTTTAAGATGCCTTATCTCTATATTTAACAATATATTTGCATCAAAATAATAAATTATGAGCTTAGTTACAGTTGGAAGTGTCGCATTTGATGCTATTGAAACACCTTTTGGAAAAACAGATAAAATAATTGGAGGAGCAGGAACATATATCGCTTTATCTTCTTCTTATTTTGTGAAAGAACAGAATATCGTAGCGGTTGTTGGAGAAGACTTTCCGCAAGAAATGATCGATAAGTTGAGTAACAGAGGGGTTAACCTTGAAGGTCTTCAAATCAAAAAGGGTGAAAAGTCATTCTTTTGGTCTGGAAAGTATAACATCGACATGAACTCAAGAGACACCTTGATTACTGAGCTAAACGTACTGGAACATTTCGACCCAATTATTCCAGAGTCATACCAAAACTGTGACTACCTGATGTTAGGAAATCTAAGTCCTGATGTTCAGCTGAAAGTAATTAAGCGTTTAAAAAATCGTCCAAAATTGGTTGCAATGGATACCATGAATTTTTGGATGGATATTGCAATGGAGGACTTGACAAAAACCTTAAAAGAAATTGATATTTTAATCATAAATGATGAGGAGGCCCGTCAACTTTCTGGAGAGTATTCTCTTGTAAAAGCAGCGAAGAAAATTCGTGAGATGGGGCCAAAATACTTAATCATTAAGAAGGGTGAACATGGTGCATTATTGTTCCACGGATCAAATGCATTCTTTGCTCCTGCTTTGCCACTAGAAGATGTTTTTGACCCAACAGGAGCTGGAGACACCTTCGCTGGTGGATTTATGGGGTATTTAGCATCAACTGATGACATTTCTTTTGAAAATATGAAAAGAGGAATTATTGCTGGATCTGCAATGGCATCTTTCTGTGTGGAGAAGTTTGGAACCGAAAGACTAGAAAACTTAACGAAGAGTGAAATTGAAGACCGTATTCATGAATTTGTTCAATTGACCAATTTCGATATGGTTCAGTCTGTATAATATTTGTTATAATGGAGAAAAGAGAATTTATTGATGCCTTAAAGGAGCTTACAGAAAAAGACGATGTTCTTGCTGTAGGTAGAGAAGTAAATGAATTGCGAACGCAATTTGAAGATTACCTAATTGAAGCAACTCGTCAGTTTCAGATTGCTGAACTTGAGGCCAAAGATAAGAACGAAGAATTTACTCAAGAAGATTGGATTACCCCATTAAAAGAGGAATTCTACGAAGTTTTTTCTCCATACAAAGAAAAAAGAAAAGCTTTGATTGAAGCTAAACGTGATGAGGAAGAAGAAAACCTTAAAAAGAAACGGGCTTTAATCAACCAATTAAAAACCATTATTTCTGAAGAAGAAAATATTGGAGCAGCTTTTTCTGCCCATAAAGAAATCAATGAAAAGTGGAAGAAGATTGGCGATATTCCAAGAGATAAGCGCAACGATATTCAGCAAGAATACAGCCGTTTACTCGAGGAGTTCTTCTACAACATGAACATTTATAAGGAAATCAAAGATTATGATTTCAAGAAAAACTACGAGGCGAAGAAAGCACTGATAGATCAGTTAAAAACGCTGAGCAAAGTAGAGAATATTAAAGAAGTAGAGGCGTCAATCAAACAACTTCAAAATGAATGGGAAGATATCGGACCAACAAAGCAAGAGCTTTGGGAAGAAATGAAAAATGAATACTGGTCAACTGTAAACGTTATTTATGACCGAATCCGTGCTTTTTATGATGAACGTCGTGAAAAAATGCAGGAAAACATCGTTAAAAAGAAAGCCCTTATTGAAAAAATGGAGGACTTGCTTTCTAAAGAACGCGAAGATGTTAAAACATGGGGGAATCAAACAAAGGAAGTTTTGGCTCTTCAAAAAGAATGGAAAACAATTGGTTTTGGCCCTAAAAAGGAAAACGATGCCGTTTGGAAAATATTCCGAGGTTTGTGTGATCAGTTTTTCTCCTTAAAAAGTGAATTTTTTAAAGATATTCAGCAGGAGTTTGATAAGATTGCTGAGGTAAAGAAGCGCTTAATTGAAAAAGCACACAAACTCAAAGAAAATACAGATTGGGGTCCAGCAACAAAATCAATTATTGACCTGCAAAAAGAATGGAAAAGAGCAGGAAGTGCAGGACAAAAACATGAACAATCTTTATGGAAAGAATTCCGCGCAGCATGTGATTTTTTCTTTGATGCTAAACAAGCTCATTTTGATGAAAAAGACAAAGCTTTTGAAGATAACTTAAAAGCAAAACAAGCATTGATTGAAGAAATTAAAGCGTATGATCTTCCTTCGGATAAAAAAGAAGCCATTGCCGCTTTGCATGAGTTTGCCGATCGTTTCTCAAAAGTAGGATTTGTTCCTTCAAAACAAAAGGACGAAGTATTTAAAGCCTACAAAACAGCACTTGATAAGCATTATGAAGCGCTCGATATGAAAGGTGAAGAGAAGGAGAAAGTAATGTTTGAAGCGCGTATCAATACCATCAAAGGAAGTAGTAATGCTGCCGAATTGTTTGAAAAAGAAAAACAAGCCATACGTAACGAAATCAATTCCATCAAACAGGAAATTATCCAGTTTGAGAACAACCTTGGTTTTTTCGCCAATTCAAAAGGAGCAAATGCCCTTAAAGATCAAGTTGAAAATAACATCAAAGCAGAGCAAGATAAGTTGATTGCACTTAAAGCGAAGCTTAAAATGATTCCAAATGAATAAAATATACAATACCTGGATTTTTATCATTTCCCTACTGACATTGCCTTTTGCTTTTGCAGTTGGATTGAATGAAGTCTTTGGTATTTTTGGGATGAAAATCCATGGCGATCAATTCGAGTATAAAAACTTGGTGTTTGGACTCTCTGGAGGACTCATTTTTGTGATTGGTGCTATGCGTTCTTCAAGAAAATGGTCCGGAATTAAAATCGTAAATCAACTCGATCGTTTTCAGTTCAATACAGTAATTAGTGACGAGCGAAAAGAAAGGGTGATCCTCAATAATGGAATTGAAATCATTGGATTCTTTCTTATAGGTTTGGTTTTCTTTATCTTTTCAAAAGACGCCATCTATATCAGTTTGATTTTTGTCATTTTTATCCTTGATTCCATCATCAACACAATTCGTGGTTTGGTAAGTAAAAAGTACCGAATCGGAATGACACGGAAAGCAATAGTTGCTGTTGACCGAGAAGTTAAGGCCATCTACTTTAAAGGCTTGAAACGCATCTCAATTTCAAAAGGACAACTCTTTTTTGAATACAATAACGACCTGGTTTTAGATTTTGCTTTAAGCGACATTCCGCCAGAAAGGCAAGAAGAATTTATGAACCTATTACGTAATAATGTAGATGAAAACAAGGTGTACTTTTCAGGGTTCGAAGAAGAATAAAGCTTAAGAAGCTAGAGTAATTTACATCAAAAGTCAAATATTTAGAATATTTAAGACGTAAATCGGGTTTTTATCTCTCAACTTGACGCATTTATTCTCATCTTTGTAGTTTAAAATTTTAAGAAAATTATGGATTTTTGGATTAAAGCCGCGCAACTTTTACTTTCATTAGCGATTCTTGTTACGGTGCATGAGTTTGGACATTATCTTGCCGCCCGTGCATTTAAGATTAGGGTTGAGAAATTTTACCTTTTCTTTGATCCATGGTTTTCCTTGTTGAAAAAGAAAATTGGTGATACAGAATGGGGTATTGGTTGGCTTCCATTAGGCGGATATGTTAAAATCGCTGGAATGATCGATGAATCGATGGACAAAGACCAGATGGCTCAAGCTCCCAAAGAAGATGAATTTAGGTCTAAACCAGCATGGCAACGTTTGATTGTTATGGTTGCCGGTGTTGTGGTCAACGTAATCGTTGGATTCTTTATTTATATCATGGTTGTTGCTGCGTGGGGAGAAAGTGTGATCAGTAATGACACCCTCAAATATGGAATAGCAGTCAATAAAAACTTTGCTGAACTAGATTTAGGAATTGAAGATGGTGATATAATCACAGCAGTTGATGGTGAAAAAGTTGAAAATGCAAGGTTGGTAAATCTTCAAATTTTCTTGCGCGGATACAGAACCTTGGAGGTGCAAAAACCTTCCGGAGAAAAGTTGACCGTCGAACTGGATCAAAACATCAATGATTGGATGTGGGAAAACGACGCTGTAATGGCGTTTTCTACAAGAATGCCAACGGTTGTTGATTCTGTGATGCAAGATAGAGATGCTTATAAAAAAGGTTTGACTAAGGGCGATAGCATTGTTTCAATCAACGGGGTTGCAACACCATTTTATCATGACCTTCAAGCTGAATTGGCAAAACAAGAAGGTGACTCTGCTATGGCAGTTGTTGGGCTCTATAGAAATGGTGAGTATAAAGAGCTAGAGCTTTTAACAGACGCTAAAAAATCTATAGGCTTCCTCTTAAAAACACCTGATTGGCTTAAACCTACTCAGACCTCATATACTTTTGCAGAATCAATTTCAAAAGGTATTACAAAAGCAGGTTGGACCATGCATGACTATGCAGCACAACTCCCTTTGATTTTTACATCCAAAGGTGCGCAAAGTGTTGGTGGTTTTGGTGCTATCGGAGGACTTTTTCCACCTGTATGGGACTGGCAGGTATTCTGGGCCAATACAGCATTTATTTCTTTGGTCTTAGCAATAATGAATATTCTTCCTATTCCAGCATTGGATGGTGGACACATTGTTTTCCTATTGTATGAAATGGTGACCGGTAAGGAAGCTCCACAAAAAGTACTGGAATACGCACAGCTGATTGGATTTGTCCTCTTGATTTCCATATTCCTCTATGCCAATGGGAATGATGTGTATCGTTATTTCTTTGAGTAATACAAGTCCGTATAAATAATAATGATTTTGTAATGAATAGCATATCTATTTCTTTAGGTATGCTATTTGTGTTTTAGGCTTTGTCAAGAACAAATTTCATTTTTATCTCACTCAACCTCATGTTTTACTTTTTATCCTCTCCTGTGTTCAATTAACATAATTTATTATAGAGAACTCACATTAAAATCGTACTTTTGAGTACTAAAAATTTAAGAAACCATGAAAATTATTACACTTTTAACAACATTTATTTTTACAGTTGGATTTTTGTTTTCACAAGAATTAACCTTGAAATATGAAATTTCTATGCAATCAGACGATCCTCAAATTCAATCTCAATTGGGAATGATGCAAGGTTCTACATTACAGGTGTTCACTAAAGACAACAAATCACGTACTGAAATGAGTATGGGAGGATTGATGACCACCACAACAATTTTAGATTCAGATGCTAAAAAAGGGGTTTTATTAATGGATGGAATGCTTGGAAAACAAGGGGCAACTTTTGAAGATAAAGAGGAAACAGAAGAAAATGAAGACTTTGAGTATGAAATTGAATTGATCGATGAAACTAAAGAAATTTTAGGTCATACTTGTAAAAAAGCAGTTATTTACACTGAAGAAGACATGGAATTGATTTACTGGTATACTGAAGATTTCGATGTGAAAGCGGGTTCTTTAGGAAAGTATGTCAAAGATAATGTACCAGGTCTTGCACTTGAGTTTTCTGTTGAGCAACCTCAAATGACCATGACTTTTACGGCAACTGAATTTAAAGAGAAAGTAAAAGAAACAAAAGGAATGTTTGATTTGGAAATTCCAGAAGGGTATACTGAAAAATCCTTTGAAGAAATTCAAGGAATGTCAGGTCAATAATATAAATCCAAAACGAATGAGTAATCATTCGTTTTTTTAATTTACACAATATGAGTATTAAAGCATTTTTAACAGGGACATTGGTGATGTTCTCAATGCTTGCTTTTTCGCAAGCAACCAAAGGAAAAGTAATGTATGACGTTTTTGTTTCGTCTGATGATCCAAGTGTTTCTGCATATGTTGACCAGATGGAGAACAGTCTTTTAGAAATCTTTTTCTCTGGTAATAAAACCAGAACAAACTTCCACATGGGAGAAATGATGACAACCATGACTATTTCTGTGAAAGAGCAAGATACCGTATTGGTATTGCTGGATGGAATGATGGGGAAAATTGCAATGAAAGTGACAGAAGACGATATGGATGATGAACGTCGTATGGCACTCGAAAAACAAGAAGTAGAATTGATCGAAGGGGAAACCAAAGAGGTGATGGGATACACGTGTAAGAAGGCCATCATCATCGGAGCTGACGGAAATGAGTCAACTGTTTGGTATACTGAAGAAATTGCTCCAGCACACAGAGAAGGCGAATACCTGAATGAAGAAATTCCTGGTTTACCTCTGGAAATGACAGCTAAGTATGGTAAAATGGACATGAAAATTGTTGCTTTTGAATTCAAAGGTAAAATCAAAAAGGAAGATGAGGTTTTTAGTCTCGAAGTTCCGGAGGGATTCGTTTTGAAGACCATGGAAGAAATGAAAAGCTTTGGGAGGTAAGCGCTAAAAGCCATGAAAAACAAAGTGTTTGTTTATAGCGCCTTGGCAATATTATTCATGCTATCAAGTTGTAGAAATATCGTTCAAAAGTTTGACCAGTATTTACATAAATCTTATCAACGTAATGACTTTGTAGATCAAAAGGTTCAACTAGGAGATCATGAATTATTTTATTACGATAACAAACGGGAGGATGCTCCTGTTTTGTTATTCGTTCATGGTTTTGGAGGGGATGGTAAGATTTCATGGAGGGACCAAGCCAAAGACTTTTCTAAAGATCATCGCGTAATCATTCCAGATATACTTTGGTTTGGAGATAGCAAAAGTTCATCAACTCCACAACTCAAAACACAAGTAGATGCCATTCATCAACTTATCGACCATCTCGCACTTAAAAACGTTCATTTGGTTGGAATTTCTTATGGTGGATTCATTAGTCTAGGATACGCGCAAACACATCAAGAAAAACTTGCCTCATTGACGATAGTAGATTCACCAGGTGTACATTTTTCTGATGAAGAATTGCAGGCCTTCTGTGAAAAAGTAGGAGTAGAGGAAATTGCTGATGCATTCTTGCCTACAAATAGTGAGGAAGTCAAAAGAATGATGGAGTTTTCATTTCGTAAAGCCCCACCGCTGACCTCTGGAATTAGAGAGCAAATTATTGGAATATACCTTTCTAAGAATCCCGATGAGCAGCGAAAAATGTTAGAAGAACTTCCGAAAAATCGCAATCAATTTGAAGAGTTAAATATTACTGTCCCTGTTTTAATTTTGTGGGGAGAAGATGATGATATTTTCTTGATCAATGACGCAGTAGAATTGCAAAAACAATTGGACGCTCAATTAGAAATTATACCAAAAGCTGGACATGCACTGCCTGCAGAACAACCAAAAGCTTTTAATGAGGCACTAAGAAACTTTATTGAATCAATATAATTGTTCATCAATTTATTCGAAAAGAAATTGAAGCCTATTATCTTCGTAAAAATTGCACAGAATGACATCCAAAAAACACGAAATCGTTTTCGCCACCCAAAATAAAAACAAAGCCTATGAAATTCAAGGACTGCTACCCAATCATATTGTGGTAAAAACCTTGTCAGATATTGGTTGTGAAGATGATATTCCGGAAGATCAACCAGATTTAGCCGGAAATGCCCTACAAAAAGCAAGGTACATCTATGATAAATACAATGTGGATTGTTTTGCAGATGATACAGGTTTAGAAATTAATGCCTTGAATGGCGAACCTGGAGTTTACAGTGCAAGGTATGCTGGTCCAGAAAAGGACAGTGAGAAAAATATGGATTTGGTGCTGAAAAAATTAGAAAATATTAGTGATCGTAAAGCACAGTTTAGAACTGTAATAGCATTGATTTTTGAAGGAAGGGAATATTTATTCGAAGGAAAGGTTGTAGGCGATATTCGAATGGAGAAAAGTGGGCAGGAAGGCTTTGGTTATGACCCGATTTTTGAACCTGAAAATTACGGAAAGACTTTCGCAGAAATGACCAAAGAGGAGAAAAATGAACGCAGTCATAGAGGAAGAGCCATAGAGAAGTTAGCTGTTTTTTTAAAGGAGAGGTAAGTGTTTTAATATAAGCAAAATACGTCAAAAGACGTATTGTAAAACATGAAATAACTCTGTACTTTTGATTTGTTTTAATACTAATTGTGCAATTACAAAACTGATTAAAAAAGGCATAACTCTGATGATAGACACCTCAAATAAGAATTTAGAAGAAGCACTTGAAATGTCCGTTTATACCTGGATTTTAGCTCTTTTTATTGGTTTTACAATTTTCCTAATTGGAAATCAGCTTAAGTCTAAAGCATCCAAACATAACTTATATCAAATTTCAATATTTCTACTTGCACCCTTTACTTTGATAACAGGACTCATGTGGATGTATTACTTTACGCTTGTTTTATGCTTGCCTTTTTATGTTTTACAGCTTGTATTAACATGGAGGCTTTATCGCTTAAAGTCATCTAGGAGGATTATTACGGTGACCTTAATTTTAGCAGGTTTAACCTTGTTGTTTTCTTTTCTTTCAGCATGGTTTTTGGCAATGTTTTAAAACACATATAATTAACTTCTTAAAATAAATAACTTATGAAAACTCAAATGAAAAACTATTCTTGGATCTTAATGCTCTCATTTATTATATTAACTGTAAATGTACATGCTCAATCAACTTGGAATCCTGCAGCACCTATGAATCCAGTTCCATTAAAGTACACTACTGCTCACTGTGGTTTGAAAGGCCCAGTAAAAACAGTCGACAATATGGAGTTTGATGCGCAAGGTTTAATCACTAAAGAGTCAGGTGATGATGGGCAAACATTTACTTATTCAAAAACTGGAATTGAAGTTATTACGAATGAATATACCTTTCAATATAAATACAATGAGACAGGTCAGATCGCTACTATGGCTATAGCCGAATCACAATATAATTCAACTTATAGTTATGACGATAATGGAAATTTAATCTCAGTTTTTGAGGTTGAAGGTCCAAACCAGATGGAAGTATTATACAAATACGATGATCAGAATCGTTTAAAACGTCATTCCAGAATTTATGGTGAAGACACATTAACGCGTGCCTATAATTATTTTGAAGAAGGGGATAAACTTGAAATTACTGAGGTTATAGTTGGCGATAACTCTTCTAGAACAGTCTACGTATATAAAGATGGTGTCTTAGACAACTACAAGCAAATGGGAGTTATGCAACGTGAAGATATTGAATATGATATTCATGAAAATTGGGTTCAATTTTACAGTCCAGTTTATGGTACAACAACGACACGTTCTATCACTTATTATTAACTAAAATCGTCATATATAGGGTTATAAAAACTTAAATTAGATTGTTTTTAATTCCTTTTTGAATTGCTTCCACTTTATTGTGGACGTTCAGTTTTTTATAAACGTTTTCAATGTGTTTTCTAACCGTAGAAGGACTAATCATTAAGTTAGCTGCAGTTTGCTTGTAGTTTAAACCACGAGAAACTTGCTCTAAGATTTCAAGCTCTCTCTTGGTTAAGCTTTCTTCTTTCTTAGTTTCTACTTCTATTTTTTCTTTTTTAGGATTCCTTAAAAGGTTAAGTGTCTTTAGAGCAATTGATGGGTTCATTGTAGCACCACCATTTAGTACTTCTTTTAATCCAGCAAAAAGTATTTCAGGTTCGGTATCTTTTAGTAAATAGCCATTTGCCCCTGCAGAGATAGCATTATAGACACTTTCCTCATCGTTAAAAACAGTTAGCATAACTATCTTTATTTGTGGATGTTTTGCATGAATAATCTCTGTTGCTTTAATTCCATCCATAACTGGCATTTGAATATCCATTAAAATAACATCGACATTCAAGTCTTTTTCGAGCATTTCAATTAATTCTGCACCGTTTTCGGCAATGAACTTTAACTTTAAATCCTCAAATAGTTCTAATTTTTCTTTTATGGCTTTCGCTAAGAATAAATTGTCTTCTGCAACTGCAATTCTTATCATGATCTTTTTTATGTAAAATTACTTAGAGTAAATAGAAAGTTTTATACGGCACTTTGCGTATTTTTTTGAAATGAAACAGTAATTTCTGTTCCTTTATTAAGTTCAGTTTTCAAATCGTAATCAGCATCTATTTCCAATGCTCTTGCTTTCATATTCCGAATTCCAAACCCTTGGCCGTTGTCCTCTTTAGTGAATCCTTTACCATTATCTTTGACCCTAAATATGATCTCATTTTTATTATCATACATTTGAATTTCAATATGAGAAGCAGCAGCATATTTAACCGCATTATTAATTGACTCTTGCAATATTCGAAAAAGGTTTACCCCTTGATTTGGAGTAAATTCATAGTCTATACTTTTTATGTCTTTAACAAAAGTAAATTTAATTCCTTCCGTACTGTTTTGAGCCAACTCTAAGAATTCTTCAATCCGTACTTGCAAATCTTCAATAGACAAGGAAGTTTTGTTCATGGCCCAGATGGTGTCACGCAGTTGTGAGATTGTACCCCTTGTAAAAGAGGTAAGGTCGCTTAGTTTAAACTTCAATTTTTCTTCATCTGACACATACTTCATATTGTCCATTGATGAAATTAAGAAAGTCAATTGAGAACCAATATTGTCATGCAAGTCCCTTGAAATTCTCATTCTTTCCGAATAGATTTTATTCTTTGTTTCCTCTTCTGTAATAATGTCTTTGAGTTGGTTTTCATTTTGAAGGTGTTTCTGTTTAAGTTTGAGTTGTCTATAGATTAATATACCTATTAGTAAAAGTAGAAATAAGCTTATAGAAAGTCCAATTAAAATAAATGTACGTTGGCGTACTTTTGACTTTTCCTGAAGTACATTTGCACTTTTTATTGCTAGTTCTTTTTCTTTTCGCTCCGTATCAAACTGAACTTCTAAGTGTGCTATTGTTTTATTACTGGTTTCGTTTAGAATTTCATCTTTATATTTTTGGTTCTTTTTTCTGTAGACCAAAGCTTGCTGATAATCTCCAATTTCTTCATAAGTTTTTGCCAATTGATCACTGTTGGTTTGACATAAATAAGGGTAATTAATCTCTTCACTTATTTTTAATGATTGTAAATAATTTTTAATTGCTTTATCAAACTCTCTTTTCTTAAAATATAGATCTCCTAAATATCCATAGTTTTCAGCGAGTCCATTTTGGTCATTTCTTATTTTCCGAATTTCAAAAGCCTCTTCATATTTACTAAAAGCTTGGTCGTATTTATTTTGATCTACCAATGCCTGTCCAATATTATTTAAGCTATAAGGTATTCCAAGACTGTCATTTTCAGCCTTAACTATATCATATCCTAAATAAAAATAGTAGAGTGCACTATCAACATCTTCCTTCATCTGATATAGTACTCCTATATTATTATACGCTGCTGACAATGCTATTTTATCATCAGTGGTTTCCAGAATATCAATTCCTTTATGCATATATTCGAATGCTTTGGATAGGTTTCTTCGCTTCATTTGATGGCCAATCGAAGCATAAGTAGAGCCAATTCGCACTTGGTTATTAACTTTTTCGAAGGCTTCGATTGCTTTGTTCATAGAGAGAACAGAAACATCGTAATCACCTAAATAGTAGTAGGCTAATCCCATTTTTTCATAAATACAGCCAATACGATAATCATCTTTAAGCTCATTCGACAACTGAAGTGCGTATTCATACTTTTCAATGGTCTTAACTCCTTGACTATTCATAACCTCAAAAGGAATAGCTATAATAGTGTCTATTTGCTGCTCTACATTTAATTGAGGTAAGCTTTGATTAAATTGATGGAAAAAGTTGGTCTGAGCTTGCGCTATCCCTCCAAGTAGTATGAGAAATAATAGAGTAAGATGATTAAACACAGGCCTTTATATTGTTTGGAGAATCAAAAGTAAAAAAAATTACGAATAGACTTCATCTTGACCTGAACATATTCATTATTAGTTGCTTATTTTTTTCAAGAACGCAACATACGGCATTTTGCGTATTCTATATTTAAATGATTAAATATACCTTTGATGCTAACATTTAATGAAAAAACTGATATTTATGAAAACAACGTTAAAACTTCTAGGAACTTGTTTAGCAACTTTAGTTCTGGCCTCATGCGGATCGTATCCAGATAATGACTGTAGTATTGGAAATGTAGTTATTGATTGTGAAAACGCAGAAGTCTACAATCATTTTGTTGCAAAGGAGCAAGACATTAACGCTTCATTTCAAAAAGGTGCAAAAAAATTAACACCAAATGAAGAAGAACAACTCAGAATCGATCTTGTCGAGTATTACAAAAACCATAAGGAAGATTTACAATCTGTATATTTAAAAATTAAGGATTCGGTGTTTGGAGCTCGCGACCCTCTTTCAGTTTATGAAATGCGAAGCGAAGAACTAAGCTATTTCAAAGAAAGAGCTGAGGAGAGGAAAAAAGCAAAAAAGTTTACTGAAACTTTAAACATTAGAGCATATGAAGTGGACACCTCCTTTTATGAGGGGCAAGATAAATTGCCCTATTTAGTTTATGAAATACACAACACTTCAGATAGCACAATATCAGGGGTGGTAGTGAATAAGGTGATCGAAAAAAACGGGGAAATCATTACGCCAAATTCTCCAACACATTATTTGCTTTCGGAAGATATGATTCTCCCAAAAGAGAAAGGCAAGTCGGTTGTTCGTCCAGATGAAAAACTAGTTCTGACTTTCGAAATATTAGAAGGTGTAAAAATTAAACCCGAAATACTTAGTTATTCTTTCAAGAATGATTAGGTCCTAAATCAAGAAAAAGAAGGGTTATCAATTTTTGGTGACCCTTTTTTTTAACCCGTCATTTCTCCATAAGGTTTAGGGAATTCACAATTACACTTTTTGAGGGTTATTCTCGTAGAAACGCTTCCATTAACATGACTCCATATTTGTTTGTTCTTTTTGTTAAGCTCCACCGTCCATACATCTCCTTCTCCCACCAAGCCAGTAACAAAAGAAACCCTTTCTGTTTCTGACTCCACTTTAGACTTCCATGAAAACATGCCGTTAGTGTAGAAAGATCCAAACTCAAGATCGACTTCTATATCTGCAATAAGTTGTGTGTGAATGAAAAAATGAAAGAAGTCATTTGTAGGATGAGAAGTCAAAATATTAGGATTTTCTTCTGTATTTTCCCAGACTTCTACTTGCTCTACTTTCCACGACCCACTTCCAGATTGTAATCGTTTAAATAATTCATAATCACCCAGTGAGGCGTCATCTTTCTCACAAGAAATTAGCGCAAAGAGGCCTATGGATAGTATGTATAAGAGGTTTTTAGTCATTTGTTCTATAGTGAAAGATGAGTGAAATTGTTAAATAATGCTTGTTGAACATTGGTGCGATTGAATTTTTATGGGAATATGGTGCGTTGAAATCTTGTGGAAATTCAGACATAACTGGAGACCTAGCAAAGGAGAAGTCAGTTAATACCATACCTCCTTCCGTAATGTCACTTGTACGGTATTCTCCAAACATTTTGTGATTTGCATAAAGGTATCTTACATCGATGGCCAAAAAGTTAATGGGCTTGATTTTAATACCGAAGCCATACGCTAATCCTGTATCTTCAGTTTTAAACACTCCGTTAAAGTAAAAATCATTACTTAAGCTTTTGCTTCCATCTGGATAAACTTGGTAAGATGTCATTCTGTATTTATTAAAATTAACGCCAAAAGTTCCAAACACATCAATATATTTCGACCCAAAACCAAAATCAAACAAGACTTCATTTCTTTTGTCTTCCCATCTGAAGGTTCTACCATAACCATTTGAGTACATTACACTTCTTTCTTGTACAAATTTGTTGGGCATATAAGATATACCGAAGTAAACCCAATTACCTGATAGTGCCAATTGAAAAGAAAGGAAATCGCTGATGTGTTTCCTGTCAAAGTTTGGGTCCGCATTCACTGTTATACCTTCAGGAGCATCATTCTCAGTTAGTAATATATAACTGCTATAACTGTCTTGAATGGCATGAATATTCGATTTTGTAAATGCTACACCGTAGCCTGGGGTAAATATTAAATCCATCTGAGCATTAATGTAGGATGACATTAAAACCGCTCCAATTGTTATGCTTAATACTAGTGATTTCATATTTAAAAACTAAAAATGAGCTTCATCCCAAAATTGTTCACCTTCATGAGTGTTCTTCTATGGAAAGTTGCATGTGTGACTGGATTTAACTCTTGATTTGTTCGATAAAGATTATGTTTTTGTGGTGGACCTATGGTGTAAAAAAACTGAAGGTGTATATTGTACAGTTCCTCTTTTACAAAGGTGAAGTCGAGGTGAAGGTTAACATACATATAAGACTCTTTGAAGGCATACAGTGGAACATCAAGTATTGGCAATCGTTCAAAGCCATCTTCTTTTAAATAAGTATCAATCTTAAAAAGCTGAAGTCCCAAAGGCATGACGCCAAAACCTATATTTATATGCTTAACAGATAAAGGTGTCCACCAGATATCAAAAGGTTCAATTCCAAAAATTCTTGTTCTTACAATTCGAGTGAAGTCTCCATTCAAATCAGTCCCTTTAGCACGAGATTTACCAAATTGACCATAAAACCTACCGAGGGTATAGCCAGCCTTATTAAAAGAACCACCAAACCCGATTTCATATCCATGCATATAAGCTGAACTTGAAATTTCTTTATCTAGCCAAGGTCTATTTTCATTGTAGTATTGCATTATTTCTTTATAAGATTTCATTCCTCCAAAGTGACTGCGATATCCAAATGATATTTGGCTCCATGAAATCAACTGCGAACACACAAATATTAGAGTTAATCCAGTGTTTATTTTTAATATTCTCTTCATGTCTAGTGCTGACCTGTTTGTCTTTTACAAAAGTATAATCAATTTTTTATTTAGAAATAAGGCATATGGCGTATATTGATGAATTTGGCTTTAAGAAATAGTAGAAAGCACAAGAAGCGTTTTAATGCAGACGATTTTTCACTTTTAGACGTCCATTTCATTAGAAAAGTGTAATTTTATTTATTGATAATATCGTTTATCTTAAACGTTAATTAGTAAGTTTCATTTATACAAGAATTTAGAATATGGCGAAGTTAAAAACAGCTCATTTTTGTCAAAATTGTGGTCACGAATCTGCAAAATGGTTAGGGCGTTGTCCTTCGTGTAATGAATGGAACACCTTTGTTGAGGAGGTCATTAGCAAAGGAAAAAATGAAGTAACAGCATTCGCTAAAAGTTCAAAAAGAACGGCTAAACCACAAGCAATTCATCAAATTAAAGACATTCCACAGCAACGCATTCAAATGGTAGATTTGGAACTGAACCGTGTGTTGGGGGGAGGATTAGTTCCTGGATCGTTGACGCTATTTGGAGGTGAACCAGGAATTGGAAAATCGACTTTGATGCTGCAAATGGCCATGCAAGAAAAAAATCAAAAAATTCTATATGTTTCTGGTGAAGAAAGTGAACAGCAAATTAAAATGCGTGCAAGTCGAATTGGAGAACTGAATGAAAACTGCTATTTACTTACTGAAACCCAACTGGAAAGTGTGTTTAAACATGCTGAGGATTTACAACCTACTTTATTGGTTATCGACTCTATTCAAACCATTCACACAGAAAACATTGACAGTTCGCCAGGGAGTATCTCTCAAATTCGTGAAAGTACTGCACAGCTCTTACGATTCGCAAAACAGACAGAAACTCCTGTTTTCTTAATTGGACATATTACAAAAGAAGGTTCTTTAGCGGGTCCAAAGGTTTTAGAACACATGGTCGATACAGTGTTGCAATTTGAAGGGGATAGAAATCACGTTTACCGATTGTTGAGAAGCATCAAAAATAGATTTGGTTCAACCAATGAATTAGGAATTTACGAAATGTTGGGTACTGGCCTTCGTCAAGTGGAAAATCCGTCTGAAATTCTAATTTCTAACAATCAAGATAAACTTTCTGGAAGTGCAATTGCAGCAACGCTCGAAGGTCTTCGTCCTATGTTGATAGAAGTGCAAGCGCTGGTGAGTACAGCTGCTTATGGCACACCACAACGAAGTGCAACAGGATTTGATTTACGTCGTTTAAACATGCTCCTGGCAGTAATGGAAAAACGATGTGGGTTTAAACTAGGCGCCAAGGATGTCTTTTTAAATATTGCTGGAGGTATTAAAGTAAACGACCCCGCTATTGATTTAGCAGTTGTAGCTTCGATTTTATCTTCGAATGCAGATTTGGCAATTGAGAAAAACATCTGTTTGTCTGCGGAAGTTGGCTTGTCTGGTGAAATTCGTCCTGTAAATAGAGTAGACCAACGTATTTCTGAAGCGGAGAAGTTGGGCTTTGATAAAATCATTATCTCTAAAGACAACAAAGGAATCAAGCAGGAAAACTTTAAAATTGAAATTGTGGGTTGTACACGTATTGAAGAGGTTTTAAAAGAGCTGTTTAGTTAAGTTTTATTCTCCAAACCAGCTGAAATAAGTACGCAAAAGGAAAAAACCTTCTTTTGTTTCTTCCAATGGGTAAAAATCAAGATACAATCCATGTCCTCGACCTGTTTTGATGTCAAATTTATACCTGTGAATAGGGCAAATTACTTTTCCATTTTCAATAGAACAGCCTTGCATTTTCTGACCTTGGTGCGGACAATCGTTGATAAAAGCATAGATTTCCTCTTCTTTTTTGACAAAGAGCACCTCTCCAAAATGAAAGTTTTTTGTGATCTCATTACTGTCAGGGAAGTCCTTCATAAAAGCTTCGCGCGAATCTGCTAATCGGTATTTTCTGGTTTTGTCGGAGAACATAGTAAAAAGGAAGTTACGAAAAAAGTTAGTGATGACAATCTGGGATTGCTATTATGTTTAAAACATCTGTATAAAACTATACACAGCTTTTCCCAGAATTGTATTGATGCACAAAAGAATGTACAGAAATGGCTAACAAAACTGCATATCCTAATGTGCAAAGCTTTACTTTCTTTAAGAAAATAGGCGAATTACTGTAATCATCCAACTTAACTAATAACTCAGGTTAGAGCCCAACCATCTTTCCATTTCCTCAACACTCATTCCTTTGCGTTCTGCCAAACTTTCAATTTGATCTTTCGCTACTTTTCCAACACCAAAATATTTCGCTTCAGGATGACCAAAGTACCAACCTGCAACTGCCGCAGTTGGATACATTGCCATGTGCTCTGTAAGTTCTACCGTGGTGTGTTTTGTTGCATCTAAAATCTTAAACAAACCTGGTTTTTCTGTATGGTCAGGACAAGCTGGATAACCTGGTGCCGGACGAATTCCTTTGTATTTCTCTCTGATTAGTGCTTCATTGTCTAAATCTTCATCTGGTGAATACCCCCAAAATTCTTTTCTTACGCGTGCGTGCAATAATTCAGCAAATGATTCTGCTAACCGGTCGGCGAGTGCTTGCAACATTATAGCATTGTAATCATCATGGTCGTCTCTAAAACGTTGGATGTGCTCATCGATCCCAATTCCCGCTGTGACTACAAATCCGCCAATATAGTCTTTGATTCCACTTTCCTTGGGTGCTATAAAATCAGCCAAAGCGATGTTATGTGCTTTTTTAGATTTCTTCAATTGAGAACGCATAGAGCGTTGAACATTGAGAACTTCAGTTCTCGATTCGTCTTTGTAGATTTCGATATCGTCATCATTGATTGAATTTGCAGGGAATAATCCATACACTCCTTTGGCAGTAAGCCATTTTTCATCGATGATTTTTTTCAATAACACTTGCGCCTCTTCGAATAGTTTAGTTGCCGATTCTCCAACAATTTCATCTTCCAAAATCGCTGGATACCTTCCCGCCAATTCCCATGTCTGAAAGAAAGGCGTCCAATCGGTATACTCCAAGATCTCTTCTAAACTGTAATCTTCAAAACTGTAAACTCCTAGTTGATTAGGAACTTTAATATCACTTTGATTCCAATCGATGGGAAACTTGTTGGCACGTGCTTCTGCCAATGGAATATATGTTTTACGTGCACTTGTATTTTCATGATGTTCACGTAATTTTTTATATTCTTCTTTAATGTTGGCTACAAAATCATCTCGTTTATTCCCCAATAAACTTTCGACAGCAGTAACAGAACGAGAAGCATCGAGTATATGTACGGTTTGATTCTTTGTATAGAATTGTTCAATTTTTACTGCAGTATGCACACGAGAGGTTGTTGCTCCACCGATCAATAGAGGAATATCAATATCTGCACGCTCCATTTCTTTGGCTACCGTCACCATTTCATCTAAAGAGGGCGTAATGAGTCCACTTAATCCAATAGCATCAGCGTTGTGTTCGATTGCAGTTTGAATAATTTTTTCGGCCGGAACCATTACTCCAAGGTCAATTACCTCATAGTTGTTACATCCTAAAACAACCCCTACGATATTTTTACCAATATCATGAACATCACCTTTTACGGTGGCCATTACAATTTTACCGTTCGGTTTGTCGTCTTCTTGTTTATCGGCTTCAATAAAAGGCAGAAGATAAGCAACAGCTTTTTTCATCACCCTAGCAGACTTTACTACCTGCGGTAAAAACATTTTTCCACTTCCAAATAAATCACCAACGATGTTCATTCCATCCATTAAAGGACCTTCAATGACTTCAATTGGACGTTTGTAATTGTGCCTACATTCTTCGGTGTCTTCATCTATATACTCTGTAATTCCTTTAACTAGGGCGTGTGCTAACCTTTCCTCTACGGGTTGATCTCTCCAAGCTAAATCAACTACTCTTTCTTTTTTTTCTCCGGTGAAATTTTCAGCAAACTCTAACAGCCTTTCCGTGGCATCATCTCGTCTGTTTAAAAGGACATCTTCAACTTTTTCAAGTAGTTCTTTGTCGATGTCATCATAAACCCCCAATAAAGAAGGGTTTACAATTCCCATGTTCATTCCCCTTTTAATGGCATGATATAAAAATGCCGAGTGCATAGCTTCACGAACAGCATTGTTTCCTCTAAAGGAGAAAGAAACGTTGGAAACACCACCAGAAACACTTGCTCCAGGTAAGTTTTTCCGAATCCATTCCGTGGCATTAAAAAAGTCCAAGGCATTATTTCTATGCTCTTCCATTCCAGTAGCAACGGGGAAGATGTTAGGGTCAAAAATAATGTCTTGTGGAGGGAATTTTACCACATCAACAAGAATGTCATATGAGCGTTTACAAATTTCAATTCTGCGTTCATAGTTATCGGCTTGACCTTCTTCATCAAAAGCCATAACAATTACTGCTGCACCAAGTCTTCTGACTATTTTGGCTCTTTCGATAAATAATTCTTCCCCGTCTTTTAATGAAATTGAATTCACAACGCCTTTTCCTTGAACACATTTTAAGCCTGCTTCAATGATTTCCCATTTCGAAGAGTCTACCATGATGGGCACGCGTGCAATGTCAGGTTCCGAAGCGATTAAATTTAAAAACTTAATCATGGCTGCTTTCCCATCAATCATCCCTTCATCCATGTTTACATCAATGATTTGTGCTCCACCTTGAACTTGGTCTAAAGCAACTTCTAACGCTTCCTCATACTTATCTTCTTTGATTAAACGCAAGAATTTTTTAGAACCTGTGACATTCGTTCGTTCACCAACATTGATAAAGTTGGATTCTGGTGTGATGATTAATGGTTCAAGGCCTGATAGTTTTAATGGAGGAAGTATATTTTTTTTATTCATTGTTTTCATGTTATATCTTTATTCTAAAGATGTTTTTTATTTCCCCCTTTGGAGGGGGATAAAGGGGGAGGATTATTAATTCCTAAACCTTTTCATTCAGTTTTCTCACCTCATATTTTTTCGCCAAATCTGCAATAACTTTGATGTGGTCTGGAGTTGTTCCACAACATCCTCCTATAATATTCACTAAGCCTTCTTTGAGGAAAGTTTCGATTTGTTCTCCCATAATTTCGGGGGTTTCATCATATTCTCCAAATGAATTGGGCAATCCAGCATTAGGGTGAGCGGAAACATAAAACGGAGCTTTATCGTCCATTATTTTTAAATATTGCCTTAATTCTTTTGCCCCTAAGGCACAATTCAGTCCTACGCTAAATACCGGAAGATGCGAAATAGAAATCAAGAAAGCTTCTGTGGTTTGTCCTGTTAATGTTCTCCCTGATGCATCAGTAATAGTTCCTGAAATCATAATTGGTAACTCTGTTTTCATTTCTTCTTGAACGATGTCTATGGCGTACAGTGCTGCTTTGGCATTTAAAGTGTCGAAAATGGTTTCCACCAATAAAATATCAACCCCACCTTCAATTAAGGCTTTTACTTGAAGGCTGTATGCTTCAACCAATTCATCGAAGGTAATGGCCCTAAAAGCGGGGTCGTTTACGTCTGGTGATATTGATGCTGTTCTATTGGTGGGGCCAATTGCTCCTGCAACGTATCTTGGTTTATCTGGTTCTTTTGCAGTAAATTCATCTGCAACTTCTTTCGCGATTTTTGCAGAATGATAGTTGATGTCATAAACGGCACTTTCTAAATCATAATCTGCTTGTGCAATTGTTGTACCTGAAAAGGTATTGGTTTCACAAATATCCGCTCCTGCTTCAAAGTATTTTGCATGAATTTCTTTGATGATTTCTGGACGAGTTAATGACAGTAAATCATTGTTTCCTTTTAGTGGTTTTTTATGATCTTCAAACCAACCTTTTCTGAAATCGATTTCTTCTAAAGGATATTGCTGAATCATGGTTCCCATTGCTCCGTCAAGGATTAAGGTTCTTGTTTTAACGATTTCACGGATATCTTGTTTTTTCATCTTCGTATTTTTAATTTTTCTTTATCAATGCAAATTACTTCCTTCAACAAGCAGTTGAGGAGTTGAATTCATGATAATTACTAAAAAAGAAGTTTGGAGAAATGACGGCTTAGCCTTGTTTTCTACTTATCTATTTTCACCAAAAGCGAAAAAGGAATTGGCACCGGAATTAATTAACGAATTAATTAAAAGGTTGCCAAGGTTTCGTAGGGCCTGTCCCTCCACCTTTCTTTATAAGTATTATTGCATTCATTAAAAGAACTGTACAAATGTAAGGACTAATCTGTAGACAAAAAAGAAGAAGGGGAAATTGTTTTTTGGCACACAATAACAAAACTCCTCTATACAATTAACTTTTTGCTAAGGGGTTTTATTGATTTCAGCAATTCAAATCTTAATTACTCGATTACTTAATTAGAACAAGATTTATACTGCCAGTTTCTTCAAACCAGCTTACTTGCCACATTCTTCCATCGATTTGATCAAGTAAAATAAAAGTGTAGATATTATCGGTTGTGTAAAGCTTAAACCTTCCATTCACCTCCTTGTTTTCTTCTATAAGTGTTAAGGTGCTTAAGTAATTTTCAAAACGAGTATCTTCTTCAATATCGATTTTTACGTGCCACATTAAACCATTTCTAGTGTTTAGCTTTATATAATTCCATCGAATATCTGTGGGGATTAGCCTGTATTTCGGAGGATAAATATTTTCTTGATTAGTTCCCTTTGTGGTTTTGGTGGTTGTTGTTTGATTTTGTGCAGAGATACTCATCGTAAGCAACAAGCTGATGATGAATGCAATTAGTTTTTTCATAATATTGAAATTTAATTAAGAACTAGTTTTTGTGTTAAGTTTAAAGCGGGTATGTTTACCAAATAAATACCTTTTCGTAAGTCTTGTACATTTATCTTTTGTTTTAATTGGTCTTCCACAACAGGAATAGAACGAATTAATGTTCCTGTTAAATCATAAATTTGAATTTTATCTTTTATAGGCGTATTCCAAACTACATTTACTTCTTCTTTAGCTGGATTAGGATATAAATTCATCTTTGATGTTTGCTGATTTTCTTTTTTTGTTCCTACATAATAAGAAGTGTCTAGTTTCGGCAACATGATGTAGCTTGGGTAATCAGCATTGAAATTATAAGTGATTTCTGCATTTTGAGGCGTTAGATTTTGACCTTGATAATTATAGGTGTTGGTGTCACCAGGACTCCATCTGAAAAATTCACCATCTTCATTCGGTAAATGTGGATTGCTCTGGTATTTTGGGTAATTAGAACTGCTCAATAAAAATTTGATTTGATGATCTTTACCAAATGTGTGGCCTAAAGGAAGCAAATTAAATTCAAAATGATAGTAGGTATCATTGTCGATGTTGGTGAGTAAAATCGTTTCATTTGTGTCGCTTTGGGCAATGGCTTTCGCATATTCCCTCGACTTCGCATTTACCACTCCTTCTGTGATTAACATTTCTCTGCCGTCAGGATAAACATCTAGAATACGAACCATAATATCAAAATCTGTTTTCGAAGTCGCATGGTTGGTAGTATGTCCTTTTGCATAAATACCGGCTTTTGGAAAGCCAACATAGGTCATTGTATCATTCAATGGAGCAGTAGTGAAGATTAAAACATCATTTCTGTATAAGGTAGCAGATTCATAATCGGGATTGGCTAAGTCCATAGATCCTTGTGATTTTTTTAGTCCATCTGGAGTCCTTGGAATCATATTGTTTCCTCCAATGGTAATCACTGGATTGTTAGGATCTGCGATATAACTTAGGGTTCCTTCTTGTGTAGTTGGAGCAATGCCATCTGCACTTAAATCTTGATGAAGGTAATAGTAGTCCTCTGTAATCCCTTTTTTGAAAGGCAAAGAATCTGTTCCCAACCAATAGTTTCCAACATTAAGGTTTACAGGGTCATTTGTAGGTCCAGAAACATACAGTCTGATGTCTTTGATATGATCAAAATGACTCATGTCAGGTGCTGTTAGCGGAGCCGATAAATTAATGAGTGGAACGTCCATCGCAGGAAGATCAAGATTAAATGGAATAATTGTGTTGCCATTGTCTAGTTCAACAGGAACACCATCCAATGAAGATTCTCCAGCCAAATAATTCAAAAATTGGTAATAGGGGACGATATAATTTTTAGCTGGAACCCTAACCTGGTTTGTGCCTAAAGCTTGCCATTCATTAGACTCTGGAATAATGAAGAAAGGTTCTCCACCCAGGTGAAGTCTATACCAATTTAATAGTTCTGATTTATACAAATTATTCACAACATCTGGGTCTGTTAGAACCGTATTGGGATCAATATTCAGATCAACATTCATAACATCATAGACATTATCGGGATAAATCATATCTCCAACTTCTTTTGTTCCAATTGTTTGATGCGTCCATGGTCCGATGACAAGTTTTTGCATCATTCCTGGATTTTCCTTGCGCGTTTTATTGAAGGTTTCGATTTGACCATTAATAAATATATCCCACCAACCGGTTAAATGGTAAGCTGGTCGATTGAGGTTTTTATACCTGGAATTATTTCCATTCGCATCAGAATACCCTAAATCATTGATAGGTGCTGAAGAAGCATCTAAGTCTTTACGAAGTATAGATGTTGGATGCGCACCGGAAGGTGATGTCCCTAAATCGTTGGAAACAAACCAATCAATAAGGTCGTTGGCCAAGTCCAAGTTATTTGTATAGCCATAATCTGAAGGACTATGAATATTATTGTAAATACTTCCATCTACACCGTTTAATGAATCGTGGACGTTGTCTGTAATTTGTCCCGTTATCCACCCAGTGGTTAATGAGTTTCTGTACACTCCGTTATGAAATAAAGTGGTGTTGTAATGTTCGTTTGTCGCTACAATCGGCATGATGCATTTTAACGGATTGGCTTCAGTAAAAGGCATGTCGGAAAGGGCTTGGTATTGAGAATTCCCTAATGCAGAAGCTCCAAACATTCCAATCTTACCATTACTGTAAAGAATTGTATCCATTACGCCATCTAAATCTACATCTGCAATTCTGTAGGCATGATTCGCTAGATAGTTTACGGCTTGACTACCGTCATGATGTTTTAATGCATGATTCGCAGCAGTGTTAGCTGTAATATCCATAGGAATTGAAATAGATGGGTGATAAGGTTCCTTAGGCCAAGCATCTGAATACATTGGAAAGTAAACCCCTTCACTATCATATCTTCCCCTCATGTCTTGTATAGCAAAAGAATAACCAAGAAAAGGAAATATTTTACCGCCTAAATCATCACCGTTTTTGTCGTAGGGAGTACGTGTAAAAATAATGGGCAATTGAAAACTTTCTGAGGTTATATTTACAGTGTCGTATAGGATATATTGCGTATTCTTAGGAACAATTTGAATGGGGTAAAATGTACCATCAAACTCAACCTCAGTGATGATAGAATCTCTAAAAACGGGAACGGAAATAGTTGTAGAAAGTAGTGTCCCGTCAGACATAGGTACGAGAATAGTATCCTTTTTAGCAAGCTCATCTATACTGTCAATTGTTCCATTTGGTATTATTTGTCCAAATAGTCCGCTTAAGGTAAAACAGAAGAGTATGTTAAGAAATAAAATCCTCATGGTATTCATATTAAAAGTAAGACGCTTTTTATCGTTTTATCGAAATTTTAGAAGCGTTGACATTTCCGTTGATGTCTACAATTTTCAAAATATAATGTCCTTCTGTAAGTTGGCTAACATCGCAATTTTGTTGTTTCCCTTGAAGTTCATGTTTCTGTACCAATTGTCCTAGGTTAGAATAGATATATAGTTTTTTTAACTCTACTTCTCCTGTAACAATCAATACATCACTGGTTGGATTTGGATAAATCTTCAGACCATTAACTTCGTTTGAGAGTACACTTAAACTAGTAAAGTCCATTGTTTTAACTTGCTGTGCTTTACATCCGTTTTGATCTGTTACGCTAAGGGCAACAGTATAATTTCCTGTGTTGCTATAAATGTGAGTAGGACTCATTGCGCTAGATGCATTTCCATCTCCAAATTGCCAGTTGTAATTTACAAATCCAGTTGGTAAGGGTGAAAAAGTAACCGCCATGCCATTAGCTGTACTCATAAAGTTAACTGTGGGATTGGGGTTAACGTCAACAATAAAAGAAGATTCACCATTGTATCTTGCTATTTCGCTAAACTGTTTAGCTTTTATCGTCGCTTGTCCTGATTGTGTAAAAACAATTTGTACTGAATCTCCTTCAGCATGAATGATGTCGCCGTTATTCACCTCCCAACAGAATTTGTAATTGGTTGGTCCAGTAATTCTATAGGTCAGGGTATCATTTTTACACACATTTTCATTTCCTTGGATGGCATAAGTACTTTTTCTAAGAATAGAAGAATAATGATTTTCTATTAAATTGTAGATGGTGTCCCAATAAGGAGTAGGGGGAGAATCCCAATCTCCATTGCTTGTACCGTGAAATTCATGGCCTTGTCCATCAACAAAGTAGGTGGTATGAGGGATGTTATAAGACGTTAATTGGTTTGATATACTTCGAGAGCCATGTGTAATCGGAGTCGTAGGAACAGCAAAAGGATGTCCAACACCAAAGGGTACGGTTCCATCAGCTTTTCCGTGAACAAGTAAGCCAGGAGTCGTTTCGTCTGCATTTATCCATGTTGAATCACCAATAGCGCCCCACAAGTTAACAAAACCAGTAATATTCATTGCGTGGGAATAATTGTTTCCTGTACAATCTAAACAGCCTAATGCAGGATATCCCATACCACTTTGGATTGAGCTAGGCGCTTCATTTTGATCCATATAAATGGTGTGAATTACCGCAAATGCTCCTGCACTAGAACCCCCTATAAAAGTATAGTTGGTGTCGATACCGTAAATGTTGTGCTTCTCCTTCAGGAATCTTATGGCGGTCCTTAAATCTTGAGTTCCGCGATAAACTGCTCGTTCAGCACTTGTGTTAGACAAAGGATTAAATCCTTTTCTATAATCAATGGTCGCAGTAACATACCCTCTACGGGCAAAGCTATCACATAATGCCATCATGTCTTGTAGCTCTTTGTTGCCATTTAAGAATCCACCTGGGTGAACCCAAATCATCAATGGACGTTTGACTAATGTATCAGCGTCAGGAGTGAATATATTCATATAAAGATCTTCATCATTATAAGGAATGTTCCACCTTTCAGCAACTCCATATTTAACATTCGTATGTTGTGTAATTGAATTAAATATTGGAGATACGTATCTGTTGGTATCACATTGCGAATAAAGGAGGTTAGAAATGAAAAGACTTAAGGTAAAACCTACGATTTGATAAAAGAGTTTCATGTAGTATGTGTTAATGCTATAGCTAAGTTACTTAATTTTAAATAAATAAATCACTTTGTGGTTATTTTTATTAAGATAAGAGGTTTCAATTTTTTTAGAAAGGTTTAAAACTATGCTCCCGATAGGCCTCGGGATTAGTGCATTTCGCTTTAGCTTCCAAATACCTTATCAGATATTAGACGTTAGATGTTAGACAAAAAGTCTAATATCTAACGTCTATTTCTTTTACTTAGAGAATTTTATTCTAATCTAAACCTATGGCACTTTCAGTCCATAATGGTTTATTCTGTCTCAATGTATTTATCTAATTTTTCAAATTAAGTAGTATTTTTGCTCTATGGCAAAATGGGGTACATATTTTATCGTTGGGGCTTTACTGGGAATGCTCTTACCTTTCTTTTTTATGATGTTTGACGCTTTTGAAATTAGCGAAAATCCAATATTCCCTGTATTGTCGTTATTCCTTGGTGGAACGGGTGTTGTTCTGCATTTGCTCAACGCTGTTAACTCAAAAACCATAAACAGTTCTTCTTTGTTATTGCTGACAAGTATTTTGTCAATAATCTATGGTTTTTCCTTAAACGTTCTTGGGGTTCCTAACGCAAAATATTTATTGCTCGTTGGTGCTTTACTTGTAGCGGTTTGGATTATGCTTCCGGGATCCAAAAAAGAAGACTGATCTTATCATAAGTTTATTTTCCAATAACATTTTATTCACAGTGAGTTGAGTCATCTTTGCTGATGATTTAAAGTTTGGTTTTAAAACAATTAGAGGAGAAAACGGGCGTTTCCTCCTCTAATCAACTAACACTACTACTTATGAAACCTAACTACTACTGCTAATATAACCCCTGAATATAATTTTTGTTGCGTATACTTCGTTAAAAGATTGTTAAAAGTATTTTAAGTTAAAATGCTGTCTTTTTAAAAACAGCAAGAGAGAAAACGGGCGCTTTCTCTCTTGCATTAACACTACTACTTATGAAACCTAACTACTACTTTGTTATTAACTACTCAATTCTATTTTTGTTGTGTGGTTTAAGCAAATAAATGTTAAAATAAGTTGAGCCTGATATATAGGTTCATTTAAAACAGTAAGAGAGAAAACGGGCGCTTTCTCTCTTACATTAACACTACTACTTATGAAACCTAACTAGTAATACTAACCAACTTAATCTTTTATTGTTGTGTAGTTTCACTAAATAAATGTTAAAACATTATGAGTTCTATTTAATTGTGGTGTCGCTATATGATTTTATGTGGAGGAGATTAAAAACAGTTACTTCTTTAGGTATTTATAAAACATCAATTTTGTTTTGATTCTTTGTCTTCTTGGCATTAATTGTATTTAGGCTTTCTCTAAACATCTTTTTTAGGTGATCCACTATTATTTGAAATTTGTAGAATCAGAGTCTAATTACTATGGAGGAATAGAAATACACTCCAAATTGAATGTCGTTCAAACGAAACTCCCTTTAACCCCTACAAATTTATATTCAACCAAAGTTCTTTAAAACAGTAAGAGAGAGAACGGGCGTCCTCTCTCTTACACTAACACTACTACTTATGAAACCTAACATTATAATAACGCATGGTTCATCTAATTGTTTTGTCAAAATCTTTAAAATAAGTTAAAAAAAAGAGGGACCCAATTGGGGTCCCTCTTTCTCTATAATATTCTGTTGATGATTATTTGTTCACGATCATTTTACGTGTAACTTTTGAATCTCCAGCAACAATGTTTAAGTAATAAACTCCGTTTGCAAAAGAAGAACCATCGATAGTGATTTCATGCTCACCAGCCATAGTTGTTCCTTCGTTTACATTAGCAACTACTTTACCAGTTAAGTCAACAACTGTGTAAGAAACATTAGCAGTTTCTTTCAAGTTGAACAATACTGTAGTTTCGTTTGCGAATGGGTTAGGGAAGTTTTGAGAAACATTAAGGTTTGCTAATTCATTGTTTTCAACACTTAATGTTGGGTCAAAGTTCATTCTTACTACTGGTGTAGATGTAGTATAGTACCAAGTTGTCTCATTAGGGTAGTATACAAATGAAGTTTGAGGTGCACTAGAACCAGCTGAAGCAACTGAGAACTGAGTATCAAAACACTGTACAGTAACAACGTACTCACCTGGAGCTAATGTTAAAGGTGTTTCGTACACTAAAGTAACATATTTACCTTCGTCACCAGACTGAATGATGTAAGACTGAGTCTCTCCACCAGCTACTGGATCAAGGTTAGCGTCATAAATTTGTCCAAACACTTCTGCTCCTTCTGGTGCTAAATCTCCAATTTGGAAGTCAATACCTGTAACATCAGTTGTGTTAAAGATATCGTAAATGTTCCCTGGCTCAATTGGCTCTTCTGGTGAAGCATTAGCTCCTGTTAACCAACCGTAGTACGTTCCAGCTTCTGCTACTGTAGAAGTATCCCTAGCGTATAAGTTGTCTGTTACAGTGAAAGCGTAAGTCGAGTATATGTTGTTTGCTGGAACATCATCAGCATCATCAGCACTCAAAGTATAACTGATAGAGTAATTTCCAACTGCATTTGGAGTGAAGTCAGTTGTAGCAACTAATGAATCACTAGCACCTGCAACAATTGATTTTGGTGAAGAAGTACCTGTGTAAGTGTTATTAACAGTTTCGTTAGCTGTAAACACAACGTTAGTTTGATCAGCAGATCCTTGGTTCGTTACTGTTGTGATTGCTTTAATCGGTGCAGTTTGTGCCAAAGGAATTTGGAAGTAAGGAATTACAGTTCCTGCATTTTCAGAACCATATACGTGAGTATCAGTCGAAAGATCAAAATCAGATAATGAAGAAATAGCTACGTCATCTACTTGCCATGCATAACCTGCACCATAGTCATCACTATCATCAGTTGTATTCCAACGGAATCTAAATTTAACATTGTTTGAGTTGTTTACATTAAAGTTTCTGTAAACTACTGTTTCAGTTGTTGAACTGTTTGTAGCAGTGTTTGGATTAATATCTGTTGTTTGTTCCCATGTAGTACCACCATCTAAACTTACTTCAACATAAGTGAAGTCAGAGTTAAATGCACGGTATGATTGATCGAATTTAAAAGTAACAACGTTCTCTGCAGATAAATCAACAGCAGTTGCCATCTCAATCCAAGCATTTTGCATTTCTACAGGAGGAGTTAACAAGTATTGTACTCCTTCGAAAAATGCAAAGCCGTTAGCTGCTGATGCTGATGTAATTGTAGAGTAATATTGTGGGTTTGGCAAGTCAGCCTCAACACCAATTACCCATGTTCCTTGATTACCATCACCAGCAATTACCCAGTTACTCGGATCAGCAAAGTCGTCTGACCACAACACAGCTCCTGGAGCCTTAGTAGTGTAATTGTTAGTGGTCGCCTTCTCAGTGTTTTTACTGATTTGTTGAGGCGCCTGTTGCAGTTGACCAAAAGCAAGCGAACCTGCCCCTAGAAAAGCTGCCATTACGTAAATCTTTTTCATAATTTTATCTTTTAATTTTGAACAAATATAATAAAAAAATGTATTATTAACATTGTCCGATTATGTTAATTGCAGCCTAATATACATAGATTTCGCTGGAATTACTTTAATCTTAATGATTTTTAACATAAACAAAATATAATGTATCGTTATTACACACTTAAAACTTGTATTGCTTTCTTCATTTTTAGTTTCCAACTCTTGGGACAGGAAAAGATTGTTGACCATACGGTTTATAATTCTTGGTCATCGCTTAGTCACACCAGTGTTTCTAGTAATGGAAAATACATCAGCTATCAAATTGCCCCGCATCGTGGAGATGGAGCTTTGTATATTTATAATTCAAAGACCGAAAAAGAGCGTGTAATTCCAAGAGGAAATAAAGCAAGCTTTTGTCATAATGAAGACTTAATTGTATTCAAAATTCATCCCGGTTATGATACGCTTAGAACTTTGGAGTTGGAAAAAGTAAAAAAAGATAAATGGGTAAAAGATACGCTTGGGATTCTTTGGTTAGAAACTGATAGTCTGGTAAAAGTACCAAACGCAATAGATTATAAAATCGGTAAAGATGGGAACCATGTGGCTTATCGGGTGTTGAAAGACTCTCTTGTGGAAGAAAAGAAAAAGAAAAGATGGAGGCTTTTCAAAAAGAAAAAAGAAGTTAAGCTAAGTTCCGATGGAAATACTTTATTTGTGCTCAATACATTGAAGAATGAAATTCAATCTTTCGAAAATGTGGTGAAATATGGTTTTAATACCCAAGGTACACAGCTCTTTTTTAGTACACATCAAAAAAAAGACAAGCAAGATGAATATCAAATACATTTATATGATATTTCTAATGGAAATAAAATCACCTATGACTCTGTCTTTTTTGAAATAGGACCAACTACTTTTAGTGAAAAAGGTCAGAGTTTTGCCTTTATGGCCTCCTTAGATACGGCCAAAGAAACACGGCTGTATGATTTGTACTTATGGAGTGTCAATGAGTCGTATCCAAAAGTTCTTGTTGGAGAAGATCGTGCTGACTTACCAGAAAATCTTACGCCAAGTAAACATTCAAGATTGTGGTTCTCATTGGATGATAAAAAACTGTTTTTAGGACTGCATGACATCCCAGTTAAAGCCGAAAAAGATACCTTATTAGATAGTGAGAAAGCAAAACTCGACATTTGGCATTATAAAAACAAACGTCTTCAACCGCAACAATTAAAGGAGTTGAAACGTGATCAGAAAGCAAGTCAACTAACTGTGATTCTTCTTGAAGAAAACAAGTTGGTACAGTTGGGGGAGGATACTTTAAAGGTAAGAACAATAAATAAAGGTAATTCTGATTACGCCTTAGCAACTTCAAATGAACGCTATGCACATGCCAATAATTGGAGTTATCCATGGCCAAACGATTATTATCGTGTTGACTTGAAGAGTGGATCGAAGAAATTAATTAAAGAAAAGGTGAACTATGGCATGAGGCTAACGCCTAATGGAAAATATTTTGTTTATTTTAATAGTAAAGAAAACCAGTACTATAGGTATGATGTTGAAACGGATTTTGAAGAGTGCATGACTTGTCTTGTAAAAGACTCCATCAACTGGAGAAGTGACGTAAATGGTATGCCTTTCGAAGCTAATCCAGAAGGTATAGCGGGCTATACAAGTGAAGATGAAATAATCTTGTATTCAGAATATGATATTTGGCAGTATAATTTTGTTTCAAAGCAGTTGAGGTCTATTTCATTAGGCAGGGGTAAGGAGGAAAATAAGGTGTTTAGATTAAATATATTAGAGCATGATAGTGTTTATATAGATTTAGCAAATACATTAATCATTGGTGTGGATCAAGATACTCAGGACGAATCAGTTTATACCTTTAATGATGTGCGCTTAAATCCACATTTAATTCAGTGGTACAACACAGACCATAAACTATATGGATTTAAAAAGGCTAGAAGTGGAGACGTACTTATCTTTCGACAAATGAATGTGAAGGATTATCCAGAGTTGCATGTGACAAATATGAAATTTGAATCCCCAAAAAAGATTTCAGAAACAAATCCACAACAAGCAGAATATGTCTGGCCAACTGTTGAACAAGTAGAGTGGACCTCATACGATGGAAAAGAATTAAAAGGTTTATTGTATAAGCCAGACAATTATGACTCAACCAAATCTTATCCTTTGATGGTTTATTTCTATGAACTTTATAGTGATCGAAAAAACTATCATTACATTCCTAAACCAACAGCATCTATCATTTTTGCCACAGAATATGCTTCAGCAGGTTATCTTGTTTTCTTTCCAGATATTCGATACGAACCCGGGTATCCAGCAAGAGGAGCCTATAACAGCATCATGAGTGGAACAGATAAAATCCTTGAATTGTATCCAAATATTGACAGTACACGAATGGGATTACAAGGTCAATCTTGGGGTGGATACCAAACGGCGCAGTTAATTACAATGACAGACCGCTATGCAGCTGCTATGGCAGGCGCCCCGGTTAGTAATATGTTCTCTGCCTATGGAGGAATACGATGGGGAAGTGGTTTGAACAGAGCTTTCCAATATGAACGCACGCAAAGTCGTATTGGTAAAACCATTTGGGAAGCACCAGAACTCTATGTGGAGAACTCTCCTCTGTTTGGTGTGCCTAATATTAATACACCTTTACTTATTATGCATAATGATAATGATGGTGCAGTTCCATGGTATCAAGGAATAGAAATGTTTACTGCAATGAAACGCTTAAACAAACCGGTTTGGATGCTTAACTATAACGGAGATGAGCATAACTTAATGATTAATGCCAACCGTGTAGATTTAAGTATTCGAATGCGTCAGTTCTTTGACCACTATCTTCAAGGAAAGCCAGCTCCAGAATGGTTAATTAAAGGAGTTCCTGCAATTGACAAAGGGAAGAATTATGGGTTGGGTAATTATGAATGATGAATTTTGAATGAATAATATGGGGTTCTCGGCATAATGATGGGGAACCCTTTTTGTATAATGTCTTGCTTTTTTCAATTCAAAATTAAACATTCATAATTCATAATTGATTTTTATCTTTGTGAGTTAGAAAAATGAATTCGATGGAAAAAAAGCAATATACAGTTACCGCAGCATTACCATACGCAAATGGACCTTTACATCTTGGACATGTAGCAGGAGTTTACTTACCTGCAGATATTTTTGTTCGTTTTTTAAGACATAAAAAGCATGATGTAGCCTTCATTTGTGGAAGTGATGAACACGGTGCTGCAATTACTTTACGGGCGAAGAAAGAAGGAATATCTCCACAGGAAATTGTAGATAAGTATCACGGAATTTTAGCCAATGCTTTTAAAGATTTCGATATTCAATTTGATATTTTTCATCGAACTACCGCTGAAACCCACAAAACGACAGCTCAAGATTTCTTTAAGCAACTGGATAAGAACGGTGCTTTTACACAGCAAAAAACAGAGCAATACTACGATGAAGAGAACAATCAGTTCTTGGCTGATCGCTACATTACTGGAGAGTGTCCAAAATGTGGTTATGCTGAAGCTTACGGAGATCAATGTGAAAAATGTGGTAGTGCATTAAGCCCAACAGATTTAATTAACCCAAAGTCTACTTTAAGTGGGAATGCTCCTGTTTTAAAAGAGACTTCTCATTGGTTTTTACCTATGGAACGCCATGAGGATTGGTTAAGAGCGTGGATTAAAAACGGAGAATTAAATGGTGTAAAACAACACGACCCTAAAAAGTGGAGAAATCAAGTGATTGGTCAATGTTTGTCTTGGATTGATGGTGGTCTACACCCCCGTGCAATGACCCGTGACTTAGATTGGGGAATTCCTGTTCCTGTTGAAGGGGCTGATGGGAAAGTGCTTTATGTTTGGTTGGATGCACCGATTGGATATATTTCTGCAACTAAAGATTGGGCCAAATCTGCGGGTAAAGATTGGAAAGACTACTGGACAGGTGATCGCAAATTGATTCATTTTATTGGAAAAGACAATATTGTTTTTCATGCGGTGATTTTCCCTATCCTATTAAAGGAACATGGTGAATTTATTTTACCAGATAACGTTCCTGCATCAGAATTCTTGAATTTAGAAGGAGATAAGTTCTCAACTTCTAGGAACTGGGCGGTTTGGTTACATGAATATTTAGAAAGACATCCCGACAAAGTAGATGAATTAAAATATACTTTGACTTCCATTGCTCCAGAAAGTAAAGACAGTGAATTTACTTGGTTAGACTTCCAATCTCGTGTGAACAATGAATTGGCAGATGTGCTCGGAAACTTTGTGAACCGTGCTTTGGTGTTAAACAATAAGTATTATGAAGGAGTAGTTCCTGCATTAGGAGAGTTAGCCGCAGAAGATCAAAAGGTCATCAATGCACTAAAAGAAATTCCATCAAAAGTGGAGGAGTTGCTTTACAATTATAAGATTAGAGAAGCACAAAGTGAGGTGATGGGCTTGGCCCGAATCGGTAACCGTTATTTGGCAGAAACAGAACCTTGGAAGGTGGTTAAAACGGATCCAAAGCGTGTAGAAACGATTTTACACATAGCCTTGCAGATTACAGCTAACTTAGCTATACTCTTCGATCCTTTCATTCCAGCAACTGCCAAGAAGATGAGAAGCTTCTTGAATATGAGTGAGTTTGACTGGTCTCAAACAGGTTCGATTGAGTTGCTTCCAACAGGAACAATGACCAACAAACCGACTATTCTCTTCCAAAAGATAGATGAAGAGTTTGTTGAAAAAGAAAAAGCGATATTAATGGCTTCAAAAGCAGAAAACAAAGTTGAAGTTGAAGAAGAAATAGAGGTGGTTGCTGCACCACAAAAAGAAGACGTTGTTTTTGATGACTTCTTAAAAATGGATATCCGTGTTGGAAAAATTCTTTCCGCGAAAAAAATCAAAAAGGCAGATAAACTATTGGAATTGTTAGTGGATACTGGATTAGACCAAAGAACAATCGTTTCGGGAATTGCTGAACAGTTTGATGTCGATGAAATTATAGGGAAGAAGGTTTCTGTCTTGATGAATTTACCTCCAAGAAAATTACGTGGTGTAACTTCAAATGGAATGATTCTGATGGCCGAAGATGCAAAAGGGAACTTGAATTTTATTGCACCGGGTGAGGAAATGGAAGTAGGTGCAGAAATTAGGTAAACACTTAATAGAAAAGCCAATTTCTTGGGATTAAAAAAGAAATAGACACCTTTGAGTCTCTGTTAATTCGGTTGCCTCATTGTTACTGAATTAGGAGATAGAATCTATTGCTCGTAATAACAATAAATTATTTCTAGAAACATGTAGAAATCACCCCTTCTTTTATTCCAGCAGGAGAGAAATAACATGCTTTGGCCCCAATTTGATTAAGCACCCATTTGGTTTTATAAGCAGCTACATTAATCATATCTTTTCTGTAGTCAACAATCCAATAATTATTCATGCGCTCCTCATGGCTTGAGTAGATTAAAAAATCTAAAACTTTGTGTAATTCCTCTAACGGCAGCAGGTGTGTTTTTTGAATGTCGTAGCTAGAACTTTTGTTCAGCAATAAATAATAAGTTTCGAAGGAACCTGCAGCCCCAATAAGGTGTTCTGCAGATAAGGTTTTAAAATAATCTTTGGTTTGGTATTCAAGAAACAATTTAATGCGGTTGATGTCCTCCGAGTTTAATGGATCAGACAAATCAAAGAGCTGTGTAATACGCGAAATCCCAATGTTGAAACTGGATTCTTCAAGGACAGTGTTTGATTTTGTAACTATAAACTCTGTACTCCCACCACCAATGTCCATGATACAAGACCGATCTGCACCAAAATGATGAATGCTGCGAACTCCTTGATAAATAAGTTCTGCTTCTCCTTTCCCATCAATTAGAATAACCTCCAAATCATGAAGGGTACAAATTTTATCAATAAACTCTTTTGCATTGCTCGCATCACGAAGTGCAGAAGTTCCGAAAGCCCGAATCTGCTCAGGATAAACACCAAAGGAACGACAAGTGTCTAAAAAATGTTCCATGGCAAAATAAGCCCTTTTCATTGCCTTTTCGGTAATGATGTTGGAGTTTATTCCGCCTTCACCTAGGTTAACAAATGCTTTATCTCTGATTAAAACCTCTATTTTTTTGGACGCTGTTTCTCTAAAGACTATCAGTCCAAAGGTGTTTGTGCCAAGATCGATTACAGCGCCTTTCATCATTTTATTTTTTAGTCCACTTCAACAACATATTTAGTTTCAAGCGGTGGTTAAATCGCAAAATTCCATTTTTATATATTCTTCCTGCAATTCTCATCATGAAAAAAGCAGAAATAAACAAGATGGCCAAAGACAAAAACAATTTCCAAGCGCTTCCATCTTCAAAACCATTCGAAAGTTCTACCATCATTACCATAGGGGAGGTAAAAGGGATAAAGCCTATCCATTCACTGAGTGTTGTTCCAGGATAATAAACAGTGTAATACCCAGAAAGAACAGCAAGGAAAAGTAAAAGGGTAATCGGAATGACAAATTGTTGTCCGTCTGACTCAGAACCCATCGAAGCACCAATCATAGCGAAGAATGAACCGTAAAATAAATACCCGCCCAGAAAGAAAAGAGTAAAGAATATTAACATGTTGGTGTAGTGAATTTGACTGTATATTAATTCTACGAAAGGACTTTGGTTAGACAATGGGTTTTGAGCACCTTCTTTCGCCATTTCATCAGCTACAAATCCCGCGCTAAACATATCGGGGAAGAGTGTTAATCTAAACACATACAAACCAAAACCTATAATCACCACCCAAGCTGTAAACTGAATTAAGGCAGAGAATCCAATTCCGAGTACTTTTCCAGTTAACAATTGTCGGGCTTTAACACTAGAAAGTAAAACCTCTACAATTCTATTGGATTTTTCTCTGGCTACACTTCTTAAAATCGTCATTCCAAACATGAAGACAAACAAGATGATTAAGATTCCAAACCCAAATCCTACCCAGCTCGCAGTAGTTGACTTTTCGTTTCTAGGGTCGTTGGCATCTTTTAAGTTGAATTGTAATGATTGTTTGATGTCACGAAATTTACTTACCGATAAATCTGTAAACTGTTCTACCATGATCTCCTCCAAACGCCTTTCTACGTAGTAGACTAAATGACGTTGAATGTTTTCTGGGGGGTATTCTTTGTAGGAAATAATAACATGTTTGTTGCTGACAATTTTTTCATTGATTTGAACAGCTAGGTCATAGTCTTTATACTTTTCGTCCTTGGCAAAATCATCATATTCAACAAAGGCATTGATGAAATCAAAAGAAAGATTTTGTGGACGGCTAGCGGTAAGTTTCCCATCAAAGATTTCATTTTTATCCATGATTAAAACTTTCCAATTTTTTTTGGTAGAAGTAGTGGAGGATAAAAACAAATAGACCAAACCTAAAATGAGAAGAGGACCTAAAATCATCAACCATTTAAAAGAACGATTCCCAAATCGTTCCATAATTTCTCTTTTCGCTATTAAAAATACTTTATTCACTACTGATTTCTTTTTGAGCGTTAATGGTTTTAACGAATACCTTTTCCATACTCGGTAACACGGTTTCTATGCCGGTGATTTTAACTTGGTCAATTACCGCATTGAGTAAATCGTTGATTTCATTTCCTTTACGCATCTTTAAATATACGGTAAATGTATCATCACTGTGCACTTCCTTATCTATAATTTCATATCCAGCCCAAAGTGCATTCGCAAAAGCAATCATATTTCCAGTAAATGAAATTTTATATAAGCCTTCTTTATTTTGCTCGCGTATTTCTTGAATGCTACCTTCAAGTAGTTTTTGACCATTATTAATTAAGACAGCACGATCACATATTTCCTCAACACTATTCATATTGTGGGTAGAGATAATAATCGAATGGCCTTTTTTCTTGAATTCGAGTAATTCTTGGCGAATCAATTCGATATTAAGGGGGTCAAAACCACTAAAGGGTTCATCGAGAATTAAGACTTTAGGCGCATGAAGAACAGTGCAAATAAATTGTATTTTTTGAGCCATTCCTTTCGACAGTTCTTCAATTCTCAATTTTCTCCATGCCTGAATATCAAATTTGTCTAACCAATAATTTAATTGGTGTTTTACATCAACGGAAGACATTCCGCGAAGCCTACCCAAATAAGCAATCTGCTTTTCAACTGTCATGGATTGATAAAGACCACGTTCCTCAGGCAGATAACCTATTTCCAATAGATGCTTTTCCTGAATCAAGTTTCCATCAAATGTAACATGGCCTTTGTCTGCCGATATGATTTGATTGATGATGCGCATTAAAGTCGTTTTTCCTGCGCCATTTGGCCCAAGCAAACCCAATATTTCACCTTCATTTAGGGCGAAAGAGACGTCGTGCAGTATAGTTTGCCGATTAAAATACTTTGATACGTTTTCTACTGTGATCATAAAATAATTATGAATTATGTACTTCCCTAAATAGGGTTGACAATTATTTAACTTCTACTTCAAAAGCATTCAGCAACTTAATTTGATTTCTATACAACAACAAGAGCTCATCATTTTCCAGTTTCTTTAAAAGTCTTGAAATAACTACACGAGAAGTCGCTAAATCTCTAGCAATCTCTTCATGGGAAAGGTTCAAAAGTTTAGAACCCGTATGTTTTGCTTTTTGTTGCAAGTAATATTTGAGGCGTTCATCCAGTTTCTGAAAAGCAATTTGATCTATCGTGTTCAACATCTCATTAAAACGATCACGAATTGTCCCCATTACAAAACTTTTCCATGTTGAGTATTTCATCAACCATTCATCCATAACTGTGATAGGAACAGTGAGCATGACTACATCATCTTCAGCGACGGCCTTGATTTCACTCGGGAATTGCTCCATACAACAGGTAAAGGTCATGGCGCAACTCTCCTTAGCATTCACATAATAGAGTAAAATTTCTCTTCCTTGGTCGTCCATGCGTGAAACTTTTACAGTTCCAGAAGCGATAATAGGCATGCTCCTTACAATTTGACCGTAGTCCAGAATGACGTCTCCCTCTTTAACAGAGACCTCTTTCGCAATACTTTTAAATTCTTCTAAAAGCTGTGGTTCGAAAGTATGTTTGAATTTATCAAGAATTTCCATGTCTCAAAAATAACCGAAATTTATACATTTTAGGCATCATTTCGTGACCCTTTTTACGTTTCATTGAGGAGATGTCATTACAAATCACGATATTTGCAAAATAAATAGAGTATTATGTCGAAAATTACCACACTTAACGATTTCATTTTAGACCGCCAAAAGGATTTTGCTTATGCAACAGGTGAGTTGACCAACTTGTTAAATGATATTGCAGTTGCGTCTAAAATTGTGAATCGTGATGTGAATAGAGCAGGATTAGTTGACATCTTAGGAGCTAAGGGAGAAACGAATGTGCAAGGAGAAGAACAACAAAAACTTGACGTCATTGCCGATGAAGCTTTTATAAGAGCGTTCAGAACAGGTGGTGAAGTGTGTGGAATTGCCTCAGAAGAAAACGATGACTTCGTAGCTTTTGAAGATGAAACCTCAAAAAATGGAAAGTATGTAGTGTTGTTTGATCCTCTAGATGGTTCTTCAAATATCGACGTAAACGTTTCAATTGGAACAATATTCTCTATTTACAGAAGAGTTTCAGAGCCTGGAACTCCAGCAGTTTTAGAAGATTTCCTACAAAAAGGGGCTGACCAAGTCGCTGCAGGATATGTGTTGTTTGGTTCTTCAACAATGTTAGTTTATACCACAGGAAACGGAGTCAATGGATTTACATTAGACCCTTCCATCGGAGAATTCTGTTTATCACATCCAAATATCAAGTCTCCGGAAACAGGTAGAATCTATTCTATCAATGAAGGAAACCTTGACCGTTGTGATCCAGGATTAAAAGATTACGTTCAGTACTGTCGTGAAGAAGACCCATCAACAGGTAGACCTTATTCTGGAAGATATATTGGTTCTTTAGTTGCCGATTTCCACCGTAATTTATTAAAAGGAGGAATTTATGTTTACCCAACGACAAACAATTGGCCAGAAGGTCGTTTAAGGTTGTTGTATGAATGTAATCCGTTGGCATTTATCGCTGAACAAGCTGGAGGTTTGTCAACAGATGGACACCATAGAATATTAGATATCGTTCCTACAGAATTACACCAAAGATGTGGGTATTATGCGGGATCGAAGCAGATGGTGGAAAAATCGATGAGTTATTTGAAAAACAAAGTAGCTGTTTCTTAGTTATTTAAATCAATCCTCCCCCTTTATCCCCCTCCAAAGGGGGAAGTGCTACGAATTCAGCTTTTTTTGCTGGAAAAATGGAATAAAGCTGGATAAGTTCATTCACTAAAAGATTATTTGTTTGTATCCTCAGTCAGCTGACTGAAGTGTCCGAGGGAGAGGATTTTTTACAGTTACAAATCTCTATCACTTTTCACTATATTTGCATTTTTAAAAGTAAATTCATTATGAAAAAAATATATCATCTTTCTTCGTGCAACACCAATCAACGTATTCTTAAGGAGTTAGAAATCGGCGATGACGTTGAATTACAAGACATCAAGAAGGAGAATATCGATGAAAAAACATTGGATTTCATCAAGGAAAAAGTGGGTTCATACGAAGCTATGTTTTCGAAAAGAGCAATGAAATATCGTTCGATGGGACTCAATGAAATGAAACTTTCAGAAGAAGATTATAAAAGATATATGTTAGAAGAATATACTTTCTTGAAAAGACCGTTTATCATTTTAGAAGATGAGGTTTTCGTAGGAAATGCCAAGAAAACTTTGGAAGCAGCCAAAAAAGCGTATCACGGGAGTTAATTTCAAATGAATAAAGTAATTCTAGCGCATCTCGCACTGTTTACGCTTAATGCAATATACGGTGCAAATCACTTATTAGCTAAAGGAGTAACCCCAGACTATTTAGGTCCAAACGGATTTATCTTACTGCGTGGTGGTGTCACAACTGTACTTTTTCTCATTATATTTTTCGGTTTTATTCGTGAAAAAGTAGACCAGAAAGACTTACCTCGCCTGGCCATTACTGGTCTTTTTGGAGTGTGCCTGAATCAATTGTTTTTCTTTAATGGATTGGCGTTGACTTCTCCTATGAATGTTGGAATTATCATGACTTCAACACCGATTTTAGTTGTTATTCTGTCTTATTTTATTCTCAAAGAAAAGATTACTAAACTTAAGGCATTTGGAGTTTTAATCGGTGCTGTAGGGGCAATCGCATTAACGACAGTTGGTCAAGAACCTGAGTTTGATTCGCCAGTTGGAGATTTATATATCTTCATCAATGCGCTGTCCTTTGGGTTGTATTTGGTGTTAGTGAAACCGCTGATGAGTAAGTACAAACCATTGACGGTGATTACCTATAATTTCATTTTCGGTTTTATATTCATCATGATGTATCCACCAGTTTGGACAGATGTTGCGGTGGCAGATTTTAGCGCTTTTCCAGCAGAAATTTGGCTTAAAACTGCGTATATCATCATTGGAGCTACGTTTTTCACCTATTTATTGAACACTTTCGCATTAAAACACGTCACACCAAATGTGAGTGGGAGCTACATTTATACACAACCTGTTTTGGTAATGTTCTTTACTTTCTTGTTTGCTTATATTGGTTGGACAGAAAACTTCATTGGAGCGATAAGTCTAGAAAAGATTCTCTTTATGCTGATGATTTTCGCTGGAGTATTCATGATTTCGAGGTCGAGTTATAATTTAAGGAGAGATTTGAGGGAGAAGGAGAAGAATGAAAAAATATGATATCGAAGTAGTTAGATGAAAGCATGAATAATTGAAAATTAAAGTTGATTCCTTTTTTAAAATGACTAATAGATTATGGTTTATAGGAATAAATATAAGATGTTTCATAAGGCTTTTAGGGTTGTGATCAAAAAACTTGAAATATTTAATGCTTTCTATGGTTGTGTATTTTTTAGTCAGATTTTTATACTTTTTATAGATATAAACAATTGACTTCATGATTTTAAGACCAATATCCTAAGTACCTTGCATCTATGGATGATTTCTGGGAAGAGTCTGTTCAGGGCGTAAAGCATGTACATATTAGTGACTTTTTGAGAATGGATTGGGGTTAATTATTTGGGTTTTGGGGCTTAGTTGTGATTTGATAATTTTGTTAAATTTGAGTAGAAATAGGAAACAAAATCAAAAGCATATGAAAATGATTAAACCTCTTCACCTCTTATTTATTTTAATTGTTTTTGCACAAACACAAGTTTTCTCGCAGACAGAAAAGGGTAATTATATTGATTATTACAATTTCGTAAATGAGGCTGAATACAATTTTTACGAAATGAATTATCCTAAATCGGTTGATTTGTTTGAAGAAGCATTTAAAATTGTTGACATTCGAAAACCTGATCACCAATACAATTATTGTAGGGCATTATGGGAGATAGGTGAGACTAAAAAATCAATAAAAGAACTAAAAAATTCATTTTATCCAGATTATTTTTCGACCGATACTACCTATTTCGAAGATATGACTTTAGAAACTCGAAATGGAATTGTAGAAATCATGGAAAAGAACTCAAAAGAAGCTGTTTCAAAATGGAAACATACTGATTTCATAGATTCTTTAACTTATCATGATCAAAGATTTAGAAAAATGATTTCTGACTCCATTGAACCATTTTATTCCTCACTTGAGAATGATACTATGGTTGAATATCACTATAAGCTTATGAGAGCGCAAGATGTTAAAAATGGAATTGCACTAATTGAATATGCTAAAAAGCATGGTTTTCCAGCTGGTGTGAATGGGTCTTGGGATCAATCCGTTTCCAGAATAGTTTTGCATTTAGGTCGTGATTGGATTATTGAGAATTACTACTTCTTAATGGATGAATTGGAAAAAGGGAATATTGAACCGATTACTTTGACCAGGGCAATTGACCGTTATTTTGTTAATGAGACAGGTTGCAATGAGATTGTTAGTCCATACAATAGTTATTTTGGTAAAAATTTAAATGATCCTTTTCTGTTATTTATGAATTGCAAATCAATGGGGCTATCACCTTATTATGGATATAATTGGCGACTATATCCGAAAGGATGGCGCCCATACCCAACAGAGCAATATGAAATTTATCATGCAAATAAGGCAGTCTATGACACAACACTTTGAAAAGAAAATCGTCAGATAAACACGTGTAAATTCCCTTTAGGTTTTATCCTAAGATTTTGAAATTCAGAAACAAACTAAGTTTTCTGTTCAACAATTCCCCTTTCTTAACATACATCAATGCACAGACTTTATGTTGTCCCTACCTTTGTATCAAAATAAAAACATAATTCATAAAAACATAAAAAAATGGGAACAACAGAAAAAGCAAAATGGAACATTGATTCAACGCACTCAGAAATTAATTTTAAAGTAAAACACATGATGATTTCTACTGTAACAGGTGGTTTTGGGAAATTTGATGCCAGCGTAGAGGCAGCTGACGATACTTTCAAAGATGCATCATTCAAATTTGAGGCAGAGATTGACTCAATCAACACAAACAACAAGGACAGAGATGCGCACCTAAAGTCAGATGACTTTTTTAACGCAGAGCAATTTCCAAAATTAACTTTCGAATCAACTTCTTTTGATGGAGATAAAATGACTGGAAATTTAACGATTAGAGATGTAACTAAAGAAGTAACTTTGGATGTTGACTTCAACGGAGTAGCTGTAGATCCATACGGTCAAACCAAAGCAGGTTTCGATATGGAAACAACAATCAACAGAAAAGACTTCAATCTAACTTGGAGCGCTGTTACCGAAGCAGGAAGTATCGTTGTAAGTGATAAAGTGAAATTGATTGCTAACGTTCAGTTTGTGAAGCAATAGTTTAACAGATATAATTTTAGAAAAGGTGGGTTTGTCTTCGGATGAATCCACCTTTTTTGTTTTAATTATTTTTTTAACCAGATTTAAAGCCAAAAAAATCCTCATTAAAAAGTAAGGTGTTGGTATTTAGCACTTCTCCGTTTGCTGACAGAGGGTGAAGGGGGAGGACTTTCACTAGCAACATAAGCCGAGTAATCAATTTTTTATAAAAAAACTTGCCAATTAAATCATTAATCGTAATTTTACGATTGATATGAAAGCAAAGTTAAAAACAACCCCAGAAAATAGATTTACCGAAGAGCAAAATCAGATTGCTTTATTCACAAAAGCGCTCGGACATCCAGCAAGAGTGAAAATCTTACAGTATTTATTTGAAACAAAATCTTGTGTTTGTGGTGATATCGTAGATGAAATTGGATTGGCACAATCTACTATTTCTCAGCATTTAAAAGAATTAAAGAAAACAGGATTAATCCAAGGTACTGTGGAAGGAACTAGCGTTTGTTATTGTATTAATAACGAGAACTGGACAAAAATGAAGGATTTGTTGGTGGAGTTTTTTGATCAAGACTTAATTAAAACAGATTGTTGTTAAAATTGAAAGACATTTCGAGAGCGCAAGCTACCGAGAGCTTGTAGCTCGTGGTCTTGCTAAAAAACTAACGACATCCGGCAGCAGCATAGTAAACAAAACATTTAAAAAAATATAAAACATGAAATTATCAGAAGTAAAAACAGCGTTAACAAACTTGGACACGATTGCGTTTCAATTACCCAATGGAGAATTAGTTCCTAATCACTTTCACGTTACCGAAGTAGGGAAAATCACCAAAAATTTTATTGATTGCGGTGGAACCGTAAGAAACGAAGAAGTCATTAATTTCCAATTGTGGAACGCCAATGATTACGATCACAGATTGCACCCAGAGAAATTATTAAGCATTATCGAATTGTCAGAAAAGGTGTTGGAATTAAAGGACCAAGAAATCGAAGTGGAATACCAAGGTCAAACCATTGAGAAATTCGCATTAGAATTTGACGGAAAAAACTTCTTGTTAGCAACAAAACAGACAGATTGTTTAGCACCAGATAAATGTGGAATTCCAGAAGAGAAACCAAAGGTTAAGATGGCAGATTTAGGTGATGCCAATGGATGTACGCCAGGTGGAGGATGTTGCTAGGTCAGTATTAATCAAGAGTTGGGAGCATACAGGCAAGATCAATTGGCGATCCATTATCTCAAAAAATTAAGCAAATTAAAGCAGTATAGTGTTGAAGTTTTTGGCAAATTATTGTTCGGAGCACTTCTTCCGTCAGCTGACGGAGAGATACAGAGGGAGGATAACATCATAATTTGAAATCAAATGAATTAAAGTTTTATGGCAATTAAAATGAAACTATTAGAAAAAATATCAAATTTCGTAACACAATTAGATGTTACCACCGTAAACGATGAAAGAAAACAAATTCTTCAACCACTTATTGACTTCATTCAAACGAAGCAAGATAAAAACGAAGTAATAAACCTCAACTTTATCTGCACGCACAATTCCAGACGAAGTCATTTGGCGCAAATTTGGGCGCAAACCATGGCGCATTATTATGATGTTCCAAAAGTGTTTTGCTATTCTGGTGGAACAGAGGCCACAGCCGTTTATCCTGCGGTAGTTGATGTTTTGAAAGCATCTGGGTTTGAGATTGACTATTTAGCAGACTTGAATAACCCAAACTACGCCATAAAATATGCGGAAAATCAGGCTTCAATTGTTGCGTATTCCAAAAGATGGGATGATGCATCAAATCCAAAAAAAGATTTTTGTGCAATCATGACGTGTTCCGAAGCAGATGGCGATTGCCCTGTAGTTTTAGGAGCAGAAAAGCGAGTTCCAATTCACTATTTAGATCCAAAAGCTTTTGATCATTCTCCTCAAAAATTGGAAGAATACAACCAAACAAGTATAAAAATAGCAACAGAAATGAGTTACGTTTTCGCACAAATAAAAATCAAAAATTAGTTATGAAAAATATGAGTTTTCTCAATAGAAATCTAACCCTTTGGATTTTTGTTGCCATGGCAATTGGTGTTGGAATTGGTTATTTCGTTCCAACTTTTCCTGATTTTGTAAATTCTTTAAGCAGTGGTTCAACGAATATCCCTATCGCAATTGGATTAATTTTAATGATGTATCCTCCGCTTGCCAAAGTGAATTATAAACTCTTACCCAAAGTTTTTCGCAACACAAAAATTCTATCCATTTCCCTTTTGTTGAATTGGGTGATTGGACCAATTTTAATGTTCACTTTGGCCATTATATTCTTACATGACTATCCAGAATACATGGTCGGATTGATTTTAATTGGGTTGGCCCGATGTATTGCAATGGTCATGGTTTGGAATGATTTAGCAGAAGGAAGTAGCGAGTACGGTGCTGGACTGGTGGCGCTGAACAGTATCTTCCAGGTTTTCGCGTATAGTTTTTATGCGTGGATTTTCATTACAATTTTACCTCCTTATTTCGGATTCGAAGGGGCAATCATTGATATTTCGATTGCTACAATTGCCGAAAGTGTGGCTATTTATTTGGGAATTCCGTTTTTGATGGGAATTTTGAGTCGACAACTACTCATCAAGAAAAAAGGCGAAAAGTGGTTCACAGAAAAGTTTATTCCTGCGATATCTCCACTCACATTGATTGCTTTATTGTTCACAATAGTCATCATGTTTTCACTTAAAGGAGAACTCATTGTAGAAATCCCAATGGATGTTGTGATTATCGCCATCCCATTGATTCTTTACTTTACCCTAATGTTCTTCATCAGCTTTTTCTTTACCAAAGCCATGGGAACTTCCTACGACAAAACCGCTTCCGTTGCGTTTACCGCGGCAGGGAATAATTTCGAATTGGCCATCGCAGTTTCTATTGCTGTTTTCGGATTGAACTCCGGACAAGCCTTCGCTGGAGTAATTGGACCTTTGGTTGAAGTGCCAGTATTGATCGCTTTGGTAAAAGTTTCTTTATGGTTGAGGAAGAAGTTCAAACCAATAAATGGAATGATGAATTGATTTTCTTTGGGCGTTCCCCAGACGATTCATTTCCGTAAACTACAATGAATGTCTGCGTCGGGCTATCCGCTATATCTCTGACAAAAAACGTCAGAGGATGCCGCTCTTATCCCTAACGCGAAAGTACGATTTACCTTGGAATTAGATCGGTGGAAGTGAAAGGGAAGTTTAGATGTGTCATAAAGAAGGTAAAGAAAAAATGCTATATTTGATTGAATGTAGAGGTTGGCTATGTGTTTAGCTAATTTTGTGTTTCAGTGAGTAAACCAAAGTAATAAAATGATAGGAGCTTTATTATTTATTTCGATATTTCTAACTTGCTGGATAGGGCTTGTTGTAAATCGAATAATAGCATTTAGAAATAAGTCAAAACTGAATACCCTAATCAAGAATAGACACCCAAATATTCGTCGAAATTTGAGCTTTTTTGAAAACGGGCTTTCAATTAAGCTTGTTAAATCAGGTTCACATTTGTTCTTAAATATGTTTTTAAGTTTTGGAGCCACTAAAAAGGCAAGAGCTTTCATTAACAATTTTGTAGATGTACAAGCAATTGAGGATTCAAGTGATGATGAAGCTATAGTATTGATTAGGAAGTCAATAAGTCTCGAAAGTGATTATTCGAGAATTTGGATAATTATGATTGGCTCATTATTAATGGTACTAATAGCAAAACTCACATGGTTAAACTAAGAAACAAACGTTCAACATCAAGTTCATTGTTCCTCATTAAATGGGAGCTGTGTTTGTCCATTTAACAGTTTATATCATCGATCAGCAACTTAAAAACCCGATTTATTGTTAAATAGATCATCTTAAAACTGCTTATTTAGTATATAATTGTTATATTAGGACAAAATAGAGCAATGACAAACCTTATTCCGATAGAAAAAATTATTGAGCGTCTTCGGTATGAAAATCCATGGTGGGTGACCAAAGAGATTCCGAACACCTATAGCTCTATGTCCAAGAGATTATACTTTGATCTCTTTTTTCCGTTTGTGATTGAAAGGAATATTAACAGAGCTGTAGTGTTAATGGGGCCAAGAAGAGTGGGTAAAACAGTAATGTTATTTCATTGCATTGAAAATTTACTGAAACGAGAAACAAACCCTCACAAACTATTCTTTATTGGAATTGATAATCCTATTTATGTTAATTTAAGTCTAGAAGACATATTAAATCTTTGTAAAGCGTCCTTAAACCTTGAAAATCTAAATGGCTGTTATGTTTTCTTTGATGAAGTACAGTATTTAAAAGATTGGGAAAGACATCTAAAAGTATTGGTAGACTCTTATCCTGAAACCAAGTTTATTGTTTCTGGTTCTGCTGCTGCAGCCTTAAAATGGCACAGTACGGAAAGTGGTGCTGGCCGATTTACTGATTTCTTGTTGCCTCCGCTAACATTTCAAGAATATATTCATTTAAAAAATTTGGATCATTTAATTTTTCAAGGTGATATTCAATATGGAGACAAGAACTTACCCTATTGTCTAGCTCATGATGTTAAGGAATTAAATAAAGAATTCTTACATTATTTAAATTTTGGGGGATATCCTGAGGTTGTATTCTCTGAAAGAATTCAAAATGATATGGGGAGATATGTTAAAAACGATATTGTCGACAAGGTGCTACTTAGGGATTTGCCTAGCCTCTATGGAATCAAAGATGTTCAAGAGTTAAATAGATTTTTTACCTATATCGCTTATAATACTGGAAATGAATTTTCCTATGAAACAATGTCAAGAGAAAGTGGGATTCTAAAAGATACGCTAAAAAGATATTTAGAATATTTAGAAGCAGCATTCTTAATTAAGGTTTTAAATAAAGTTGGGGTCAACGCTAAAAGGTTAAAAAGAATAACAAGTTTCAAAGTATATCTGACCAATCCATCACTTCGTACAGCCTTATTTTCCCCAATCAGTGAAACAGACCAAGAAATGGGAAATATGGTAGAAACAGCAATTCTTTCGCAATGGATGCATAGGGAACAACTGGATTTAACATATGCCAGATGGAAGGACGGAAGACAAGATGGGGAAGTGGATTTGGTTTTAGTGGATGACAAAAACTATAAACCAGTTTGGGGAGTAGAGGTAAAATGGAGTAACCGATATTTTGATAAACCTCAAGAATTGAAAAGTTTAATTAAGTTTTGTGAAACAAACAGACTTGAATCTGCTGTTGTGACCTCGATTGATCAAATTGGGATTAAAGAAGTAAAAGGATTGAAACTTACATATCTTCCCGCTTCAGTCTATGCCTATAATATTGGGGAGATTACACTAAAAATGAAAAACAGTAATTAAGAAAAGTACAACAAATAATTCCATGAGTAAACTCCAATCCTTCTTAGATGAATTGACGGATGCTGAATTAGTAAGCTTTTACAACTACCGCTATGAACAATTTATGAAATCGTCAAAAGTTAAAATTGATTCAGAATTAATTAAAAGAGGGATACAAAAAGAAGATTTTGATCATTACAGAGTTGATATTTTAGCCAATACAGAAGAGAGATGTCCACAATGTGGATCTCAAAAATTTTACAACTCAAAAGAAATAGAAACAGTAACCTATTCAGTAGCAAGCATAGATTTAGAAGTTGATTATAAAACATGCTTGATATGTCTTTATTCAGAAGATAAATCAGAGAACAGAGAAACGCATAGGCGAGTTGGGGTTTTTGGTTTTATACGTGCTTTGTTTTATCAGAAAAAGAAATAATTAGATTAATGATTTTAAACATTCCCATTTCTAAAACCCATCAAAAATCCTAACTTTACCTCCAAACTCCCAAATTATGAAACGTCGCGACTTTTTCCGTAATACCTCCTTAACCGCTGCTGGATTCGCAATTTCACCTTTGCTGTTTTCAGCAGACGAGAACACAACATTAGCACTTTCTGAGTTAAAAAACGAAGCCAAAAATATCATTTTTATGGTTTCTGATGGAATGAGTGTCGGTACCTTGACCCTTGCGGATATGTACACGCAATCGGCGATGGGAAAACACACAACGTGGGTAGAAAACTACAAAAATGGGCGTTTTAAAAGGGCGATGATGGACACAGCTTCTGCGAGTTCACTGGTGACAGATTCAGCAGCGGGAGGTTCAGCGTGGGGCGGAGGAGTTCGCGTGCCCAATGGAACATTAAACGTTGGGGCAAACGGAGAACAGTATACACCCATCTTGCAGAAGTTCAAAAAAGAAGGAAAGAAAGTGGGATGTGTAACCACTGTTCCGATTACACACGCTACGCCAGCATCTTTTTGTGTGAACAATGAAAGCCGAAGGAATCAACCTGAAATAGCAGAACAATATGCAGAACTGAAGTTTGATGTGATGATGGGAGGTGGAGATCAATACTTCTCAGTCGATAAACGAGAGGACAATAAAGATGTTTATAGTCAGTTTGTTAATGCCGGTTATGATGTCGTGAAAACTAAATCAGCATTGAAAAATATACTGACTTCAGACAAACCGCTTTTAGGTGTTTTTGATGATGATCCTTTGCCGTATACGATTGACCACATGAGTGATGAAGGTTTACAGAATACCATTCCAAACATTGTTGAAATGACTGCCGCCGCCATTGAAAAAATGAAAAATCACCCTGAAGGATTCGTACTTCAAGTAGAAGGAGGAAAAGTGGATTGGGCAGCACATGCTAATGATGCTCCAGGATTAATCAATGACCAAATTGCTTTTGACCAAGCATTACGTGTAGCTTTAGATTTTGCAATAGAGGACAAAAACACTCTCGTGATTGTGACCACAGACCACGGGAACGCCAATCCAGGTTTATTTGCAGGACGAAAGGCCGATGAGAATTTCGCTCGTTTTAGAGCAATGAAGCAAAGTAATACATGGGTGATGGACCAATTAACACCAAACCTTTCCTCTGCTCAATTAATTGATATGGTTGAAAATGCTCAAGGTTACGCAATGACTTCTGATGAAGCAGGAACTATTATTGACCATATTAAAGGATTGGACGAAGAGCAAATAAAAGATTACTACAAACAACCCTTCGAGAAATACGCTCAAATCCAGAAGAAATACACGAACGTCGGTTTTGGCGATATGCACCATTCCGCCGATTTTGTAGAATGCGCTGCTTTTGGACCAGGAAGTGAATTGTTACCACCGTTGATCAAGAATACTTTTTTGCATAACATGATGCTGAAAGCGGTAGGAATTACGAATTACGAATAAGAGAATTACGAATTATGCGCTTCCTTGAATAGATATTTTGCTCTCTGCACCCTCTGCACCCTCTGCGAAATCTTGGCGGACTCTGCGGTTCAAAAAAATCCGTAAAAATCCGCGTTAATAGATCCGTGTTATCCGCGTGCCAATACAGCTATTAATATAGTAATTACGAATTACGAATAAGAGAATTACGAATTATGCGCTTCCTTGAATAGATATTTTGCTCTCTGCACCCTCTGCACCCTCTGCGAAATCTTGGCGGACTCTGCGGTTCAAAAAAATCCGTAAAAATCCGCGTTAATAGATCCGTGTTATCCGCGTGCCAATACAGCTATTAATATAGTAATTACGAATTACGAATTACGAATAAGAGAATTACGAATTATGTGCTTCCTTGAATAGATATTTTGCTCTCTGCACCCTCTGCACCCTCTGCGAAATCTTGGCGGACTTTGCGGTTCATATAAAATCCGTAAAAATCCGCGTTCTTAGATCTGCGTCATCCGCGTGCCAATACAGCTATTAATATAGTAATTACGAACGGCTTTAGCCCTCAACGAAGTTAATTACGAATTATGTGCTTCCTTGAATAGATATTTTGCTCTCTGCACCCTCTGCACCCTCTGCGAAATCTTGGCGGACTTTGTGGTTCATAAAAAATCTGTAAAAATCTGTGTTCGTAGATCCGTGTTATCCGCGTGCCAATCTCCAGTTTCGCTATTTACTAAACTTATAAATTTATCAGTACAATATTAAATTTTTGGATTTACTCCTTTTCTTTTTTTAAGTAATTACAGTATATAAAACTATCCCTTGAAATGCGGTTTTTTTATAATACTTAAAGCCACACCTTCAAAAAAACAGAATTGTTAAAAATTAACTCCAATTCTTTTATAAATAAAGTGCATCAACCAAGCTGGACCGATGAGTAAAAACTGAATATCTTTTAAAAATGAAGGTTTTTTTCCTTCGATTTTATGTCCATAAAACTGACCTATCCAGGCGAGTACGAATACGATTAGTGCAATTCCCCACAAAGGGAAGCAAGAACAATGAAGTAGTAATTCAGAGATGTATAAACAAGTTGAAATGAAAAGCAACATTCCAATTGAGACTGGAACAGACAAAGAAAGGTAATAGAAAAAAACGGGAATCATGATTAGAACCGCCCAGTTTGAAAAGAAATAATCACCAAATAGATCAATTAAAACCTCATTTGGGATTGAGTATAACAAAGCTACAATCGCCCAAAATATTAAGGGGACACATATCCAATGAATCAACTTATTGGTCGAATTGCGGTGACTTTCACTGTATTCGTCGAGAAGTAGTTCTAACTTTTTACTCATTCCTAAAAGTTTAGCTAATCACTTTTTATTTTTCTTTTGAAAAGTCCATTGCCAATAAAAATAAGGGAAAATAGGCAGAAAAGAAGATATTCAGCGGTAATACGATCTGTGATCCCCCACCATGCCCAACTTGGAAAAGGCAATGTAAAAGGAGATTGATTATAAACGAATTCATTCTTTTTTAAAGTATAAGCTGTGAAACCATCAGCAGGATGTAAAAGCGTTTCGGCTTGTAAACCGCGTAAGCTATCACCTTGTCCAAGTGAATTTGAGAACAATAAAAATAATGATCCGACAAGTAGGGATTTCCGTATCAACCTATTCATTTTGAGTGAGGTATATTGTGTGCTGAATTTACATTTTTATTTTAAAATACTTATTTTTGAATGACTATTTATGGTTTGCTTTATTTTTTCTGAATCATTTTTAATGAGAATCCACCCAATAATAAGATGATAACTCCCATTGTTATCCATAGCCAAGCTTTGTTTTTGAAAAGTGGTTCAATAATCGAAGATTGATCTTTTTTAATATTGATTTCCTGGCCTATTTTTAGGGATGAAATAACGGAAGGAATTTGATCAGCAAATTGTTGAATATCATAGGTTGGAGCTTTTGCTTTTTGATTTCCGTAGCATAAAAAGTATCGTGCTGGAGTGGTAAACCGAGCGACTAATTTATGGGAATAGCCGCTGACCTGTATAGAATCAATTTTAAGTGCTTGATTATCGTGATTGTGAACGATGATTTTTAATTGCTTTAGGGTAGTGCTCTTAAACGAAAGTTCATTTTCAGTTAACGAGTTCAAAGTCCCAGAGCTTAAGACACCGTAATTATAAATCCAACCTTTTTCGGTTTTTGTACTATCGATTAGATATTTGATAGTCACTGGACGATGGTAGTCAATAGCCTCTTGGACATCAATTTTAATTCGACTGGCCCTAACAGGTGTTGTCATTTCAACATCGATTTCTGTTTGTTTGTTCTGTTTGTTCTCTTTGATTTCAAGTTTTTTAATGGTATGATGTATTAATTCACCCGCTATTTTTTCGTGTTGTGCAATGCTTGCATTAGACAATGCTGGCCTTACTTTACTGCGAATATGTAATCGGTAATAACGAAATTTTGAACTTGGAAAACTGAGTTGTGTAAATTGAAAATCGGTAAACGCATTTCGAATGGACATAATTCGGTAATCTTTGAGAACCGTAAACCATTCATTTTGATCTTGACTTCCTTCTAATTTGACTTTCCAATCGAAATTTTGTTGTATGAAGTCCAGTTTTATTTGATTGATTGATGCTACACTTGGGAGTTCAAAAGTAAAGTAATAGCCATTGTTGTTTTGAACTGTATTCAGCGTTTTAAATTCAACTTCTTGTTGGACTACTTTATCGCTACTGACCCTTAATAAATAGGGTGCTTCAATGGTGTCATTGCTCGCTGTAATGCCATATATCCGTATGTCCTTTAAATTAGGAGTTGTCTTGCCAAATACTTCTTGTGGAAGACTAAGCTCATGCCATTGGTCAGAAGGGGAAACCAACTCACGTTTGTAAGTATACTCTTCCATTTGTCCATAGATGAATGAACTTGATAATAAGAAAAGTATAAATATTTTATTGATCATTTTCATCCGAAATTATGTGTTTGTATTTATTGTATAAATAGGAAATAACAAGTAAAAGCACACCCAAAGAGACAAAAACTGTGGTTTTTGCGATGGTATTCAGATGTGAAATGTCATACAGGAATAGTTTAACGAGGGTGATACCTAAGAGAATAATGGCGCCTATACGCAGGTGCTTTTTCTTCTTCCAAATCCCAAGAACAATTAAGAATAATGAATACGTTCCCCAAAGAATACTTAGCCCAAATTTATTGTTTGTTTGAGCAAGGTCCATCCAATTGATCAATTCACTGCTGGCAATCCATATAGTAGTTGTATGCAGTAAGAATTCAAAAGCAGTTCGTAGATATTTTTGTTTCGGCTCTTGTCTTACGTATGTGTAACAGGCAAAGAGTGCAAAAGCTACAAAAGCAAAAGAAACATATCTAATTCCGATATAGAATGCATTAATAGAATAATATTCTGCAAGATGCTGTGAAGTAAATGTGTTTCTTAATCTGCTCAAATCATAAAGCCCACTACTTAGAAAAACGATTATTGTTAAAACAATGAAGATTGTATTTGCTGTTCCTAAAAGTTTACTCTTTATTTTCTTGTGGTTCAAAAAAGAAAGTAATGAGGTAAAGAGCAAGGTGTAATTAATAGTCCAGATGCTTTTAAACTGCTTTAAGTCATAATTACTAAAATAGTCTATGATTTGTGCGTTCTCATCTTTAATGTTAATCATTGAGGCTGCATATCTTTGGTCCCAATAACAAGCAATCTCCATTCTTAAGGCTTGATAAAGCGTAAAAACAAAAAGGGAGGGTATCAGAATGGCAACAATGTTAAGTAATCCAGTGTGTTGATTTAGTGCTGAAGGAAATCGTTTGTTACGGTTCAAGTAAGTCATAAAGCCAAAAGACAGAATAACTAACACAGAGGTGAGGAAGTTGATATTGAATAGAGGGGTAATCGATGGTTTGAAATTTTCGACCGAATAAACCCTATATACTGTGGACCAATCATGGTTGATACTGAAAAATGCCAATAGCATGAGTGGGTAAGCCAGAACTTCGTATACCTGAACATTTTTAGTTCTTCCGATCCAAAAGAGCAACGCTGCTTCTCCTGCCCAAAGCATGGTCACCCAATTTCCGTCCAATTGAATAGGAACAGCGATGGTCAAGAATATTAAAACGAGTCCCGAAACGAGATAAAAGAAATTTTTATCGGCTTGTTTTTTCTTGTAAATAATAACACTGATGATAAAATGAAGCACTGCATTGCATAAAGTGAACACACCCAATAATTCACTTCCTCCTGGGTGTTTGCTTAACAGATTAAAACCAACTCCATAAAAAATAAAGGAGTTAAAAACCAGTAAGAAAATGTCAGAAAAGGCAAATCTTTCACTTTTTCTTAATTTGTAAACTAAAAACATGAGGTAAAAAAGCACAAAGAAAGCCAGTAGAAAAGCGATGGTCATTCCGAAGTGCTGATGGCTTTGATAGGCTGTTAAATACCATGTGATTAAAATCAACCAGGTTAAAGCAAATGAAGAATAGTAAAGCGCTTTCCAATATTTCTTAAAAGCAATAATCAGAATGCCAATGTTAATGATGAGCATATAGCTGAACAACATCTCTATCTTTCCAGAGCCTTCACTCAGTAAGAATGGAACGGCATAAGCGCCTACAAGACCAATATGTGCAATAATTTGTCGGTTGTAATGAATTGCGGTAATGACCGAGAATATTGTAAAAAACACCATCAGGGCGAAGGTCATCATCTGTGGAAACAAATCGTAAAAACCATAGGCTGCATAGGTAATGAAATACATAATTGCAATTGCTCCACTCACTAAGACAGCACTGAAACTTTCAAGGTTTTTCTTCAGTTTTATTCCAAATAACAACAAGCCAATTCCAGTAAAATAACCTAAGATAATTCTTGTTAATGGGCTGATTAAATCATGTTCAATAGAGTATTTAGCACCTATACCAACTCCAATTATGAGTATCGCAATACCAATTTTATTGATGAGGTTCTCTCCGATAAATTTTTCAATGTCTTTTTTAATTCTTGGTGTAGCTTTTTGAGCTTCAGTTTTCTGCGAAGATTTGGTTGCTGACTGTTGTACCTTTTGATCCTCATTATAAGACAGCTCTTTTTTACTTTCAGCAAACGGCTCTGGAGTTACCTCTGACTTGGCGAGTTCTTTTTCTGAACGATCCTCAAGACTTTTCGATTTTAATCTGTTGATTTCATTGCTTAGGTCGATTATTTCTTTCGAAAAAGCATCCTGTCTCTTTTGAAGTATTTCCAACTTATGAATAAGCTGATTTAATTGGGCTTGATTTTCATTCATGCTTTTCCAATAAGTGAGTAATGATAGAATAAAAATAGTCAAATATGCTGAATGAACTATATTCTATGATTAGTAATTATCGAATAGTTAAAATAATTATGATTTGAAATTGATATTAATCCTTCACAAGACGCTAAAACTCAAAAATAAACCCAATCGATGGAACTACCGTTGCTGAAGGGTCAGTTAGAATTACGGGAATTCCATTGCTACCATCAGACTTTATCGGGTTGCCATCTGTGGTTTTAAATCCAGTGTTGTCTGCATTTCGCTCAAAGGTATAATTGGGTACCCTTGGTGTTTTAAACATAAACAAGTTCTGGATATCAACAAACAAGGTAAGACTTACGTTTTTGAAGTTGAATTTTTTGTCCACACGAATGTCAAATTGTTGATAAACGGGTAATCGCTCCTCATTTAATTGGGTGTAATCAAGCGTACCGACTCCACTTGTTAAGTAATTTTGTCTTGAAGCAGATAGGTCGAAAGGAGTGTAGGGTTGACCACCAGAAATGCGATATTTTACACCTAAATCCCAGTTCTTTTTGAATTTATAGCCCATGGTAGTCGAGAAAACAAATCCATAGTCCCAAGTGGAAGGTCTAAAAATTCCATCTGCTCCTGAAAATTCGGACTTATAAACTGTGGCGCTTATGATGTAGAACAAACGATTTATTAATTTTTGTTGTACATATGCCTCTACTCCATAAACCCGTCCTTTTCCCGTTGATGCATAAGTGTCATTTCCAACGGTTGAAAATCCTGTCCCTACATTGGCCAGAGAAATACTGTCTGTCAAGGAGACAGGATAGTTCCTGTAATCTTTATAGAATGCTTCTAGGGTAAATCGAAGGTCTTTTTTAGGAATAAATTGACTCCCCACTGTGTAGTGAATAGAATTGATGTATTTTAAATTCTTATTCGCTAATTCTCCCGTCATGTCTTTATATCCTAGTACGGTGTAAACAGGCAGCTTATGATAAGAACCTACAGATGCTGAGATATTCCATTTGTCATTAAATGAATATGCGGTAGACAAACGCGGTGAGATGGTTTCAAGTGGGTTGAGCCCATTTTTTGTGTAGGTATTCATGTCTGAACGTAAACCACCAGAAAGTAAAAGTTGATCTTTTAAAAAGTATTTGCTCACATGACCATAAGCTCCAAATTTAAAGAAATCAATATTTGATGCAGTAGAAAAGTTAATCGCAGGAGAGATTGTCGCTCCTGTTGAATCTGTTAATTCATCTTGAATGGTATTGAATAAATCTAAATCATATTTTACATATTGAGCACTGATTCCATAACTTACTTTCCATCCATTCATAAACTTGTTGACATTGAGACGCAGCTTGTTTTCTATTTCGTGACTTTTTAAACTCAATAATTTTGGACCTTCCATAAGGGCATTGTTAGCATAACGATCGGCTCCGTTAAAGAACATGTTTCTGCTTAAAGCAACTGTGAAATACCCCTTTTTTATCAGTCTTTTTAATGATGTACCTACTGTATAATTCCATTGTTTAATTAGAGGATTCGAACGGTTGATGTACTCCGTAGTTGCATCAGCGTCCTTTGGCACAGCCAGTTTGAAATTGTCAATAGCGCCAATTCCTATAAAGTTGAGTTCTGTTTTTGAATCTATTTTGTGGTTAATCTTGTATTGAAAGTCCCAATAGTCTGGCCGAATGGGTAAATCAATCAATTTAAACAAAAACTGCAAATAGGACCTTCTCGCAGAAGCCATAAAGGTGGTTTTTTTACCCAATGGGCCTTCTAAAGTTGCTGCTGCCTCACTTCCTGAAAGTCTAAAGTTTCCACTCAGTTGGTCAGGATTTCCATTCCTTTGTTTAATTACAATCGTTGAAGCCAAAGCATTGTCGTATCGACTATCAAAAGCCGAAGAGGTCAATTGCACATCTCGAATAAAAGATACATTTAAAATTCCTGTTGCACCTCCACTCGCACCTTGTGTTTGAAAGTGATTCAAAACGGGAATTTCTATGCCATCTAAATAATAAACGTTTTCGCTGGGTCCACCACCCCTTACAATGATGTCGTTTCTATTGGGTGACGTTCCTCCTGCAACTCCAGGTAATACTTGAATCACCTTAGAAACATCAAAGTTACCTCCAGGATTTACTTTAATTTCTTCTGCGGTAAGCTTTTGGGTAGATAAGGGAGTGGTCATGTCGGTTGCTTTTACCAGTTTTGAAGCGTTAATTGTGACTTCACCAAACTCTTCTGATTGATCTTCTAATTCGATTTCTACTACAATGGCATTACCCGAACCCAGATTGATATTGTATTTATTGTAAACTTCGTATCCTAGATAGTAAGTTTCTAAATTGTATTTTCCTACCGGAGCTTCGATTTTAAATTTCCCATCAATATCGGTCCGAGTCTTTAGGGTATCCTTTTCATTTTGAAGCGTAATCACAACACCTATTAGAAGATCTTGCAAATTCTTGTCTTTTACAGTTCCAGTAATCACACCTTTATTTTGACCGAAAAGAAGAGCGGATGTTAAAACTGATATTAGTAGAATAAATGCTGTTTTCATAATTCATTTCAAAAATACAGTACAAAAATAGACTAATTTTCTTTCTAAAGTAAAATAAATGATAGAAAATTATACCTTTTTAATCTAAAGTAGTACATTTGTATACTAAATAGAAAGGTGTTAAAATTATGAATTACGATTTAATCAAAAATGTACTTGATTTAGTTGAAGACTTTGAAGAAGAAAACAAAGGGAATAAAAACTTTGAAGACAACGTTGAAGGATTCAAAAAATGGATGGTAAAATCATTTCAAGGAGGATTTGCCCAAGAAGAACCAGATTGGGAAGGAAAAGATAAAGGACGTAGTCCTGAAAGTGTGATCAACACTTTGATTGTTCACATGAACCGATATGCTAGAACTTATTCGAAGTCGGCCATTTATGACTCTGAGTTTTCTACCCAAGAAGACTTCATCTATCTCATCAATTTAAAGGCCTTTGGAGCGATGACTAAAATGGATTTAATTAAAAAGAATGTTCAAGAGAAGCCTGCAGGAATGCAAATCATCAATCGATTGATAAAACAAGGTTGGGTAGACCAGAAAGATTCGAAAGAGGATAAGCGCAGTAAAATCATCAACATCAATAAGAAAGGGCTGACTGCATTAGACCAGCAAATGGATAAAATTCGTAAGGCAACGGAAATTGTAACAGGAGATTTAACGCACTTTGAAAAACTGGAGCTAATACGTTTATTGAATAAACTCAATGATTTTCACTTGCCGATTTACAATAAGAACATCGATCCATCAGAGTTACTCGAGAAGGTCAAAGGAATAAATATGAATTAAAGGATGAAAAAGAAAATTGCAATTATAGGCGCTGGTTTTTCAGGGATTTCTGCCGCGGCATATGCTGCTAAAGAAGGAAATGAGGTTCATGTATATGAAAAACACAATCAGCCTGGAGGTCGCGCTAGGCAATTCACTACTGATAATGGGTATACCTTTGATATGGGTCCAAGTTGGTATTGGATGCCAGACATTATCGATCAATTTTTTCAGGATTTTGGTGGTCACGCCACTGATTTCTTCGATTTGGTCTCCTTGAATCCACAGTTTGATATGATCTTTGAAGACGGGTCAGTTGCTGTTCCAGAATCCTATGAAGAGCTTAAAGAATTATTTGAAGGATTAGAACCAGGAGCAGGAAAGCGGCTAGATGCTTTTATGAAATCTGCCCAATTCAAATATGAAGTGGGGATGCAGCAATTTGTCAATAAACCTTGCTATAGTTGGTGGGAATTTGTTTCCCCTAAAATTGCAAGCAGTGCTTTAAAGTTGGACCTGCTCACTAATTTCAGGAGCTATGTTGGAAAATACTTTTCGCATCCTAAGTTAAGGGCCTTGATGGAATTTCCAGTCATCTTTTTAGGCGCCTCCCCGAAAGACATTCCAGCGCTTTATAGTTTAATGAATTATGGTGGTTATGGACTAGGAACATGGTATCCTATGGGAGGTTTTTATCAATTGGTATTGGCCATGAAAAAAGTAGCGGAACAGCAAGGGGCAACATTTCATTTTAATCAGAATGTAGAAAAAATCAATGCTGAAAAGAGGAAAATAACTTCCTTATTAATTGATGGTAAATTACATGAGTTTGATGCTGTCATTGCTTCTTCAGATTATCATCACACGGAAACACTTTTGCCAAAAGCCTACAGGAATTATACAGAAAAGTACTGGGAAGACCGCACTTTTGCTCCTTCAAGTCTGATTTTCTATCTGGGAGTGAATGAGCGTATCCCGAACTTAAAACACCACACGCTCTTTTTTGAGAATGATTTAGATGACCATATTGAAAGTATTTATGGTGAGAAAAAGTGGCCCGATAAGCCTTTGTTCTACGTCTGTTGTCCTTCCCAAACTGACCCCAATGTTGCTCCTGAAAATGGAGAAAACTTGTTCTTGTTGATGCCATTGGCAACAGGAATTAGTGACGATGAAAGTACGCGCGAAAAATACCTGCTTGAAATGATTTCAAGGATTGAAAAAATCACTGGAAGCAAAAACTTAATCGATAAAATTGTCTACAAAAAAAGTTACTGTGTTAGTGATTTTAAAAATGACTATAACGCTTATGGTGGTAATGCTTACGGTTTAGCAAACACCTTGTCTCAAACCGCAGTATTAAAACCGAAAATTAACAATAAGAAAATCAAAAACTTATTCTATTCAGGGCAATTAACTGTTCCTGGTCCGGGTGTTCCTCCTTCTATTATCTCTGGAAAGATTGTGGCGCTTGAAGTAAATAACCTTAAACTAAAGCACTATGAAAAGACTATTTGATGAATTATCCTATGAGGTGAGTAAACGCACCACTAAAAAGTATAGCACCAGCTTTTCTTTGGGAATATTGGCCCTTAAACCCTCAATTCGACCAGCAATTTATGCGATATACGGTTATGTAAGATTGGCCGATGAAATAGTAGATAGCTTTCACGGTTTCGACAAAGCAAAACTATTGAATCGCTTTAAAAAGGAAACAGCGTTAGCTTTAGAAGAAAAAATAGCGTTGAATCCTTTGCTGCAATCTTTTCAAGAAACGGTACACAAATATAGTATTGACAAGGTTTTGATAGATCAATTTCTGCACAGCATGGAAATGGACCTTCAGCAGGTGGATTATAATTCAGAATTGTACAACGAATATATTTATGGGTCGGCTGAAGTGGTGGGCTTAATGTGTTTACAGGTTTTCACCAATGGAGATAAAAAAGAGTTTGAGGAATTAAAACCCTATGCGAAAAAATTAGGCTCTGCATTCCAAAAAGTCAATTTCTTAAGGGACTTAAAGGATGATTATCAGATTTTAGGACGAACTTATTTTCCGGGGATAGAAATGGAAATGTTCTGTAACCGTGTGAAGTGTGAAATTGAAAAGGATATTGAGCAAGAGTTTAAAGAGGCTTTAATTGGCATTAGAAAACTTCCTGTATCGGCAAGATTTGGGGTTTATTTGGCGTATAAATACTATTGGTCATTGTTTAAGAAAATTCAAAAAACCTCAGCTGAGAAAATCGTTACTGAACGTGTACGGATTCCAAATGCAAAGAAAATGACGATGATGTTGAGCAGTTATGTTCAATACAAAACAACACTTTTATAATGAAAGCAACACTTATTATTTTGTCAATATTTTTTGGACTATTAAGTGAGGACAAAAGCATAGAAGTTGAAACTGTTCGCAAAAATTATAGTTCAGCAGCCGCTAATGAGTTGGTTTGTGATGCCATGATTATTGAATTAAAAAAGAATAAGAACAGCACTGTTTTGTTGGGCTATCTTGGCGGATTCCAAACGGTCTGGGCCAATCATGTTTTCAATCCTGTTTCCAAGCTCAACACTTTTAATGAAGGAAAACGAAACATCGAAAAGGCCATCAAAAGCGATCCCAATTCTTTAGAATTAAGGTTTGTAAGATTGTCTGTTCAGAAAAATGCCCCTTCATTTTTGGGCTATTCTTCCGCAATAGAAGAAGATGAAAGATTTATTAAAAAATACAAAAACACCATTCATTCAACCGAATTGTTGAAGATGGTCAATGCACTATTAAACGAATAAGATGAGGTATCAATTACAAAGAAGTCAACAATTAAAGTGTGATTTATCCACAGCATGGGCGTTTTTCTCTGCACCTGAAAATTTGGCTCGAATTACGCCAAAAGACATGAACTTTATTGTGAAGTCAGACGTGAAAGGAGTACCAATGTATGAAGGGATGGAGATTAATTATACAGTTTCTCCTGTGTTGCGTATTCCGATGAAATGGAAAACACGGATTACACAAGTTGAGGATTTAAAAAGCTTTACAGATTTTCAAGAGAAAGGGCCATACAAATATTGGAATCACTACCATGAATTTATCCCGAATGAAGAAGGTGTTTTGATGAAAGACACCATCGATTATGAATTGCCTTTTGGTATTTTAGGTAAAATAGCCCATAGTATGTTTGTAAGGAAGAAGCTGGAGAATATTTTTGCTTTCCGCAATAAAGTGACCGACGATTTGTTTAATTCAAAAAACAATATGAAATGAATATATTGATTGTAATCACAGTGTTTTTTGCAATGGAAGGTGCTACGTGGCTCATTCATAAGTACGTTATGCATGGCTTTTTATGGAGTCTACATGCAGATCATCATGACCACAGTACAGAAGGTCCGTTTGAGAAAAATGATTATTTCTTTTTGATTTTTGCGCTGCCAGTTATCGCTGTGATGTACTATGGAAGTACACAAGGCTTTAATTACATTTTCTACATTGGATTGGGTATTGCTTTATATGGAATGGCTTATTTTTTCGTTCATGATATCTTTATTCATCAGCGTTTTTCTTTTCTAAAAAACACCAAAAATCCATATTTGTTGGCCATTCGAAGAGCGCACAAGCAGCACCATAAGCATTTGGGAAAGCATGAAGGAGAATGTTTTGGTTTTTTATGGGTGCCAGTGAAATATTTCAAAATGTATTTTAATAAAAAATAAATATGCAGCCTTATACTTATTTGCTCATCAATTTTTTTACAATTATCATTTGTTTTATCGCATCTTTTGATCGTAGGGTTTTGTTTCATCAACATTTTGGAGCCTACCTAAAAGCTGCCTTTGTCGCCGCTGTTCCTTTTATCGCATGGGATGTGTGGTTTACTAAAATGGGGGTGTGGTGGTTTGATACAAACTACACAACGGGAATCGTTTTACTCGGATTGCCTTTAGAGGAAATGCTCTTCTTTTTCTGTATTCCTTTTGCTTGTGTCTTCACTTATTACTGTCTGGATAAGTTCTTTAATTTAGACTGGACCAATGTATTCAGTAAGTATTTAACATGGATTACTGTTCTTGTTGGAGTAGGGGTAGCCATCATTTTCCATGATAAAATCTATCCATTTGTTACAGGGTTAGTTGTAGCTGGGACAGTAATTTACCTTTATTATATCGCAAAAGTAGACTGGATAGGTAAAGCATCCTTTGTATTTATTATTTTACTTCCTGGATTCTTTATGGTCAACGGAGTCCTTACTGGTACAGGAATAGATTCTCCGATTGTTAATTATAATCCCGATCATTTTTTTAATCTACGAATGCTCACCATTCCCATTGAAGATGCCGTGTATGGATATGCTCAATTTTTAATCGTGGTGTATTTATTTAAGCGTTTTAAGCGACCTTCTTATGAATAGAGTGCTTTTAATGGTTAAAACTTTATTCCAGTCGAAATTCCAAAAGACAAAATATTGCGATTGAAAACTGCAGATTTTGAAATGCCTAAAACGCCTAATTGAAGGTAGGGGTGAACGAATAATTTGACCTTTTCTTTATTGAGGTAATTCAATCCAAAACCAATATTTCCTGTAAAATTGAAGCGTCTAAAATTGGTTGATTCATCTTCCGATGTAGAAATAGATTCTGAACCATTGGCGAAGTATTTATGACTGGTCACGGTATTTGATATGTTCAGAATGATGCTTGTTCCAGCAATGGCATAAAACCTATTTCCTATCATTCGCTGATAAAATATGGGGATTTCAATATTGTGGTGGTTGTATACAAATTTTCCATGAGTAGGCAGTGATGGATCTGGGATTGTATAAGGATAATTACCAAAAACCAGGTCCATTTTATGAGTCCTTTCGCCATTGTTTTGATATCCTAGACCTATTCCAAGAATTGACTTCTCATTCAGGTTGTAGGAAACAAAAATATTTCCGCTGATCGAAGGTTTCCAAGTTTCCATTTTTTTATATGCTTCTTCTCCTGGAGAAAACCCTCCATTATTCGAAATTACTCCGAGTGAAAAATTAGGAAAAACACTGAATCCAAAATCAAACTTTTTTTCTTGTGCGAATGTTGTTAGACAAAAGAGGAGTAGGATGAAAGTAGTTGTTTTTTTCATGGTCGAGTGTATCTTGGATTTGTATAAAACATCTTTATAGAGACTAATATAGTCTAAATTAGTAAAACAGCAAAGATGATTGATTTGGGGTACTGCTTGTTGTTTAAATTGTTGAGGTTTGACTAATAGCAATTTACGCATCGTTTTATCAATAAATTGTGTTTAAATATCATTTACGCCCTTATTTTGGTATATTTGTCGAATATTTTTTAAAAAAACTTATGAAATTTAAATCATTACTAACTGCCTTTGCACTGCTGTTTACAATAACCATCAACGCTCAAGTAGAATTGAGGTCTAGTGGAGGCTCTTTTGAAGATCTTGTTCCTTGGGGAGATGGCTACCTTGGAGTAGTTCAAACTCAAGCCTATGCTGTTGTATTAAAATCTCGTCAATTTCAGTATTTCACTGAAAATGGAGATATGAAATGGAACACCAAAATAACTGGGTTTAACTTTAATAATTCAAGTGTTGTACATAACGAATCTGAATATGCTTATTTAGTAAATATGCCTTTTACCAAAACAGCATTATTAGAGAAAACCTCAAAAACTGAATTACTCAACATTCATCAGGTTGATAAATCAGGAAATGTTAAAGAGAAAAGTATTAAATATACAGGTGAATTTAAAAGCTTAGCGAAGGACGTTAAAAAATTAGAACAGTGTTATCTTGGAGCATATAAGGGAGGGATAATTTTTGTTGGTACAACTGATCATAAAAAACATCATGTGCTAAAAATTGACCATGACTTTAACGTGACTTATAATGCAATTAACTTTGATTCTGACTATAGTTATGAATTATGGGAGAAAGATGGTATTTCAAAAGTAAAGTTTGTACTGGGAGAAAAAGATTTTTCTTTAATCCAACTAAGACATGATGAAATGGGATTAAATATTACTGTTAAAACATTAGACTTGGAAAACTTTGTCAATGTAAAGGAAGTTAAGAATACCATTAGCTTCGCAGGCTATACAATTAACTCTAAAGGCAGTGTAGATATTGATTACAAAGCATCCGAACGTGTATTTACATCTTATAATAGAATAGTGCACAAGGGACAAGGCACTTACATTTATTCAACATTAGGGGCATTTACTAATTTTGTTTATACTGATGAGGGCTTAAAAATGTATGCTTACTTTAAAAATATTAAAGAAGGAACAAAAAGAGATATCGAAAAAGAAGGGTTTTTAACATTTAACATGGACCTAAGTGGAGATAATGTTATTTCACCCACAAATGAATTTTCTTTTGCTAGTGAGAATGGTAAATCTAGAGGCCACGCTTTTCATGTAACTGAAAGTGGGAAGTTTATTATTATCTCAAAAAAATCAAAGTCAAATATCGTTCTTAATTCTTCCGAAGGTGAGGAGATTACGTTTGAAGAGGATTTGTCTTTTGCAGAGATATACTTGTCATATATTACGGGAGTTAAGCGTAGTAAAACAGATCAAATTGATGTTATTTGCACCGTGGGTGATAAATTCATTGGAATCGATTTTGAAGGATTTAAAAATTCTTTAGGAAACACTAAGAGAGCATTAATCTATAAGGTTGATTAATATTGGTGGATAACTAAAATAGAAGTTTCTAATTTAACATTTAAAACAAGCGTCTTTTTTAAAGCGCTTGTTTTTTCTTTTTTACTAAAGCTTTATGTAACTACTACAGCTATTTGCTCCTTGTAATAAATTAGGAAAAACACTGAATCCAAAATCAAACTTTTTTTCTTGTGCGAATGTTGTTAGACAAAAGAGGAGTAATAGGAGTGTAGTTATTGCTTTCATCGTTGTTTTTTGTAATTAATGCTTTGCTAATAAAAAAGAGAAGTCTTACTTCAGGTTTTCAACAGCTCTTTTGGGACTAGGGAAGTAGGTTCCAACACGCGGATCCATGATGTTTCCACCAAAGCCTGTTTGGTCTTCCGAGAGTTTGTTCTTTATAGCCTTTAGTTTATTGATGTACTTTTGATCACCGATTTTTCGCAAAGACCAAATGGCAATTACTTTTTGGAAGTTCTCATTCTTTTCGTTTTTAATATAATTAAAAAGGTATTCCTTAACATCTTCATCCTTTGAATTCCCTAACAGTTGCAATGCAGAAATATTAGCGTGAAAGTTGTCATATTCCACAAAAGCTTTCAGTTGTTGAAGGTCTATACTGATGTCTAGTAAAAAAGCCATTTCGAGGGCAACATGCTGCATGAAAAATGTGTTTAAATCTTCAGGTTCAAATCCTGCAGGAGGTTGGGCAAGATTTTCATGAATAAAATCCATAACGAACACCTGATCGTAATTAGAGGTTTTATAATAGTTCCAAATTTCCGAGTATGTTTTTTCATAGACTTCTTGAGGGACCAAAGCTTGATGATAGCTGTGTCTGTAGGTGGCATAAACATTTTTTTCTTCATCAACACCTGCAAAACCTGAGCTTGGCGTTGGTAGAGTGTAATTTCCATCTTCCCCTTTCGTCAAAAGGAAATAGAGTGTTTGCCCTTTTTCGAAGTTCAAATGAACACCATGACCTGATGAACTTCTAATGTCGAGTAGGGAAAACCCATTGATTAAAACTTCTCCACTGAGCGATTGATTGCCAAAGTGTTTGAGAATTTCGATTGTAGTGCCGACATCCTCCTCATTGCTAATCACATTTGCCAAAACAAAAAAATCTGCATTTTTAAGAATGTCTTTTTGCCAAGGTTCATTCCAAGTTTCTGCGTACGTGCTTTTTTGAATTCCAAGGATAAAAATAAACAACAAAAGAATCGCGTTAAGTTTCATAAGTGAGGTTTGTTATAGTGTGAGATAAAGATAATTATTTTAAAAGGTAATCTGCAATGTTTTCTAATTGGTTTTTTATTTCTTGAATTGCTTACTTGCATTCTTCATTTCTACGATAGATGCTTTTTGACCCATTGGCATTTTCAACCTTTAATTTTTTGTCTTTAATCCAGATAATTCTTTGAAGATGATGACCACCTGTGAGCTCTAACCATTTGAGGTAGACTTCGTGCTCTTGTAATACAAGGTTGAAAATCGGTGCGGATGATTTTATTCTACTTTTGTATTCGCCTCCTAGATTGTTTGTGGGATTATACTTAAATTGATAATACTTTGTATTCCAACATCCTTTTAATTGGTTTTCAATTGACTTTAACTTCAAACTATCAGGGAAGTTTTGAGTTAAAAACCCAACTTGGCAAAATGTAAACTTACTTTTAATTTTTCTGTGTTTTCCAAAAGTTTTCCAAATATACTTATACGTTCTTTGCTGTCCTATAGAGGTTTTTCTATTCATGAACATATCAAGTATGGAGATCTTTTTTCGTCTAATTTTCTCCACTAACTGACCACCTGAATTATATCTTTTCTGTTTCTTACTTGTGCTTACAATGTGTATACCTCCATTTTTATAATACTCCTTTGTTTTGGCTCCCTTTCTTCTGGACCATCTTACTTGCTTTTTTAAGACACCCATCTGATCATAAGTTTTTTGTTGTCTTGCTTTAGTATCGTAAATAGATTTTATTTGTCCATCATTGAAATAACTAACCTCCTTCCAGTGTTGGCCTGTTGATATTGTCAATTTATAAATGTGCTCATTTCTATAAAATTCAAACACTGTGTCTACTGGTTTTCCCTCACTAAAAAGACCTTGAATTCTTTTGTTACCATTATCATAATAATCTATAACACTGCCGTTGGCAAGTTTGTTACAATCTAAATATCTACTTGTTGGTGGATTACTTATAATGTGTATGAGTGTAAGTCTTTTTAAGACAATGGTATCTTGCTTATGTTTTTCATCCTTTATTTCAATTTTTCTGTCTTGGTCATCAAAATCTATGTGAAGTTTATAGGTTCCTGAATTAGGCAATACAACATAATTAGATTCTAGGTCTTCGCTAACATAGACCCTTGTTGAATCGGAGAGGTACCAATTTACATTTTTTGCATTCTCACCTGTACATGGATTTATAAAAGTAGGTGTGTAAATTATTTGTCCAAATACGCTTGATGTTGAAAAAGCAGCTAAAAGGTAAATAAATGTTGTTAAAAATGGTGTGAGTTTAATATTCATAAAAGTTAAAAAAAATTGGGTCTTACCCTTATTATCTACATGTTCATTCAAATTTAAAAAGACCAGCGTATATCCAAAACTTTATAATCATTCCTATCTCGCCACTGCAACTGTAGCCAAACTCACCTTTACTTCTCCACGGGACATTACCGCCCGACTTGCAAACTCTAGGGTAGAGCCTGTGGTCAAAACATCATCTACAATAAGCACATGTCGGTGACTTTTGAGTCCTTCTTTTTTCAGGGCAAATTTTCCTTTCACGTTTTCATAGCGTTCCTCTTTACTTTTTCTTGTTTGTGATTCGTCATGCGTTGTTCTGTAGAGTGCATCAAGAATTGGAATTTCTAAAATTTCGCTCATTCCTTCAGCAATCAATAAGCTTTGGTTGTATCCACGTGAAAACTCTTTTTTTGAATGAACCGGAATGGGAACCAGTGCGTCGATGTCCTTATACTTCGGGTGATCTTTCAAACGCTGCCCCATCATCCTTCCCATTTGTCGGCCGAGGTCTTTCCCTTCTCTGTACTTAATGGTATGTAAAATCTCCTTGGTCGAATTTTGGTCTTCAAAGTAAAGCAAAGAATATACATTTTCAATGTTTAGTCGTCCCCAAAAGATTTCATCAGCTAAGGTGTAATCTTCATACTTTTCAAAAAAGGTATAGTGTAGATCGTGTTCACATGAGAAGCAAAAATGTTCATTTTGAACGTTGAGTTCTTTGTTACAAATGATGCAATAACAAGGGTAAAGCAAGGAGTATATACCATCGGTATACAGTTTTAGTGTAGAAGCAATTTTTGGAATCATATGCGTAGGCAATTGAATTAAGCTGCACTCAATTTAAGACAATTATGCAAGAAATAATAATTAACGCTCAATAATTGTCAATTGTAAGGACAAATCTTTAATTTTGGGAGTCAATTTTAAACAGAAAATAATGAGCACAGCAGACGCGATTAATCAAGGAGATGTTAAGTATTCAATCAATGAGAAAGGAATTGCAACCGTGATTTTTAATCACCCATTGAGTAATTCTTTACCTGGTCGTGTATTGAAAAAGTTAGCAGATACTATTACTGAGTTGGGTCAAAACGATGAGGCAAAAGTAATGGTGTTGAAATCTGAAGGTGACCGTGCGTTCTGTGCTGGTGCAAGTTTCGATGAATTGATTTCGATAAAAGACCTTGAAGTTGGAAAACAGTTTTTTATGGGCTTTGCTAATGTGATCAATGCCTGCCGAAAATGTCCAAAGTTAATTATTGGACGTGTTCAAGGTAAGACTGTTGGAGGTGGAGTTGGACTTGCTTCAGCAGTAGATTATTGCTATGCAACTAAGTTCTCAGCGGTAAAATTATCGGAACTGGCTGTTGGGATTGGACCTTTTGTTGTTGGACCTGCAGTGGAAAGAAAAGTAGGTACCTCTGCTATGAGTCAGTTGGCCATCAATGCAACAGAATGGCAAAGCGCTGAATGGGCAAAGGAAAAAGGATTGTATGCAGAGATTTTCGAGAACATCGAGGAAATGGATGCTGCAGTTGAAACTTTAGCCAATAAATTGGCTTCCTCAAATCCTGAAGCGATGCGTCTATTGAAAGGAATTTTCTGGGAAGGAACTGAAAATTGGGATACTTTATTACAAGATCGTGCTGCAATGAGTGGTCAATTGGTTTTGTCTGACTTTACGATCAATGCCATAAGCGCATTCAAAAAGAAATAATGCCAAACATTCTAATGCCTTGACTGTTCTGTAAGGAGGGGTGGATCATCGAATGCGTAAATAGCGTATCCGAATATGTAGGAAGTTATGAAAAAAGCACTTTGTTTTCAATGTAAAAAGTGGTCAAGCGACATTAAAGTTTGTGAGCATTGCGGTTATATTATTAGTCAGGAAGTTAAGGATGAAATCAAGCAAAAAGAGCATGATCGATTGCATCCACCAAAGCCACCTTCAAAGCTGAAAAGAGCCCTGGAATACTTGAGGACATCTAAAAATCCTTTTTTGAGGCTAATCTATTACGTGTTGATGGGGATCTGGATGTTGTACGCTGGAATCGTGATGATTATAATGTATATTGCTTCGATGGCAGCTGGATAATGAAGACCATTTCGCACCCGCTTTTTCTCGTTTTGGCCACATGTTATGCGGTGTATTATGGGTTAAAACAAACCGATGTTGTTTTACCTGTGTTTATTACCAGTTACTTGGCCGACTTACTCAGTATTTTTCTGGTCAATACTTTCGCGTTGTGGATCATTCGGAAAATGAAGAACTCACCAAAGTTAGAATTGCCGATCGCAATGGTTTTCCTCAGTGTAATTATGTTCTCAGTCTTTTTTGAGTTTTTCCTGCCTCAACAAAGTCCACAATACGTTTACGACCCATGGGATATTCTCTGTTATTTTATAAGTGGAACAGCCTATGTTTTTTGGAGAAGAGTTTTAATGAAGAATGCTGAAGATAATTAAGGTTTATCTTTCACCACCCATTATTACTTCAGATCTGCGATTAATTCACTTAATCTTTCAATGGTAACATGATCCATGATTACAATTTTATTCCATTTAGGATCTTTGTGGTTGTCGGGAACCAATCCATACTTTTGAGAAATTTCATCAGAAATAAACTCATTTTTAATGGTGATAATATTGGATGAAGGGTGACGGTAGTATTTAATTTTGAGTTCGTCTAACTTTTCACACATCCATGCAGTTCGTTTTTGTAGAATGAATATTTTTTCCATCCATCCAAATGGGCCGTATTTTGATAAAATCATCCAAACGGCAATAGCATTGGCTCCAGAACGACTTCCTATCAAAGTATAGTCTTCACCTTCAACATAACTTGCCTCTTTGGTGTTGGTGTAGTGCATCAGGTTTTTTCTTACAACAAATATTCCTGTACCATAAGGTGCTTGTGCCATTTTGTGAGCATCTAAGGTAACAGAAGAAATTTTCGGATTCCTGAAGTCCAAATGGTGTTCTTTTTGTGAAAAAGGAAAATAAAACCCACCGTATGCACCGTCTACATGTATGAAATAATCAAGTTCTTCACGCTCAAGGACAGTTGAATAATATTCAGGTTCATCAACCGAACCAAACATAGTGGTCATCATATTGGCAACAACAACAAATGCTTTTACGCCTTTCGATTTTTGAATGTCAACTGCAGCTTGCACACTTTCTTCAGTGATAAAACGACCGTTTTCTGTGACTTCAACTTTTTGAACCGGCATGCTGAAAACATTTCCCGCTTTGTCCATAGAGTAGTGGTTATCTGAAGAAGTCAAAATGCAAATCTCCTCATTTTTCAACCCTTTTTCTTGTTTAAAGTAGTTGCGGTAAATCCAAATGGCTTGCAAGTTGGCTTCAGTACCTCCAGAAGCAACGTAACCGTCAAACGCTTCATTGGTTGATCCATTCAAAACATCGTGGGCGCAAATTTTTATTAAATCACGCTCTATCTCTTGTGTACCTTTAAAGTAAGATTCAGAACTTCCTAAACTATGACATCCGATATGATTTGGGTTTTTGATCAGCGTAGATAAAAATGGAGCATCTTTTAAAAAGCTAGCATCTTGATTAAAAACATTTCTATCCAAATAGGAAGCTGGAAGGCCTAAAACGTTTTGTTCGTCGTAATTTACGTTTTGATCTAAAGCCTGAAAAACGATGTCTCTAATTTCTTCGTCTGATTTTTTATCCCAATATTTATACATAGCCCAGTTTTATTTCGGGCAAAAATAATCAATCTGTAAGGTTTCTCTAATTTTAAGTCCTTGAGATTTGTCAGTTTTGGAAATATATTGAATCAGCAATCGGTTTGTCTTATTGTAAAAAGCAAGTGTTGCCCTACAGAATAAGATAGTTCTTATGAATTATAGCTTAAATCGCTGAAATGAAATTCAAATAAAAATAGACCCATTACCAAGGTTTTTGTGTTGCATTGACTTGAAATAGTGGTAAATCACAGCTGTTTGTATCAGTATAAAAGACCTAAAACTCCTTTAAAATGCAATAAGAATGAATAATGATTTCATTTCTTGTTAAGAATAGCTAAAATAATCACTAATTTTGTCGCACGAATAAAAACAAATTAAAACCTGAGCAATAGGTCATGGGGGGAAATTCAAAAGTTAAAGATTACGCTTTATTTACGAAGTTTAGATTATCATTTTCTGTGATTATTTCTGCCTTATCTGGTTTTTTATTTGCAGGTGGAGGAACATGGCTTGAAGCTTTTTATCTAATGATAGGTGGATTTCTTGTGACTGCCGCCAGTAATGGAAGCAATCAAATATGGGAGCGTAAACTAGATAAAATGATGTCGCGTACTGAAAAACGTCCGCTACCTCGTGGTTCGATGAGCTTGGCGGAAGCCTATAGTGTCGTTGTTTTGTCTTTGGGGCTTGGATCGTGGATGTTGTATCAATTAAACCTGAATGCAATGATCTTAGGTTTGATTGCCTATGTTTCTTACGCATTTATTTACACCCCATTAAAGCAGGTTACACCTTGGGCCGTTATTGTTGGTGCATTCCCAGGCGCTATACCTCCAATGTTAGGAGCCATTGCAGTAGTTGATGAGTTTTCGGCCATGCCGGGCGCTTTGTTTTTTGTACAGTTCGTTTGGCAACTCCCACACTTTTGGGCCATTGCATGGGTTGCCCATGATGATTACCAAAAAGCTGGGTTTTATTTGTTGCCTTCAGGTTCCGGAAAATCAAAAACCTCTGCATTTAGAATCGCATTGTCTGCCTTGTTGTTGATTCCTTTTACTTTATTTCCTTGGGTGCTTAATTTTGTAGGTGCTTTTAGCGTAATGTTTGCTTCAGTATTGGGATTGATATTCTTTTTATATGCGTATCGACTCTACCTGACCCTAGACGACAAAGATGCTAGAAAATTAATGTTCGCTTCTTTCATTTATTTACCTTTGATACAGTTTGTCTATGTCATTGATAAATACTTCTTTTTTACAACATAATAGAGAGAACAGTTATTAAAATTATAAGTCATGAAGAAAAATTTTGACGATTCATATCCAGTAGAGGTTCAAACGAAAGTGAAGAGAAACCTCGTTTGGGTTGTGATTTTGAGTATTACAATGATGTTTGCTGGATTCACCTCGGCATACATTGTTTCTATGGGAGACAGTTTTTGGGTAAAGGTGGATATTCCTAAAGAGTTTTTTATCAGTACAGCGATTATTGTTCTGAGTAGTCTGGTTTTGTTTTTAGCCCATAAAGCAGCTAAATCAAATCAATTAAAAAAGGCACGAATGCTAATTGTTGCAACTTTATTCTTAGGAATAGGTTTTGGTACTTTTCAATTTTTAGGATATAAGGCACTTGTTAAAAGTGGAGCGCATTGGGTAACTCATATTATCGTTGATGATGGTCGGTATGGTGATTACTATGAAATTAAAAAAGGAGGGGAGTACCTAACGGTTGAAAATAATCAATACTACTTTAAAGGAGAGAAGCTAGAGGGGGAAGATAAGGAAGCGTTCAAATCATTCGCAGCTCAATTTAATGTTCCGCTTCTTGAGGATTTAAAAGGTAAGAACATCAGCTATGGTGAATTTACTTTATTGTATAAAAGTGAACCTTTAAACTTTATGGATGGGGAGTTTATTCGTCCCAATGGAGAACGGATAGAAGAATTAGACTTTCAAAGGTTGCGACAATTGGTACAAAACATTGAAGACGATCGCGCAGATTTCTTTATGCAAGGAGAAATGGGGAAAGATTTTAGGTTGTTTTACAATGGAAATGAATTGGATTATCATGAACGTACCCTAATGTATAAAGGTCAACCCTTAAGTGCAAATCTTCAAAACAAGCTTTTGAGAGGAAATACCGACATGAGTACAGCTTATTTTTATGTCATTACAATACTTCACCTTCTTCATGTTGTGGTAGGATTGATTATGTTGATTTATATGTCAGTTCGCTCATACTCAGAGGAGAACGCTTACAAGATGGCGATATCTTTAGGTGCTGGATCGATATTTTGGCACTTTTTAGGTGTATTATGGTTATATTTATTACTATTTTTACTTTTTATTCATTAAATTCGCACAAAACAAATTCAAAATGGCAGGACACGCTTCTAAAGAGATGAAAGCTAATAAAGTGGATTGGGGTGGTAAAACCTCACCTTTTAGCGTAAGTTACGGTAAGTTAATGATGTGGTTTTTCCTTGTATCGGATGCTTTGACATTCGGTGGATTCTTGGTAGCCTTTGGTTTAACAAGGTACTCCTATGGGGGAGCTTGGCCAATTGGTGAGGAAACATTTGATGCCTTACCGTTTTTAACAGGTAGCTATCCACTTGCATACGTTGCATTGATGACGTTTATTTTGATTATTAGTTCGGTGACTATTGTTCTTGGTGTTGAAGCAGGGCACAGAATGGACAGAAAAGGAGTTACGAAATGGTTGTTGGCTACAATTGTAGGAGGACTTGTGTTTGTCGGTTCTCAAGCTTGGGAATGGTCACACTTTATTCATGGAACGAATTTCGGACGTGTAGAATTAAGCGATGGTTCTGTAGCGACAGCAAAAGGGGAGTTTGGAAAAATTCACGATTTTGAAATCGTTCGTCCTGGTTCACATTATGAAGGTGTTGGGACTAAAATTACTAACGACAACATTACAGCTGAAGACGGAGATTTAATGCACGCATTTCAACATGCAGCGGCAAAAAGAAAGCTGTCAGGAACTGCAGGAGCAATGATGATTACGCTTCATGATGGAACTGTTGCTAAAGTAAATAAAGAAGCAGATAAGAACCTTCAATTGATTGTAAAGGTACCTGGAAAAGAATACGCTGTTTCTTCTGCAGCTGATGAAAGTACAAGAATTCACGAAGCAGATGGTTCTGTAGACTTATACTATGAAGCTCTTTCTAAAGGAAACGTTGTTTATGGTGCGAATCTTCATGAGAATGAATATGGCCCACAAACTTATGGACACTTCTTTTTCTTCGTAACTGGTTTCCACGGATTCCACGTATCTATCGGAATTATTTTAATGATCATTGTTTTCATCAACGTATTGAAAGGTACATATGAAAAAAGAGGTCACTACGAAATGGTCGAGAAAGTTGGTTTATACTGGCACTTTGTCGATTTAGTATGGGTGTTTGTATTTACATTCTTCTACTTGATATAAATAAGAAATTAGCACTAGATATTCATTTGTATATTTAATATAACATGGAACAAAGAGACGACATTATAGAATATTCTTTAGATAACCATCACTCAGAAGAGGAAGGGAAAAAGATTAGAAAAAAGATTTGGAAAGTTACATTGATTCTTTCTATTGTAACCTTAGTAGAAGTATTCTTCGGTGCGATGGTGAAGCAAGGAAGTAGCATGTGGCTTACTGTAAAGGTATTGTTCATTCTACTAACAATTGTAAAAGCAGCATACATCGTGATGACGTTTATGCACCTTGGAGATGAGAAAAAAGCATTGAAGTGGATCGTTCTTCTTCCATACTTGATTTTTATGACTTATCTTATTTTTATAGGTCTGGCCGAAGGTGCAGCGTTATATCCAAGAATGCACTAGTAACTTCAACTGGTTTGGAAAAGAAAAAGAAAAAAGGGGGCTTTTGGAAGCCCCTTCTGGTGATTTTTGTGGTTTTTGGACCAGCAGCCTTCTTGATTATGATTTCAATGGGAAAGTGTGAACATAACTTTCAAGAACTTCCCGTTTATGCTGAAATGCCAGCCTACGAATTTGTTGGAGCAGATGGTAAAGTAATCAATAACAAAACGCAAGAAGGAAAGATTACTTTGTTTACAACCCTTCAAACTTCTTGCCCGCAGCATTGCGCTATTGATATTTTTAAATTTAATCTTCAAATCTATCAAGATTATAGAAAGAGTCAAAAACGTTATGGTCACGTTGAAATCATTTCTATTGTTACAGATAAAGATGGAAATCCTGTTGAAAACCTAGATGAAATCCTTTTCACCATGAATGATATGATTGAGGGATACGATTCTACTATTTGGAATTTAGCCACTGGCGATCCAAGGCAAATCTATGATATTGAGAATAATGGGGTAAACCTTTATTCCACAACTGCAGAAGATACTTATGCAGGTAAATCTTATCTGGAAACGATGCTTATTGTCGATAAACAAAATCAATTGAGACTTGTTAGAAGAGGAAACCAAGAAGGTTTGATCCGTGATTTTAAACAACATGTTTCACTTTTAGATAAGCAATATGCAAGAGAGAAAAGATCAGAAAACGCAACAAAAGAAGAACAGTAAATCTCTATTCTTCTTTCTCATTTTATCCTTATTTGTTTTTCAATCTTCTTGTACTTCTGATAAAGAGAAGCAAAAACAAGTTGATTTACCATTTTATGGTCACCATGATGTTGTCTATCAAGCTACTGAGGAATACGAAGTAGGAGATACTGTTTACCATACTGTTCCGCAATGGGAGTATTTAACACATGATTCAGTATTGCTGAATTCTAAAAGCATTGAGAATAAAATTTGGATTGCAGATTTCTTCTTTTCTTACTGTCCTACAATTTGTCCTCCTATGACAAAAGCAATGCGTGGTGTATCAGATTCTTTGAGCGCATACCAAAAGGACTTAGCATTCCTCTCATTTTCCATCGACCCGGATAGAGATACACCATCACGTCTTCGATTATACAGAGAACGACATGAAATTACCGCTGATAATTGGTATTTCTTGGCTGGTGATGAAGCTGAAACTCATGCCCTGGGTATTGATGGCTTCCAATTGTTTGCCAATGCAGATGAGCAAGCTCCCGGTGGATTTGCACACAGTTCTAACTTCGTCTTAATTGATGAAAATCAACATATTCGTGGTATTTACGATGGACTTGATCCTGATAGTCGTAAACAATTAATTAAAGATGCTAAATTGTTACTCAATGCAAAGTAAAGTCAAAACTCCTGCTCAGATAAAGTCATTTAAAAAAATAATTGTAGCTTTATCTATTGTTATCCCGCTTGCCGTAGCACTGCTTTTCGAAATTAAAGTAGAAGGTCTAGATTTTTCTTTTCTACCACCAATTTATGCAACTATTAATGGAATAACAGCGGTGTTGTTGGTAAGTGCATTAATTGCGGTCAAATACAAGAAAATTACCCTTCATCAAAACCTAATGAAAACGGCTTTGCTTTGTTCTTTATTGTTCTTGGTCTTGTATGTTCTGTATCACATATCCTCAGACAGTACCCCATACGGTGGGGAAAGCACAACCCTGTATTACACCATTTTGATTTCGCATATAATTCTTAGCGTGGGTGTAGTGCCATTGGTTTTATTTACCTATTTCTTTGCTTGGCAAGGAGATTATTTAAAACATAAAAAATGGACACGATTTTCATTTCCTATTTGGTTATATGTCGCTGTGACAGGAGTTATCGTTTACATCATGATTGCTCCATATTATGGCGATTAGAAAAGGTTAACGCTGAAATATAGACTTGAATAACCATATAAAATGTGGAGAAGAAGAACCATCATTTATGGTTGTTTTCTAATTCATTTCTCTAAACTCTTTGATGTCTTTTCGAATTTTAAAATAAAGAATAAAAACACCAGATAGACATAAACATACTGCGCCGATTAATTGAGGCCATTCTTCAACATGCTTAATAAGAATACCGCCAATAACCGTTAATCCTATTCCAAAAACATATAAGATTGATGCGCCGTGACCTCCCGTAATGGCATCAAAAAATGTTGATATCCAATTCATAATTGCAATATTAAAAGATTATTTCTTTTCAACTTTAAATTCAAAGTCACATTCCTTACACTTATACACGGATTTGAAATGTAAGGGGAAAACAGCGAGCAATAACGAAATAATTGCTGACATAAACCCGAAAAAGCCTTTCATAGACTTAAAGTTGGTATAAAGATTTGTTGAGTTACATTTTGGACATTGAATAACATTTTCATTGTGATCTACTAGAGGTTGTAATTCTAATTCTTTTATGATTGCCCTAGCTTTATCAGCATCTTCTTCGTTGACTTTTAATTTGACTCCCCCAACGGCGATGTTGAAAAGTGGATTTAAAGTCATAATATTTTCATCAAAAACAAAACAATCAATACCATCAGTCTCTAACCTCCCTTTCATTATGTGTACGTCAATCCCGTTGTCGGAAGTCATTATTGTTACAAGTGCCATTGTTTATTTTTCCTTAAAGTTATTCAATAAATACAAAGCTGACAAACCAATTACATTAACTTTTCTGTCTTTCCTAAGTAAATTACTAAACCAATGCGTATTGCGGTCATAATTGTTAAAACCGTGAGTAATGAAGTCATTTCAAATCCAATGACAAGAATTAATCCCAGGAAGTTTGTCATAGACAAGGCAATCACTTTAAAAAGGAAGTTGTTTTGAAAAATCAATAAACGGTCCTTGATCTTAATCATTTGTATTGCTTTTAAAAGGTATACAAATGTCAAAGAGCAGAATGCAAACAGGACTTCTTTTGTCATTAAAAGATTCTTTTCTATGAAACTTTCATTTGGATCGATGGCTACAGAAATAAATCCAACGATTAAATATTGTATAAGTAGCAAAGGAATAATTCCAATTAAAATATTGGCTATTGGTTGAGCTTTCTTATTGATTTTAGTGTTTTTACTTACTTCCCTTAGCCTTAACAACACATAAACCAACAGAAGGACCGTAATTTCAATCAAATAATAAACGAAGATTCCAAAAGGTTCCCATTCGAAATAGTAGGCCATGAATAACATAACAACATAAGAAAATATTATTCCGAGTTCGTTAAAGAAGTTGTTGATGTATTTCATGTAGATTCTTCGTTTGGTTTGGCAAATTATACAAAAAGATAGAAGGATGCTGTTAAAATAGCTTCTTAAAAGTAGAGTATTTGAAACGAGTACTATAAGTAGTTATTCGTTGTTTTGGAGTCCAATTCCATCAATCAAACATCCCGTACCTTTGCTGTTTTTAGTTTCATTTGCTTGGTAATTAATCTCATACTCAATGACTAAACAAAAACTCCACCTTAGCCTTCGAATATTCAAAATATCCTCATTATCTTTGCGGCGTCTCTAAGGGGTGTCACGACAATAAATGTCGAGACTGAGATTATACCCATTGAACCGGATCAGGTTAGTACCTGCGGCGGGAAGATGACCAAAAGAACAATAGTGTTAATTCGAATTTATTATAAATCCAAGAATTAGCCCCTGATTCTTGTTAAATGTTTAAAAGCATGAAAACAAGAAATGTTATGAAAGCCTTGACAGCGGCTTTGTTGTTGTCAACCAGTGCGTTCGCACAAAATCAAATCTTTGGTAAAGTCAAAAATGATCATGGTGAAGCCCTGGTAGGTGCTACTGTGAGTATTAAAGGACAAAACACCGGAGCTGTCGCTCAAACCGATGGTGAATACATCATTAAAGATCTAAAAAATGGGACTTATGAAGTAAGAGCAAGCTTCTTCGGGTATGAAACAATGTCTAAAACCATAGTGGTAGACAAAGATGTGGAAATTAATTTTTCATTGAACGCTACTTTCTTCCTGCAAGAAGGAATTGATGTTAGGGCTGTACGTGCAGATAAAAAAACGCCAACAACGTATTCTAACATTACCGCAGAAGAAATCGAAGGTCAAAACTATGGTCAAGATTTACCTTATTTGTTAGAATCTATGCCCTCAACGGTTGTGACTTCAGATGGAGGTTCTGGAGTAGGGTACACTTCATTTAGAATTCGTGGAGTGGATCCAACAAGAACCAATGTAACAGTTGATGGAATTCCGTTGAACGATGCGGAATCACAAGGTGTTTTTTGGGTGAATATGCCAGACTTCTCCTCTTCTGTAGAGAGTATGCAAGTTCAGCGTGGTGTAGGTACCTCATCAAACGGCGGTGGAGCATTTGGGGCAAGCATCAATATTGGAACCAATAAACTTGCACAAAAGCCTTATGCGATAATTGATAACTCTGGTGGTTCTTTCAATACCATTAGAAACTCTGTAAACGTTGGAACAGGAATGTTAAAAAATATGTTTACAGTTGATGCGCGCTTATCTCGCATTAAATCGGATGGATACTTAGATAGAGCAAGTTCTGATTTGAAATCATTTTACCTTTCTGGAGCTTATCACGGGAAAAAGTCAACTTTAAGGTTAAATATTTTTAGTGGAATGGAAAAAACCTACCAAGCTTGGTATGGAACTCCAGAAAGTCGCATCGAAAATGATGAGCAAGGGATGATTGATTATGCCGGTCGAAATGGATTGTCAGCGGATGAATTAGAGAACTTGTTGACTTCTGGAAGAACATATAATGCCTACACTTATGATAATGAAACGGATAATTATCAACAAGACCATTATCAATTACACTATGCATATCAGTTCAATAGAAAATGGAATATGAAAGCAGCAGCACACTATACAAGAGGTCGTGGCTATTATGAAAACTACCGTCCAAACGATAAGTTTTCAACCTATGGATATTCACCAATTACAGTAAATGGTGACCTAATCGATCGTATGGACTTAATTCGTCAAAAATGGTTAGACAATCATTTTGGAGGAGGAATATTTAACTTTAACTACAACAGCTTGAAAGGACTAGAACTGACTTTAGGAGGAGGTTTGAACAAGTACATTGGTGACCATTTTGGACACGTAATTTGGGCTGAATATATGCCAGATCATGAAAAAAGTGATAAATATTACGAAAATAATTCTACGAAATATGATGGTAACGTATACCTAAAAGCCAACTACCAATGGAAGAAGTTTACTTTCTTTGCCGATGCACAGTACCGTCATATTGATTATGCATTCTTAGGAATTGACGATGTTAGTGGAAGCATCGAAGAGGTGGATCAACGTGTTTTCTATAACTTCTTTAATCCAAAGGCTGGATTGTCGTATAGAATCAATTCACAAAATTCAGTTTATGCCTCTTATGCAATTGCGAACCGCGAGCCTGTGCGTAAAGATTTCCGTGAAAAAACTGCAGGAAACAGACCTTCACATGAAACATTGTTTAACCTTGAAGCAGGTTACCGATACACCCACCAAAAAGCGTTTATCAATGCCAACGTTTATCATATGATGTACGATAATCAATTGGTATTGACAGGTGAAATTAACGATGTTGGAGGATACACAAGGACAAACGTTAAAGAAAGTTACCGTTTAGGATTAGAACTTGAAGGAGGATACCAAGTATTCGATAAACTAGGGATTACAGCCAATCTTTCTTTAAGCGAAAACAAAATCAAGAACTTCGTAGAATATGTTGATAGTTATGATGCATCATGGAATGTTATTCCTCAAACAGAAATTGAACATGGTACGACAGATTTGGCGTTTTCTCCATCAGTAATTGCTGGATTGACATTAAATTATGCGCCTGTTAAAGGTTTAAAAGTAAGCTTGATTAACAAATATGTGGGTAAACAATACCTGGACAATACTTCAAATGAGGACCGTGCATTGAACGCATATTTTGTAAGTCACTTTGATTTATCGTATAGTTTTTCAGCACTTGGATTTGAGGAGATTACAGTAGGGGGTAGAGTAAATAACCTCTTTAACGAATTGTATGAGAACAACGGATATACATTCTCATACCTGGTTGCAGGAGATAGGACTCAAGAGAACTTCTATTATCCACAAGCCGGACGAAACTTCATGGTGAGGTTGTTGTTAAAATTGTAATAAAAAAATTAGGGGCGATTGATTAATCGCCCCTATTTGATTTTATAAGCGCTCTAATTCAAAGCCTACTTTTTCTACTGCTTCGATAATTTTGTCCTCTATATCTTTTGTTGCATAAACAGTCAATATTTTATCTGGATGATCTAAATCTACATCCCATTCTTCAATTTCATTGATTGCATTCAATCCTGGAGTGACTTTTTCTTCACATCCACCACATTTCAACGTCGTTTTAAATTTTAATTCTTTCATCGTTTTTGTTTTTAATAAAGTAAATCTTGATTATCCTTTTAGCTCATTTATTAATTTAAATTGGTGTCCGAGCGAAGTCGAAGCCCCAATGCTAAGTAATATTTTCGATATCTCATGCTATAGTTTTATGTTTTTTAAGCGTAAACTATTGAGTACTACAGAAACTGAGCTAAATGCCATCGCAGCTCCTGCAATCATTGGGTCCAATAAAAAACCATTCACCGAATAAAGTACTCCTGCGGCAACTGGAATACTAATTACGTTATAGAAAAACGCCCAAAACAAGTTTTGTCGAATGCCTTTTACGGTTCTTGATGAGAGCTTTAAAGCTTTAGGAATTGCCGCTAAATCCGAAGTCGTTAAAGTGATTTTAGCTACATCCATCGCAATGTCAGAACCATGTCCCATCGCTATTCCTACATCAGCCTGTGCCAAAGCTTCAGAATCATTAATTCCATCTCCCACCATGGCTACTACACGACCATCTTTTTGGAGTTGCTGTACAAAATCTGATTTGTCAGAAGGCATTACACCACCTTTGAATTCAGAAATCCCTACTTGTTGAGCCACTGCTGTTGCCGTGTTCTGATTGTCACCAGTCAACATATATACATCAACACCTAGGCCTTTCAAATCTTTTATGGCTTGAATAGAGTTTTCTTTGATTTCATCTGCAATTCCTAAAATAGCAAGTAATTGTTTATCGTCAGTAAAAAACACTACTGTTTTGGCTTCGTTTTGCCATTTTTGAACGGTATCATTTAACGCTTCGTCAATAGCTATTCCTTGACCTTCAACTAAAGCTCTATTTCCAATAAAAAAGGTTTTTCCATCTTCGTCTTTCGCTTGAACACCTCGCCCTGTAATACTGTTGAAATCTGTCATTTTAGAAGGTTCTACACCCTCTTCTTTGAGCTTTCTTATGACAGCATCGGCTAAAGGATGTTCTGAATCTGCTTCTAAAGCTAAAAGTTTTGAACGTAATATTGCTTTGTTTTCATTAATCAACCATTTTTCGTCCGTAACATTAGGTTTACCTCTGGTAATTGTCCCTGTTTTATCAAGAATAATGGCGTCTACTTTGTGGCCTAATTCTAAACTTTCTGCATCTTTAATTAAGATGTTGTTTTCAGCCCCCAAACCAATTCCAACCATGATCGCTGTTGGTGTTGCCAATCCAAGTGCACAAGGACAAGCTACAATTAAAACGGCAATAGCTGTTGTTAATCCATGAGAGAAGGCTAGATCTCCTCCAAGACTCATCCAAACAATAAAAGTTAGAATGGCTACTCCAATAACAATGGGAACAAAAATACTTGCAATTTTATCCACCAATTGTTGGACAGGCGCTTTACTTCCTTGGGCTTCTTGTACACGTTTAATGATCTGTGAAAGTAAAGTATCTTTCCCCACTTTTTCAGCAGTAAAATGAAAGCTTCCTTTCTGGTTGACAGTTCCAGCAAAAACCTTTTCTCCTTCATATTTTTCAACAGGAACAGGTTCTCCAGTAATCATGCTTTCATTTACAAATGAATTTCCTTGAATTACCACTCCATCTACAGGAACTCTTTCTCCTGGTCGAATAATAATGGTATTTCCTTTCTCAACTGCTTCAATCGGAATCTCTTGTTCTGTTCCATTAATGATGGCACGCAAGGTTTTAGGCTGAAGCCCCATCAACTTTTTAAGCGCAGAAGAAGTATTGGATTTGGCTTTTTCTTCCATTACTTTCCCTAACAAGATAAAGGTAATGATAACCGTTGCCGCTTCGTAATAAACATGTGCGGTGATTCCCTGTGATTCTAAAACTGAAGGAAAAAAGGTGCTGAACAGACTAAACAAATAGGCAATTCCCGTACTTAAAGCCACCAAGGTGTCCATGTTTACCTTTTTGTGCTTTGCTTGTTTCCATGCATTGATAAAAAAACTTCTACCAAAGATGAAAAGTACAGGAGTGGCAAATATTAGTGAAATATAATTCCCCGGTGTCCAGCTCATAAAGAACATTCCTAAAACAAATACTGGCAAAGTCAAAATTGCTGCCCAAAAGGTTCGTTTTTTGACTTCTTTGTATGCTTTATCTTGTTGCTCTTCTTGTTCTTCTTTTGCATTTTTTTCTGAAATGATAATATCATATCCAGCACTTTGCAAATTAGATTTTAATTGTTCTTTACTTACTTTTTTACTGTCATAGGAAACCAAAACAGTGTTAGAAGTAAAGTTCACTCCCGCTTCTGTAACCCCATCCATTTTGTTGAGGATGTTTTCAACACTAGACGCGCATCCCACACAGGTCATTCCAGTAACAGGAAAAGTAAGTTTTTTTATGTTAGAATTACTCATATAAGGTCATTTTTATTGAATAACAAATATCGGCAAATTGGATACAGAAAGTGTTACGTTATTTTGTAAGAAAGGTATGAAAATTTGATATCTTGCTTCTTTTGACGCTGACAGTCTCAATCACCCAACCATTTTTCTCTTTGCGAACCTCAGCGAAACCTCAGCGATGCTCCGCGGTAAAATTTTAACCACCTAAACATCCGCAATCCCCCTCCTCTTCGGGTCCCTCAGCTCCTTAAACTGTGAAAGCGTCATCCCTGTTTCCTTTTTAAAAACGTTAGAAAGATAAGCTACACTGTTGTAATTGAGTTGATGTGCAATTTCTGCTGCAGTCATTTCATTATAAAAAAGCAATTCCTTTACTTTTTCAATCTTCTGAAGTACAATAAATCGATTGATAGTAATGCCTTCTACTCCAGAAAACAAGCGACTCAAATAGGAATAGTCATAATTTAATCTTTGACTTAGGAAATCTGAGAAATTGACGTTTAAAGGCTCTGAGTCATGATGGATTTGTTGAATGATTGCCGTTTTTATCTCTGATATTAACTGAGTTGTAGCATCAGACAAAAGTTCAAACCCCAATTCATTTAACTTTTCACCAAATTCTTTTCGAATGGATTCAGACACCTCGTCCTTTAGGAAAACCTGACCAAGTTCTATCTTTTCTGAAGGGATGTTCATTTCCTTTAAAACTTCATCCACAGCTGTAATACACCGCGGACAAACCATGTTTTTTATGTGAAGCGTTTTTGACATTTGCTTTGACGAAAATACAAAATTATAGGCGATATTGAATAGACGAAAATCAATAAAGTCTTAAACCAATCCCAACTTGTATCACCTCTCTCCATCCCAAACCTATATATTCTCCATGTCTAAATATGCTTCTACACTGAATATAGGAACTTCTGGAACAGTAGATTTTGCATAATTACAAGCCAGTTCAAATTCGTTTTCCCACACGAGATGAAGAGAATACATAGAATGCAGAGGCATAGCCATTTTTTTATCTTCATTGGACCTGATGTTTTAAAACGATAAGCGGATCGTTAATATCAATTAAAAGTAATAAACATACTGCTAAACAGTGCTTTATAGTCTTGTTTATTTTCTTTTGAACACTATCCAATTATGAACTGTAGAAAGTTGGATATTTTGAAAAACGAAAATTTTAATGTACATTTGAAAGACACTCATGCAAGATAAAAACCCAAAAAATTATGAAACCATTACTTAGGAATTACCTATTTCTATTCTTATCGTTTAGTATAGTTAATTCTCTTTCTGCCCAAGATAACAACTCTATTCTACAGTCAGTTATCAATGAAAAAGCAAGTGCGTATAACTTAAGTTCAAATGATGTAAAGTCATGGGGAATTACAGATACCCATGAAGATAAATCTACAGGAATAAGCTATTATTATATAACACAAAAACACCAAGGCCTTTTCGTACACAACGCCATCAGTGTGATAGCAATAAAAGATCAAAAGGCTTATTTGACGGCCAACAATTTTGTAAGCAAGTTAGAAGAAAAAGTCGAAACAACCACCGCAACGATTTCTGCCAAAGAGGCTGTTTTAAGTGCTGCAAGCGCATTAGGATTAAAGTTCCCAGGTCGAATGACTGAAAAGCAAAGCAAAGAGAATCACTTTGTTTTTTCTGCTGAGGGATTGTCAAAAGAAGATATCAACGTTAGATTAAAACTGTTTTTGTCCAACGATGAAAGCATACGTGCAGTTTGGGATTTAGATATTTATCAAATGAATCAAGAACATTGGTGGCACGTTCGTGTTGATGCTCAAACAGGTGAGCTTTTAGATCAAACGGATTGGGTTTCTCAATGTAATGTTGGACCAGGTTCTGGATCACATGCTGGACATAATCATACCATTGAAGAATTCACTTCTTTCGATATTCCTAACTCATCTGTTTTGGGTGCAAGTTATAATGTATTTGCGATCCCAGTGGAAAGTCCGAGTCATGGTGCTCGTTCTATAGTAGTAGATCCTGAAAACCTTTCTGCTTCACCTTATGGTTGGCACGATACGGATGGGCAGCCTGGAGTGGAGTTTACAACAACTAGGGGGAATAATGTCTATGCAAGTGAAGACCGCAATGCAAACGACCAGTTAGGATACTCGCCCGATGGAGGTTCGGCTTTGGATTTTGATTTTCCGCTCAATCTTAATTTACAACCACAAGCAAATGAAGATGCAGCAATTACCAACCTCTTTTATATGAATAATATCATGCACGATGTATGGTACAACTATGGTTTTGATGAAGCAAGTGGTAATTTTCAACAAAACAACTATGGAAATGGGGGGTTAGGAAATGACCATGTTTTTGCCCAAGCACAAGATGGTGGAGGAACCAATAATGCTAATTTTGCAACTCCTCCTGATGGAAGTAATCCAACCATGCAAATGTATCTTTGGTCAGCACCAACTCCTCCTTATTTAACTGTAAATTCTCCGTCAACAGTGAGTGGTCAATATCAATCAATTCCTGCTAATTTCGGACCTGCAATCCCAACAACTCCAATAACGGCAGATTTAGTTATTTATGACGACAATACAGCGAACCCAACCGAAGCATGCTCACCAGCTGTTAATGCTGGAGCTTTAAATGGTAAAATCGCCGTTATTCGACGTGGAACATGTCCTTTCGTAGATAAAGTTGCAAACGCAGAAGCTGCAGGTGCACTTGCTGTAATTATTGTGAATAATGTTGGGGGTACAATCACAATGGGGGGAACAGACCCAGGTCTTGGAATTCCTTCGCTTTCTGTTACAATGGCCGACGGAGAAGCTTTAATTACGGAAATTGAAAATGGAGCAACAGTTAACGCAACTATCGTTGATGCTTCTTCAGTGCAACTAGATGGTGATTTCGATAATGGAATTGTGGCTCATGAATATGGTCACGGTATTTCAATTCGCCTCACAGGTGGTGCCGCTAATTCTTCTTGTTTAAGTAATAGTGAACAAATGGGTGAAGGTTGGTCAGATTGGTTTGCACTGATGTTAACCATTGAACCTGGCGACCAACCCGGAGATGTTAGAGGAATTGGAACATACGCTACTGGAGAGACGCCGATGGGGGGAGGAATTCGTCCGCGTCCGTACAGCACAGATTTTAATATCAACGAAATGACTTATGCAGCAACCAACAATACAGGTGCTATATCACAACCCCATGGAATCGGATTTGTATGGGCTACAATGTTGTGGGATTTAACTTGGGCGCTGATAGATAAGCATGGAATGGATCCAGATGTGTATAATGGAACAGGTGGAAATAATATTGCGATGCACCTTGTTATTCAAGGCTTGAAACTTCAAGGATGTAATCCTGGGTTTGTTGATGGAAGGGATGCTATTCTTCAAGCAGATCAACTGCTTTATAATGGTGAAAACACTTGCCTAATATGGGAGGTGTTTGCCAATAGAGGACTCGGTTTTTCTGCAGATCAAGGTTCAAGCAACAGTAGAACGGATCAAACAGAAGCTTTTGACTTACCTCCGTTTGTTGGTTCAACTTACAGTACGGAAACAATTACAGCTTGTGGAAGCTATACTTGGCCAACTAATAATCAAGAGTATACTACTTCAGGAAGTTATAACGCGTATTTATTGAATGAAAACGGTTGTGACTCAATAGTTACTCTTGATCTAACGATTACAGCTTCAGAAACATCAACGATTACAGAAGTAGCTTGTGGGAGTTATACTTGGTCTGCTAATAATCAAACGTATTCTAATTCTGGAGTTTATACCGAAACTTTAACTACAGTAAGTGGTTGTGATTCAATAGTTACTCTTGACCTAATAATTTCAAATTCGCAATCTTCAACGGTAACCGAGGAAGTTTGCGGAAGTTATACTTGGTCAGCTAATAGTCAGACCTATACTACTTCTGGAGTTTATACCGAAACTTTAGCAACAGTAGAAGGTTGTGATTCTATTGTAACTTTAGACTTGACGATCAATAATCAGTCTGTTTCAACAACGGTGACCGAGGAAGTTTGCGGAAGTTATACTTGGTCAGCAAATAATCAGACCTATACCAGTTCGGGAGTTTATACCGAAACTTTAGCAACAGTAGGAGGCTGTGATTCTGTCGTGACTTTAGACTTAACGATCAGCGGTCAAGCTGTTTCAACAACAGTAACGGAGGAAGTTTGCGGAAGCTATACTTGGTCAGCCAACAACCAGACTTATACCAGTTCGGGAATACATAGCGAAACTTTAACAACAGTAGGAGGTTGTGATTCTATCGTAACTTTAGACTTAACAATTATGGATATAGTTACTGATCTCACAATAGACTTTGAAAACAATGCTTTGGTATCATCACCAAACTATTCAAGTTATCAATGGGTAGACTGTGATGAGAATTACGCTCCTATTTCGGGTGAGGTGAATTCAACTTTCACCCCTTCAAGTAATGGAAACTATGCGGTAATCATCACCAATGGAAATTGTGTGGATACTTCAGCGTGTATGAGAATAAATATTTTAGATCTATACAATCATGAAAAGAACAGCATGAAAATCTATCCAAATCCTACAGGTGGATTGGTTAAAATTGAGTTTGTAGAACCATTTAGTCAGGGGAAAATTAGCGTTTATGAAATGACTGGAAAGTTAGTTCAAGAATTCAATTTAGAAAATCAAAAACAATTTCAATTTATTCTTGAAGGAGAGACTGGTGTTTATATTATTGAGCATCAGACAGCTCTAGGAATTGTCAATAGGCAAAGAATTACAAAGTTAAACTAAGAAAGAAAGTTTAGTTTTTAAAGAGGGGCACTGATTTCTATGAAGGAGAAAAGTGTCCCTTTTTTTATGCGAATAAAGTTTCCATATCTTTAAGCAACCTATCCAAGAGCCATTGCGTTTGAAACCAAAATTAATGCAATGAAGTTTATATTTGGAGTAGCGTTTATAGCGCTAGCATTGTTTGGAAATGGTCAAACATCAAAAAAAGTTTTATTTATTGGAAACAGTTATACCAGTGCAAATAATCTTCCAGGTTTAGTTTCATCTTTAGCTGCGGCTGATGGGAATAATTTAACAACTGATGCCCACATTCCAGGGGGCGCTCAATTAAATGGACACGCAAGCAACGCAACAGTACTCAATAAAATTGCTGCTGAAGAATGGGATTTTGTTGTTCTTCAAGAGCAAAGCCAAAAACCATCCTTTCCAGATGCACAAGTTCAGAGTGGAGTTTATCCTTATGCAGAGATATTATCCGACAGTATTCATTCTAATAATGAATGTAGCGTTCCTTTATTTTATAATACTTGGGGCAGACAAAATGGCGATCCGCAATGGGAAGGAATCAATACTTTTGAAAAAATGAACAGTCGTTTATTCAACGCCTATACCCATATGGCCAATGCGGCTGATGGAATGATGTCTCCAGTAGGTGTTGGTTTTGCTCATATCAAACAAGATGTATCAGCGGTCGTTGATTTTGCAAGTTTGTATACGGGAGATGGAAGCCATCCAACAATACACGGTTCCTATTTAGCAGCATGTATTTTCAACAACATAATTTTTGATCAAACCTCAACAGGAAATTCTTTTTTACCGACTGGAGTAACACAAAGTCAGGCAGCATACCTTCAGGGGGTTGCAGATCACGTAGTATATGATGTAGATTCTGTTCAAGTTGATTTCAGACCATTGACGAACAATTCTTTTACCTATATCGAAAATGAAGCTGAAGTGACATTTACACCATCCATTGTAGAAGGTAATTTTGTGTCATGGGATTTTGGAGATGGACAAGTATCAACACAAGAAAACCCAACCCATAATTATATAAATACAGGAGTCTATACAGTGAAATTATTTTCTTCTAATAGCTGTTATACGGATTCAACTCAAAAAGAAGTCATCATCTCCTCATTGTCTGTGTCAGATGAACATTTATTCAAATTGAGAATATATCCAAATCCTTCACCTAATGGAGTGATTCATATTGAACTTCCAATCAACCAAAGCTATACAGTTTATACTGTTCTGGGAGAAGAGGTGTATACAGGGAAAGAACAACAATTGATTTTAGATAAAGGAGTGTATGTGATTAGAGCTAAAAATACAAGTCAAAAAGTCATTGTGAGATAATTAAATCATTCATTTTCAATTTGTTTAAATTTCACCAATGCAAAAAAACAACTTTTGACACAATTACTTTTTAATTGAAAAACAGATTAAAAGTGAACAAGGAATTATCTTTTTTTAGCATTCCCATTCAGAAATCGAAAAAGAGTTAAAACAATTTAATTAGTTTTGTTTAATTATTTATTCCAATTTGAATTATGGGGTTCCTTAAGAAACTAGGTAATTTTATTATTAGTAGAAAGTTCATCATCAACTTTGTGTTGTTTTGTCTTGTCTGGGTTGTCGTTATCTGGGGAAGTGCTAAATATTTTGATAGTTATTCTAGACATGGAGAAACGATTGATGTGCCAAGTTTGTTGAATAACAATGTAAAGGACATTGAAGTGTTAATTGGAGATAGAGATATTCGTTACGAAATTTTAGATTCTATCTATAATCCGGATTTGGTGGAAGGAACAATTATTTACCAAAACCCAATGCCTACCGATTCCTCAGGGCTATTTGTTAAATCTGATCGGGTGATAAAAGTGCGTGTTTCGAAACGTTCAAGGTTAGTATACGTTCCTGTTGTGATCAGTAAAAGTCATCGATTTGCAGAAGCCGTTTTGATGTCAAAAGGACTGAGAACACGGGTTAAATATGTGCCAAGTAACGAAGATCAAGGAAGTGTAATTGAACAGAAATACAAGGGCAAGAACATCATGACAGGTCAGCAAGTTCCAATTAATTCTGTAATTGAATTGACAGTTGGAAAAAGAACCGTGGGTAATTTGGTAAGTGTTCCAAATTTACAAGGCCTTACAATAAATGAAGCGGAACAGCGTTTTGGAGGAGGTTCTAGTTTGAGACTCTTTCCTGTTTATATGGCATGTGAAACTCAGAGTGATAGCTTGAACGCAAGAGTGATTCGTCAGACTCCTGTTGCTTCTGATAGCAGTAAGGTTCCTGAAGGATCTACAATTACAATTTTTGTGTCTCCAAATACGGGTGACCTTAACGAATAGTAAAACATTACAATGAAGATTTTTTATCTCCTTATCACACTGCTTTTTATTGCACCTGTCTTTGCCCAAGACGGCATTAGTCCTTTAACTGCAAATCCAGATTTATTTGGTAAACAAAAAGTACAAACGAAAGCTTTGACCAATAGTTTTGACAGTACGTTTTATTATAAAACAGACACCCTAACATTGCCTTTCTTTGACGATTTTTCAAGAAATAACTTCCAGCAATACAAGGCCGAAATTGGAGATGCTAATGTTACGGAAGAATTGTTTCACAGACTACTCGATGAGAATACCTCTCTTCCAATGGCTGCTGACTTGGTATTGACCAGTACGAAAACTTATCGTTCTGCTTATGACCCATTAGCAGATACAACCATTATACATTATTTCGATTCTACGCGTTTTCTTTATGATGACTTAACAGTTTACGCCCCAGATTATATTCAAACCTATGGTTTTCCACCTTACATTATTTACGATACCATTGATGGTACTGGGAACCCCCAAGACACAGTCTGGATTTCTGAACCTGAGTTTGTTCAGGATTCTGCAAGAATTTTTATTTCTACGATAACAGCTCCTGAAAAACTATGGTTAAACGAACAGGCTTATCATAATTATCGATTTTCTGTTAACCCTTGGTCACTTGGTGTAGTTACCTTTGATGGACTTGATGAATATGGATATCCCTATAATTTTGGCAGTGCAATAAATGCAAATGCAGATACTTTACTTGCAAAACCCATCGATTTATCGGTAAATTCACCAGCAGACTCTATTTATTTTAGCTTTTTATACCAAACGGAAGGATTTGGAGATGTCCCAGAAGCAGACAAAGATTCTTTGTTTCTTGAATTCTATTCTCCTGTTACCGAAACTTGGAAACGCGTTTGGAGAACTGAAGGTGGACCGACAACAGATTTTAAGGTTGGACATGTTGCAGTAAAAGATCCTGATTATTTTGGAAAAGGATTCCAATTCAGGTTTATTAATTATGGTTCTTTGGCAGGAGCATTAGATCACTTCCATATCGATTATGTTGATTTTAGAACATTATCTGGATATCAAGATACCCTTTTTAAAGATTTTGCCATTGTTTATCCTATTTCCACTTTGTTGAAAGATTATATCAGCGTACCTTGGAAACACTATCGAAATCATCCGACAGGAAAAATGAGCGATGAGGTAGAGGTTACGGTGAGAAATGGAAGTGAATTAACAGAGAATAACCAAAATGGGAAAGTGAATATTTATTATGATGGAACTTTAGAGTCTTCCTTCGTTCTGAACGCTTCAACTTTATCGGGTGGAAATATCAACTATTCACCACGTACAACTTATTCTAGTGTCCATGATTTCTCTACAGGATATGCCTACGACCATACCTTGACCAATGACACTTTAGCTCATTTTGAATATGAAGGAGTCGCCACAGCCCAATTTCCAAACTATGCCCCAAACGATTCAACCTTCGGACGACAAGTGTTTGAGAATTACTATGCCTATGATGATGGAACCGCTGAAAAGGCTTATGGCGTTACTGGTGTTCAAGGATTGTTAGCAGTTCAATTTAATGCTTATCAACCAGATTCTTTGGTCGGGATTCAAGTACATTTTGTTCCTTCTGTTGTGGATGTTTCTACTAATTTATTCTTATTAACTGTTTGGGGTGATGACAATGGAGAACCAGGAGCGGTTCTTTATGAAGACGAATTTTTCTATCCTCGTTTACCAGAATATACCCATGGAAGAAATGTTTTTAAAACCTATTATTTTAAAGATACTATGCGCGTTGGTGTGGGAGAAACATTCTACATAGGAATGCGTCAAATTGACGAAGAAAGGTTAAACATTGGGTTTGACGCCAACCACGATAACTCTGATAAAGTGTTCTGGAGTATTGATGGTGGTGGTAATTGGTACAACGCAAGTTATTCTGGTTCCGTTATGATGCGTCCCCTAATTACCAGTAAAATGGATTATCAATTAGGCCTACCTGATTTTACGGTTGAGGTAGTAGACTTAGACTTTACTGTTTATCCAAACCCAACCAATTCAATTGTGAACTTCGAGGTGATGAATCCAAGCACAAGTACCTCCTTCGAAATTAGAGATTTAAACGGAAGAGTAGTGAAGCACATTACAGACCAAGTGCAAACTGATGTATCTGACCTACAGAGTGGAATTTATCTGGTTAACCGACTAGAGAATAAACAAATAATAAAGACTAAGAAATTAGTAGTTCATTAAAGATGAAGACAGAAGACCAAAGTGATAATTTAGAGGAAACCGAAAAAGAGGAGTTGTATGAACACCATAAATTTATTGCAGATGCAGGACAAGAAGTGCTGCGTATTGATAAATTCTTGATTGATCGTTTAGCAAACACTTCTCGAAACAAAATACAAAATGCCGCCAAAAACGGGAATATTTTAGTAAATGGTCAAGCTGTAAAGCAAAACTACAAAGTTAAACCAGAGGATGAGATTTCTATTGTGATGCCTTATCCTGTGCGAGAAATTGAATTAATTCCAGAAAACATCCCAATTGATATTCATTATGAGGATGATACGGTAATGGTGGTGAATAAACCTGCGAATATGGTGGTACACCCAGGATATGGAAATTATTCTGGAACACTTGTTAATGCATTGATTTATCACATCGATCAACTCCCATCAAAACCTGATGATTATTATGGTCGTCCAGGATTAGTACATCGATTAGACAAGCATACAACAGGGTTAATGGTGATCGCTAAAACTGAAGATGCTTTAACACAATTGGCCAAGCAATTTTATGATCGTACCACAGAAAGGAGATATCAAGCATTGGTTTGGGGAGATATTGCTGAAGACGAAGGGACAATTGAAGGAAACCTTGGACGTTCATTAAAAAATAGAAAGTTGATGGCTGTTTTTCCAGATGGAGATTATGGAAAACATGCTGTAACGCATTATAAAGTTTTGAAACGGTTTGGATATGTAACTTTGGTCGAATGTAGGTTAGAGACAGGAAGAACCCATCAAATTCGTGCGCACATGAAATATATTGGGCATACCTTGTTCAATGACCTAGAGTACGGAGGGAACAAAGTCTTGAAAGGTACTACCTTTACCAAGTATAAACAATTTGTAGAAAACAATTTTGCTTTACTGACTGGTCAAGCTCTACACGCAAAAACCCTTGGTTTTGTTCATCCTAAAACCAAAGAATATATGCGTTTCGATTCAGAATTGCCAGATGATTTTAAAGCGGTTTTAGAACGTTGGGATACTTATTTGTCAGCTAGGGATAAGCCTTAAGTGTTGAAAGCTAGATCAAATGAAGTCCTTGGAAAAGTGATTTCATTTTTTAGTGGATTTGTTTTTTTTTTATTCGTTCTGAATAAAGAATTATTCGACAATACTCTTGTTTATTTTGTAAAATCTAACAAAATTGTATTATTTTTATAAAGTTATTGTAAGTTGCAGGTTAAATTAAACCTGTCAATACTTGTTAATAATTTTATTAATTACGTTATTTCGAGAAATTTACTAGTTAAATATTGCTTTTATGAGAAACACTATATTATTCATTTCAATATTCATTTCGTCTTTAGCATTTGCCCAGCCTGCTGCGGTAGTTAAAGCTGACGCCGCTTTTAAAAGTGGAAAGTATTACGAGGCTGCTGATTTAGCTGTAAAAGCCTATGAACGTATATCTCCAAAAAACGATAGAGCACTCGCTTTAAAGTCATCTTTGGCTTATAAAGCTGGATATTCTTTTGAGAAAGCTTTTGATAATGAGAAAGCTATTGAATGGTATCAGCGTGCTGTTGATTTGAGACATTATCAAGATAATCCTTACGTGTATTTCCGTTTGGCCAGTGCACATAAATTAAAAGGAGATTACGATAAAGCAAGAATTAACTACGAAGAGTTTTTGAAGTTGGTTCCAATGGACAAGCAAGCTGAAAACGCTTTAGCTTCTTTGGAAGATGCTGTTGTGATGAAAGATAACCGTACACGTTATACGGTAATGTCTGAAACCAAAATTAACGATCCAGGGATGGATATGGCACCGGCTCTTGCAAACCGTCGTGGAAATGCAATCATTTTTGGTTCTACACGCTCAGCTGAAACAGGTAAAGGAAAAGACCCAATTACAGGTCAAGGTTACTTTAATATTTGGGAAGTGGAAAAAGAAAGAAGTGGAAACTGGACAGCACCAAAGCTCTTTGAAGCTGATAGTTTAAACACTGAACACAACGAAGGAACATTGGTTTTTGACGGTAGATTTAGAAATATTTACTTTACAAGATGTCCTACCGTTCACAAAAAAGACCTAGGTTGTCAAATTTGGACAGCTGAGAAAAAAGGTAGATCTTTTGGAATGCCAGAAAAATTACCATTAGCACCGCACGATTCAATTAGTGTTGGTCACCCATTACCAAATGAAGACGGATCAGCATTGATTTTCTCTTCAGACATGAATGGTGGATTCGGTGGAAGAGACTTATGGTATACTGAATACGATAGAAGAGCTAAAACTTGGTCAACGCCAGTTAACCTTGGTCCAGAAATTAATACACCTGGTGATGAATTGTTCCCAACGTATGCTTTAAATGGAGACTTACTATTTTCTTCAACTGGACATAAAGGATTAGGAGGATTGGATATTTTCCGTGCTACAAAAACAGATGACCCGAAGAAATTCGAAGCACCTAAAAACTTAGGTACTCCTTTGAACTCTGATGCGAACGATTATCACATGACTGAATTGGATAGAAAGAACGGATTCTTTACTTCGAACAGAACTGGTTCTGTTGGAAGTCAAAACTTGCCTGATATCTGGTCATACGTACTGCCTCCAAATATCTTTGACTTAAAAGTTATTGTTTCAGAAGTTGGGGGTGTATCTAGAATCGAAGGTGCAACAGTTCAAGTTACTCCAGAAGGAGGAACTCCTTTCACTGGAAAAACAAATGCTAATGGTGAAGTTTTCTGGGACAAACAACCTGATGGAAGTCGTTTCATTAATGAGGAATCAAATTACGTAGTGAAAATTCTTCCTACTGAAGGTTTCCACCCAAGTGATAATATTGAAGTATTCTCGACTGAAGGGCTAGAATATGACCAAAACTTTATCCTTGAAATGAACTTATTGCCTAAAACCCCAATTGTACTTCCTGAGGTACGTTACGATTTAGGTTCTGCTGTATTACAGGTAATCGAAGGAGAAATTAACTCTAAAGATTCATTGAACTATGTGTATGAATTGCTTCAAGAATATCCAGGAATGGTACTTCGTTTAGTTTCTCATACGGATGCGCGTGGTTCTGCACGAGCAAACGAAAACTTAGCAAAGCGAAGAGCTCAATCTTGTGTTGATTATCTTGTGAAAGAAAAAGGTGTTGATCCAGCTCGTCTTCAAGCTACAGGTAAAGGTGAAAATAGCCCACGTATTGTTTATAAAAAGGACGGTGAACATTTACCGCTGAAACCAAATGGGGAGTTTGAAGCAATTGAGTTGACAGAAAAATACATCAACCAATTTAAAACTTCAGATAAGGAGTTGTTTGAAAAGCTTCACCAGTTTAACCGTCGTACAGAAGCGGAGGTGGTAAGAATGGACTTTAATGCTACTTCAAAAGAAGAAGAGTAATTATTAAATATTATTTAATTCGCCCCATGCTCATTTGAGTATGGGGTTTTTTATTTTGCTCTAAAATTCAAAACGTAGAAAATTCTATTTTGAATAATTGCAGAAATGAAAAAAGCAGGAACAAATTGCTCCTGCTTTGATAGTAATGATTATATATAATTGGAAGTAAGCACTTAGAGCAATGAAAACCCAAGTACCTCCTCCATGAATTCTTCAGGAGCTTCGGCATGTATCCAGTGTCCAGCACGTTCAATGCTATGGAATCTAGCCAATGGAAAGTACTTCTTTATGTTGTTGTGATCCTCTGGAACAACATAGTCTGATTTACCACCAGATATAAACAAAGTTTCGATCATTGTTTCTTTTTCAGGTAAAGCTTTCACCACCTCAGGAAGTTTTTCTTCTAAGACCTTAAGATTGATTTTCCAAGAGAAAGTATTTTGTTCTTCTCGGTTTAAGTTTTTTAATAGAAATTGTCGAACAGCTGTGCTCCCAATGTAATTTGACAATTGTTTGCCTGCTTCACTACGCGAGGTGATGGTTTTTAAATCTAAAGATTTCAAACCTTCAATGATTCTGTCGTGAGTAATGGGATATTCTTTAACTCCCATGTCTACACTGATTAATTTATCAATTCCCTCAGGGTAGAGCTGTGCATAGCGCATTGCTGTTTTACCCCCCATTGAGTGCCCCATTAAAATAAAGTCGTCTAAGCCGTGCTTCTGTACAAATTCATGTAGGTCTTCGGCCATTATATCATAATTAAATTCATCACTCCAGTCAGAATCACCATGATTGCGTTGGTCAACCAAATAAACTTCAAAATATTCTGCTAACTTCTTACCATGGGAATGCCAATTGTCAGAAGAACCAAAAAGTCCGTGAAGAATAATAAAAGGTTTTCCCTCTCCGTATTTTTTATAGTTTAATTCCATATTACTTGAGTAAATTTTTATATCTTTTTACTGTTTCTTCTAGTCCTAAATAAAGCGCATCTGCAATTAAGGCATGACCTATACTCACTTCTTCTAAGTGAGGAATTGACTGTTTAAAAAAGGCTAGATTTTCTAAACTCAAATCATGTCCAGCATTGATTTCTAACCCAAGTTCATTGGCCAATTCAGCTGCTGCAATATAATCTTTAATCGCTACATCTCTGTCTGCTTCATAGTTATCAGCATAAGGACCTGTGTACAATTCAATGCGGTCAACGCCAACAGCTTTTGCCCCTCTAATATTGTCAAGATGGGTATCTACAAAAATAGCAGAACGCACCCCCATCTCCGAAAGTTCTTGACAAATTTTGGTCAGTTTATCTTTGTATTTCACGGTATCCCAACCTGCATTAGAGGTTAGTACATTTGGTCCATCCGGAACCAAAGTGGCCTGCGTGGGTTTGTTCTCTTTGATGAGTTGCATAAAGCGCTCATCAGGATAACCTTCAATATTGAACTCTGTTGTTACCACCTTTTTAAGGTCATAAACATCCTTTGTTGTGATATGTCTTTCATCAGGTCGAGGATGAATTGTAATTCCTTCAGCTCCAAATCGTTCACAGTCAATTGCTACCTGAACAACATTTGGAACATCGCCCCCTCTTGCATTTCGAATCGTGGCTATTTTGTTGACATTTACGCTTAATTTTGTCATACTAGAATTAATTTTTTAGCAACAAAGTTATATACATTAACGCAGAATTACTACTTTGGTCATTATAATGATAGGAATTGAATTAATAACAGATGATATCCCACCGTTGAGACATACGGATACAGGAGAAAGAGCTTTACAATGGATGGATGAATTCAAGGTGAATCATTTGTCTGTTTTAAAGGGGGAAAGCTTTGTAGGCTTGGTTTCGGAGGATGATTTATTAGATAAGTCTGACCTTTCGCAAGCCCTTACGGTATTGTTTGATCATTTACCAAGACCTTATGTAAAAGGAACATCACATATTTATGAAGTATTGAACTTGGCTTCAATTGATCATTTAACAGTGGTTCCCGTATTAGATGCCGAAGAAAACTACCTCGGAAGTATCGGAATTTCTAGTTTGATGCAAAAAATCGCTGAGACTGGAAGCATTAAAGAACAAGGTGGAATAATCGTCCTTGAGATGAGTGATACAGATTACTCGTTGGCACACATTTCACAAGTTGTAGAAAGCGAAAATGCCAAAGTGTTAAGCTCTTTTATTACTTCAAATGCAAACTCTAAGGTGTTGGAATTGACGTTAAAAATTAACCGTATAGATTTAGGAAGAATTCTTCGCGCTCTTGAACGATACGACTACAAAGTTAAAGCGAGCTTTCAACGCAATAGTTACCATGAAGACTTGAAAGATCGTTATGACGAATTAATGAACTATCTTAATATTTAAGCATGAATGTAGCTGTTTACTCTCGAAAGATTCTTAAACACGAGGTGCCTTTCTTTAAAACGTTTTTCAAACAAATTGAAGATTTGCATTGGAAACCAATCATTGAAGCAAATTTCTACCAGCAATTGAAGTCACAAATCGGTCTAAAAGACGGCTATGAAACCTTTGATAGCTTTACGGATTTCTTGACGGGTATTGATTTGGCCATCAGTATCGGTGGTGATGGTACGTTTCTAAAATGTGTGAGTTATGTTCGTTCCAGTGGAGTGCCAATACTCGGAATCAATACCGGTCGACTTGGTTTCTTGGCCGATACCAATACCTCTGAAATTACACGTACGCTTGAGAGAATATCAAAACAAGACTATGCTTTTCAAGAACGTTCTTTAATAAGGGTTGAAACAGAAGAAAATATTTTTGGTGATCACAATTTAGCATTGAATGAATTAGCAGTTCACAAAAAAGATACCGCCTCAATGATTACGGTTGAAGCTTATTTGGGTGGAAAATACCTTAACTCTTATTGGGCCGATGGACTTTTAGTGGGGACACCAACTGGTTCAACAGCTTATAGTTTGAGTTGTGGTGGACCAATTATCAGCCCAGGGTGTGCAGTGCATTTTCTTACACCAATTGCAGCACATAACTTAAATGTTCGACCTGTAGTTGTGCCAGACCATATTCCAATTACTTTAAAGGCCGTAGGTAGAGATAGAAACTTTTTACTGACCCTTGATTCTTTGTCGAAACCAGTAAAAAACGGAACAGAAATTACATTGTATAAAAGTGATTTTATGATCAATGTAGTGAAATTCAGTGAAAATGATTTCTTTAAGACCATTCGTGAGAAAATGTTGTGGGGAATAGATCAACGCAACGAGTAAACAATAATTTTCTATTTTTGCCGTTAATCTGTTGCAAATGAGATTCGTTTTTAAAATACTTATTGTTGGATGCTTGGTATTAATGACCTCAGGGCTTGTCCATGCTCAAAAACAAAACTTTAAGTCGCGGTCTTCCCTAGGTGTCATGCTTGGAGGGAGTTACTATATTGGAGACTTAAACCAGTTTGGACACTTTAAAAACACCAATTTTTCAGGAGGAATTATTTATCGTTATCATGTAAACTCAAGATTAGAGTTACGTGGTGGGTTACGCTATGGTCGTGTTGAAGGGTATGATGCTGATTCTAAAGATCCATACAGACAAGCGAGAAATCTTTCTTTCGAATCTCAAATTTTTGAAGTTGCAGCAGGACTAGAGTTTAATTACCTTGATTACAAACTTGGAAACAACAAGTACTTCTTTACACCTTATATGTTTATTGATATTGGAGTCTTCAAAATGGACCCGAGAACCAACTACAATGGAGAGATGGTAAGTTTGCAGACCATCGGAACGGAAGGGCAGGGAAGTGACTTAAGTGATAGAAATGCTTATTCTTTGGTGCAGTTAGCAATTCCATTCGGACTCGGTTTTAAAATTAATCTTGGAAATAGAGCAGCCCTTTCACTTGAATATGGAATTCGAAAAACATTTACCGACTACTTGGATGATGTTGGAACGGGAAGTTTTATTAATTCAGCAGAATTAGCAGCACAAAATGGAAATATAGCAGCAAACCTAGCAGACCGATCAGATGGCAGTATCAATTTTACCGGAGAACGAGGAAACTCAGCAACTAAAGATTGGTATTCAATGTTTGGGGTAATGTTTACCTTCTCATTGGGTAATCCAGACAAGTGTCATTTCCGTTAATGGCTTCATTTTCTACTTTTTTAGGTTGACGTGCAGCAAAGAAAATGATGATCAATGCCATGAAAGGCGCCTTAAACCTGACTAAAACATTAAATAATCCAGAAGTAAATCCTACAAAGAAACCAAGGAGTAAGGAAAACAGGATAGCAAAGACCAAAAACTCTTGGGTTCTTATAAATGCAAAATGTTTCCAAATATTCCCTGAACGAAAGAAGAGTCCAATGGTGAGTGCAATAAGTAATAGACCTTCTAAACCACTAACAAACAGAAAAGCACTGTTGGCTTCCCAAATAAAAGGTCTATAAAACGCAGTGATAATTGACATAGGTGCTGCTTTTATCATTCCCCAAGGTGTGTATTCAGTGATGCCTAAATCGTAACGGTAACCAGTATATAACTTGTTCTGTTTAAAATCTTGCTGAATCACCGCAACCTCTTCAAGATATACGTTGGCTAAATTTGAACTTTCATTTGTTGTTTGCAAATAGGCCAATACCACCACCATAAGCACTAAAGTGCTGAGAATGCGTGTAGACCAAAGTAGAACAGGGCTATTACTTAGTTTTTTGGCGATTCGAATGAATAAAACAAAAGCCAATGGAGCTGCAATGGCAATAAGCATGAAGTCACGGATTTTAAAAAGCACAAAAGCCGAGAGAAAAATCATTATGATTCCACTTAAGGATAGTGTCTTACCTTTCTTTAGCATGGAAAATGTATAGAAAATCAGTAAATTGAAAGCCGCTAAAATAAAAGTGTCTTTTGAAATTCCTGAACACCAGAACGCTACGGTTGGGATGAATAGCGTAGCAGCAAGTAATACCCAATGTTTGCAAAAGCTAAAGTCCTTGACCAATTCATATAACTTCCACGAGCAAAGACCTGCAATGGTTGAACAGATTAAGGTAAGTGCGATGTAGCTGTTAAATGTGAAAAAGGTGAAAAGCGAAATAATTTTAGAAATGAAAAAACTTTCAGGTTCTTTGTAAATCCAAGAGGGGGGATATCCAGTACGTTGATTGAAGTTAACAGTAATTGTATCAGCCGATGGCCTTTGCATCATTTCAGCAAAATAGGATGCTGGATTATCCCAAAAAAGATGGTTTAAATCTACAGCTCCTTCCCAGTATGCAAGTGTATCACCTCCTTCAGCAAGAATTGTTGTGTAGGTGAACGCGAAGAGCAGTCCAAAACCTAATTTAAATAACAGTGCAGGATAAAAGTATTTGTAATGTTCTTGGTCTAAATTCCGCAAACGAATAACCCACAATCCTACAAGGATGAGAATAAGCCATCCTAAACCGATGGATATATCAAATAAACTGAAAAATTCAGGTTTCAAGTCGGAAGTTTATATTTAAATAAAACGCTCATCAGCTTGCATGACCTTTCCGCAGTTGTCACACGTTCTGCTTTCTACCGAACTATAGAACTCTTTAAACCTTGGAAGGAAGTCCTTTTCAATATTGTCAAGTTTGAATTTATAGGTCTTTAAAGGGTGATTACAGGTTTCGCAAAACCACATTAATCCATCAATTAGGTTAGTTCCTTTGCGTACTCGTTCGATGACCAATCCAACAGTGTTTTCTCCTCGAATTGGTGAGTGTGGCGTTCGTGCAGGCAGCAAGAAAATTTCACCTTCGCGGACTTGAACATCTTTGGCCTTTCCATTTTCCTGTATGCGTACTACAATATCTCCTTCAATTTGTAAAAACAATTCTTCAGATTCATTGTAGTGATAGTCTTTTCGAGCATTAGGTCCACCTACAACCATAACAATAAAATCTCCTGCTTCAACATATAGATTCTTATTTCCAACAGGTGGCTTTAATAAATCACGGTTTTCTTCAATCCACTTGAACAAGTTAAAAGGAGCTTTCATAGTCAACAAATTTTATCTAAAAATAGACAATCTTAGCCATAACTTCAACCGATTGAATAAAAAAAACAGAGGTGAATATATTTCACGCTCTGTTTGTAAGTGCATTGCCGTTGCAAAAGTAACTTAGCTTTGGATTAATGTGCTCAACTTTTGCTGTAAACTTTGATCCTGCTGAATGGCTTGATAAACTTCTTGGTAACGTTGCATGGTTAACCCTTCACGCTGAATTATTTCACCTACTTTTTCTTGGAAATCTAACTGAACTTTTTGAATTTCAGCACTGATGCTCTTTAGTTTTTCAACTTCTCCTTCTTTTGGTTCAACGGATTGATTGGGATTGTTTTGTGCATTGGCTAATTCATTGAATCGCTCAACTTCCATCCCTTCTTTTTCTATCAGTTTTACTGCCTTGTTTTGCATAAGCTGACTTTCATTTTGAACTTCTACGTAGACATTTGCAAATTGCTTTAACTCTTCATTTGAAACCGCTGTTGTTTGAACTTCTTGTGGAATTGCTTGACCTTGCTCTTGTGCAGTGCTTGTGGTGTGAACTAATGCAAGTCCTAGTGTTAAAATAATTGATGTGATTTTCATAATGTATTTATTTGATTAAGTTTCAAACCTAGGGGTTCTTCGATGGGATTGAAAATAATTACTGCAAAGTTCTGTTAAAACTACTCGCTCAAAATATTTTTAATTAAAAAAACAACCCTATAGATTTTGAGTGCGTCTATTAAATAGTTTGTTTGGGTTTTTATTGAAGGGGTTCAATTTATACAAACAAGCATTCTCTTGCAGAGTGGACTCAAGAAAGACTTAAAAATGCGGTCATAGACCGATTCAACAGTTTTTTTTGAGTCTTTTTTTTATGTTATTTTTACACCCAGAATAAAAAAAAGCTACATTTGCTACTACTATTATTAAAAAGAAGAAGATGAAAAAATCAATACTTATTATAGCAGCTGGTTTGATGGCCAGTATTTCAATTGCCCAACAACAGATACAAAATGGTGGATTTGAAAATTGGGAAAATGTTCCAGGTGGTTCAGAACCTGTTAATTGGAACAGTTTTTTAACTGCTGGGGGACAATACTCTAATATGGCTGATAACCAAATTGAAGAATCAACTGATGTAAGACCAGGCTCTACAGGGTCAAAAAGTATAAAAATATGGTCTAGAGCACCTTTTCCTGGACTTGTTGCCAATGGTAACATCACATTGGGAAAGATAAATATGGGTTCTACCTTTGCTAACAACCCTGACAATTACAATAGGTCAATCACCGCTGATTCTGATTTCAGTCAGGAATTAACCGATAGTCCAGATTCACTTGTTTTTTGGGTGAAATTTATTCCAAATGGCCATTCAGGTAATGCCAGAGTAAAAGCAACAATTCATGATAATTATGATTATAGAGATCCAGAAGACGCAGCTTCTTTAGATCATGTTGTCGCTACAGCAGTACTTAATTATCCTTCAACAGGAGGGAATTGGGTAAGAAAATCAATTCCATTTGATTATTCAGGTCCAGCTACAGATGGAGCCTATATTTTGATCACATTTACAACAAGTGAAACTGCAGGAGGAGGAAAGAAGGATGATGTTGTGTTTATTGATGATGTAGAATTGATCTATAATCCATTGAGTACAGATAATCAGGAAACTTTAAGTTCAATCTCTATTTATCCTAATCCTGTTAAGGACGTTTTAACCATTGATAATGTAGAAAAAAACACACAATATTCTATTCATTCTGTATTAGGAGAGGTTGTATTGAGCGGTAAATTAAACGAAACTACAAATAAAATAGAGACTTCTAAAATTCAAAATGGAGTATATATTCTTCGCATGGTAAATGAAGGAAACACGCGTACAGTAAGATTTGTGAAAAATTAAGTTTGATTTAATTTTACCTTGAAGAATATGCGATTTTCAATCACCTTCGTATTTGTTATTTATTGCTTTTTTGCATTCTCTCAAAATGCCAAAGTTGTAGGTAAGGTTACAGACGACGACAACAAGCCACTTTTTGGAGCAACCATTATATATAAGAAGGACATTACCGTGGGTGCTCATTCCGATGAGAATGGTAATTACTTATTGGAAATTCCTGAAGGAGATGCAGTTTTAATTTTCCGATACTCGGGAATGAAAACAGATACCGTTCAAATCAGTGTGATTGAAGGTGAGATCAAGCAAGTTGATTTTCAAATGTTTTCGATAGTCACTGAGCTTGAAGGGGTTGAGGTTAAAGTTGGGAAGTTTGATCGACCACTCGAAGAGCAAACTGTATCATTAGAAATTATTCGAGCGGATTATATTGAAAATAAAAACACAAGAAGCATTGAAACGGCATTGGATCAAACTCCAGGTTTAAACATCATGGATGGAGAACCTCAAATTCGAGGAGGAAGTGGATTTACCTTTGGTGTAGGAAGTAAAGTCGCGGTACTGGTTGATGATATGCCCTTGCTTTCTGGTGATGCTGGAAGACCGGAGTGGGGTTTCATTCCCGTAGAAAACATTCATCAAATTGAAATCATAAAAGGAGCGTCTTCTGTATTGTCGGGAAGCTCTGCCTTATCTGGTTCTATTCATATTCGAACAGCTTACCCTAAAAAGGATCCGCTTACCAAGGTGAACTTGTACAGTGGTATGTATTCAGAGCCCAATACTGAAGGTGCTACATGGTGGAATAATACGCCAGTTATTGCTGGAGCAAACTTTTTGCATTCTAGAAAGCTGGGCAATTGGGATTTGACGTTTGGTGGAAACTTAAATTACGACCACGGATATATGGGAGCTCCAGTCCAAGATTCGTTAATTGAAGCATTATATCCTGATACCCTATCAAGATTTTCTGAAAAACAAATGGTGTCGAAAAGAGCAAGGATAAACTTTAATATTCGCCACAGGAGTAAAAAACTGAAAGGATTGAGTTATGGAGTAAATGGAAATTTTATGATTGCAGAATCTCCTCTTGTTTTTGCCTGGTTGAATGACAGTACTGGACTGTATCAAGGCTATCCAGGAGCAACATTCCTACAAAATCAATTGATTTTTAATGTAGATCCTTTCGTTCATTTTATAACTGCAACAGAAGGTAAGCATTACCTCAGAACAAGGCTGATGCATACAGATAATGAGATGACCGCAAATCAGGACAGTAGGTCAAGTACTTACTATGCAGACTATATGTTCCAAAAGGAAATAGCCACCTTAAAAGGGGTTGACTTTATTGCTGGTTTAACAAGCAAGTATACTACTTCTTATGCTGAAATGTATGCCGGGGCTGGAAGTCCATATAATGATTTACTGAACGTTTCACTGTACTCACAATTGGATAAAAAGGTGTTGAACATTGTGAATTTGTCTGCCGGTGGTCGTTTAGAATACTTTCAACTAAATGATACCGTTACAGCTTTAAAGCCAATCTTTAGATTCGGAGCGAGCATTAATGTTTTTCAAGAAACCTATTTTAGAGCTTCATACGGTCAAGGCTATCGTTTTCCTACAATTACAGAACGTTATATCCGTACTGGTGTAGGAAATTTTGGTGTGTTTTCAAATCCTGATTTACAAGCCGAAAGTAGTTGGAATGGTGAGGTTGGAATTAAACAAGGTTTGAAGTTTAAAAACATTTACGGTTATTTGGACATTGCAGCTTACTGGCAGGAATATGAAAATACAATAGAATATTTATTTGGATTCTGGGGGAACTCTTATACCGTGTTAAGTGATGGTTGGGGGTTCAAATTCTTGAATACTGGAAAGTCGCGTGTAATAGGAGTAGACATGTCGTTCTCCGGAAAAGCAAAGATTTCAAAAAAAGCAGAAATATTGTTTATGGTAGGATACAATTATATTTTACCAGAAACTTTAAATCCTGATTATGTTTATGCGGAGGATACGATGTTGACCAATAAAGAATACAGTTATAACTCTACATCTCTAGACAGTTCAAGAAGAATATTAAAATATCGTTTTTTACACAACATAAAAGCAGATTTTGAAGTAAGTATGTTTAACTCTATTGCATTAGGGATGAGTGTAAAATATTTCAGTAAGATGGAGAATATGGACCGTGTTATTGAAGATTTTGAAAGCGCTACATCTGGACCTTTTATTCAGTCTATACGATATATGGATTACTTTAAGGAAAACCAGAAAGGGGTTTGGATTTTAGATGCAAGAGCCTCATATAAATTAAATGAAAAACATAAATTGGCCCTTATTTGCAATAACATGCTCAATAACTCTTATTCTTTGCGTCCATTAAAGATTGAAGCTCCCCGTTCTTTTATGTTGCAGTATACATTAAAACTGTAAAAAACAAAACAATTTTGAATTAAGGATGTTGCTTAATTTCAAAGTAGGTATATATTTTATTTATAAGTAGCGCATATGGATTCTTTGACGCAGATTGTATTGGGTGCCGCAGTTGGTGAAGCGGTACTTGGAAAAAAAGTTGGAAATAGAGCCATGTTCTATGGAGCCATTGCAGGAACAATCCCAGATTTGGATGTCATTTCTTCCTTTTTTGTCGATACGGTTCGGGCTTTAGAAATTCATCGTGGAATAACGCATTCTGTTCTTTTTTCAATTGTTTTTGCCCCAATATTCGGTTGGATTGTTTCTAAAATAGATGCCTACAAATCCTTTAAAGGATGGTCTTGGCTGTTCTTTTGGGCTTTATTTACACATCCTATACTTGATGCTCACACCACTTGGGGAACGCAATTGTTTTGGCCCCTCGATATCCGACTTGCCTTTAAAACGATTTTTGTAATTGACCCACTATATACTTTGCCTTTCTTAACTTTCTTAATACTGGCAATGTTAAGGAAAAAAGATGATCCGAAAAGGCAATTATACAACCGAACTGGATTGATTGTTAGCTCGGGTTATTTGGCTTTAACCTTTCTGCTTAAAGGCCTGTCTTTTTACCAATTTTCAGCGGCCTTAGAAAATCAAAACATCGTTTATCAAGAGTTAGAAACTAAACCTGCACCTTTAAATACCGTTTTGTGGGTAGCCAATGTGAAACGTGAGGACGACTTTATGATTGGAAGCTATTCTTTCTTTGATCAAAGCGAAATTCAGTTTTCACATTACCCAAAGAACCACCATTTGATCCAACACCTCCTGGAGAATGAAAAGATGCAACGCATGATTCATATTTCTAAAGGCTGGTTTACAATCATTGAAAAAGAAGGAGAACTCTTTTTTAATGATTTACGTTTTGGATTGCTGAGCATGGATGAGGACGCATCAAACTTTGTATTTCAATACCGAATTGTTGAGAATCAAGACGGTACGATCAATTTTGTGGAGACAAAGAAAGATGCTTCGGATGGTAAAAAACTGATAGGAGAACTTTGGGAAAGGGTGAAAGGAAGGTAAATAAGGGAGTGGGAGAGTGTCAGGGACGGAGCGCCAAAAATCACCTAGTTTTAATATCCTTCAAGCTTATTATAACGAACTTATCGTGAAAACTTTCTCGTGTTTTCTCACCCTCACCCTCTCCTGAGTCTTATATTGTGTACCGCAATATAAGACTCAGGTGAGTGAAATATTGTCCTTTGTTCAACATGTTCTGATGCCAATCTCCAAATAGAAATAAAGCAGGTGAATAGGCTTGCGTCAATTTATGATTTCTAACAGGTGCTAATGAGTTTTGAAAGCGAAGAGCTAACTCCCATTGTTCTATAAACTGGTAGCCAATACTGAATTGTCCTCCAAAATCAAAGGTTTTAAATGGACGTTCAGGGTCGACTGGACCAAAACTTGTCCTTTCTTTCTGGTTGATTTTTACACCTAAATAGAATCCCGTATTAATCCTAAAACTATTGATGTGGTAGTTTAGTGTTAGCGGAGCTTCTATATAGTTCACGTGCAATCGATAAACAGCGGAAGTTTTTTTTGAAGGATAGGTTCGTGCTCCTTTTTGATTGAACTGTAAACCGAAGTTTGCAGACCATTTGTCATTGATTTTATAAGTCACATCAGCCCCTGCCATCAGTCCAAATTGGGCAAAACCATAAAATCCATCACCACTGATTTGACTAGAGCTAGTACCGCCAATGATTCCCAAAGTGAATTTTTGAGCTGAGCTATTTTCGCTATAAATTAAACAACTGAATAAAAGGATGAGCAAAAGAGACCGTTTCATGTGGACAAGATAAATAAATTCCTTTGAATTTCAGACCTACACTTTTCTGTCTTTTCCTACACCAATACCCATAATAAGCTTGATTATTGCAACGCCAATTAATAAAGTCAATGCATAATCCCAAACTTCTGTCAAGTCAAAAATCACTCCTGCAATAAATGGTCCTGTTGCGGCGATTAAATATCCTATAGACTGCACAATTCCAGAAAGTTCAGCGGCTGTTTCTGCATCTCCAGAGCGCAAAACAATGAGCAACAAAGCCAAACCAAATGTTCCTCCGAGCACCATTCCATTCAATCCCACCCAAAGTTCAATCCAACCCATCTGTGGAATGAGTAATCCGATTAATGAAAGTACTTCTAGAGCAACGAGAACAGAAATCACCAATCGTTGATCTTTTCTTGAACCTGCCCAAATAGGAATTAAAATTGCTCCTGCAATTCCTGTAGCTTGAGACAAAGACAGCATCCATCCAGCATAAGTTGGGTCGTAGCCTCTATCGATAAGGATTTCTGGAAGCCAAGCAAGAATAAGATAAAAAGCGAAAGACTGTAATCCCATATATAATGCGAGTCTCCATACCAACAACGAGCCGCTTAGTTTCTTCATGGCATCTGCAAAACTCCTGCGTGGTGGAGTACGATTGATGCGTTTCACGTTGGGGATCCATATCATGAGCGCCAAAATTGCAAGAACAGACCAAATGGCCAGGGAGCCTTTCCATCCAAGGTTGAGTTGGTTGGCTAAAGGAAAACTTAGTCCAGCAGCAACTGCAGCACCTAATGACATAATTCCAGAGTATAAGCTGGTCACCAAACCAGCTTTGTGTGGAAAGTTTCGTTTAATAAGTGCAGGGATAAGTACATTTCCAAAAGCAATAGCAATTCCCAGAAGGATGGTTCCAAAATACAGTGCGAAAATGCCACCCGAAGAACGGATAAGGATACCGAAGGTCAATAATACCAGTGCCCCTAAAAGTGTATTCCCTATTCCAAATCGCTTTGTAAACAAAGGAGTTATGGTGGAAATAACACCAAAAGCAATGAGCGGTAAGGTAGTGAGTAGTCCCAACATTGCTTCAGAAACGCCAATGTCTTGACGAATCATGTCGACCAATGGACCAATGCTTGATAGTGCAGGCCTCAGGTTTATTGCGACAAATAAAATACCTATCAGCAGCAGAATGCGTGAAGATTTGTTTAATCCGTTTTCGTCTAATTTTTCCATTTGAAATTATTGAAAAGGTAAAAGTAGGGCTTTAAGTTGGAGTAAACAGTAGATTATCTGAAATAGCTTTCGCTAATTGATTGCGGATTTTATATCTTTATGATTAATTGAAACATTCGAATGAATAACCCTCTTTAAATTAATGAAAGAAAACCCCTTTAGTAATTCAGAAATAAAAAAGAATACCGACTATCTAACTCCATTATTTGAAAATATTGAGAAAGCTTATGTTGATCAGTTAGTCTTGACTTTTCGTATTGTAGAGCCAAAGACAAGTGGTTTTGTAATCAAAGTTGGTGGGTTATTTGCCTTTTTATTGTATAAGGACATTGGTTGGAAGTATAGCAATTTAGATGTTTGGAGAGATATTTCTGAAACATTTATTGGAGTTTATTTCAAAGGTAAAATTAAAGTATTCGACAAAGAGAAACGGTCAATATTTGTTGAAGCAAAAGAGAAGGCTATTCAACTACCTAAACTAGGGAAAGGAAGATTTTATAAATGTGTAATTTGCAACATCACAGACTATGGTGCTTTTGTAGATTTAGGGGTGCATTTTAAATGGAGATACGGTTCTATTTTTGGATTGATTCACAAATCTAGTATGTATGACCCTCTAGATATTGAAAAGTGGAAAGCTGGAGACTTAAGCAATGTCTTATTTCACGGTTATGACGAAAAAGAACGACTTATTTTAGGAGACATTTATTCCAGGCCTACTATTCTTCAAGAAGAAATTGCTCCAATACTAGACGAGATTCACCTGATTAACGTTAAAGTTGACGACCAAGGGAGGTATTCATTTAGTCTTTTTGATAAATATGCGGTAAGTATTCCTATTCAGAAAGCAATTTATCCGTCTACAAGAAGAGTAATCAGGTCTTATTTGAAAGAGTTAAAGGATGGAGATTTAATTTATTGTAAATTACTCAAAGTAAATATGAAAAAGAATAAGATTATTGCAAGATTGCATGTTTCTGAAATCTAACTTTTAAAGCAGGGAAATGTGACTCCAATCACACTTCAAATTATACCTTGAAATTGACTAATGCTAGATAGTGCAGGCCTCAGATTTACTGCGACAAATAAAATACCTATCAGCAGTAGAATGCGTGAAGATTTGTTTAATCCGTTTTCGTCTAGTTTTTCCGTTGTCTGTTATAGACAATAAAAGTAAGTTTTTGTTTTGAAGGCAGAGAGATATATTATTTTCTGAAAAATTGGCTTTTTCATTTCGTTGCTTAATTGACCGAAGTTCACATACTGTAAACCTTAGGACTGCAGAAGTTTTTTTCTTTTTAATTGTTTTTTCTTTTTGGGATATAGGTAAAAAAAAATGAATAAAAAAACCTCAAAATCTTGATTCTCTTGAGAATGTCGTACCTTTGCACTCAAATTTTAAATAAAAGTATGACCTTTAACGATTTAGGGCTGAGAAGCCAAGTGGTCAAAGCTGTTACAGACATGGGGTTTGAACAGCCAACGCCAATCCAGCAGGAAGCTATACCACATTTACTCAAGTCTAAGAGTGATTTTGTAGGATTAGCACAGACTGGAACAGGGAAAACTGCCGCTTTTGGATTACCATTAGTGAACAGAATTACAGAAAGCCGAAAATACCCAACAGGCTTAATTATTTGTCCGACACGGGAGTTATGTTTGCAGATTGCAAAAGACGTACAGAACTATTCTAAGTACGAAAAAGCCTCGACAGTAGAAGCCGTTTACGGTGGAGCTGACATTCAACGTCAAATCAAAAACATTAAAAGAGGAGTTTCTATTATTGTAGCAACTCCAGGACGTTTAGTGGATTTGATTAAGCGTAAAGCCATTCAACTGAATGAAGTTGAAGTAGTAGTGCTTGACGAGGCAGACGAAATGCTAAACATGGGATTCAAAGAAGATTTGGATTTCATCTTAAGCGCAACGCCAGAAGAAAAAAGTACGTGGTTGTTTTCTGCAACAATGCCAAAAGAAGTGGCAAGAATTGGGAAAACGTATATGACTGACCCATTAGAGGTGAGCATAGGAAATAAAAATGAAGGTAATGCCAACATTGACCACATTTATTTTTCAGTGAAAGAAAGAGATCGTTACGCTGCATTGAAGCGTTTAATTGATTTCAATCCGAAAATCTTTGGACTTGTTTTTTGCCGTACACGTAGAGAAACTCAGCAAGTTGCTGAAAAACTCGGAAAAGAAGGGTACAGCGCAGAAGCATTACACGGAGATTTATCACAAGCACAACGTGATCGAGTAATGAACTTATTCCGTAACAGAAGCATTCAGTTGCTTGTAGCTACGGATGTTGCCGCGCGTGGAATTGATGTTGATGATATTACTCATGTAATCAACTACAATTTGCCAGATGAGGTAGAAAACTATACGCACCGTAGTGGACGTACAGCACGTGCTGGAAATACAGGAGAATCTCTTGTGTTGATTAACACACGTGAAAAATATAAGATCAATCAAATCGAAAAGATTATTGGTCAAAAGTTTACCGCAGCTGAAATTCCTGGACCTGAAGCAATTTGTGCCGTTCAATTGGAGTCAATGATTGACAAAGTGAAAGCAACAAAAGTAAACGAAGAAGAAATTGCTCCTTTTATTCCACATATCCTTGCAGATTTGGAAGGTTTATCAAAAGAAGAAGTGATTAAGAAATTCGTTTCTGCAGAGTTTAACCGTTTCTTAGATTATTATAAGAAAGCGGGTGACCTTAACGCAAAAGCTTCTGATCGAGGTGGAGATGACAGAGGACGAGATAGAGGTAGAAGAAGAGATAGAGGTAGAACGGATGAGAACAAACAACGTTTCTTTGTTTCTTTAGGTGAGAAGGATGGATTGAACCCGGGTGGATTGTTACGTGTAATTTGCGATTCTACTGGATTAAAGTCAGATACCATTGGTAGAATTGATATTATGCCAGCGTTTTCATTCTTTGATGCTGATAAAGCAGATACGGATAAAATACTAGCTCAAGTTCATGGCGCAGATTTCGAAGGTAAAAGCATGAATATTGAAAAAACTGCAGATAAGTCCAAAGGAGGTAGAAGTCGTGGTGGAAGCCGTGGTGGAAGTCGCTCGGGTGGAGACAGAAGAAGCGGAGGAAGAGGCCGAAGCGGAAGTCGCTCTGGAAGTTCAAGAAGAAGATAATAAAATTACACTAAAACCCAGATAAATAAAAAATGGAAATTAGAAATATAGCGATTATTGCACACGTTGACCATGGGAAAACGACCTTGGTTGACCGCATAATCGAAGCAGGAGAGTCATTTAGCGAGAGAGATCGTGAAAATGCAGGTGAATTGATGATGGATAATAACGACCAAGAAAGAGAGAGAGGAATTACCATCGTATCAAAAAACGTTTCTGTAAATTATAAAGGAACAAAAATTAACATCATTGATACTCCTGGTCACGCCGATTTTGGTGGAGAGGTAGAACGTGTATTGAACATGGCTGATGGTGTATGCTTGTTGGTTGATGCTTTTGAAGGCCCTATGCCACAAACACGTTTCGTATTGCAAAAAGCACTTCAAATGGGATTGAAACCATTGGTAGTGGTAAACAAAGTCGATAAAGATAATTGTACTCCTGATGAGGTGCATGAAAAAGTGTTTGACTTGATGTTTGAGCTTGAGGCCAATGAAGACCAACTAGATTTTGAAACTGTTTATGGTTCTGCTAAGAATAAATGGATGTCTAAGGATTGGAAAAAACAAACCGATACGATTGAACCACTTTTGGATACCATCTTAGAATATTTTCCTCCAGTGAAGATTGAAGAAGGAAATACGCAAATGTTGATTACTTCATTAGACTTTTCTTCTTTTGTTGGACGTATCGCAATTGGACGTTTACAAAGAGGAGAGGTAAGACCGGGAATGCCAATTATTCTTGCTAAACGTGATGGTACCCAAGAAAAACACCGCATTAAAGATGTGTTTGTTTATGAAGGAACGGAACGTATTAAGGTTGATAACGTTCAGCCTGGTGATATTTGTGCCGTAACTGGAATTGAAGGGTTTGATATTGGAGATTCTATTTGTGATGCTGAAAATCCTGAACCATTAGAAACCATCACTATTGATGAGCCAACAATGAGCATGATGTTCTCTATTAACGATTCTCCTTTCTTCGGACAAGAAGGAAAGTTTGTGACTTCGCGTCATATTCAAGAACGTTTAACTAAAGAACTTGAGAAAAACTTAGCATTACGTGTTCAACCAACTGAAAAAGCCGATAAATGGTTAGTCTATGGAAGAGGGGTAATGCACTTGGCTGTTTTGGTTGAAACGATGCGCCGTGAAGGTTATGAATTACAAGTAGGGCAACCACAAGTAATCATCAAGGAAATTGACGGAAAGAAACATGAGCCAATTGAAGAATTAACTATTGATTTGCCAGAACAGCACTCTGGAACAGCTGTTGAAGCAGTTTCTAGACGTAAAGGAGAAATGACCAATATGGTTGCCAAAGGCGACCGAATGGTGATAGACTTTATCGTGCCTTCAAGAGGTATTATTGGTTTGCGTAATTATTTGTTAACGCAAACTGCGGGTGAGGCTATTATGAATCATAGATTTATTGAGTTCCAACCCTACAAAGGAGAAATTCCTGGTCGTCAAAATGGTTCGTTAATTTCTATGGAGAAAGGTTTAGCAATTCCTTATTCTTTAAATAACTTACAAGATAGAGGGAAATTCTTCGTTGATCCTAACGAATCAATTTATGGCGGTCAAGTAATCGGAGAAAACTCTAGACAAGGAGATTTGGTAATTAACGTTACGAAAACCAAGAAAATGTCTAACATGCGTTCTTCAGGAGCTGATGACAAGGTAAGTATTGCACCAGCGATTAAAATGTCTTTGGAGGAAAGTTTAGAGTACATTCAATCTGATGAATACGTTGAAGTAACACCAGAATCTTTGAGAATCCGTAAGATTCTTTTGGATGAGAATGCACGTAAAAGAGCAGGAAAATAGTCTATGACAAAAACTACTTAAATACGTCGTTATGCTTGTCTTTAAGTTTTTTTGACAAAAACTAAAATTTAGCCGAAATATTTAATTTAGGAAAAGGCGATTATCGAAAGGTAGTCGTCTTTTTTTTATCTCAGGGAATACCCTATATTTTTATTGTTCCCCTACGGTTGATGTTGTTCATACGTTTACGTAAATGATTTAAACATTTTAATTTTATTATCATGAGAAGAAAGGCATACATAAAAATGTTAGGAGGGCTAATAAGTTTAGGTTTTTTTTATTCTTGCGAATGCGACAGAAAGGTTTCTGGTACTGTTTTAGATATGGCTACTCAACTTCCAATCGACAGTGTATTGGTCAAGGGGGTCGAAAGTGTTTATTATGAATACTACACCGATTCCTCAGGGAAATATTTTATGACTACTGGAATGACGGATGCAGTTGGTGGTTGTCCTGATATAAAAATATCATTTTCTAAAGAAGGATATCATGAAGAAACATTGGTGAATCCTGAAGGGAAGGTATTTTTGAAAGCTAAATAATTCAGCTGTCAATTCGTAATTCGTTATTGAATTATCCGTAATTGTCTTTTTAATCTTATTTTTGCAAAAACTTATTCGTCATGCAGATTTTAGATGGTAAAGAAACTTCAAAAGCAATTCGTCAAGAATTAGCAGAAGCAGTTCAATCGAGAAAAGCAAAAGGTCAGAAAATTCCACATTTAGCAGCAGTTTTAGTTGGAAATGATGGTGGTTCACTCACTTATGTTGGTGCGAAAGTTAGAGCCTGTAAAGAGATAGGATTCGAAAGCTCTTTGTTTCACCTAGAAGATACCATCACTGAAGAAGCTTTGTTGGCTAAGGTGCATGAACTCAATAACGATGATGAAATTGATGGATTTATCGTGCAGTTACCATTGCCAAAACACATAGACGAAAAGAAAATTACTTTAGCAATTGATCCTAAAAAAGATGTCGACGGTTTTCACCCTACGAATTTAGGAAATATGGTGTTGAATCTGCCTGGATTCTTACCTGCAACTCCGGCGGGAATGTTAGAGCTTTTTAAAAGATATGAAATCGAAACTTCCGGAAAACATTGTGTTGTTATTGGTCGTTCGCATATTGTAGGTTCTCCAATGAGCATCTTAATGGCAAGAAGTGCATATCCTGGGAACTCAACAGTGACCATTACGCATTCAAGAACTAAAAACTTGAAAGAAATTACCCTGCAAGCAGATATTATTATTTCTGCAATTGGAAAACCTAATTTCCTTACTGCCGATATGGTAAAAGAAGGTGTTGTGGTGATGGATGTTGGAATTACACGTCTTGAAGATCCTTCAAAGAAAAGCGGTTATAGAATCGTGGGTGATGTAGATTTCGAAAGTGTTTCAGAAAAAGCTTCTTTCATTACACCAGTTCCGGGTGGAGTAGGGCCTATGACGATTGTTTCTTTGATGATGAATACATTGAAGGCAATGGAGTTAAATCATAAATGATTTACAGGATAGAGTAAGGACCTTGGGGTAACTTCGACTGATGTTTTTATGTGTTGAATAGTTTTAGCTATCACTAAAGCAGATGTTCTCCCATGAAAAATATTTATCTTAGAACAATATGATTGTAGGAAATTCGCCAGGACATGAAGCGTTAAATTGTAAGATCTGAGCTCAATATAATTGCAGGTATAAAGCAATTAAGCTTTCTCTTTTAGTTTTTAGGCGATTTATAAACGTTTATCAGCGTCTTTAAGATAATTTTTAAATCATTCGCTGTTAAATTATTCACTAATTGTTAAAACTCCTCAGGACTTATCTTGTTGATATACAATGAGGTGTGTTTGATTTTATTCTAAGCTCTTTGTTTTTAGTAAGTTTATCACTAGATTTAGGGCAACCTTTATCCATCAACAGCGTTTAAAGGATAACTATTACTATTCAATTATGAGACTACTATCTTATTCTACGAAGCTATACGCATTCATTTTCTTGCTCATCCCGTTTTTTTCGGCAGGACAAATAGAGACATCACTTGTTGGTGAATACACTGTTTCCAATGGAGGACCTGTCGATAGATTTGTTATTTCATCAGAAAAAGTAGAAGCTTTTGCAAATACTGAATTGGCGGAAAAATACTTCTTTTATGCTCAAGAAGAGCAAACTTATATTTTAGAACAAGTCAAACTTAATGTGGAGTCAATTGATCCAACAATCAATAAAGATAGAAAATTAATACGTGTTAATCTGACTGAATTATCTCCTGGTGTTATGCAGGTTGATATTCATCGTCCTAATGGTACAACTCAAGAGCTTACCATGACCAGGAACGAATAAAAGCAAGATGAACAACGACACTACAAAACTACAACTATGAAAAATTTACTACTACTGATTTTTTCGCTCTTACTTCTGAGTTCTATAAACACTTCTTTTGCTGGAGGTGGTGGCTCTAGTTATATCAACCCTCCACCTGGATTACCGGACTGTTCTAATCAGCCAGCACCAGGAAATACAGGGTGTACAGCAACGCCTATTTGTGAAGTGAATGGGTATTGTGGAACAACCTCGAGCTCATATTCGGCTGATTATTGGACGCAATTGAACAGTGCTTTTTGTGGAAGTATTGAAAACAATGCTTTTTTATCCTTTACGGCACAATCGACTTCAATCTCTTTTGATGCTTATGTGTACAATTGTAATTCAGATGAAGCCATACAGATTTTTGTTTTTCAAGCCGATAACTGTGCCAGTGGTGCAGTCACCGATTTAGGTTGTACAAACAGTATGTATGCCCAAAACACTCCTTATTCAATTTCTGCGACCGGATTAACTCCAGGAGAAGAATATTATATCATGATTGATGGGTTTGCCGGTGATGTTTGTGATTATACTTTCGTGGCCAGCTCAGGTGTTGTGATGCCAGTTTCTGTTACTCCAGATACTTTTGCTCTATGTGTTGGTGAAACAGTAGACCTTACAGCTGATGGCGGTGATGGAGTATATAATTGGGATCCATCTCCAGATTTGAGTGCAACGACAGGAGCTACAGTTACGGTTACTGCGCCTGCAACAGCGGGTGTTTATACTTATACGGTTCATTCTGATGCCAATTCAAATTGCTTAGGGGCGACCTCTGCAACAGCAACTATAACGGTAGACGATTGTGGTTGTCCGATTACAACGAGTAACAGTGGAAGTGTGTGTGAAGGAGATCCTTTCAGTTTAACTGCAAATTTAGCCTCAGGTAATATGACCTCATACTCCTGGTCAGGACCTTTTGGTTTTTCTTCTACTGACCAAAATCCTACAGGCATACCTGCACCGCCAGCAGGAACTCACGATTATACTTTTACGGCTACAATTGACGGTGTGCTATGTACTTCAACAACTACACTTACAGTAAATGATTGCTCTGGTGGTTGTGATGTTGATGCTATTAGAACTGCCTTTACGAATGCAGGTTGTATAGAGTTAGATGCATGTGTTTCAGATTGTAGTATGTATTTCTTAAACCCACAATCGATGTCAGGAAGTGCTGCACAAGCTTTTGCTGAAGGTTTAGGGGCCAACTTGGTTTCTGTTCAATCACAAACTGAAAACGATTGTTTACTCGGGGCGCTTAGCGCCATAGGAGAGACGGGTACGATTTGGATTGGGCTCAATGACGAAGCTGTTGAAGGAACTTTTGAATGGTATGACCAATCTCCTGTTACCTACACCAATTGGGCTCCTGGCGAACCAAATCAAAGTGGAAATGAAGATTGTGTTCAGATTTATCCAGGAGGAACTTATCCAGGAATGTGGAATGATCTGGATTGTGGTTCAAACAATTCTAAATCAATTATTGAAGTCAATATGTGCCCAGTGGTTGATGCAGGTCCTGACCTCATTATTTGTGAGGGAGAAACAGCGACCATGAATTCATCGCCAACAGTTTTAGGCTCTGCGCCTTATACCTATGCATGGAACCATAATGGACCAACGAATTATCCCAACAGCGTGTCTCCAAATGTAACTACAGAGTATGTTTTAAGAACCGAGGATAGATACGCATGTGTTGGAACAGATACAATGGTTGTTACAGTTAATCCTTTGCCTGATGTTGATGCAGGTCCTGACCAAGTGATTTGTGAAGGTGAAAGTGTTATTTTGAATGTCCCAGGGGGAACAGGAACATGGAATAATGGCGTAACAAATGGCGTGGCTTTTACTCCAACTACGACGCAAACTTATACTTATACAGCAACTGAAAACGGTTGTACATCTTCTTCTGACTTGACTGTTCAAGTTAACCCAATGCCAACTGCTAATGCAGGTCCTGACCAAGTTATTTGTGAAGGTGAGAGTGTAACATTAATTGGGAACGGAACAGGAACATGGGACAATGGAGTCACCAATGGAGTTGCGTTTACACCTAATGCAACCCAAGATTATACCTATACAGTGACCGAGAACGGATGTACCGTGACTGATGTGGTTACGGTAACTGTTAATCCATTGCCTGTTGTTGATGCGGGTGCAGATCAAACCATTTGTGAAGGAGAATTTGTAAGCTTAAATGGAACTGGTGGAAGTGGAACATGGGACAATGGAGTAAGTAATGGCGTTTCTTTTGGACCAACAACAACCCAAAATTACACCTATACTGTAACAACGAACGGCTGTACTTCTTCTGATGAAGTAACTGTATTTGTTAATCCCAACCCTGATGTTGGTATTGTTCCTAGTGATGTCATTGGATGTGATACGCTTACGGTTGATTTTGAAAGTCAATTTAATCAGCCTGGAGCAACTTATTCAATAGACTTTGGAGATGGAACAAACGCTAATTTCACAGACAATGTTGCTCACCACTATGATCAAAGTGGATGTTTTGATGTTACTGTAACTGCAACTTTAAATGGATGCGTTGCTACAACATCATATCCTGATTTAGTTTGCGTTACAGCATTGCCCGAGGCAGATTTCTTACCTGAGCCTCCATTGCTTTCAATTTTAGATACTGAAACAACATTCTTGAATAACTCTTCAAATGCTACAGATTATCAGTGGGATTTTGGGGATGGATCTGCCTTTTCGAATGAATATACTCCTACCCATACTTACCCGAATGAGGGCGCAGGCTCTTATGTGGTTACCTTAATCGCTAGCTCAGGAGTCAATTGTAACGATACAGCAAGAGTTGTCGTTGAGGTAGAAGATCAGTTGATTTACTATATCCCCAATACTTTTACTCCTGATAATGATGATTTCAATGAGACATTCAAGCCTATTTTTACTGCGGGGTTTGATATATATGACTATACATTGTACATCTATAACCGTTGGGGTGAATTAATTTTTGAATCACACAATTCAGAACACGGTTGGGATGGAACTTATGGTGAATCCTCAGAGAAACTTGTCGAAGGAACTTATGTGTGGAAAATAGACTTTAAAACCACAATGTCAGACGAAAGAAAAACAATCGTAGGTCATGTGAATTTACTGAGATAACATTATAAAAAAGTAACATCCTTTTCGATTAGACTTTTCTTCATTGCTGAAATGAAGAAAAGTCTTTTTTGCTTTTTGCGATTCAATACCGATTAAAACAGGTGATTTGTAACCTAACTTTATGCTTTCCATATCAATGGCAGCAAACGAAAATTGGCTGTTTGATTCAAAATTCTTACATTCGGAACTCAAATAAATGAAAGAGATGAAAAAAAATGTATTGCCCCGATTTTTGATGGGAGCGTTTGCCGCAGGTGTTCTTTTTTCATGTGGTCAAAAGGAGGAGACCCCAACTGAAGAAACTGTAGTTCAAACAGAACAAAATGAAAATGATGAATTTCAATGGGAAGTAGATCGCTTTGCCGATATACGTGTACTTCGTTATCGCATTAATGGTTTTGATAAACTGACACTCGATCAAAAGAAGCTCGCCTATTATTTAACGCAAGCAGGATTAAGTGGTCGAGACATCATTTACGACCAAAACTATAAGCACAACCTTGAAATTCGTAAAGCATTAGATCATATTGTGGCGAATCATGAAGGTGATGACAGTGAAGACTGGAAAAACTTTTTACACTACACGAAGCAAGTTTGGTTTGCCAATGGAATCCACCACCATTATTCAAAAGATAAGTTCAAACCCGCTTTTGATCAAGCCTATTTTGAAAGTTTGTTAGCAGCCACAGAAACTGAAATAAGTGAAGCTGCAATGACCGCTATTTTCGACCCATCAGTAGATGCGAAAGGAGTCAACCTAGACGCTTCAAAAGGAATCATTAAAGGAAGTGCAAACAACTTTTATGGTGAAGGCGTAACTGAGCAAATGGTGGATGAATATTATGCGAAAATTAAGGATCCTAACGATACTACACCAATTTCTTACGGGCTGAATTCCAAAATGATTTTGAATGAGAATGGTGAGTTGGAAGAAGTGACATGGAAGATTGGAGGAATGTATGGTGAAGCATTGACAAAAGTAGCCTATTGGTTAGAAAAAGCAGCAGAGGTAGCCGAAAACGAGGCTCAAAGAGACGCGCTTAAATTGTTGGTGAAATACTATGAAACAGGCGACCTAAAAGACTGGGACGCATACAGTATTGCATGGGTTGAAGCAACTGAAGGAGATATTGATTATATCAATGGATTTATTGAAGTTTATGGTGACGCCAAAGGTTATAGAGCAACTTACGAAACCATCGTTCAAATGAAAGACTTCGAAGCTTCAGCGCAAATGAAAGTTTTAGAGGATAATGTTCAATGGTTTGAAGACAATTCTTCTATTATGGATGCGCATAAAAAAGCCAATGTAAAAGGAGTAACTTATAAAGTTGTGAATGTTATTGGTGAGGCTGGAGACGCTTCTCCTTCTACGCCAATTGGTGTTAACTTGCCTAATGCAGATTGGATTCGTGCAGAACACGGGTCTAAATCAGTAAGTCTTGGAAATATTGTTGAAGCCTACGAAAATGCTTCAGGAAGTTCAATGCTTAAAGAGTTTACCTTCGATGAAGAAGAGTATGAAAGAGCGAAAAAACACGGAGCAAAAGCTTCAAAATTACACACCTCTCTTCATGAGGTAGTGGGACATGCGAGTGGTCAATTGAATCCTGGAGTTGGAACACCTAAGGAAACCCTAAAAAATTATGCAAGTGCATTAGAAGAAGCGCGTGCTGATTTGGTTTCTCTTTACTTCTTGATGAATGAAAAAATGGTAGAACTCGGCTTAATGGAATCTTTAGAAGTGGGTAAGGCAGAGTACGATGCTTACATCAGAAATGGCTTAATGACTCAATTACAAAGGGTAGAACTGGGTAAAAACATTGAGCAATCTCACATGAGAAATCGTCAGCTTGTTGCTGCATGGGTTTACGAAAAAGGAAAGGCAGACAATGTCATCGAAAAGTTAGAACGTGATGGAAAAACCTACTTTAAAATTCGTGATTATGTCGCTTTACAAGGATTGTTTGGAGAATTGTTAAGAGAGATTCAACGCATCAAATCAGAAGGAGATTTTGAGGCAGGTAAGAACTTAATTGAAACTTACGCAGTAAAAATTGACCAAGCGATTCATGCTGAGGTGCTAGAGCGCGTTAAGCCTTTAAACATTCCTCCATACAGTGGGTTTGTTAATCCTGTTTTAGTTCCAGAAATGGACAATGATGGGAATATTATCGATGTTAAAGTCACTTACGATGCTAACTTTAAAGAGCAAATGCTAGAGTATGCAAAAGAATATAGCTTCTTGAAGTAATAATTTTAATCAATAAGTTATCTGAATTAACAAATACAAAAAGGAGGCTGAGACACTTGAAGCCTCCTTTTTTGTATTTATCTTTGCCGACTTATGAGCAAATATTCATCTGTAATCGGTTACGCCGCTTTTTTGTTTTTACATCTTTTCTTTATCGGAAAATGCATTTATTCTTTTGAAAGAACTAATGGTGCTGTAGTCCTTTTTCTTGTGATTTTGGCGCTACTCATATACAGTTACAGTTTTTTGTTTCGCGACCAATTTAATATGAAAGGAAAACTGTTTGAGTTTTTAGCTTTAGTGATTGGAAGCTTGCTAACATTTTATCTTAACAATGAGTTAGGCTGGGGTGGAGTCATTGCTTCTGCCGCTGTTGGACTAGTCGGAGGATTGTTGCCTTATCTAAATCGTTCTTCTGAAGCTTTAAAATCTGCGGCCATTGCTATTTACTGTGGATCTTTCGTAGGAATGGCCAGTAATAGTTTGTTTGATGAAATACATTACATTTTTATTGCAAGCGCAATTTCAGGACTGTTTTATATTTATACACGAGGACTTTTTATCGGATTTGGTGGGAAGTTAGGTTCTGTTGCATTTTCTGGAGTTTTAGCTACTGTTTTATTGTTTATGCTAAGATGATAATATTCTTGTTATATACCGTTGGATTATTGGGCGCTGTTATTGCTTTTATATTGAATAATAATTTCAAAATGGGAATTGTAGTCGGTTCGGCATTACCTTCTTTAATTTTTGCACTTGCCGTGGTCTTACTTGAAAAGTATTTATCAATTCGCTTTGTTGAAGAGGCACCTGTAATTTTTTACGGAGCTGCTTTTATTGGCATGGCTTCCCATAAAATTCTTTCTTCTTACTTTCTGATTGGAATAGCTGGATTGTTATTCACTTTCATTTACCTACACACATCTCCTTATTTCGATGGATTTGGTGGAGCCCTTGGAACAACTGCAGCTTTGTGCTTTTTACCAGTTTGGGCAACTTCCTTATTGAAAAAAAAATAATTCATTTCTTTTCACTTTGCGATCATTGCGTAAACCTCCTGCAACTTTGCGGTTAAACCTTCCAATATTAAACTTATCTTTGTATTTTAAAACACCAATAATATGATTCAAGAAAAACTTCAAGAAAGAAGTAACAATCAATGTGAGTTGTGTACTTCGAAAAACGATTTAACGGTTTACACTGTTCCACCACGTGATACAGAAAGTGAAGAAAACTCAATTTTAATCTGCGAAAACTGTAACACACAGCTTAATGATGAAAGCAAAGTTGACCCTAATCATTGGAGGTGCCTTAATGATAGCATGTGGAGTGAAGTTTCAGCTGTTAAGGTTGTTGCCTGGAGAATGTTGAATCAGTTGCGTGGTGAAGGTTGGCCTGCAGATTTAATCGATATGATGTACCTTGAAGAAGAGGATTTAGCTTGGGCTAAACAAGGCGCAGAAGATGATGAAGAAGATAAAATTGTGCATAAAGACAGTAATGGAGTAGTACTAGAAGCTGGTGATACTGTGGTCCTCATTAAAGACCTTCCTGTGAAAGGTTCGAGTATGGTAGCTAAAAGAGGAACCGCGGTAAGACGTATTTCTTTAGACCACAACAATGCTAACCATATTGAAGGACGTGTGGATGGACAACAGATTGTTATTCTTACTCAATTCGTAAAGAAATCCTGATGTTTTTGATTATAAAATCCATTTCCTGCGTTGCTTATATTTTATGAAATCAGTCATCCCGACGTTACAGTCGGGACTCCTTGGATTTAAAAAATAAAGCGCCTTGCAAATGAAATTTCTAATTCAAAAAAAGATTTACGTTTATAAAGCACCGATTGTGTAAAGAAATACTGTTGTAATAAAACTCCCTTAATACGCTACTGCGAGATTTCATCTCGTAGTTGATTGTATTCATATTGCCTCAATAAGCCTTCCCTAAATCAGTAAGTACTTTCCACCAACTTGCTTTCCCTTCTTTTTTACCCATTCGAACAATGATGAGGTTCTTTTCCGGGTGAACATAAATGTATTGCCCTAAAATTCCTTGGGCCATATAATCACCTTGATCAGAAGGCAACCACCATTGGTATTGATAGTAACGCGGACTACCTTCAGAGCGATCAACTTTCGTTGATTCCTCAACCCATTTTTCAGAAACAATTTGCTTTCCGTTCCAATTTCCTTTGTTCAAATAGAGTCGACCAATTTTAGCAAAGTCTCTGGCTCTGGCATTCAAACAACAAAATGTTTTTTCGATACCATTTTCTTTTCGGTCAATGCTCCAACTAGCATCGTACTCCATTTCTAGTGGAATCCAAATCTTTTCTTGCAGGTACTCAGAGATGGTTTTGTCTTTTAAAGCCCTTTCTAATACCAAACCTAAAATTTGTGTATTTCCACTGAGGTATTCAAATTTTTCTCCTGGTTCGTATTTTAATTTCAGTTTAGGAATTTCTTGACGCAATTTAGTGCCGTAGTAAAAGGTGGCAACGTTTCCAAATGGATTGAAATAACCTTCATTATAATCTAAACCTGAAGTCATTTGAAGTAAGTGCTTGATTGTTACCTTGTCGAATCCATTGGGCTTTAGTTCTGGAATATACTTGGTAACAGGTTCGTCTACTGATAAAATCAAACCTTCGTCAATTGCAATTCCAATTAAAATAGAAGTAACAGATTTCGCCACTGAAAAGGAGGGGATGATATCTTCTTGGTCATACATTCTGAAATAGCGTTCATACAATAGAGAGTCATTTCGGATAATCATAAAAGCCACAGACTTTTGCTTTTTCAGGAACTGATCAAAATCAAAGGTCTCTCCATCAAAAACAACAGAATCTGGCTTTTCCTCAATACCTTGCGTGAAATAGAAGGTTGAATCCCCTGTCTCAACGGTTCGATTGGCAAAAATCTTATGGTCTTTTATGTCAGCTACATTGTAAACGAAAAAACGGCCTACTTTACAGGAGCTTAGACAAAAAACGACTAACATTAAGGCTGTGAGCTTAAAAATCTTCATTCTTCTTTAAATAACGGTTTTTTAAAATGAACTGTTTGCTGTGGAAAAGGAATTTCAACTCCTTCCTTATCAAATCTTTTTTTGATGCTTTCAAGTAGATCATAACGCAAGGTCCAACCATCGTCTGGATTCGCGGTCCAAGCATACAATCTTAAAATTACAGCTGATGAATCAAGACGTATGACTTTAACAGGAACTTTAGGAACCTTGTCCTTAATCTCTTTTAAAGTTCTCTTCTCGATAAGCAAAGGATGCTTTTCGGCTTCTTCAGTCATGATTTTTCTGGCCAAATCGATATCACTATCATAGGAAATACCGATTTCTACACGTTCACAAATGCGTTTATCTACAGATTTGTAGTTGATCAGTTTTTCTTTATTGATTACTGAATTCGGAACGACTATCATTTGATTTTCAAAATTTCGAATTACAGTATGTCTTAAAGTAATATCGGTAACTGTTCCAGTCATTCCACCTTCTATTTGAATAATGTCACCAATTCTGAAAGGCTTAAAAGATACGATGAATAACCCGCTTACAATATTTCCCAATGCTTCTTGCGATGCGATCCCTGCAATGACAGCAATTACCCCTGCACCTCCTAGAACAGTTTGCGCCACTCCTTTAAATCCAGGCAATACCAATAAAATCAGCAATACTCCTGTCGTATAAATAGCCCCAATAGCAATGTATCGAAGAAACTTTAAACTTGTGGGGTCGTCATGTTCATCGTTCTTTTTATTCACTTTCCACTTAAACCATTTGTTTGTGGTGGAAGCAAAAACAACGGTGGAAATCGTTACAATTGCACTGTAAATTATGAATTTTGAGTTGTCGATTAAAGTTTTGTTGACTTCAGGAGAAACAAAGAGCAATGCAATAGCAATGATTCCCAAAACTAACCACAAGGTGTTTAATATTCGCCTTACGGTTTTTAGGGTTCCGTCACTTTGATAATGAAGTTTTTCGACACTTCTTTTTAAGGCCCTTTTTTGAATAAAAGTGGTGAGAAATCGCAATGCAACAACAGAAATAATTGTAACGATAATGTAAATTATTTCATACTGATAGTCTTCAAAAAACTCAATCATGATTTATTTATTAAAATTCTATTTAGCTACTTTCTTTTTTAACTCAAATAAGTCTGTTCTTCGGTCTTTCAAATTACGAACACTTCCAAATTCATTTAGTTCACGCAACAAATCTAAGTCAACATCTGCAATCAAAATCATTTCTGAGTTTGGAGTGGCTTCTGCTTTTACACCATTCGTGGGAAAGGCAAAATCACAAGGCGTAAACACCATCGATTGTGCGTATTGAATGTCCATGTTGTGAACGTTGGGTAGATTCCCTACACTTCCAGCAATGGCCACATAGCATTCATTTTCAATTGCTCTAGCTTGCGAACAATGTCTTACCCGTGAATATCCGTTCTGTGTATCTGTTAAGAAAGGTACGAATAAAATCTCCATTCCTTGATCGGCCAATAATCGACTGAGCTCTGGGAATTCTGAATCGTAGCAAATAAGTATTCCTACTTTCCCAGAATCGGTATCAAAAACCTGAATTTTATTTCCTCCTTGCATCCCCCAATATTTCACCTCGTTTGGAGTAATATGGATTTTTTCATAGCGTTCTACAGTTCCATCTCGGCGACATAAATACCCAACATTATAGAGTACCCCATCGATCATCTCAGGCATACTTCCTGAAATTATATTGATGTTATACGAAATAGCATACCCAGAAAATTTTTCAACGATTTCTTCTGTGTATTCTGCAAGCGAACGAATAGCATCTGCTTCAGATAAGTGATTGTCATTTCCCATCAATGGAGCATTAAATAGCTCAGGGAATAACGCAAAATCTGAACGGTAGCCCGACAATGAGCTAATGAAGAACTCACATTGTTCAAAGAAAGTCTCTGTGTCCTTGTATGGACGCATTTGCCATTGGACTAATCCAAGTCTAACCACACGTTTTTTTGACGCAGCTTTTTTTGACGCTTTCTCATAATAAATGTTTCTCCATTCTAATAAAACGGCATAATCATTCGAATGTACATCGCCTTTTAAATAGTTCTTTAAAACTCGCGTAGGATAAAAGTCATTGGAAATTTGAAAATTCAATACAGGATCGGTAATTTCTTTCGTTCTAACTTTATCGATATACTCTTTTGGAGTTAACTTATCTTGATACTTGTGATAGTTGGGTATTCTTCCCCCGAAAGCAATTCCCTTTAGGTTTAACTTTTCGCATAATTCTTTTCGATAATCATATAGTCTTCTACCTAATCTTAATCCACGAAATTCTGGCTTGATAAATACATCAATCCCATACAAAACATCACCATCTTGCTGGTGTGAATTGAAAGTATCATTGTCTGTAATGTCTCTGTAGGTGTGCGCATCATCGTATTTATCGTAATCTACAATAATAGATAAAGCACAACCAGCCAATTCTCCGTTAATTTTGACAACCACTTGTCCTTCCGGAAAAATCGATAATAATTTTTCAATATGCCCTTCCTTCCAATAGGTTCCCATTGTAGGATAAGCCTCAATCATCACGTCCTTTAGCTCTTGATAATCATCAATGTCTAAGTACTTGAGCGTAATGTTATCGATATCTTCTACTTTCATTTTCTGTTTTAGATTCAAAGAATAAAAGTAGGATTATTCTTTGAGAAAAGGGAAAGTTTGGGTTTTTTTAATGGTGAATAAACGAGATAATCGACATAGCTTTTTATCCCTCCAATAGTAAATATTGAAGCAGTGAATCGCTTTTCAACTTTATTTTTTCTCACTGTAAAATGAATCCAATGCATTGTACAATCCAGGATGTTCTGTTCTTAGTCGTTCCGGATTCTCAAAAAAGAACTCACTGACAACCGCTAAGAACTCAGCCCTGTTAGCTGCCCCGTAGTCTCGAATTGTTGAGGTTCCAAAATCAATTTCGTTCATTTTAATGTTGATAATGTGTAGCCAAGGCATTAAATCGATATCATTCATGGAGTTACCCAGAATTCCATCAATTTTACCATCTTGTTTATCAAGAACATGAATGAATTCGTGAATTACAACATTTTTATTATCTGTATTATCATGAAAACCTTCATTTATAGACTTTCGGGATAACATTACTGTTCCTTCATTAGAACCCCAACCTACCAATCCATGCGCCATTCTGGTAGAATCTGGAATCTGAAATTGATCTGGATAAAGCTGAACTTCTTTGAGGTTAGCATAATTCCATCTCGAAAAACGAAAAACAGGGATTACTGCTCCTGCTGCAATTAGTATTTTGTCTTCATGCGATACTTCAGTATTCATTCCTTGAATTTTGACATTTAATAGGAAAACGTGGACTTTTCTTTCGAATTCCGTTTTTTCATCTCTTGTAAGCCGATTATAGAACTTGACGCGATCTCGAAGTATACTTCTCCAAAGACTTGGAAATGGTTTTTTTGATGGGTTGTTTAATGGCTTTATTGAGTTATGAAACTCCTGTTTAGAAGCTTTTAACTTTCTGTATCCAAGAAGGACTCCAAATGTAATTCCTATTATTAGGTATAAAGTAATGTTGTTCATGCTTCTAAAGATAACATTTCAATAGTAAATGCAAGTTTATAAAATTTCATATCGCCTAATTTACAGCCTATTTAGAACAGAGTATGAAAAACCATTAGACAATCACGAATAGTAATTACAGCAATTTTAACTATTTTAGGCCGGATTTACGATGTGATTTTCACATTTAATCCATTGATTAATTAAAAATACTGCAAAAAAACCAAGACTAATTCAGGCAAACCTATGATGACCATCTTTTTCTATTTATTTTTAGTACTAGTTGTTGTTTTCATTCAGGTGTTGAATAACATTAAAAATGATAGAGCATGGGATCATAATTTAATGATGAATGAACAGCAAATAAAGGAAGAACCTCCTCATGACCCATTATTGGAGGCGTATATAAGCCTTGGAGCACTCATGGTTCGCAAAGACAGTTCATCTTACAGAGAGAAAATACTTTATTTGAATAGTTATTTCGCTAGGCATTTCCCACATTCACATTATGATTTTGGACGTTCGTTTACCGCAAGTTTAAAACGGCCTATTCATCCACGTACGGTTTCCAAGTGGTTGCGAAGAAAATTACCCCAACGTGAGCAGCGCTTGCAAATCATGTATTTTCTAGCAGGCTTATCAAATGTTGACGGTGCTATGAACCAACGGGAAATAGCATTATTAAAAGAGATAAACGAACTGTTAAAACTTTCGGCAGAGGATTTAGACAGGATTATCGCGATCTATACCCAGCAACAAGAAAGGACTAAATCTTCAGAAAGTCCAAGTTCAAGAATTACTGCTGTAAAACTTGCATATAGAATTATGGGGGTTTCTGAAAACGCCTCAAAGGACGAAATAAAAAAAGCCTACCGCCGCCTCGTGAAATTGCATCATCCTGATGTTTTTGCCACCAAAGGAAAGGAACATCAAGAAATTGCTGCGAAAAGATTTATAGAAATTCAAAAAGCCTACGAAATTTTAGAGGCAAGAGAAAAGTAGCTTTTGAGTATTTGTAAATGTGAGTTTCTTTGAAGGAGGGTATGTAGTGTTGTGCTTTTACATCAGCCTGTTTTTAAATATTTTATCGAAGAAACCAGCATTTTATTTTCAATAATGTAAAAATCGAAGGGTTGCACTGGCTGACCGGCAAAGGCTGTGTTATGAGTAAGTCTTTTTTAAAATCTAATTAACCTTAGTATGAATTCCACACTCATTATTGTTAAATACCCAAACTCTTTTCTTTTAACCATACCACGTGTAAGACTGATTAAATATAAAATGATGGGTATAAATACGCTAATTCGGACTTCTGAAGCATATGGAAAATGCACTATCACCATAAGATTTAATCCGAAAGCCCATATTCCGGCTAAAACTATTGTTATCTGATTAAGTTTTGAAAGCCCCCTCTTTCTTAAATTAGTTAACGAAATTAAAAGAGCAGTTAGCATATAAGTTATCAGTCCGATTGTTACAACTATTGGGATACCTATCCATGTAATCAAAATACCAAATGTCAGACCTGCTGTAAGTAAGGCATTTTGTCTATCGACTTTTTTAAGTGTTAAGACGAGCATACTTATGGCTACTATCGATAAAATAATTCTTTCTGTCATTTGTCATCCGATGTATACAACGGTTGGGCATACGGCAAGTAGGACAGAAAGATACAGATTAACTTCCAAGTTCTAACTATTCCAAAGCGTTGTATTTCCTTTTTATCTTATTTTTTTAAAATGCATCCTGTTGCTTACGGATAGCGGTGCTAGTTAAAGGGAATAAACTTTCGGAAACCGTGAATTGTCCTATTTGCTGTACACAACATTAACTGCAGGCTCTATCTTTTCACTACTAATTTGTGCGTTGTTTTAGTATTCGATGTTTCTATAGAAATAAAATACACACTACCGTTAATTAGTTTGGTAATCTCCTTTTCATATAAATTACTACCAATTGATAAATTAGTTAATGTCGTTTTGTCAATAATTTTACCATTTAAATCGTGAATAATTAATTTAACATCTTCAACTTCCTTTAAATTAAATGCAACCTTTAATATACCATCATTTGGATTAGGATATATTTTTAAATTTAAATCATTTATACTTGATTCATTTAAATCATCAACAGATAAATTTGTAGGTTTCTTTATTAAAACCTTAAAAATCTGATTAGTAGCACTGCTTTGTGTTCCATCATTAATAAAGAATATATTAGGTTGGGAACTGCTTATTCCTCCATAAATATAACCAATTAGAACATTATCTGTGGAAACACTATCTAATTTAAAAACTTCATTATTAAAATGAGGAAAGTTTAAATTAGGAATAAATTCTGCTCCTGCACCAAGAAGTGAGGGCATTTCTACAGGTAATTTATACTCAGCCATATTACCAGAATTATCTCTAGTAACTCTAGCAATAGTGTTTACAAAAGGTACATTATCATCTTGAACTAAAGTTCCGGAATTATCATAGAACTGAGCAATACCTCCAAAGAAAACAGAATGCATTTCATTTTCTTGTTCTGAATATATTGGCAATACCGGACAATGATAATGGTTGTAGTATTGTTGAAAAGTATTATTCACATTGTAGTTATTAGCATCTACAGTTACAGAATTTAAGAACGGTAAATCTACATTTTGCTGAAAAACACCTGAAAACATTGTAATTCCTTCATTTCCATTTGGTAAAATTTGTTGTTCAGCATTATAATCTCTGCGGTGTAAATTGGTAGGATCCAAGTGAGAAGGTAAATGAGTTATGGTAATATTTGTCCCATCATCAAGAAGATTAAATTTTCTAATAGCATTGGTATATTCTTGTACAAAGCCTGGTCCGTTATTTGGGCCCATTGGATTGTATTTTCCAATGAATTTTTGACCACCTAGCAGGAAATATGTATTATTTATTTTTTTTAACCTACCCCCGGTAACTTGAAATTGAGTATCTGTAATTTGTCTAAAAAAAGTAGAAATCGTAGTGTTATTGATAATTCCATTCACAACATCAGAAACCTTAATTGCTGTTAGTTTATCAAATGTAGTATGATCGTTTTCTGTTGGGCTAAATCCATAACCACCGATACAATATAAATAGTCTCCTTCCTGATAAAACTCCATATTTGTAGAACTTAATTGTTCTTGAATTGAAGTAGGTAATGATGTTAATGGTGCACTCCATTTTTGAAGTGAAACCGGGTCAACAACAAGTAATTGATTGTTGTGTCCGGCAACGTCAAATGAGGCCCATGGTTGTCTTCTATGAAGTCCGTCAAGTCTTCCTCCAATGATAAGCCACTTTCCATTTGCTTGTCCATATGCATAGGATTGAATACCACCTAAGCCGGATATGTTAATCGGTTCGATACTAATTTCGAAAGGTGCTGTTTGAGAAAATAAAGGCAATGACACCAATGTAATACAGCTGATAATAATGTAGTTCTTAATAAATTTCATGTTCTTATAATTTTATTGTTATGGTTTTCCTAATACCGTTTCTTATGTAAATTGTTTTATACTTTTTATTCTTTTTTAGTTTTGATAAAGCTTCCATGTAGGTATAAATATCAGTTATTTCAACATTCCCTATTTTAGTAATGATATCTCCTTTTTGTAAACCGTTTTTTTGAGCAATCTTACCTTCTATCACATCCTGAATGTGCAAACCATCCCCATAGTCTATATAATCTGGAAAAATTCCTAGAGTAACTTTGAAACTAGGTGTTTTTGTTTCTTTCTTTAATTTAGTAGGTGTGAAAGTTAAATTTGGATTTATAGCCAATGAATCAATTACTGATTTTGTATAGGAAAAAATCATCCCCATTTTACTTAAATTGATTTTTTCAGTATCATCTGTTGGTTTATGATAATCGCTATGTAACCCAGTAAAGAAAAATAAAACAGGAATGTCTTGGTAATAAAACGAACTATGGTCAGACGGACCAACACCACTAGAATCTAATTTTGTATTCATATCCTTAGGCTTGTTTTTATTTAAAACGGAAGCAAAACTTGGTGAAGTTCCTACACCTCCAATGCTTAAATTATTACTCGAATCCATTCTACCAACCATATCAAAATTGACCATTAAACTAGTATTTGGATATTTTTGTTTAATAATTTTAGAAATTTCTTTTGATCCCATCAATCCAAGTTCTTCGCCTGAGAAACACGCAAAAATGAAATTAACAGGTTCTATTGTATTATTTTGACTATAATTTCTTGCGAGTTCCAGTACCATTGAAACCCCAGAAGCATTGTCATCAGCTCCATTGTGAATTAATCCTGTGGAATTTGTATCTCTAGAAAGCTTATATTCATTATGACCTAAGTGGTCATAATGACCGCCAATTACAAAGGTATTTGTCGCACCATTATCCAAAAAAGCAACCACGTTTTTTCCGGTAATAGTATCTGTATTTGTAGGATTGGAATGTGGATTTAAGTTATAAGTAAAAGAAAAGTTATGAATAAAGTTAAAATTAGGCAGTGGAGAAAGGTTCAGCTCTTTAAATTGGTTTTGAATATATTCACTCGCCATCTCTTCTCCAATAGTACCTGTTAATCTTCCTTGTAAAGAGTCTGAAGCTAATATTTTTATATGTTTTTTGAGGTTGTTTTCTAATTTTTGGGCGTACACAACAGTATGACCTAAAAACAGCACTAAAAAGATTATCTTTTTTCCCATTCTATATTATGTTTTTCTTCAAAGTGTTCCTTAAACCATTTTGGTTTTGGAAGTTCTGTTTTGTAAATAAATTTAACAATTTCCTGAATTTCAGATTTTTTGAGAGGTGTTTTTGGCATTAAACCAAACCTTTTAACAGGTCCTTTCATTATTGAATTTTCTTTTGTAGGATTGTTTACAAAATCAGACATTTGGGCTATAAATAACTCTTCAGTCGTGTACAGTTGCTTGTACTTGTGTTTTATTCCTGCAAGTGGCGGAGCAAGCATGTTGTCGTGCGATTCAGAGTTCGGATTATGACAAGAAAAACAATTGTTTTTAAGCAGATTTAAACCTTCGCTTTTTTGCAGTGTATTAATACTCTGAATTTCTGGTATTTCTTCAGCACCTAATACGTTACTTGTGTTCTCCGACTTTCTATTACAACTAGAGAACAATAAAATACTAGAAGTTAAGAGAAGAATTATTTTTTTCATTTATTGAAAATGTTTTACCTCAAAAGTATGGGCTTTTTTTCATATACCGTGTAATATTAGTTACATACGCGGTTTTCTATGATTGCAGGTAACAGGAGTCTGCATACAAACCCTACTTTCACTCAAATATAACTGATATCAGACAAATAGGCTTCATTTGAAGAAGTACTATTTCTTGGTTTTAATAAATACAGAAAGGCAAGTTTTTAGAAATACAATCACACCTTTTGATATTGAATCTCTATGGTTTTTTATGACTTCGAACCCACCGCCAAAGGTAGCGTTCAACACCAAATACAATGAACTCCAGCCTTACTAGACCTCATTGATGCTTAATTGTTGTGGTGCGTTATTTTATTATGACAACTATACTTAAAGATTTTGATAAACTAAAAAAGCATATAACTACAGATGAGGGCAAAGAGCTTGCAAAGTTATTTAGAAAGCAATTAAAACGTTCTGAAAAATATGCTGATAAATTAGATACTTACTTTACAGATACTTTAGATGGAATGCCACCTGAAAAATCAGCTAATGAATTAGGATTGCTTTAATGCACCACAACGGTCTCGGCTATGCGTAGTGCGGGATTTCAAGGCACTTCACTTTCCGTTTAGCTGTTAGTTTATTTAATGTAATTACTTTCATATCAGCACTTTTGCCCGCATTACGTATAGCCATTGTGTGTGCCCAGCATGGGCATCTTTACCTTACGAAAGTAAGGAATTAATCTAAAGGGTGCAAGTCTGCACCGATGCGTCTGCAGGCGCACTCCGTCAGCTTAGCTGGCGGAGCCGTCTACTCGATGTGTGCTGTGTAAGCTATAATAAAGATGGAGGTAGGTCCTCCGATGAGGGTTTTTAGGAAAATTCATCAAACCACTTCTATGACGTGTCTGAGGCAACAAAGATGTGTGA